>JBKJIW010000047.1:0-20185 GCA_046598255.1 Aeromicrobium sp. | reverse complement strand
CGAGTTGGTGAAGTTCTGGCGCAACGAGAACCTCCCGGGCTACTACCCCTTCACCGCCGGCGTCTTCCCGTTCAAGCGCGACGGCGAGGACCCGGCCCGGATGTTCGCCGGCGAGGGCGACCCTGCGCGCACCAACCGCCGGTTCAAGATCCTCAGCCACGAGGGCGAGGCCACCCGCCTCTCGACCGCCTTCGACTCCGTGACGCTCTACGGTCGCGACCCCGACCCGCGACCCGACGTCTACGGCAAGGTCGGCACCTCCGGTGTCTCGGTCGCCACCTTGGACGACATGAAGATCCTCTTCGACGGGTTCGACCTGATCGCGCCCTCGACGTCGGTGTCGCTGACCATCAACGGCCCGGCGCCCACCGTGCTCGCCTTCTTCCTCAACACCGCGATCGACCAGGCCGCCGAGCGCGGCATCGCCGCTGCCGAGGCGCTCAAGCAGGTGCGCGGCACGGTGCAGGCCGACATCCTCAAGGAGGACCAGGGCCAGAACACCGCGCTCTTCTCCACCGAGTTCTCGCTGCGGATGATGGGCGACATCCAGCAGTACTTCATCGACAACGCGGTGCAGAACTTCTACTCCGTCTCGATCTCCGGCTATCACATCGCCGAGGCCGGGGCGAACCCCATCAGCCAGCTCGCGTTCACGCTCTCCAACGGGTTCACGTACGTCGAGTCGTACCTCGCCCGCGGCATGGACATCGACGACTTCGCCCCCAACCTGTCGTTCTTCTTCAGCAACGGCATGGACCCGGAGTACTCCGTCCTCGGCCGCGTCGCCCGCCGCATCTGGGCCGTCGCGATGAAGGAGAAGTACGGCGCGAACGAGCGTTCGCAGAAGATGAAGTACCACGTGCAGACGTCGGGGCGATCGCTCCACGCGCAGGAGATGGACTTCAACGACATCCGCACGACCCTGCAGGCGCTCATCGCGATCTACGACAACGCCAGCAGCCTGCACACCAACGCGTACGACGAGGCCGTCACGACGCCGTCCGAGGAGTCGGTGCGCCGCGCCCTCGCGATCCAGATGATCATCAACAAGGAGTGGGGCCTCGCGATGAACGAGAACCCCACGCAGGGCGCGTTCATCACCGATGAGCTGACCGACCTGGTCGAGCGGGCCGTGCTGGCCGAGTTCGACGCGATCAACGAGCGCGGCGGCGTGCTCGGCGCCATGGAGACCGGCTACCAGCGCGGCCGCATCCAGGACGAGTCGATGCTCTACGAGCACAAGAAGCACGACGGTTCGCTGCCGATCATCGGCGTCAACACGTTCCGCAAGCCCCACGTCGATGGCGAGGAGCCGCCGACCGTCGAGCTCGCCCGCGCGACGGAGGCCGAGAAGGAGTCGCAGCTCTCCCGCGTGCGCGCATGGCAGGAGTCGCACACCGGCGAGGCCGCCGAGGCCATCGAGCGGCTGCGGCTCGCGGCGATCAACGACGAGAACGTCTTCGCCGTGCTGATGGACGCCGCGCGGGTGTGCTCGCTTCAGCAGGTGACCGAGGCGTTCTTCGAGGTCGGCGGGCAGTACCGCCGCAACGTCTAGGCCGTCGCGCCGCGCGTCATCGCGGCGACGTCGTCCTCACCATGGCCCAGCTCGACCTGGGCCGCGAGCGAGGCGGCCGCCGCCTCGACGGCGGGCAGCGGCTCGCCGGAGGTCTGTCGCATCAGGCCGAGATCCTTGGCGAGCGCGTTGACCGAGAACTGCGCGTCGGCGAAGTCACCGCCACGGACCAGGTCGCCCTTCATGCCGGCGATCGTCTGCAGCATGGTCTTGTCCTGCACCTGGGCGAGCACCTCGTCGGTCGTCATGCCACCGGCCTGACCGAGTCGCAGCGCCTCGACGAGTCCCTGCAGGGACACCGCGAGCGCCAGGTTGGCGACGAGCTTGCCGGTCGCGGCCTTGGCGGGGTCGTCGTGCAGGTGGAGGCGATCGGGGTCGGCCCACAACGACACGACGGGACGCGCGGCATCCGTCGCGGCCCGCGTGCCGCCCAGCAGGACGCCGAGCTGGCGCGCCCGGGCGGGGGCCAGCGAGCCGATGACCGGGGAGTGGGCGTAGGCCACGTCGTGCTGCGCGGCCCAGCCGGCGAACTCCGTCGCGTCGGCGGGCGCCACGGTCGTCACGTCGACCCAGGTCGCACCGGGCTCGAACGGCAGGTCACCGCGCAGCACGACCTCCCGCACCGTGTCGGGGCCGAACAGCGTCGTCAGCACCAGCTCGGCGCCGACGACAGCCTCGGCTGCCGACGAGGCGACGTGGGCGCCCCGGTCGGCGAACGGCCGGGCGCGCTCGGGCGACCGGTTCCAGACCGTCACCTCGTGACCGTCCTCGATGATGTGCCGGACGAGCTCACTGCCCATCCGGCCGAGGCCCAGGAACGCGATCTTCATGGGTCCGACAGTAGTTCGACCACGGTGACCGACGCCGAGGTGGCCACTAGCGTGGGGGGACCGCCTTCGACGAACGACGAGGAAGACCCATGACAGACACCCACCCGCTCGACCGCTGGCACGAGATCGTCCGGACCCACGACGCGTCACTGATCGGGTCTCTCCTGGCCGACGACGCGGTGTTCCGGTCGCCGGCGGTCCACACCCCGCAGGTCGGTCGCGACCTGACGACGGCGTACCTGAGCGCCGCGATCGTGGTCCTCGGGCCGGGGCTGACGTATCACCGCGAGTGGCGCGCCGAGTCGTCCGCGGTGCTGGAGTTCACGACCACGATCGACGGTATCGACCTCCACGGCGTCGACATGATCGCCTGGAACGACGACCTGCTCGTCACCGAGTTCACGGTCATGGTGCGCCCCCTCAAGGGCCTGCACACCCTGATCGAACGCATGGGTGCCGAGCTGACGAAGGGTTCCTGACCCGCGCGACGACGAGCCGGCCGTTAGCGTGGAGGCATGGCGACACCTGAGTTCATCCTGACGCTGAGGGAGCAGATCGGCACCGCTCCCCTGTGGCTGGCCGGCGTCACGGCGATCGTGGTCCGCGGCGACGACGTGCTGCTCGTGCGGCGCGCCGACACCGACGAGTGGTCACCCGTCTGCGGGATCGTCGACCCAGGGGAGGAGCCGGCCGACGCGGCCGTCCGTGAGGTGCTCGAGGAGGCAGACGTCCACGCGACCGTCGAGCACCTCGCCTGGGTGCACGTCACGCAGATGTACACCTACGCCAACGGCGACCAGACGCAGTACGTCAACATCGTGTTCCGGCTGCAGTGGAAGTCCGGCGACCCCTTCCCGGCCGACGGGGAGAACACCGACGCCCGTTGGTTCCACCGCGATGCCCTGCCCGAGATGTCCACCGACATGAGCCAGCGGGTCAGCGCCGGCCTGAGCATCGAGGGCGCAGCCCGCTTCGTCCCCTTCGAGTCCTGACGGCTCACACCGTCGACGGGGCGGAACCGATCCGGTCCTCCCATGTCCGGCGCTGCTCCCGGCGGGACAGCCCGACCACGAGCAGCGACAGGCCCACCCAGGCGACCAGCACGCCTCCCGGGCGGAGGATGCCGTGGCCGCCGAAGAACGCCAGCCGGGTGGCCACGTCGAGCGCCGCGCCGTGCGGCAGGAACGGCGTCACCGACGACCACACCGTCGGCAGCATGAACGGGTCCACCGTCCGGGCCAACGGCGTCGCCGTCAGCACGAACACGGTGGCGGCGACGCCGATGCCCGCCGCACCGAGCAGCGCCTCGAGGGCGAAGGTCGCCCCCGCCGTCGCCCCGATCAGCAGCGCCAGCAGCAGCCACCAGGCCCCGAGCCCGCCTGCCACGGTCGTCGTCGCCGTCAGCGCCAGGGGCAGGGCCAGCAGGCCCGAGGTGGCTGACACGACGACCAGGCGGACCACGGCGCCCGACACCCTCTGCTCCATCGGACCGCGACGCCACGTCACGACGAGCGCCGTTGCCAGCCCCATCAGCACGCCCACCCCCACGATCAGGTAGACCAGGCGACGGTCCTTCGGCGTGACCGGCGCGGGTGACACATCCACGACCTCGACGGTGCGGCCGTAGGTCGCCTCGGCGGCGGTCACGAGACTGGTCACCGCGGCGTTCAGCTGACGGCCGTTGCCCGAGGAGACGTAGAGCCGGTCCTGCTCCTGCGCCAGATCGACCACGACCGACGCGACGCTCGCACGCCGATTCACGCTGTCACGGGCGGACCGCTCGGTCGCTGCAGTCGTGGCCCTGAGCGGCGAGCCCGGCAGGTCGTCGACGGACTCGATCAGCGGGTTGGCCACGACCGCGGGGGCGGCGATGCGGACCGGCGCGCGCCGCGGCTGGTCGGCCGGACCAGCCAGGAGGAGCGAGACCGCGATGACCGCCTGCAACGCGATCACGAAGCCGACGAGCAAGGTGCGGCGCACGTTCGTCGAAGCACCGGCCATGCGCCCGAGACTATGCGCAGGGGCGAAGCACTGCCGCCGCCGCACCGGCCAGTCGCCTCGCCGTGACATCGTTGGCCCATGACCCGACGACGCTTGCCCTGGCGGGCACGGGTCCTGCTCATGACCTCGCCGGTCTTCGCGCTCGTCCTCGGCGCGATCGTCCTCACCCCGCGGTCGGACGACCCGGTCGCGCCGACCGTGCGCCCGGCGGCGGAGACCCGGTGCCTGCCGCTGGAACCCCTGCAATCCGTCGACGACCTCAACCAGCTGGCCTCGCAGGTCCGGGGGGGCGGAGAGTTCCAGGGCGCCGACGTCGGCGCGGACGTCGAGCTGCAGGACGGCCGACGTCTGTGGGTCTTCGGCGACACCCTCCGGTCGCCGGACTTCGACGGTCAGCGATTCGTCCGCAACTCGATGCTCGTGTTCTCGCCCGGCTGCGCCAACGTCGTCCTGCCCGCGGACCACGGCGCGCTGATCCCCGACCGCGCCGACGGCGTCGGCTACTGGCCCATGTCGATCGCCCGGATCGAGCGCACGGGCTACGACCTCGTGGGGGTCGCGGCCCAGCGGGTCAGGGGATCGGACGCCCCGGACGGTGCGTTCGCCTTCGAGAACCTCGGACCCTCGATCGCGGTGTTCATCGTGCGACGCGGAGCGACCCCCCAGCTGGTCGACGTCAGGGACATCGGCCCCGACGACCCGAGCCGTCGCCGGACGACCTGGGGCGCGGCGTCGGCCGTCCATGACGGCTGGGTCTACCTGTACGGCACGGCGAACCCCGGCACGCCGCTGACCTTCGGCTACTCGTTGCAGGTCGCCCGGGTGCGTCCGAACGAGCTCCTCGACCAGTCACGCTGGCGCTACTGGGACGGCGACCGCTGGCAGCGCACGGCGTCGGCGGCCAGGGAGCTGATCCCCGCGGTCGGCGGCGTCTCGCAGACCCTCAGCGTGTTCGAGCAGGGCGGGCGGTGGTTCGCCGTGAGCAAGCAGGACGAGTTCGTCGGCTCGAAGATCGTGGTCTGGACGTCGCCCGGCCCGACCGGGCCGTTCACCGCCGGTCCGGCGGTTGCCGAGATTCCCTCCGATCCGTCCACCGGCACGCTCCGTTACATGCCACTGGCCCACCCGGACCTGCTGCCGCAGGACGGCACCATCGTGGTGTCCTACAGCCGCAACAACACCGATCTCGGCAAGGTCACTGCCGACCCGTTCCTCTACCGGCCCGCCTTCCTGCGGATCGACCTCCCCTGACCGGGCCCCTCCGAGCGCCCCTTATCGTCGGACCGTGAGCATTCCCCTTCCCACGTACGCGCAGGTCATCGAGCTGCCGGGCACTCCGCCACGCGCCGTCCCCCCGGAGTTCATCGACGAGAACGGCCACATGAACATCGGCCGCTACCTCGAGGTGGCCTCGCACGCGCTCTGGGACGCGACCACCGCGATCGGCCTCGGCCAGACCTACATCGACGACCGCGGGATGTCGACGTTCACGGCCGAGCACCACCTGACCTACCTCGGCGAGCTGCTGGAGGGCGAGGAGTTCTCGGTGCACGTGCGGCTGCTCGACCATTCCGACAAGGTCATGCACTCGGTCACGTTCCTCGTCGACCGCCAGCGCGAACGGCTGGCCTTCACGTGCGAGGCGACCCTCGTCCACGTCGACATGGCGACCCGCAGGCCGACGCCGTTCCCCCAGGACATCACCGCGGGCCTGGACCGGCTCGTCCTCGAGCACAACGCAGTCACCTGGCCCTCGCCGGTCTCGGGGGCCATGGGGATCCGTCGGCGGTCATGATCGACGACCTGGGTCACCCGTACGAGACCGCGCACCCCGTGCGCCGCATCGTCTCGCTGGTGCCGTCACTGACCGAGGCCATCGCGGTCACCCGACCCGGGGCCCTCGTCGGCGCCACCGACTGGTGCACCCATCCGGCCGACCTCGACGTCACCCGCGTGCGCGGCACCAAGAATCCCGACCGACAGGCGATCATCGACCTGGCGCCGGACGTCGTGATCGCCAACCGCGAGGAGAACCGGGAGCTCGACATCACCCGTCTCCGCGAGGCCGGCGTCATGGTGTGGGTCACCGTGATCGAGACCGTCGACGAGGCGTTCGCATCGATGCGGCGGATGTTCACCGACGCCCTCGGCTGGGACGTCCCCGAATGGCTGGTCGAGGCCGAGCGCGTCTGGGCCGTCCCGCCCGCCGCCGACGGCCGGCGCGTGGCCGTCCCGATCTGGCGCGATCCGTGGATGGTGGTCGGCTCGCGGACCTTCACCGGCGACCTGCTCGACCGACTCGGTCTCGTCAATGCGTTCGGTGACACGGCGCTGAATCCCCAGGGGGACCGATACCCGCACGTCGAGCTGGACGCCATCGACGCCGATCTCGTCCTGCTGCCCGACGAGCCGTACGTCTTCTCCGCCGACGACGGCCCGGAGGCCTTCCCCCGCACACCCACGGTGCTGGTGTCCGGGCGAGCCCTCACCTGGTACGGCCCGTCGCTGGTGGCGGCCCGACCGGAGCTGGAGGAGCTGCTCAGCGAGAGGTGAAGGCCGCGACCAGCCGCTGGGCCTCGGCGCCCGCCACCGCCGCGGCGATCGTCGCCGACTCGTCGGCCCCCTGCTCGGGTCCGCTGGTGTCCCACGAGCTACGGATGAGGCGTCGCGCCTGGCCCAGCGCCGCAGGCGCCGAGCCGGCCCAGGTGCGGGCGATCTCGTCGACCTTCGCCTCGACCTGGTCGTCGTCGACGACGTACGTCACCAGACCCCAGTCGAGCGCCTCGTCGGCGCTGAGCACGCGTCCGGTCAGGGCGAAGTCGAGGGCGCGGTGCTGACCGATCGCGCGCGGCACGAGGTAGGAGACACCGCAGTCGGGCGTGAGCCCGATGCCGGGATAGGCCATCACGAACTTCGTGGCCCGGGACGCCACGATGACGTCGGCGCTGAGCATCACGGCCAGACCCGCGCCCGCGACAGCTCCGCGGACACCGGCGACGACCGGCTTCGACAGGTCGGCGAGATCGCGCAGCGCGCCCTCGAGGACGTTGGCCAGCTCGAGCAGGTAGGCCGGCGCATCGTCCGAGGCCAGGAAGGACGTGACGTCACCGCCGGCGCAGAAGCGCTTGCCCTGCGCGGTCAGCGTGATCGCGAGGACCTCGTCGGCCGACACGGCCTCGACGGCGAGCGCCATGTCGCGCGCGGTCGGCAGGTCGAACGAGTTCGACTGGTCGGGGCGGGCGAGCACCAGTCGCCCCACACCCTCGACGATCTCGTGGGTCACTGCAGCCATCGGGTGCCTCGCTTCTCGGGACGAAAGGTCGAGGCCACTCTAGGGCGCGCCGGGCGGCGCGACCCGTCAGGACTTGTCGGCGGGTACCTTCTTGGCCGGCGCACGCTTGGCCGGGGCCTTCTTGGCGGCCGTCTTGACCGCGCCCTTGCTGGCCTGGCGACCGGCGACGGTCAGCGGCTCGAGAGCGACGACCGGGGGCGTCTCGCCGACGATCGCGTTGTGGCTGCCCCAGACGAGGTACTTGGCCGTCAGGTTGATCAGCGTCGCGAAGCGGTTGCGGTTGCCCAGCAGCGTCGCGATGTGCAGGCCGACCCAGATGATCCACGCCGGGAAGCCCTTCAGGCGCGGCAGGAACTTGATCTCCGCGACCGCCGACGAACGGCCGATCGTGGCCATCGTGCCCTTGTCGAGGTACTTGAACGGCTTGGGTGCGGACTTGCCCTTGAGCTGGCTGACGATGACCTTGGCGACGTGCTTGCCGCCCTGGATCGCCGGCTGAGCCAGCTGCGGCAGCGGCTCGGCGGGGCTCACCGAGACGTCGCCGATGGCATAGACGTCGTCGAGGCCGATGACGCGCAGGTGCTCGTCGGTCTCGATGCGTCCGCCGCGACCCTGCGGAACCGACCAGTCGGCGACGACCGAGTGGGCCGTGACGCCGGAGGCCCACACGACGATGCCGGCGGGCAGGAACTCCTCGACGCCGCCGTGCTCGACGAGCACGCCGTCGGCGCGGACCTCCTTGACGGCCGTCTCGAGGCGCAGGTCGACGTGGCGCTTCTCGAGCGACTTGCGGGCATAGTCACGCAGCGACGGGTGGAACGGGGCGAGCACGTGCGGCAGCATCTCGATGAGCGTGATGTGGACGCGCTTCGTGTCGAGCTCGGGGTAGGTCGTCGGCATGTCGTTGTTGCGGAGCTCGGCGAACGCGCCGGCGGTCTCGACGCCCGTGGCGCCGCCGCCGACGACGATGATGCGCAGGTCCTGGTCCTGGCCGTTGATCGCGGCGTACTCGAGGTTGGCGAACATCTTGTCGCGCACCGCGAGCGCCTGCGAGCGCCGGTAGAGCGGCATCGAGAGCTCGTTGGCCCCGGGGATGCCGAAGAAGTTGGCCGTGACGCCCACCGCGATGACCAGGTGGTCGTACGTGACGTCGACGCCACCGTCGAGGTGCAGCGTCTTGGCGGTGTGGTCCATGCCCGTCACGGTGCCCTTGAGGAACCGGACGTTGCTCTGCTTGGCGCGGATCGCGCGCAGGAACCAGGTGATGTCGCCGGGGTTGAGGCTGGCGGTCGCGACCTGGTAGAGCAGCGGGCTGAACGTGTTGTAGTTGTGCCGGTCGATCAGGGTGACGTCGACGTCGGCGCGCTTGAGCTTGCGGACGGCCGAGATGCCACCGAACCCGCCTCCGACGACGACGACGTGGGGGCGCTTCGTGACCGATCCGATGCTCTCTGACATGCCATCAGTCTAGTCACCGCAGGACATGTCCCGCACATCGCGGGCGTAGCCTGTGACCACCATCATGTCTTGACAAACCATCGCTTCGACTCAGGGCGCCTCAGCTGCACGAGGGCGAAGATCGCCGCGGCCGTCCAGGGGATTCCGAGCGGGAACCCGATGACCGAGACGATGATCGTCACGACGGTCATCACGAACAGCAGGACGTCGCCCGATCGGCGCGTGACCAACACGCGGATCGCGGCGAGCAGACCCCCGATGCCGAGCACCACGGCGATCGCCGAGATGACCACCAGGTAGCGGAGAGCAGCGTCGAAGTCGCTCTCCGACGACTCCCGCATCATCTCGGCTCCCGGACCGCCCTGGGCGATCACAACGTCGTAGTCGACGCCCAGCACGACGACCGCGAGCAGCATCATCGCCGAGACACCGGCAGCCAGGATCGAGCCGACGAACGCCGTCCAGACCGCGAGGCTGACGGACTTCGGCAGGGGCGCACGACCCGACGGGGCCTGGGCGGGCCACGGCTGCTGGTAGTCCTGCGGCGGAGCCTGGGTGACCGGCTCCTGCACCGCGGTCTGCGGGCCTGTGCCGGAGGCCGCCGGATGACGGTAGGTGTCGGCGAACGGGTCGATGGAGGCGCCCGGTGTGGCGTCGGGCGTCGTGCGACCGGCCAGCGTCCGGAAGTACGTCCTGATCTCGCCCGTCCAGAGACGGATGAGGAACGCGACCGCGAGCGCGCCGACCATCGCGAAGAAGAAGGAGCCGCCGAGCAGTCCGGTGAAGGTCATGACGCCGGCGACACCGATCGCGACCGTCATGCCGACCCGGCTCACCCGGTCGCCGCGCGCGGTGTAGACCGCGAAGACCGCGCCGGCTGCTGCCAGCACGGCGATGACCGTGAGGAAGGTCTTGTAGGCGGACTCCGCACCGGAGGCGCTGAGACCCGCGTCGCGCAGTGCCGTCAGGGTGCCGTCGAACTCGGCGGCCCGGTCGTCGCCGTTCCACGTCGAGACGACCGACACCGCACGGACGGCCATGATGGTGGCGAGCATGCCGAGGTACAGGCACGCACCCGCCAGGATCGGCGGCCGTTTGACGGCATTCTCAGTCATGGCCCTATCGAATCATGCGACGACAAGATGCCCGCCCCAGGATGTCGGCACGTGCGAACCACCCACCCGGGGGTCACACGTACATAGGTGCCGACATCTGGGCCGTAGCCGGGCGGCCCGCTAGGCCGGCTTCACCGTCAGGTGGTCGTCCTCGCGGTCGACCTCGACCCGGTCGCCGTCGCGGATCTCGCCAGCCAGCAACGACCGCGCCAGCTGGTCGCCGATCGCCTGCTGCACGAGCCGTCGCAGCGGGCGAGCGCCGTAGGCGGGGTCCCACCCCGTCAGCGCAAGCCACTCCCTCGCCGCCGGCGTGACGTCGAGACTGATGCGCCGTGACTGCAGGCGCTTCGCGACCGCCTCGACCTGCAGGGCGACGATGTGCGCGAGCTCCTCGGTGCCGAGGGCGTCGAACGTGACGATCTCGTCGAGCCGGTTGAGGAACTCGGGCTTGAACGACGCCTTGACGACGTCCATGACGGCCGCGCGCCTGGCGTCGTCGTCGAGGGTCGGGTTGCTCAAGAAGGCGGACCCGAGGTTCGAGGTCAGGATCAGGATGACGTTGCGGAAGTCGACCGTGCGGCCCTGGCCGTCGGTCAGACGTCCGTCGTCGAGCACCTGCAGCAGGATGTCGAAGACCTCGGGGTGCGCCTTCTCGACCTCGTCGAGCAGCACGACCGCGTAGGGACGCCGGCGCACCGCCTCGGTGAGCTGGCCACCCTCGTCATAGCCGACGTAGCCCGGAGGGGCACCGACGAGGCGGCTGACCGAGTGCTTCTCGGAGTACTCGCTCATGTCGATGCGGATCATGGCGCGCTCGTCGTCGAACAGGAACTCGGCGAGCGTCTTGGCGAGCTCCGTCTTGCCGACGCCGGTGGGCCCGAGGAACAGGAACGAGCCGGTGGGACGGTCGGGGTCGGAGATGCCGGCCCGTGATCGGCGCACCGCGTCCGACACGGCCGCGACGGCCTTCCTCTGGCCGACCAGCCGCTTGCCCAGCTCGTCCTCCATGCGCAGGAGCTTGCCGGTCTCCCCCTCCAGCAGCCGGCCGGTGGGGATGCCGGTCCAGGCCGCGACGACCTCCGCGATGTCATCGGCGCCGACTTCCTCGTGCACCATCGCGTCACCGTCACGATTGGCCTCGGCGGCCTGCGCCTCGGCGAGCTGCTTCTCCATGTTCGGGATCTCCTGGTAGAAGAACCGGCTGGCGGTCTCCATGTCGCCCTCGCGCTGGGCGCGCTCGGCAGCACTGCGCACCTCGTCGATGCGCTCCTTGATCTCGCCGACGGCGTTGAGCGACTGCTTCTCGCGCGCCCACCGCACCTCGAGCCCGCGCAGCGTCTCCTGCTGGTCGGCCAGCTCGGAACGCAGCTTGTCGAGACGGTCCCGGCTGGCGTCGTCGGACTCCTTGGCCAGGTGCAGCTCCTCCATGCGCAGCCGGTCGACCGAGCGCCTCAGCTCGTCGATCTCGACGGGGCTGGAGTCGATCTCCATGCGCAGGCGGCTGCCGGCCTCGTCGATGAGGTCGATGGCCTTGTCGGGCAGCTGTCGCCCGGCGATGTAACGGTCGGAGAGCATCGCGGCAGCCACCAGTGCGGCATCCGAGATGGAGACCTTGTGATGGGCCTCGTAGCGCTCCTTGAGGCCGCGCAGGATCGCGATCGTGTCCTCGGGGGTCGGCTCACCGACGACGACGCGCTGGAAGCGGCGCTCGAGAGCGGGGTCCTTCTCGATCCGCTCGCGGTACTCGTCGAACGTCGTCGCGCCGATCAGCCGCAGCTCGCCACGCGCCAGCATGGGCTTGAGCATGTTGCCGGCATCCATCGAGCTGTCGCCGCCGGCCCCGGCGCCGACCACGGTGTGCAGCTCGTCGATGAACGTGATGATCTGTCCCTCGGACTCCTTGATCTCGGTCAGGACGGCCTTCAGGCGTTCCTCGAACTCGCCGCGGTACTTCGCGCCGGCCACCATCGCGGCCAGGTCGAGGGAGATGAGTCGGCGCCCGCGCAGGGACTCCGGGACGTCGCCGGTGACGATGCGCTGCGCGAGGCCCTCGACGACGGCCGTCTTTCCGACACCGGGCTCGCCGATCAGCACGGGGTTGTTCTTGGTGCGGCGGCTCAGGACCTGGACGACCCGGCGGATCTCGCTGTCACGCCCGATGACCGGGTCGAGCTTGCCCTCACGGGCGACCGCGGTGAGGTCGACCCCATACTTCTCGAGCGACTGGTAGCTGTCCTCGGCGTCGGCACTGGTGACCCGGGACGTTCCGCGCACCGTCGCGAAAGCGGCCTGCAACGCCTCGGGCGTAGCCCCGGCGTCGATCAGCAGCGCCTGAGCCGATGACGTGACGGTCGCCACGCCGACGACGAGGTGCTCGGTCGAGACGAAGTCGTCGCCGCCGGTGTCGGCCAGGTCCTGGGCGCGCTGCAGCACCTCGTGGCTCGCCCGGCTGAACGCGGGGTTCTGGACGCTGGCACCGGCGGCGCTCGGCAGGGCCGTCAGGAGGCGGGCGAGGCCGGCCTCGACCGACTGCACGTCGACGCCGGCGGCGCGCACCAGCGGGGCGGCGGTGCCACCGTCCTGGGTGAGCAGCGCCTGCAGGAGATGGGCCGGCTCGACGGCGGGGTTGCCTGCCGCGGCGGCCGAGGAGATCGCGCTGCCGAGCGCCTGCTGGCTGCGCGTCGTGAACTTCGCAAGATCCATGGGTGTGCTCCTGGAGGTGAGGATGGTGTCATGACGATCAACGTCACCAAAGTTGAGTCTATTCCTATCAACTCTGGGCACCGCCCGGATCACCACCGTCCCAGAGCGGTGGGTCAGTAGCCGGAGAAGTAGTCCGTCCTCAGCGACCGGCACCGCTTCGCCAAGCCCGACCGCACCGCGTTCACCATGGCGGGCGGACCGGACACGTACGCCCGGCGGGTGACCAGGTCGGGCACCGCCTCGGCGATCAGCTCGGCCGAGAGGAACGGCGCCTCGACGTAGGTCCACCCCTGCGGCAGGTGCTCGGGCCGCCCGGGACAGACGAGCACGACCCGGACACCCGCGAGCTCCTCGGTGAACGGCACCTCGCCCGGCGACGACGCCCCGTAGACCAGCACGGCGTCGCGCGACGACTCGTGCCGTAGCTGGCTGAGGAAGGGCGTGATGCCGATGCCACCGGCGACCAGCAGCAGCGGCGCCGACGGATCCCGCGGCCAGACGAAGTCACCGCCCACCCCCGTCCCGTGCACCCGCTGTCCGGGCTCGAGGGCGAGCAGCGCCCGCTTGAAGCTCGACGACGTCTCGGGCACCCGCAGCGTGATCGACACCCGTCCCCGGGCGTCGGGCGGCGAGCTGATGCTGAACGTCCGCCGGCTGCCGCGCCCGTCGACGCCGGCGTGAGGCACCGTGAGCTCGACGTACTGACCGGGGGTGAACGCCACCGGTCGCGAGGCGCGGAACGTCAGCTCGTGGGTCTCCGGCGACAGCTGCCGGGTGCCCTCCAGCTCGAACGAGAGGCCCCGACGGCGGGCGAACGCGAAGGCGACCAGGTTGCCGACGAGCAGTGCGATCTCCGGCGTGACCGAGAGGACTCCGAGCTCCGGCGGGCTGGAGGTGAACAGGAAGATCCAGGTCGGGTAGGCGAAGACGACCGCCGCCACGGCCGCGACGGTCAGCTGCTGCCAGCGTCGCGGCGGCAGCGTCAGCGGCTCGCTGAGCATGAACCCGGCCAGGAACACGATCGGGTACGAGTACGCCGTGACCTTCAGGACGTCGACGAACGACTGGTCGGGCGCGGCGACGTCGAGCAGCCTGACCGTGATCAGCACCGTGGCGATGACGACGAAGACCAGCCCCGTGTCGAGGCGGCGGGTCCGCCACAGCACCAGCAGCGCGCCGAGGAGCACGAACGGGAACAGCTTCTCGGTGGCTGCCGTCTGCCAGATCGCGTTGATGCGGTCGTCCCGGCCGACGAGCTCCTGGGCGACGACCACGAGGAACGCGCCGGCGGCAGCCGGGTTGAAGATGTGCCTCCCGCGCCACGCGAGGACGTACTTCGACGCCTGGGCGAGGAACGCCGCGATCGCGAGCCACACCAGGTCGGCGAGCTCGGTCGGGACCACCGGGACGAACAGGAAGAACAGGAGCAGCGACGTGATGGTCGCCGACTCCAGGTGCGGTGCGACGCGGAACGCCATCCCCAGCACGCGACTGCTGATGTTCGACACCGTGAACAGCACCGCGAGGCACAGCAGGTTGTCGCCGGTCGAGAGCCCGGAGATGACGCCCGTCGCGGTGAAGACCAGGTAGACCACGACCAGGGCGAGGAGCACGATCGTGACGAGCCGGTACATCGAGACCCTGCCGAGCTGGCGGTCGAGCACGTCCCTGACGGTGGTCATACGAAGATCTCTCCTGGGAAGTCGGACGACCACTCGACGCGGCCGTCGGCGTGCATG
The DNA here is from genome assembly GCA_046598255.1 of Aeromicrobium sp. Lineage (GTDB taxonomy): Bacteria > Actinomycetota > Actinomycetes > Propionibacteriales > Nocardioidaceae > Aeromicrobium. The sequence continues at coordinate 5,474 of JBKJIW010000047.1, read as the reverse complement.
CGGACGAACTCGTGCTGGAAGCGTCCCATGAGGACAACCGGGTCGACCAGGAAGTGGGCGGTCGACAACCCGTCGGCGCGCATGCACGACCGCGGCACGACGACCCACGTCGCGATGACGTCGTCTGTCGGACGCCCGGTACGCGCGTCGAGCACGTGGTGCAGGCCGTCACCCCAGGCACGACGATTGGTGGCCGAGGCGCAGAGAGCGTCCCCCGGCGCGATCTCCACGACGCCGATCGCGCGGGTCGGGTCGTGCGGGTCCTCCAGCGCTGCCCGTAGCGGGCTCGTCCCCGCGTGGTAGAGGTCGCCGCTCGCGTCGACGGTGAAATCGCTGGTGTGGCCCTGCACGATGCTCGACACGAGATCGACGAGCAGGCCCTTGCCCGCCGCCCCGACGTCGACGACGACCGGTTCGGTGGTGTGCAGCGTCGGTGCCTCGAACGAGACCGACGACCAGGACGGCACCCCGGCCGGGGCATCGACCGGGGCATCGACCGGGGTCAGGGAGTAGTCAGCGTCGTACCCGAGATCGGCCAGCGCCCGCCCGATCAGCGGATTCACCGCCCCATCCGTCGCCTCGTCAAGCTCGTCGTAGAAGGCGAGCAGGTCCGTCGCCTCGTCCGGCAGGACCCACCGCCCAGCGGCGCCGGCCATGGCGGTGACGACGGAGTCAGGCCGAAAGCGCGACCACGTCCGGTCGAAGTCCTCGATCCGGCCGAGCACCTGCGCCCGGGCGGCAGGGGCGAGCGGCTCGCGCGTGTCGATCTGCCACGCGGTGCCGATCGCCCCGAACTGCCACGCGACCACGTCAGGCTTGCGCTTCGGCCTTGATCGTGTCGATCGCCTTGGTGAAGCCGCCGCTGGTCAGCGACGAGCCAGCAACCTTGCCGACATCGAGGTCGTCGAGGCTCTTGCCCACGACCTCGTCGGCGACGCCGCCGGCGAACTGCTCCTGGTACTGCTTCGACGTGCCGTTGGAGGCCTCGGGCGTCACCGTGACGTCAGAAACGGTGCCGTCCGCGATGGTGAGGGCGACCTTGACCGTCGACTCGCCCCCGGGGTTGCTGTAGCTGCCCTCGGCCTCGTACTCGCCGTCGGTGTAGGAGCCGCTGGCGGCGGGTGCCTCGGTCGCGTCCGCCGGCGCCTCGGCGCCCGGCGCGGCCGACGTCGACGAACCGGCGCCAGTGTCCTGACCGGTGCCGGTGCCGCAGGCCGCGGTGAGCAGCAGGACGGATGCGGCCGCCGCGGCGGAGAGCATCTTCTGGTGGGCGGGAAGGTTCATCGGTCGGGCTCCTGGGCTCGGCGTGATGGATGAAGGTTCAACCGGTAGAACGGTCGCCCCGCCGGTCAAGTTCCCCGCGACAGGTTTTCACAGCTGGGCCACAGCGTGGGTGGCGGCGCGGAAGCCGGCCATGCCGTGCACCCCACCGCCCGGCGGGGTGGACGCCGAGCAGATGTAGAGGCCCTTCACGCCCAACGAGTAGGGGTTGGGCGACATGCGAGGACGCATGATCAGCTGCCACGGATCGTTCGAGCCGCCACCGATGTCGCCACCGAGGTAGTTGGCGTTGTGCGCCTCGAGCTGGGCCGGCGTCGTGACGGTCTGCGCCACGATGCGATCGCGAAACCCCGGCGCGAAGCGCTCGATCTGCCGGATGATCGCCTCGGTCGCATCGCCGGCGTAGCCCGTCGGCACGTGGGCGTACGACCACACGGGATGGATGTCGCCGGCGGACCGACCCGGATCGGACAGGTACTGCTGGCACAGCAGCACGAACGGACGCTCGGGCATCCGCCCGGCGTGGACCTCGCGCTCAGCGGCGTTGACCTGCTCGAACGTGCCGCCGACGTGGACCGTGCCGGCCTTGCGCGCCCACTCGTTGGTCCAGGGGACGCCCCCCTCGACCGCGAAGTCGACCTTGAAGACGCCCGGCCCGGTGCGCCACCTCGAGAGCGGTCGCCTGACCCGTCCCGGCAGCCGGTCGCCCGCGACCCTCAGCACCGTGGCCGGGGCCGTGTCGAACATGACGATGTCGGCCTGCGGCATCTCGGTCACCCGGTGGCCGGTCTCGATGCGTCCGCCGTGCTCGACGAGATCGGCGGCCAGCGCCGCGGCGATCGCCTGCGACCCGCCCTTGGCGACCGGCCACCCGTAGGCGTGGCTGGTCATGCCGAACATCAGGCCCAGGCCGCCGGTGGTCGGCCGGTGCAGGGGATGGATCGCGTGCGCGGCGAGCCCCGCGAAGAGGCCCCGCGCCTCGTCGGTCTTCCACCGGCGCGCGATCACCGAGGCGGGCAGCAGCGCCCGCAGCCCGAACGACGCCAGCAGGATCGGGTGGCGCGGCACGTGGATCATCGGGCCGAAGATCTCGTCGATCAGCTGGTCGCTGTGCTTCGCCAGCGGGGCGTAGAGCTTGCGCCACGCGGCACCGTCCTCGCCGAGCCCCTCCACCGTGCGGTCGAGATCGCGGAACAGGACTCCCGCCCCTCCACCGTCGATGGGATGCACCGCGTCGACCTCGGGCCACAGCCACTCGAGACCGTGCCGCTCCAGGCCGAGGCTCCGGAAGAACGGGGACGCGACACCGGTCGGGTGGGTCGCCGAGCAGATGTCGTGCAGGACGCCCGGGACGTTGAGCTCGGCCGACCGGGTGCCGCCGCCGATCTCGTCCTCGGCCTCCAGCACCGTGACGTCGATGCCGGCGCGCGCCAGGACGACGGCGGCTGACAGCCCATTGGGCCCGGATCCGACGACGACGGCAGTGGTCATGCGTTCAACCTAGTGCGCCCATCCGCGCGCGGCAGTTCGTGGAACCGAGGTCACGTCGTCGGGGCCTCGACCCGCGACGTGACCCGGAAGGGCAGGTCACCCTCCCACGGCTGACGGCTGACCATCTCGGAGACGTCGACCTCCCCGGTCTCGATCACGCCGGTCGCCGCGTCGATGATGCGGTAGCGCTGGATCGGGTTCCAGAATGGCTGCGACTCCATCGCGACGACGCGCAGCTGGCCGGGAGCGAACCCGCACCGTTCCTGCACCGCGGCGACCAGCGCCTCCTGGTGCAGGTGCCCGTCGCCGAAGTTCCAGCCGATCGCCGAGCCGGCCACCATCTCCCCGTCCATCACGAAGCGCGACTCGTGGTCGTCGGCCGCGTGCGCGTGCAGCCCCGCCATGGCGCGGCCGTGGGTGTGCAGCCCGCGCCAGGCCTGCAGCTTGCCGATCATGAGGTCGACGGTCTCGGGCGGGTAGAGCACGGCCAGCTGGCGATGCGGCAGCGGCGCCGCCTTGACCACCTTGTCCTGGTAGACCTCCTCCGCGCCCCCGCCGAACAGCCACACCGAGGTCGACCAGGTGCCGGCGTAGTAGCGCATCGACGGCAGGAACGACCACTGGTCGGGACGCAGGTTGCCCCAGGCCACGGAGACGACGACGAGCGCGAGCAGGCCGTAGACCAGCAGTGGCTGCGACGCGTCGGTCAGACCGATCTCCGCGTAGTGGCCGAACAGGAACACCGCGCCGAAGCCCATCAGCACGTTCCACTCCAGCGGCACACCCATGGGGATCGAGGTCAGGATGTTGAGGTGGAACAGCAGCATCACGACGAGCGCGACGGTCGTGACCGGCCCACCGCCAGACAGCAGCAGGATCACCGGCACGCCGAGCTCGACGGCCGTGCCGGCATGCGCCAGCGACCCAGCAAGCCACGACGGTCGCAGGTCGGTCTCGGCGTCGCGCCACAACCGGCGCTTGACCGCCTTCGGCATGACCGGCGAGTTGCTGAACATCGTCGCGACGACGAACGGGAAGTGCTGATTGAGCTTGGACGTCGCGGCACCCCACCAGATCGCGATCATCAGCAGCTTGGCGGCCAGGATCATGTCGACGAACGGGAACAGGAACACGATCGCCGTGACCCAGTAGTGCTCGGAGCGGGCGGCCAGGAAGATCGTCTTGTCGCGCAGCCCCAGCAGCGGCAGCAGCACCAGCAGCGGGAGGAACCGCGCAGGCTCGATGAGGTTGAGGCCACGGTCGGCCGGCGAGAGCAGCACGTAGACCGCTGCGGCGATCACCGCGACGTACAGGGCGACGTCGAGCAGGGTGCGCCGCGAGCCCGTCGTGCCGGGCACGCGGTCGGGCCACGGCGGGAGCCGGATGGTGCCCGGACGCAGCCAGTACAGGAAGCTGCCGATCGGCGGCAGGAAGCGCATCGTCAGTGGGCCGAAACCGCACCCGAAGCCCAGCACCTCGAACAGCAGCGTCCAGATGATGACCTTCTGGAACACGACCGGCTCGAACCACCACTCGTTCAGCTCGCCGAGCCCGCCGATGCCCGGCGTCGAGGCGGCGAACAGCAGGCCACCGAGGACGTAGAGGCCGATCTTGGCGAGGTAGAGGACGTAGATCGCCTGGGGCGTCCCGAAGCCGTGGATGGCCCAGTGCTGCTGCAGCACCCTGGTGCGCTCGGCGCGCGGCAGCGCCCGCCACGCGTCGACGTCGACATCGGGCAGGGTCGGCGCAATCAGGCCCATGAAGCTCCTTCGGTGATCCCTCCGACCTGGATCCTAGTCGGTGGTGTGACCCCTGTCACTCGATGCATGTTCGTATCGCAAGACGGATTTCCCGTTGTTGGAACGGGCTTTTAGGCTTGCCTAAGAGTGTGGTCTCCCCCGTACCAGGAGCAGTCAATGAGCAGGCAGTTGCGAGTCGCCGTGATCGGCGCAGGCCCGGCGGGCATCTACGCCGCCGACATCCTCAGCAAGTCGGAGTTCCTCTCCGGTGAGATCGGTGGCGTGACGATCGACATCCTCGATCGCGACCCCACGCCGTTCGGCCTGATCCGTTACGGCGTCGCGCCCGATCACCCGCGCATCAAGGAGATCGTCAAGGCGCTCCGGCGGGTCCTGTCCAACGACGACATCCGCTTCTTCGGCAACGTCAACTACGGCGCCGACCTCAAGCTCGACCACCTGCAGCAGTTCTACGACGCCGTCATCTTCGCGACCGGCGCCCGCGCCGACCGCGACCTCGACATCCCCGGTATCGACCTCAAGGGATCGTTCGGCGCCGCCGACTTCGTCTACTGGTACGACGGCCACCCCGACGTCCCCCGCGAATGGGACTTCCAGCCCCACGCCGAGACCGTCGCCGTCCTCGGCGTCGGCAACGTCGGCCTCGACGTCGCCCGCATGCTGGCCAAGACCGCCGACGAGCAGCTCGTCACCGAGATCCCCCAGAACGTCTACGACGGCCTCACGGCCAACGCCGCCAAGGACATCCACGTCTTCGCGCGTCGCGGGCCCGCCCAGGTCAAGTTCACGCCGATGGAGCTGCGCGAGCTGTCACACTCGCCGAACGTCGACGTCATCGTCCACCCCGAGGGCTTCGAGCTCGACGAGGGATCGATGGACGCGATCCGCGCCTCCAAGTCCGTCAAGCTCGTCGTCGACGTGCTGCAGAACTACCTGGCCAAG
>JBKJIW010000054.1:0-61288 GCA_046598255.1 Aeromicrobium sp. | reverse complement strand
CGGGGCAAGGGCGAGTGGGCGCCGCCGGTGGTCACGTGCTCGGCGCTCGAGGACGTTGGCGTGGCCGAGCTCTGGCAGCACGTGCTCGACCACCGCGCGCACCTGGGCCAGGACGGTCTCGCCGCGAAACGAGCTCGCCAACAGCTCGACTTCACCTGGGCGCTCGTCCGCGACGAGCTCGACCAGCGGCTTCGCACCGATCCCACGGTCGCCGCCGTGCGGGCCGACATCCGCGAGGCGGTCCTGTCCGGCGAGATGCCTGCCGCGACGGCGGCCGACCGGATCCTCGAGGCATACGACAGCTGACGTCTCAAACCCCTCGGACGGGGTCGGAAGCGTCACTGTCGCAGCGGAGGCAACGCCCGTGGGGCTGTGACAGGATCGTCCGGTGAAGCGATCAGTGACGTCCCATCTCGAGCTCTACCTGCACGGCGAGGCCGATCTGATCTTCTCGATCGCGATCGCTGACGGCTTCGACGTGAACGAGGAGCTGACGATCACCTCGGACGGCCGGCCCCTCGAGGCGCACGAGGTGCGTGGTCGCCACGGCACCCGCCTGCACCGCCTGACCGGACCGGTCGGCCCGATGATCATCGACTACTCGGCCGAGATCACGGGTCAGTCCGAGCTCGCCCAGGTCGAGGAGCTCGACCTGATCGAGTACCGCCGCCCGAGCCGCTACTGCGAGTCGGACACGCTCTTCCCGACCGCGAAGTCGGAGTTCACCGGGGTCGAGGGCAAGGATTTGCTGGACGCCGTCAGCTCATGGGTGGGCGACCGGCTCATCTACGTCGCCGGCGCCAGCCAGCCGACCGACGGAGCCGTCGCCACGATGCTGGCGCGCGCCGGCGTCTGCCGCGACTACGCCCACCTCGTCGTGGCCCTGCTGCGCTCGCTCGACGTGCCGGCGCGCCTGGCCTCGGTGTACGCGCCGGGACTCTTCCCGATGGACTTCCACGCGGTCGCCGAGGCCCATGTCGACGGTGCCTGGCACGTCGTGGACGCGACTGCTCTGGCCCCGCGGAGCTCGCTCGTGCGCATCGCCACGGGTCAGGATGCGTCCGAGACGGCTTTTCTGTCGCAGCACGGTGCCGCGGTCGACCTGCGGTGGATGGCGGTCACCGCGGTGGTCGACGAGCTCCCCGGCGACGACCTGACGCAGCTGGTATCGCTGCGATAGCAGCAGAATGGCGGCCTGTCGGCCAGGGATCTGGTCCAACCCTCGGGCTGGAGGACATACGGTCCATGAGGACTAGTCATCCATAGTCCTAAATAACTAGTTCATCGACCAAAGTCAAGACTGCACTTGGCGCAGGATTGTGGTTACGCTCGATGACAGAGGCACCGACGCGCAAGCGTCTTTGGGGCCGGCCGTCTCGGGGGGATGGCCGGCCCCCTCCTCATGTCCGGGCCTGATCGGCGGACCGATCCGGGCCCCGCTCGGGTCTAGCGCACCGACAGCTGGGCGTACGAGACGTCGCCACGGTTGATCGTCCAACCGTTGATCAACCAGGCGCCCGCAGCGTCGCGGCGCAGCAGGAAGGCCGCCCGGGTCGGGACCGTGAGCATGTCGGCGCGACCCGTCGAGGTGGCGTGCACGGGCACCGAGGCCGAGGCCGAGAACGCGGCCCGGATCCGCGGCTCGGACCCGGAGCGGTCGACGCTGATCGCCACGGACGACCACGTGGGGTTGATCCAGACGCTGCGGTCGCGGTATCCGCGGGCCGTGAACGCCGGGCCGTAGAACACGTGGTCGGCGCCGGCCGCGGCGTGATCGGCTCCCGATGCGGTGCCCCGGCCCGTGAACAGGACCAGCCCGAGCTGCTCGCCCGCGGTGTCTGACGCGTGGTTGGCCACGAACCGGGCGATGCGGGGCCGGTAGACGTCGCTGACCGTCGTGGGGTCGAGCGTCGGCAGCACCCGTTCGAAGTCAGACGCCTCGTAGTCGCTGCGCGGCAATGACAGGCGCGAGTAGCGGTGGTCGAGCACGAACGACACCGCGGCGCAGGCGGCGGCGTCGACAGCCTCCCGGCCGAACACCCGCTCGGCCTCGCCCGCGCCCTTGGTGATGACCGCGCCGCACCAGTCGACGGTGTCGCCCGACACCGTCGCGCCGGCCGGGAGGCCGGGCCAGGTGCCGGCGACCGACGCGGGGGCGAGGTCGGTGCCCGAGAGTGCGTCCGGCTCGTCGGCCGACGGCGTCGGTGCGGCCTCGGCTGCTTCGGTGGGGCTGGCGGTCTCGGGGCGCGGCCCCTGGTTGAGCGGTTCGACGTCGCCCACCGACCCGTCGGGGGAGGCGATGCCGATGAGGACGCTCCCGAGCGCCACGACGCCGATCACGCCGATCAGCACCTTCATCACCCGAGACCTCATCGCGATCAGCATAGGGGGAGCGGCGGTGGACTGTCCCGCTGTCGCCATTGCGTAGTCTTCGACGTGCCGGACACCAAGGAGGAGCATGTCGTCGTCTCGCAAGGATCGACTGCGCGGCATCGCCCGCAAGGCCCGCGAGCAGGTGGCCGTGGAGCCGGCCGGCGACACGACGGGCGAGGGCGCAGTGCTCGCGTCCGGCCTGTTCGACGGCTGGTACTACGGCCTCCAGGCGGGCGAGGGCATGTCTGCCTCCGACGCCCTCGAGCACTACGTCCGTGAGGGCGCCGCCGCCGGGCTGCTCCCCAACCCGCTGACCGACGTTGCGGCGACGGGACTCGCGCCGGACGAGGTGGTCGCCGCCCTGCTCGACGGGTCGGCCCGGACGTTCCCGGTCCGGCCGTTCCTGGACGACGTCGCCCTGGTGGCGCAGGCCCCCGAGGCTGCCGAGCACGCCGGTGGTCCCGTCGGCTTCTACCTGGAGCAGGCGCATCGCGGGGCCCCGGTCCCACCGTTGGGCCAGCGCTCGTGGCCCCGGTTCGTGCACCAGCGGCGTCAGCAGGCGAAGGCCGTCGGGACGATCCTCGCGACCGGGGTCTTCGACCGCTCCTCCTACGAAGCCCAGGCCGGCCGTTCGTTCGCCGGCGACCGTGCCGCGGTCTGGCACTTCCTGGAGGAGGGCGAGTCGGACGGCCTGACGCCGTCCCCGCTGTACGAGCGCAGCTGGTACCGCAGCTCGGCGGGCGTCCGCATGCCCATGACGTTCCTGCACTTCCTGCGCACCGGTCAGGTCGAGGGTGCGGGCAGCCCGCAGCTCGACGGCGCCACCTATGTGACGCAGGTGCCGGAGGCCGCCGAGCACCCGGGCGGACCGCTCGGGCACTTCCTGGCCCACGCCACCGCGCAGACGCCGACGGTGCCGCACCCGGATGTGCGGGTCCGGGCGGCGGCGTGGGGCGTCCACCGGGCACGGATGATGGAGCTGGCCGAGCAGGTGGGCCGTCAGCGTGCTCTGCTGCGACCGGTGCCGACGACGCGAGCGCGCTGGCTGATCGAGTCGGCCGGGCCGAAGACCATCGGAGCGGGCGACGTGGCGATCCTCGCGGACGCCCGCGAGTGGGGTGGCGGGGTGCCCGAGCGGATCGCCACGGTGCTCGCCCAGCAGCACCAGACCTGGACGCTGCGGGTCGCGGTGGAGTCCGACCGTCCGCTCCCGGAGCCCCTCGACGACCTCGCCGTCGACCCCCGTGTGGTGCTGGTCCCCACGGCCGGACGGTCGTGGTCCGAGCGCGCCGACGATCTGCTCGCCACGGTCACGGAGCCGTGGGTGACGGTCTGGCAGCCGCAGGAGTCCTGGACGCCGACACTGCTCGGCGGTCTGCTGGGTGTCGCCGCACCCGGCGTCCTCGCCCACTGCGCGACCGTCGACCAGACGGACGGGCGCCTGAGGGCGGCGCTGCCGGGGCACGACGCGCTCCTGTGGGACAAGCCCCGCTCGCTCAGCGGGGTGCTGCTGCCGGCCGACGCACTGCGTGCTGCCTCGGCGGCGTCGACGTCCGACGACCGGTGGGGATGGGATGCGCTGCTGCGCCACGACCTGGACCCGGTGTTCGCACCGTTCGTGGGTGTCAGGGGGCGCGGGCTGGGCGATCGGACGGGCGAGCCGGGACGTCTGCCGGTCCTCGAGCACGCGCGGCGCTCCGAGCAGGTCGTCGACTGGGACGATGTCGTGCGGGGTCTGCCCGACCGTGATCCCGCCCGGGTGTCGGTGCTGATGACGGTGCAGGGTGACCGCCATCGGGCCCGGCGCGCGATCGACCACGTGATCGACCGCAGCGACCCCGGCACCGAGATCGTCGTCGTCGACAACGGGTCGGACCCGCGCGTCGCGACGATCCTCGCCGCCTGCTTCTCCGGGGAGCCCCAGGTGCAGGTGCACCGGCTCGCGGCGACGAGCCACGTGGCCGTCGCCGTGCACCGTGCCTGCGCGCTGTCGACCGGCGGTCTCCTCGTGGTGCTCGACGCCGACACCGAGGTCCAGCCCGGCTGGCTCGACCCGTTGGTCGACCTGGTCGCTCGGGACGACGTGATCGCTGCCCAGCCGGTGCTGCTGACGTCCGGCGACGCCGTCCGGTCGGCGGGGTACGTGTCGGCAGGGCCGCACGTCGTCCCCGTCCCCCTGCTGGCGCAGCACCCCGTCGACGACCTGCCGGACACCGCGGTCATCGTCCCGGATGCCCTCAGCGGCGTGTGCCTCGCGATCCGGGCCGAGGTGCTCGCCTCGGTGCGCGGGTTCGACGCGGCGTACGCCGACCTCGCCGACGTCGACCTGTGCCTGCGTCTGGCCGACGTCCACGGGGGGCGGTTCGCGACGGCCACCGCGGCGCGCGTCAGCCACCGAGGCGTGACGGAGCCCGAGTCGGCGGCCGAGACCGACCAGCTCCGGTTGCTCCGTCGGTGGGGCGGTCGCCTCCCGGCGGCCCGCACCGAGCACTGGGAGCAGGCGGGGTTCGCCATCGCGGGCATCGCCCCGGGGCCAGGGCTGACGCTGAGCCGGCGGCGCACGACGGCGACCCCGGTGCTGATCCGTCCGGCGACGACCGTGACCGATGGACCGGGTGTCGGCCTGCCGCGGCTCCGCTGGTCCATCAAGATCGCCGCCTGGCCCGGCTCGCGCGGCGACAGGTGGGGCGACACCTTCTTCGCCGACGACCTGGCGCGGGCCCTGCGTGGCTGGGGGCAGGAGGCGTGCGTCGATCGCCGCGGCGCCCACGAACGTCCGGGCGCCGACCATCTCGACGACGTCACGCTCACGCTCCGGGGGTTGACGCCCGCGGTGGCCCAGCCCGGTGCGACGAACGTCCTGTGGGTCATCAGCCATCCCGACGCGGTGACGGTCGACGAGGTGCGTCAGGGCTTCGACCTGGTCTACTCGGCCGGACGCACCTGGGGCGACCAGATGTCGACCGACGCCGGCTGCAAGATCCGCACGTTGCTGCAGGCGACCGACACGTCACGGTTCACCCCCGAGGGTGAGGCGGTGGGCGGTCTGGGCACCCTGTTCGTCGGACGGACCCGCAAGGTGGTCCGGCCTGTCGTCCGTGACGCGATCGCAGCGGGCGCCGACCTGGCCATCTTCGGTGACGGCTGGGAGGAGTTCGTCGACCCGTCCCACGTGCGGGCGGACCATCTGGCGAACGCCGAGGTGCCGGCCGCCTATCGCGGCGCGCGGATCGTGCTCAACGACCACTGGGCCGACATGGCCCGGCTCGGCTTCTACTCCAACCGGCTGTTCGACGCCGTGGCATCGGGTGCGCGGGTCGTCTCCGATCCGGTGGACGGCATCGAGGGCGTCCTCGGCTCGTCCGTGCGGACCTACCGCTCGCTCGACGAGCTGCGGTCGCTGCTCGACCCGTCCGCCGCCGACTGGCCGGACGCCGAGGAGCTGCGGGCCAACGCGGCCCGCGTGGCGGCGGAGCACTCCTTCGAGGCGCGGGCGCAGGTGCTGCTGGCCGACGTGCTGGACGCCCGGGGCGTCACGCACGACGTCCGTGACCGGCACCTGCGATAGCCGCCCGAGACACGAAAGGATCTGGGCCTGTCCCCAGTGGTGCGGGCAGGCCCAGATCCTCGTGTCTCAGACTGGAGCGGTCAGCTGTTGGCCCAGTCGGGGTTCCAGCCGTCGACCTCGTCGGCCCGGCGCGAAGCCGGTCCGGTGTAGATCGCGGACGGCCGGATCAGTCGACCGGTGCGCTTCTGCTCCAGGATGTGCGCGCTCCAGCCGGCGGTGCGAGCGGACGTGAACATCGCGGTGAACATGTGCGGCGGGATCTCGGCGTAGTCGAGGACGATGGCCGCCCAGAACTCCACGTTGGTCTCGAGCACGCGGTCGGGACGACGCTCCTTGAGCTCCTTCAGCGCGGCCTCCTCGAGCGCGATCGCGACCTCGGCGCGGGGAGCGTTGAGCTCCTTGGCCGTGCGGCGCAGCGTGCGGGCTCGGGGGTCCTGTGCACGGTAGACGCGGTGACCGAAGCCCATGAGGCGTTCGCCGGAGTCGAGCAGGCCCTTGACGTACGCCGTGGCGTCGCCGGACTTCTCGACCTCCTCGATCATCGTCAGCACACGGGCCGGGGCACCGCCGTGCAGCGGGCCGGACATGGCGCCGACGGCCCCGGACAGGGCGGCAGCCGCATCCGCGCCGGTCGAGGCGATGACGCGGGCGGTGAACGTCGATGCGTTCATGCCGTGCTCGGCGGCGGAGACCCAGTAGGCGTCGATGGCCTTGGCGTGGTCGGGGTTGACCTCGCCCCGCCAGCGCGTCAGGAAACGTTCCGTGATGTTGCCGGCCTTGTCGATCTCAGACTGCGGGACCATCGGCTGGCCGACGCCGCGCGCGGCCTGGGCGACGTACGAGAGGACCATGACCGCGGTGCGGGCCAGGTCCTCGCGTGCCTGCGTGTCATCGATGTCGTACAGCTGCTTCATGCCCCAGGCGGGGGCGGTCAGCGCGATGGCGCTCTGCACGTCGGCGCGGATGTCGCCGGAATGTACGGGGATCGGGAACGGCTCGGCGGGCGGGAGGCCGGGCTCGTACGTCCCGTCGACCAGCAGGCCCCAGATCTTCTCGAAGGGGACGCGACCGACGAGGTCGTCGATGTCGACGCCGCGATATCGAAGCGCAGACCCTTCCTTGTCAGGTTCGGCGATCTCGCTCTCGAACGCGATCACGCCTTCAAGTCCGTGGTGCACTTCAGTCATACCGTGCATTCTGCCCTGCGCCGTTACCGTGGTCACATGGAGACCCCCGATCTGGCACGGATGCGGTTGGATTACACCCGCGACGGGCTCGACGAAGCGTCCGCCGGCACCGATCCGCTGGCCCTCTTCGCCCGCTGGCTCGAGGACGCCGTCGACGCCGGACTGGACGAGCCGAACGCCATGGCACTGGCCACCGCGACGCCCGACGGACGTCCGTCGTCGCGCATCGTGCTGCTCAAGGGCCTCGATGCGCGGGGGCTGGCGTTCTACACCGGCTACGACTCCCGCAAGGGACGCGAGATCGAGGCCAACCCCCGCGCGGCCGCGACGATGCTGTGGCATCCGCTGCAGCGCCAGGTGCGGGTCGAGGGCACCGTGACACGGCTCGAGTCCGCCGAGTCCGATGCCTACTTCACCTCGCGCCCCCGTGGCTCCCAGATCGGTGCTGCTGCCTCACCGCAGTCGCAGCCCATCCCCGGTCGGGAGGCCCTCGAGCGGCTCGTCCGCGACGTGGAGGAGCAGTTTGAGGGCCGCGGCGTCGAACGGCCTGCCACGTGGGGCGGCTACCGGATCGCGATCGAGTCGATCGAGTTCTGGCAGGGGCGCGTCAGCCGGCTGCACGACCGTCTGCGGTTCACGCGGGTCGGCGACGGCTGGACCCGCGAGCGCCTCGCACCCTAGGCGGCTCAGCAGCGCGAGGTTCCCGATCCACCCGTGGGGCGGCGCGCTGTTCGCCCTTCCTCGGTGAGATGGGCGGCTGGCTCACCGTCCGCTGCCCGGATCGGCGACCGGCTCGCCGGCACTCGACGTGAGGGGCGACTGAGCCACCGGCCCGCTGCGGCGGTCGAGTCAGCGGGGGGTGAGGGCGCTGTGGCGGGGGCGGGGGGCCATGTCCTTGCCCTTGCCGTAGACCTCGGTCGACACCCCGGTCACGTCGGACGGATCGCGACCCTCGGCGACGAACGCCTCACGGGCGATGTCGGCCCAGGTCTTGACGGGCCCGCCGCCGGTGATGTGGTGGATGCCGAACGGTGCCTGAGACGTCACGAGGTCGACGATGCCCTGCGCGAGCTCGTCGGCCCGGGTCAGGCGGCCGAACTGGTCGTCCACCACCGTCGGGCTCACGCCGTCGCGGGCCAGGCGCTGCATCGTCGAGACGAAGTTGCCGCCGTCGCCGATGACCCAGCTGGTGCGGACGATGTAGTGCTGGGCGACGGTCGAGGTGACGGCCTCGCCGGCAGCCTTGGTCTGGCCGTAGACGCCGAGGGGCGAGACCGGCTCGTCGACGTCGTGCGACTCGGCGGTGCCGTCGAAGACGTAGTCGGAGGAGACGTTGACCAGGGTCAGGCTGTGCTTGATCGCGATGCGGGCCATGGTGGCCACGGCGGTGACGTTGACGGCCCACGCGTCGCGGCGACCCTCGGGCGTCTCGGCCCGGTCGACCGCGGTGTAGGCGGCGGCGTTGTAGATGGTGTCGACGTCTCTCCACGGCACCGCGTCGAAGGCGGCGGGATCGGTCAGGTCGAGGTCTGAGCGGCTGAAGGCCAGGGCATCGGGGAGCAGAGCACGCAGCGCCCGTCCGAGCTGGCCGTCGGCGCCGAGGATGACCGACCGGCGGGGCGGCACGGGGGTCACGTCGGCGAGTCGCGGGTGGTTGCGATCCTTCTCGGACACCTCCTTCATCGGCAGCGGCCAGTCGATCGCGACGGTCTCGTCCTCGAGGTTGAGGTTGGTGTACTCCGCATCGGCGCTCCAGTGGGCGTTGACGAGGTAGGAGTACGCCGTCTTGTCCTCCAGCGTCTGGTAGGAGTTCGCGACGCCCCGGGGGACGAACACCGCGATGCCGGGCTCGAGCTCGATCGTGAAGGTCGCACCGAACGAGCTGCCCTCACGCAGATCGACCCACGCGGAGAAGACACGCCCGGCGATGACCGACACGAGCTTGTCCCACGGCTCGGCGTGGATGCCGCGGGTCGCGCCGGACGAGTTGTTGTAGGAGACGTTGTGCTGGACGGGATCGAAGTCGGGGAGTCCGGCGGCGACCATCTTCTCGCGCTGCCAGTTCTCCATGAACCAGCCGCGGTTGTCGCCGTGGACAGGGATGCGCACGACCAGGAGCCCCGGGATCGGGGACTCGGAGATCTCCATGGTCACTGCCCCTGGGCGGCGTAGATCGACTCCGTGGCGGCCTTGCTGGGACGCCACCACGCCTCGTTGGCGCGGTACCACTCGACGGTGTCGGCCAGGCCGGCAGTGAAGTCGCCGAACTGGGGGAGCCAGCCGAGCTCGGTGCGCAGCTTGGTCGAGTCGATCGCGTAGCGACGGTCGTGGCCGGGGCGGTCGTTGACGTGGTCGAAGTCGTCGTCGGCGCGTCCGAAGATCTCCAGCAGGCTTCCGACGACCTCGCGGTTGTTCTTCTCGCCGTCGGCGCCGATCAGGTAGGTCTGACCGATCTCGCCCTTCTGCAGGATCGTCAGCACGGCGCTGCTGTGGTCCTCGACGTGGATCCAGTCGCGGACGTTGAGGCCGTCGCCGTAGAGGCGCGGGCGCAGTCCGTCGACCAGCTGGGTGATCTGTCGCGGGATGAACTTCTCGACGTGCTGGTAGGGCCCGTAGTTGTTGGAGCAGTTACTGATCGTCGCGCGGACGCCGAAGGAGCGCACCCAGGCGCGCACCAGCAGGTCGGAACCGGCCTTGGTGGCCGAGTAGGGGCTGGACGGCTCATAGGACGTCGCCTCGGTGAACCGGTTCGGGTCGTCGAGCTCGAGGTCGCCGTAGACCTCGTCGGTGGAGATGTGGTGGAACCGCACGTCGTGCTTGCGGGCGGCCTCGAGCAGCGTGAACGTGCCGACGAGGTTGGTCTGCACGAAGGGGCTCGGGTCGTTCAGCGAGTTGTCGTTGTGCGACTCAGCCGCGAAGTGCACCACGGCATCGTGCGAGCCGACCAGCTCGTCGACCAGGGCGCCGTCCACGATGTCGCCCACGACGAGGCGGCAGCGGTCTGCCGGCAGGTCCGAGATGCTCTCGCGGCTGGCGGCGTACGTCAGCTTGTCGAGGACGGTCACCGAGAGGTCGGTGTGGGCGATGAGATGGCGGACGAAGTTGGAGCCGATGAAGCCGGCACCACCTGTGACGAGGACGGAATGCATGGGATCGAGACTAGTGCAACAGCCTGCAGCGCCGAATCCGTGATCCCCGTCCTGACAGCGGCCCCTAGGATGTCGAGCATGCGAGGAATCATCCTGGCCGGGGGAACCGGCTCACGACTTCACCCTGTCACGAAGGCCGTCAGCAAGCAGCTGATGCCGGTGTACGACAAGCCGATGATCTACTACCCGCTCTCGACGCTCATCCTGGCCGGCATCTCCGACGTGCTCATCATCACGACGCCCCACGACGCTGAGCCGTTCGAGCGGCTCCTCGGTGACGGCTCGCAGTTCGGCATCTCGATCACGTACGCCCAGCAGCCGAGCCCCGACGGCCTCGCCCAGGCCTTCGTCATCGGCGCCGACCACATCGGTGACGACTCCGTCGCCCTGGTCCTCGGCGACAACATCTTCTACGGCGCCGGCCTCGGCACGCAGCTGACGCGCTTCAACGACGTCGACGGCGCCGTGATCTTCGGTTACCGCGTCAAGGACCCGTCGGCGATGGGCGTCGTGGAGTTCGACGCCAGCGGACAGGCGATCTCGCTGGAGGAGAAGCCCGAGAAGCCCAAGAGCCACTTCGCGGTGCCCGGCCTCTACTTCTACGGCAACGACGTCGTCGAGAAGGCCCGCCACCTCGAGCCATCGGCGCGCGGGGAGCTCGAGATCACCGACCTCAACCGGCTCTACCTCGAGGAGGGTCGGCTGCAGGTCGACGTCCTCGAGCGGGGCGTCGCGTGGCTCGACACCGGCACCTTCGACAGCCTGGCCGAGGCCGGCGAGTTCATCCGCACGGTCCAGCACCGCCAGGGTCTCTCGATCGGTTGCCCCGAGGAGGCGGGTTGGCGCGGCGGGTTCCTGTCCGACGACGGTCTGCGCGCTCAGGCGGAGGTCTACGCCAAGAGTGGCTACGGCGCCTACCTGCTGAGCCTGCTCGACGACTGACACCGGCCCGCCACGGCAGGCCGCACGACCGGTCGAACGTTCACCTCGGATCCACCCCTGGGCAACGTCGGGGACGCCTCGGGCGAGGAACGTCTGCCCCATGAATGGACTCTGGTTGTCCCTCGGCACGGGATTCGCGCTCGCGTTCGCGGAGTCCGGTCTGGGTCTCGGGATGGTACTGCCGGGCGAGACGGCCGTCGTCCTGCTCGCCGCCTCGATGAGCTCGACGTGCCAGATGATCGCGCTCGGCGTCGTCGTGATGGTCGGCGCGAGCCTCGGCGACCACGTCGGGTATCTCCTGGGACGGCGCTACGGCGATGCACTGGGGGAGACCCGGGCCGTCCAGCGCCTCGGACGCCAGCACTACGAGCGGGCCACCGACCTGCTGCGTCGCCGCGGCGGCACGGCGGTGTTCATGACGCGGCTGGTCCCGATCGTCCGCACGCTGACGCCGGCCGCCGCCGGTGCGTCCGGACTGGAGTACCGCCGCTTCGTCGTCGGGTCGTTGTCGGGCTCGGCGCTCTGGTCGTCGGCCTACGTCGGAGGGGGATCGGTCGTGGCCGGGCTGGCCGCCGCGACGAACGACGCGCTCGGACGCGCCTCGTGGCTCGTCGTGGTCCTGGTGGCGCTGGTGGTCGTGCCGATGCTGCTCGTCCGGACCGTCCTCGGCGTCCGGCCCGCCGTCGCGGCTCCCGACGTGGCCTCGCTCGAGCTGGCGACAGGCGTGATGCCGCGCCAGTCGGTCGTCACCCGGACGGGCGAGCCGCTCCTCGTCAAGTGACTGCCGGGGTCAGCCCGTGACGACGACGTCATCGGCCGGGACCGCGTGCCCGGCGGAGCATCGCGCCTCGACGGTGACCGGCGCGCCGCAGCTCGCGTGGGTCGCGACAGGGCTCCAGGCGTGGGGGGAGTGCTTGTGCCCCCACGCCGCGAGTCCCAGCAAAACGGGCAGGAGGTCGGTGCCGCTGTCGGTCAGCGCGTACTCGTGCCGCGTCCGCTGCCCGGGCTCGCGATAGGGACGACGTTCCAGCAGGCCGGCGTCGACCAGCTCACGCAGCCGAGAGGACGTGATCGCGTCGCTCAGGCCGGCGCGCGCGGCGAAGTCGTCGAACCGCGTCGTGCCGTACCAGGCCTCGCGCAGGAGCAGCATCGCCGAGCGGGTGCCGACGACCCGCATGGCCCGGTCGATGGGGCAGTGGTCGCCGGCAGCGGGACGGTCCGGACGGGCGAGGTGGCCTTCGAGGCGTGCGGGCATGCCGGCATCCTAGGCGACTGGCTATGCAGAACCATAGTCAGTGCGGATGGGTTGGTGGCGCCACGCGGTGGCGTCTCACACCGCGCGCGTGACGCGGTAGCGCACGAACGACGGGACGGCGAGCGAGGCCACGACGACTCCGACGACGACCAGGACGCCGCCACCGGCCGCAGCGGCTGCCGTCCCCACCGCGGCGGCCGTCGCGCCGTGCAGGGTGTCGGCGATGCGCGGTCCGCCGGCGACCACGACGATGAAGACGCCCTGGAGGCGTCCGCGCATGGCGTCGTCCGCCGCGGACTGGAGCATGCTCGACCGGAATGCCGCCGAGGCCATGTCGGCCGCGCCACCGATGACGAGCATCGCCAGGGCGACGACCAGCATCGTGGTCATCCACCGGTCCGCCAGCGCCACCGCGATGCCGAAG
The DNA here is from genome assembly GCA_046598255.1 of Aeromicrobium sp. GTDB lineage: Bacteria > Actinomycetota > Actinomycetes > Propionibacteriales > Nocardioidaceae > Aeromicrobium. The sequence goes on along the minus strand of JBKJIW010000054.1, from coordinate 48,390 downwards.
CCGGTCATCGACAGTCCCCACACGAGGATGCACACGATGACGGCCCGACCCTGGCGCTCGATCCTCGAGACCCAGCCGCTGAAGACCCCCCCGATGACGGCGCCGGCCGGGATCGCCGCGAACAGCAGCGCGAAGACGAGACCGCCCTCGTCGGGGCCGTTGAAGTCCAGGTGCGCGATCTCCGGGAACAGCGCCCGCGGCATGCCGAACACCATCGCGATCAGGTCGACGACGAAGGACATCAGCAGCACGGGCTGGGTGCGCAGGTAGACGAACCCGTCGATGACGGCCCGGATGCCGGGGACGCTCGCCGCGGCGTCAAGGACCTTCAGGCTCGGCAGCCGCAGCACGGCACCCAGGGTGGCGAAGAGGGTGATCGTGTCGACGAGGTAGAGCCACTCGAAGCCGACGATCGGGATGAGCACGCCGGCGACGAGCGGCCCGGCGATCGCCCCGGCCATCGTGACGGTCATGTTGAGCGAGTTGGCGGCGGGCAGCAGCTCGGCGCTGACCAGCTTGGGGATGATCGCGCTGCGGGTCGGCTGGTTGACCGCGAAGAACGCCTGCTGGACCGAGAACAGGCACAGCAGCAGCCACACGTTGGTGCTGCCCGCGGCCGCCTGCAGCCAGAAGAGGCCGCTGGTGACGATCAGGCCGATCGTCGTGATGATCAGCAGGGTGCGGCGGTCGAAGACGTCCGCGAGCGCGCCGCCGTAGAGGCCGAAGACGACCAAGGGCACGAGGCCGAACACGCCCGCGAGGCCCACGTACGCCGACGAACCGGTGTCGGCGTAGAGCTGCGCCGGTACTGCGACGACCGTGAGCTGCGCCCCGATGACGGTGATGATGTTGGCCAGCCACAGCCGGCGGAAGTGCTCGTTGCGCAGCGGCCGGACGTCGGCGAACAGGTGCGAGAGTGAAGGCCGTGCCACGTCAGGAGAACATACGCCTGCCGGTCGAACGGCCTGTCAGCGGAAGTCGGCCGGGTCGACCTGGATCCAGACCTGCTCGGCCCGGCCGACCAGCTCGCCGTCCTCGGTCCACAGCGCGGTGTCGGTGAAGAACTTGCGTCCCTCGCGGCCACGGAGGGCACCGACGGCCAGGTACGGCTCGCCGGCCAGCGGCAGCTGCTGGACCTGAGCCGTCATGCGCCCGAGCACCATCGTCTGCTCCGTGAAGTCCGCCGCCCACCCGCCGGGACAGTCGAGCGCGGCCCACGTCGTGGGGGTGTCCAGACGCGCACCGTCGTTGCCGTCGCCGTTGCCGTTGCCGTCGGTGCTCGGGGCGGCGAGCGCCGGGTGCGGCGTCCAGGGTGCGGCCGTGCGGTCCTCGCCGATCGGTCCGGTGAAGAGCCGCAGCCCGTCGCCCTCGGCCCGGGCCGTACCGCAGGTGAAGCAGCGGTCGAACGGATGGTCGCTGAAGCCGGGGTAGGCAGCCAGGCCGGCCGCTGCCTGCTCGGGGGTCGGCGGACCGGGAGCCTCCCGCTGGAACGATCCCGGGGTGGCCGAGCCGATCACCGCTCCGCCCGCGGTCAGGAGCCGCACGACCTCGCCGTCGTCGTGGTGGTTGTCGTGCTCCCAGCTGAGCGGCACGTCCAGGGGAGGCGGGAGGCGCAGCGTCGACGTCACGACGTCCCCACCGAGCTCCGCGGCGATCAGGCCGGCGACCCAGCCGCCGTTGCCGGAGTGGTCGGGTCCGTTGAAGCGCGCCGGGATCGTCACCATGCGCCGAGCCTAACGAGCGGTGCGGATCGCCTCGTACCTGCGCAGCGACTCGAGCCGCTCGGCCGCGTGGTCGACGATCGGTGCGGGATAGCCGGCGGGCGGCTCGGCCATCTCCCACGGTGTGTGGACGTGCTTGGCCGGTACGTCCGCGAGCTCGGGGACCCACCGCCGGACGTACACGCCGTCCGGGTCGAACTTCTTGCCCTGCGACGTCGGGTTGAAGATCCGGAAGTACGGGGAGGCGTCCGTGCCGCAGCCGGCCACCCACTGCCAGCCGTGCTGATTGGACGGTGGGTCGGCGTCGACGAGCAGGTCGAGGAAGTGGTCGGCGCCGACGGTCCACTCCAGGTGGAGGTCCTTGACTAGGAAGCTCGCGACGATCATCCGCACGCGGTTGTGCATGAAGCCCTCGGCCAGCAGCTGGCGCATGCCGGCGTCGACGATCGGGAACCCGGTACGGCCGTCCTTCCACGCCTGCAGGTCGTCGCCCGGCTCGTCGTAGTCCATCGCCTCGAACCGCTGGTCGTAGTAGCCGGCGAGGGTGTCGGGGCGGTGGTGCACCACGTCGGCGTAGAACTCGCGGAACGCCAGCTCGCGCGCGTAGGCGACCGCGCCGTCGGTCCCGCGCTCGGCGAGGTCGGCCAGCATCGTGCGCGGGTGGATCGTGCCCCACTTGAGGTGCACCGACATGCGCGACGTCGCGTCACGACCCGGCAGGTCGCGCAGGTCGTCGTAGTCGTCGACGTGGTCGAGGTACGCGCGCCACTGCCGGCGGGCCGCCTCCTCGCCGAGCGGGGGGAGGGTGACACCGGCCGGGGGGTCGACCTCAGGGATCTCCGTTGTGCTCACGTCGGCGCGGATCCATGGCACGGACCGCACGCCCGGCGCAGGCGCACGCCAGCCGTGCTCCTGCCACGCGCGGTAGAACGGGGTGAAGACGCGGTAGGGGGTCCCGTCGCCCTTGGTCACGCGCCCCGGGGCCACGGCGTACGACGAGCCGGTGCGCACGAGAGCGACGTCGTCCTCGGCGAGAGACTTCTCGAGGCGCTCGTCGCGCCCCTTCTCATAGGGGCCGTAGTCGGCCGCCACGTGCACGCTGGACGCCCCGACGGCACGTGCCACCTGGGGCACGACCTCCTCCGGCTTGCCCTGCACCACGGTCAGGCCGCCGACCCGCTCGTCGAGGTCACGCAGCAACGCCATGAGGTAGGCCAGTCGAGTGCGTCCGTTCGGGCCCCAGTAGTGCTCGTCGAGCACGAACATCGGCACGACGCCGTCCGGCCCGGCGTCGATCGCCTCTCGCAGCGCGGGGTTGTCGTTCGTTCGGAAGTCGGACCGGAAGCAGATGACGGAGGTTGGCACGGTACCCATCCTCACGCGTGCACACGCCATCCGCACGGCATGGAACAATGGGCGCGTGAGCGACCTGATCGACACCACCGAGATGTACCTCCGCACGGTCTACGAGCTGGAGGAGGAGGGCATCGTGCCCCTGCGCGCCCGTATTGCCGAGCGCCTCCACCAGAGTGGGCCGACGGTGTCGCAGACCGTGGCCCGCATGGAGCGCGACGGCCTGCTGGCGGTCGAGGGCGACCGGCACCTCGAGCTGTCCGAGAAGGGGCGCCAGCTCGCGACACGGGTCATGCGCAAGCACCGTCTCGCCGAGCGCCTGCTGATCGACATCATCGGGCTGGAGATCGAGTACGTCCACGAAGAGGCCTGCCGCTGGGAGCACGTGATGTCCGAGCAGGTCGAGCGCCGGCTCGTCCAGATCCTCGAGCACCCGACCGAGTCCCCCTACGGCAACCCGATCCCCGGACTGGCCGAGCTGGGCGAGACCGGCGACGAGGCCCGGTTCCTCACCGGCGTCGTGGCGATGACCAAGGCCGTCGCCCACACGACCGAGCCCATCCGGCTCGTCGTGCGCCGCATCGCCGAGGAGCTGCAGAAGGACACCGAGGTCATGTCGGTGCTGCGCCGCGTCGGCGCGCTGCCGGGCAACGACGTGCTGGTGTCGCTCGGCCACGACGGCGTGGTGGTCGCGCGTCAGGGTGAGACAGCCGAGATCGACGCCGAGGCGGCCGCCCACATCTTCGTCACCGCCTAGGCCCCCCGCGCCGGGACGTCATCACGATTGCTGTGACGTACGTACTGCCGTGATGACGTCCTCGGGTCGACGGTGGGACGTCATCACAGCAGTACGTGCGATGCCTCCGGCGTGATGACGTCCGGGGGCGCGCCTCGGTCAGGCAGCCCTCTCGCGGATCCATCCGGCGGCGGTCAGTCCGGCCTCGACCTGGTCGAGGAAGGCGTCCTCCGCAGCCCGCAGGCCGAGCAGCGGCAGGCGCAGCACCGTCAGACCCTGCAGGCTGAGGTCGTTCTGTCGCAGGGCGTCGCCGACGATCGACGTCGCCCAGGCGTGGTGGATCCCATCCACCTCGAGGACCAGCCGGAAGCGTTCCCACAGGATGTCGAGGAAGTACCGACCGTTCGTGCCCTCGCGCAGGGCCTGGCGGTCGGGCTCCGGCAGGCCGCGGCGACGGCAGATCGCGGCGACATCGAGTTCTCCCAGCGATTCCGCACCGCCCATCAGGTCGAGGACCACCCGCTCCAGGAAGCGGCGACGCTTGTCGCGGCGTACGTCCAGCAGGGCCTTTGCAATCTGCTCGGCCGTGGCGAGTCCCTGCTGGACGGTCATCGTCAGGACGAGGGCGGCCTGGCTGTCGGACACTGCCCAGAGCGCAGCTCTCGTCGCAGCGACGGGTGTGTTGACTCGCGGGACGCCGGCGCTGACGACATCCGACGGCCTGAGGCGCCGGGTCTGCCGGACGTCCGCGCCGGGCGACGACAGGATCTTGCCGCCTCGGGGCACCGAGACCCGGACGAGTGCGACGTCGAAGCCGGTGAGGCCCGCCGCCAGGAGCGACCCCGTGCCGTCGAGGACGGCCCGAGTTCCCGCCTCGATGACGGCATGCCACAGTCGGGCGCGATCGCCGAGCGGGCCCGTGTGCACGCAGATCGTCTGACGGTGGTGCTGCCGCCAGCGGCCAGCGCGGAGCTCGGCCGCGATGTCCCAGCGGGTGAGACCGAGGGCGAGGAGCTGTCTGCGCGAGACGACCCCGTCCTGGGCTCCGGCGAGGTCACGGACGAGCACGGCGCGGTGATGGCGAGAGGTCATACGAGGAACGTGGCTCGTCGAGGCTCGGAGCAGTGCAGGCGCTTCGTCCGCTGTGGACGACCCGAGCGGGGCGCCTGCCTGTGCACACCGCGGGACGTCATCCCGATCGGGGTGACGTACGTACTGCCGTGATGACGTCCGAGAGGTGGTGGTGGGACGTCACCCGCGGGCGTTACTTCTTCGGGGGAAGGGGGATGAAGTAGCTGGTGCGGCGGGCGTAGTCGTCCCAGCCGGGCTTGCGGCGCTGGCTCTTCTCATTCAGCTTGGCGCCGGTGACGTTGACGAGTGAGTACGTCATGATCGCGGGCCCGACGAGGGCGACGAGGCCGGGCCAGGAGCCTGCCGACACCAGTCCGAGGCCCCACCAGACTGCGGCGTCGCCGAAGTAGTTCGGGTGCCGTGTCAGGCTCCACAGCCCCGTGTCCATGATCTTGCCGCGGTTGTCCGGATCGCTCTTGTAGGACCTGAGCTGTGCGTCGCCGACGGTCTCGAAGAACAGTCCGACCGCCCACACGACGACGCCCGCCACCAGCAGCGGCACGCACAGGCTCTCGTTGTTGGCCCCGACCATCAGCGGAGCCGACACGATGAACATCGCGACGCCCTGCGGGAGGAAGACCCGGGTGATCGCCGTGGTCGCGAACGAGCGCCCGACCTTCTCGCCCTGCTCGATCAGGTCGGCGTAGCGGGGATCCTCGCCCTTGCCGTGATTGCGCGCCCCGATGTGCCACGCGAGGCGACCTCCCCACACCGCCACCATCGCCAGGACGATCCAGCGCTGCGCGGGGTCGCCGTCACCCCCGAGCGACACGATCGCCGAGACGGCCGCGACGACCACGAACCCCAGGCCCCAGAGCGTGTCGACGATCGACAGCAGCGGCTTCCGGAGGGCGTAGACGAGGCCGCCACCCATGAACACCGCGAGGGCGACCAGTCCCGCGAGGAGCGTGACGCCGGTCTGGGAGAGGTCGTTGTCGATCATGTCTCGATCATGGCAGGGATGGTCAGGAGAGCCAGGCGAGCGGCGACGTCGGCATGCTGCTGACGCCACGCGAGGTCGGCTTGACCGAGAGGATCTGGTCGACGCCCATGCGGTTCTCCTCGAACGCCAGCGCACCGCCGACGAGGTAGAGGCGCCACACGCGGGCGTTCTCCTCGCCGATCAGCTTCACGGCGGTGTCCCAGTTGTCCTCGAGCTTCTGGGCCCAGCCCGCGACGGTCTGCGGGTAGTGCTCGCGCATGGCCTGCACGTCGCGGATCTCCAGACCGGACGCGGCGATGAGGCCGATCGTCTTGGCCAGCGGCTTCATGTGCATGTCGGGGGCGATGTACGTCTCGATGAACGGTCCGCCGCCGGGGCTGTCGCCGGGAGCGTCGTTGCTGCGCGACATCTGCTGGATGAGCGCGCGTCCGCCGGGCTTGAGGTAGCGGAAGATCGAGTCGACGAAGACGACGTACTCCGCGTCGCCGACGTGCTCGCCCATCTCGATCGAGGCGATCGCGTCGATGCCGTTGTCGGCGACGCCGGACGCCTCGAGGTCGCGGAAGTGCCGCAGGCTCACGTTGACCTTGTCGGCCAGGCCGCGCTCGGCCGCCTTGCCCATGACGTAGTCGCGCTGCTCGACCGACAGCGTCACGCCGGTGACGTGGACGCCGTAGTGCTCGGCGGCGAACAGCGTGAGGGAGCCCCAGCCGGACCCGATGTCGACCATCTTCATGCCCGGCTGCAGGCCCAGCTTCTTGCAGATCAGGTGGAGCTTGGCGGTCTGCGCCTCCTCCAGCGTCATCTCCGGGGTGACATGGAAACCGCTGGAGTACGCCATGTTCGGGTCGAGGATGAGCTCGTAGAAGTCGTTCGACAGGTCGTAGTGGTGCGAGATCGCGGCCTGGTCGCGTTCCTTGCTGTGCAGCTCACCGGTCAGGTTGGACTCGGCGGCCGGGGCCGGGGGACGCTTGCCGATCGCGCCGAGGCGGACGGCGAGGGCGACGGCCTTGGCGACCTGCTTCGGACCGATCTTCGGACGGCCGGCGGTCGCGTCGGCCGTGCGGGCGTCGCGGACGGCGTTCCACATGACGCGCAGGCCGTCACCCAGGTCGCCCTCGATGTCGAGGTCGCCCTGGACGTACGCGCGGGCGACGCCGAGCTCGCCCGGCTTCCAGATGACGTGGCGCAGGGCGCGCTTGTTGCGGATGACGACGACGGGGGCGCCGGGCACACCGGCCTCACTGCCGTCCCACGCGCGCAGGCGGATCGGAAGCGTAAGGCCGAGCGTCTCTTCGGCGAGGGAGAGGAGGGAGGAGGCGATGTTCACCTGCCAAGTCAACCGCCAGCTCGAGGGTTGCGCCATCCGAATCCTTGTGATGCGGCAGACTAGGCGCATGAGCATGGGAGCCAGGATCGCGAGCTGGTTCCACCGGACGGGATCCGAGGTGCTCGGTTGGATCCTGGTGGTGGCGGGCATCATCCTCATCCCGTTCCCGGGCCCCGGGACGCTGGTCCTGGTGTCCGGCATGGCGCTGCTGTCGCAGCACTACGTGTGGGCCCAGCGGCTCCTCGACCCCCTGGAGCGCAAGGCCGTCGAGGCAGCGAAGTTCGGGGTCGCGACCTGGCCACGCATCGTCGTGAGCCTTCTCGGCGTGCTGTGGCTGGTGACGCTCGGCACGGTGTGGTGGATCGCGCCGGAGATCCCCGAGTTCGACGTGCTGGGGATCGGCTTCGGCCCGGAGCTGCCCGCGGCAGGTTGGGTCACCGCGATCGGTCTCTACTCGTCCGCGGTGGTCGCTCTGGCACTGCTCGTCTACAGCGTCAAGCGGTGGCGCGAGCCGCGAGCGACGGCATGAGCCGGCTCGCCGCGCTGTTCCCGGACGCCGATCTGCCGCACGTGGGCCTGGGGTCGTCACCGACCCCCGTGCGCCGACTCGACGACCTCGACGTCGAGGCCGAGGTGTGGCTGAAGGACGAGGGCGCGTACGGCGACGGAGCCTGGGGCGGCAACAAGGTCCGCAAGCTCGAGTGGATCATCCCCGAGGCGCACCGGCGAGGACGCTCGACGCTGTTCACGGTCGGCGGCATCGGGACGCACTGGGGCCTCGCGGCTGCCCTCTACGGTCGTGAGCACGGGCTGCGGACGGTGCTGGGACTGGTCGACCAGCCGGTGGACGACCACGTCAAGGACCAGCTGCGGCGGCTCGAGGACTCCGGGGCCGTGCTGCACCGCTACCCGTCGGTCGGGCGGCTGAAGCTGGCGGCGCCCTGGATCCTCGCCCGTCACTCCAGACGCGGACGGCTGCCGTACTACCTGCCGGCGGGCGGATCGTCGCCCGTCGGCACTCTCGGCTACGTCGAGACGGCCCTCGAGATCGCCAGCCAGGTCGCGTCCGGAGACCTGCCTGAGCCCGGCACCGTCGTCACGGCCGTCGGCTCCGGCGGGACCGCGGCGGGCCTGGCGCTGGGTCTGCGTCTGGCGGGGCTCCGTTCCCGGGTGCTGGGCGTCGTGGTGAACGACTCGTTCCGCCTCGATGCCGTCACCGTCAGCCGACTCGCTCGGCAGACCTCGGCCCTGCTGCGCTCGAGAGGTGCCGCCGTCCCGATCGAGATCGGGCGGGACGACCTGATGGCCAGCGACGAGTGGATGGGCCAGACCTATGGGGCCACCACGCCAGCCGGCGCCGAGGCCCTCGACCTCGCGTCGCAGTGGGGTCTCGAGCTCGAGCCGGTCTACACGGCCAAGGCGCTGGGCGCCGTCCGCTCGATCGGCGCGCGCCTGGACGGGCCCGTCCTGTTCCTGCAGACGCACGGCCCGCGTGACTCCCGGCCCGCACAGGACGTTGTTGAGTCGTGAACAACCGACGTGGCGCGCCCTTCGCGGTCGCCGGCCTGCTGATCGCACTCGTGGTCGGCTCCGCGCCCGCGGCGACGGCGGGACCGACCGCGGTCGATCGCGAGGCCGCAGCGATCCTCGCCACGGCGACGGCCGGCGAGCCGCTCACCGTGGTCACGACGGTGCAGACGGCTGACGGACCCCGCTTCGTGTCGGAGCAGGCCACGTCTCGAGGCGATGCCCTCGACCTGATCGTCGATGCTCTGGATGACGACGCGGCAGCCGCGGTGGGCCTCGCCCATCCCGTGTCCGCCGCGGACGCGGATGCCAGGTCGTCCTCGCGGCGCGTCAACGACACCCTGCGCGATCGGCAGTGGGCCCTGAGTCGTCTGGGGGCCGAGAAGGTCTGGCGCAAGTCGACCGGCTCCGAGGTCATCGTCGCCGTCGTCGACTCGGGCGTCAGCCGTCAGCATCCCGACCTCGCCGGACGGGTGATCAAGGGGTACGACTTCGTCGCTGACGACAACGCCGCGGACGACTCCAACGGGCACGGCACCCACGTGGCAGGGATCATCGCCGCGACCGAGGACAACCGGCGCGGCATCGCCGGGCTGGCGCCCTCCGCCACGATCCTGCCGGTCCGCGTGCTGGACGGGGCCGGCATCGGGACGACGCTCAGCGTGGCGCGCGGCATCGCCTACGCCGTCCGCAAGGGCGCCAACGTCATCAACCTGTCCTTGACCGGTGACCAGCCGGACCCGCAGGTCGAGGCGGCCATCCGGTACGCCGTCGACAACGATGTCGTCGTGGTCGCGGCGGCCGGCAACCAGGGCTGCGCCGGTCCCGCCGCCTACCCGGCCGCCTATCCCGGCGTCATCGGGGTCGGGGCGCTCGACCGCCACGGCGTCGTCCCGTCGTTCTCGGCATGCGGCGCGTCGATCGACGTCGTCGCGCCGGGCCAGCAGGTCATGTCGACCATGATCAAGCGACCCGGACGCGACGTGCCGTGCGCGGTGGGGCGGAGCTACTGCTTCCTCGACGGCACCTCGATGGCGGCTCCCCACGCGGCCGCGGCAGCGGCGATCCTCATCGCGCGCAGCCGGTTCCGGCTCAGTGCGGCGCGGGTCGGCGACATCATGCGGGCGTCGGCGGACGACATCGGCGTGCCGGGACCCGATCCCGCCTCCGGGTCCGGCGCCCTCAACGTGCGGCGGATGCTGACGGGTCGGTGACATCCGGCCCGGGACGGGCATCTTCGCTCGCCATGACGGGGACCAGTGGTCGACACTGATCACATGACTGAGATCTCGTGTGACGTCGTGGTGGTGGGGATGGGTCCCGGAGGCGAGGCGCTGGTGTCGCGGCTGTCTGCCGGGGGCCTGGACGTCGTCGCGGTCGAGAAGGAGCTGGTGGGTGGCGAGTGCCCCTACTGGGGCTGCATCCCCTCCAAGATGATCATCCGCGCGGCCAACGTCCTCGCTGAGGCCCGCCGGGTGCCGGGCCTGGCCGGGACGGCGGACGTCGTGCCCGACTTCGGCCCGGTCGCACGACGCATCCGCGAGGAGGCCACCGACGACTGGGACGACACCGTCGCAGCCGACCGGATCACGGCGGCCGGAGCCCGGCTCGTCCGTGGCCACGGACGTCTCGACGGGGATCGCCGGGTCGTCGTGGACGTCGCGGACTCCGAGGAGCAGACCGTCATCGTCGCGTCGCGCGGTGTCGTGCTCAACACCGGCACCTCGGCCGCGACCCCGCCGATCCCCGGGCTGGCCGACACCCCGTTCTGGACCAACCGGGGCATCCTCGCGACGGAGACCGCGCCGGCCTCGATGATCGTCATCGGCGGCGGCCCGATCGGGCTGGAGCTCGCCCAGGCCTTCTCCCGCTTCGGCACCGAGGTGACGGTGCTCGAGGTCGGTCCCCGCATCCTCGCGGTCGAGGAGCCGGAGTCGTCGGCACTGCTGGCCGGAGTCTTCGAGGCCGAGGGCATCGGCGTCCACTCCGGCGTCTCGATCGACGCGGTCGCGCACGACGGCGACGTCTTCCACGTGACGTGCGGCGACGTGACGTACGAGGCCGAGCGGCTGCTCGTCGCGGCAGGCCGCAAGCCGCGCATCGACGACGTCGGGCTCGACACGGTCGGCGTCGAACCGGGTCGACACCTCACGGTGGACGACGCGATGCAGGTGACCGACGGGCTGTGGGCGATCGGCGACATCGTCGGCCGGGGAGCCTTCACCCACGTCTCGATGTACCAGTCCGAACGAGCCGCCCGGGCGATCCTCGGCGAGGAGCTGGGTGAGTACGACGCGAGCCTGCCGCGGGTCACGTTCACCGATCCGGAGGTCGGCGGCGTCGGCATGACCGAGGCCCAGGCGCGTGACAAGGGCATCAACGTCCGGATCGGGCTGACGGACCTCTCGGCGAGCAGTCGCGGCTTCCTGCACGGCCCGGGCAACGAGGGGCTCATCAAGATCGTCATCGACGCCGACCGCGACGTCATCGTCGGTGCGAACAGCGCAGGTCCGGCCGGTGGGGAGACGCTCGCCGGGCTGGCCTTCGCGGTGCGCGCCGAGATGCCGGTGGCCACCCTGCGCGACACGATCTATGCGTATCCCACCTTCTGGCGCGCCATCGAGTCGGCGCTCTGACGCACGGTTCACGTCCGGCGCAGGAGACCCAGCACCTCGCGCTCGAGGGTGCGGCTGGTGGGTGCACCGGGCGCCACACGGCGGTGGGCCGAGCGGACCGTCACGCCCTGACCGAACAGCTCGACGATGCGGGGGTCGACGTAGGACGACCGCGCGATGGCGGGGGTGTTGCCGAGGTGATCCGAGACGTCCCGCATCGCGGCCGCGACGGACTTCTTGATCGCTGTCGGCGTCGATCCGTCGGCGCCGGCCAGTGACAGTGCGGCGATCGTGGTGCCGCGCCACGTGCGGAAGTCCTTCGCCGAGTAGTCCTCGCCCAGGACGTCCTTGACGTAGGCGTTGACGTCGCCGGCGTCCAGATCCTTCCACCGGCGGCCCACCCGGTGTGCCAGGAGCCGGGTGCTGCCGCCCCGGCGCCTGCGCAGGGTCTCGAGGACGTCCTGGACCCGCTGGTCGCGGATCGTGACGTCGACCTCCTGCCCGGACTTCGCGGCGTAGGCGAACGCGAGCCCGGAGCCGGCGGGGCGGACGTGCTGCTTCTCGATGGTCGTCAGCCCGAAGCTCCCGTTCTCCTCGGTGTAGCGGGCCGACCCGATGCGGAACATGCCGAGGTCGAGGAGGCTGAAGGCGGTCGCAGCGACGCGGCGCAGATCCATGTCGTCGCCGGAGAGCTCGCGACGCGTCGCTGCCCGGTGCTTCAGCAGCGAGTCACCGAACCCCTCCATGCGGGCGAACTTCTCCGCGTCCCGTCGTTCGCGCCACTGCGGGTGGTAGATGTACTGCTTGCGTCCGGCGTCGTCGGTGCCCACCGCCTGGAGATGGCCGTTGTCGACCGAGCAGATCCACACCTCGTCCCAGGCCGGCGGGATGACGAGCAGCTTGCACCGCTCGACCTGCTCCGGTGCGAGTGGCCTGCCGGTGTCGTCGAGGTAGCGGAAGCCGCGACCGTGGCGCACGCGGGTCCAGCCGGGTGAGGTGGGGGAGGTGCGGCGAAGACGGGCCATGGTCCGTCCACGGTAGGGCGGCCTCAGGCTCCCGGCACGTCGGCGGAGACGGCGAGGGCCGGTGCGAGGTAGTGCGCGACGAACTTGTCGTACGGCACCGGCCTGCCGATCAGGTAGCCCTGGGCCAGGTCGACCCCCTCGGCGCGGACGATGTCCAGCACCTCCGGGTCGGCCACGAACTCGGCGATGGCCTTCTTGCCGAGGTCGTGGGCGATGCCGACCACCGAGCGCAGGATGCTGCGGTCGACCTCGGACCGGTGGCAGTTGCTGACGAACTCCCCGTCGATCTTGACGTAGTCGAACAGCAGGTGCTTCAGGTAGTAGAAGGACCCGAAGCCGGCGCCGAAGTCGTCGAGGGCGAACTTGCACCCCATGGCCGTCATGCGCTGGGCGAACTCGCGCGCCAGGTCGACATCGGCGACGGCGGCCGTCTCGGTGATCTCGAGGACCACGCTCGACGGGTGGACGCGGTGGGTCGCGAGCGAGTCGACGATGGCGTGCTCGATGGCCGGGTCGCCGATCGAGTGGCCCGACAGGTTGACCTCGAGCGTGAAGCCGGGCTGGATGCGCTGGATGCGGGCCAGCATCGCGATGCTGTTCTCGACGACCCAGGCATCGATGTGACGGGCCAGGCCGGACCGCTCGGCGATGGGCAGGAAGCGGGATGGCGGGACGAGCTCGTCGGAGTCGTCGAGCCGCAGGAGGACCTCCGCCGACCCGATCCGGTTCGTCCCGAGGTCCACGATCGGCTGCAGGTGCAGGGCGAAGGAGTCGTTCTCGAGAGCTCGCTCGATGCGCGTGCGCCACTGCAGGCGGGCCCCCGTGCGAGGCCGGCTCCCCGTGGTCTCGTCGAGTACCGCGAACCGGTTGCGGCCGGCGTCCTTCGCGTCGTACATCGTCATGTCCGCCAGCGCCAGGACGTCCTCCCCGTGCTCGCGGGCGGCCTTCATCGTCACGACGCCGATGCTCGCGGTGACGCGACGGCGCGGACGGTCGAGTGTCCGCGTGTACGCGTCGATGCGTTGAACGATCGACGCCGCCACACGAGAGGCCGAGGCGAGGTCGCCCTCGGTGAGCAGGATCGCGAACTCGTCGCCGCCGAGCCGCGCCACGACGTCGGTGGACCGGACCCCGTTGCGCAGGAGCGTGGCGGCCGACACGATCAGCTCGTCGCCGGCCTGGTGACCGAGGGTGTCGTTGACCTCCTTGAAGTGGTCGAGGTCGAGCAGCAGGACGGCGCCGACGGGGCCGTAGCGCTCGCACCGTTCAAGGTGGCGCTGCAGCTCGTCGTGGAAGCGTCGACGGTTGACCAGGCCGGTGAGGGCGTCGTGGTCGGCCAGGTGGGCGAGCCGTCGCTCGAAGCGGCGACGCTCTGACACATCGACGATGTTCGCCAGCACGATGTCGTCCGCCCCGTCGAGCCCGGGGAGCACCCGGCTGCTGACCACGACGTGCACCGCGTCGCCGTGGGCGCTGACCATGGTCCACTCCACCTCGACCCGGTCGCCGCGGTGCTCGAAGGCGTCCGCGAGGTGTCCCGGGATGTGGTGGTCGCCGGGGAAGGAGAGCGATCCGAGCGTCGTGCCGATCAGCTCGGCGGCAGAGCGGCCCGTCATCGTCGTCAGGGCGGCGTTGACCTGGACGATGTGGCCGGTGCCGGTGAGCACCGCCACGCCGTGCGGCGCGTCGGTGAACAGGCGTTCGGCGCGGTCGCGCGCCAGGATGATGGCGCGTTCTCGGGAGCGGTCCTGGCTGATGTTGCGGGCCACGATGAGTGCTCGTGGGCGGCCGTCCTCCTGCGGCAGCGGGGTGACCCGCAGCTCGTGCTCGTCGCCGGTGGTCGAGCGCTCCAGCTCGGCGCTGACGTCCTCGCCGGCGATCGCCCGGGTGACCAGGTCGGACAGGACGACCATGTTCTCGGGGGTGGAGACCTCTGACAGGTTCAGCCCGGCCGAGTCCCGCAGGCCCTGGGTGACTGCGCCGGCACCCGAGACGGCAGCGATGGTCAGGTCCTGGTCGACCATCACGACGGTCAGGTCGGGCAGGTGGTCGAGCAGGACGCGCCACCGTGCCTCCGATGCGGTCAGCGCCTGCTCCGCCTCGACGCTCGCGGTGGCGTCGATGGCCACTCCGAGGTAGCCGGTCACTGTGCCGTCGGGCCCGACGAGCTCGGTGACGGCGAGGCGCACGAACAGCCGGCCGCCGTCGACGCGGATGTAGGTCCACACCCGACTGCCCTCCTGGCGGTGGGCGAGCTCGGTGAACACCGCGAACCCCGGCTCGACGCCGAGCTCGGCGGCGACGACCGACACCTCGTCGGGGTCGTGGAAGAGCCCCGGGTCGTGGTGTCCGACGACGTCGTCCGCCGTGTAGCCGAGCAGTGACTCCGCCCCGCTGCTGAACAGGCGGATGGTGCCCTCGGTGTCGGTGGAGATGATGCTGCTCAGGTGGGCTCCGCGCATGATGCCGTCGAGCTCGGCCGACGCTGCGCGCTGCCGCTTCGTCTCTGCCGCCAGCTGGCGGACCATTCGCTGGATGACCGGTGCGACGAAGGCGACGAACGCCGCCCAGAGTACGGCCCGCCGCCAGTCTCCGGTGGGATACGCGGTCCCCCCGATCAGGGCGATAGGCAGGAGGTAGACCGCCGCGGTCAGTGCCGCCGCCGCCACCAGGTCACGGCGGGTGCCGTACAGGGCCAACCACACGATGGGGAGGGCAGCGAGCGGCGCGAGACCTGACGCGGACCCGCCCGTCAAGTCGCGGGCCATGGCGAGCACCGCGAAGAACAGCAGCGGTCCGGCCGGATCGACCCACGTGCGGTGGTCGCGCCGCAGACTGACCGTCAGGAGGCCGAGGGTCACCCCGAACAGGGCAACGACCAGCACCGGTTCGGCGAAGCTTCCGCGGGCGTAGGGAGGCAGGACGGCGCTGGTCAAGCCCAGTGTGGCCACCGCCAGGAACGGGGCGGCGTTGCGCCAGGTGGGCCGTCCGGCAGCGGGGCCGGTCGAGCTGTCGAGCTGGGTGAACATCGCCGGCCTCCTGTCAGGAGCCACGATAGGGCGACGCCGGGTCACCGCACGGTGCCGCAGTGGTGCCCTCGACAGGAATCGAACCTGTGGCCTACCGCTTAGGAGGCGGTCGCTCTATCCGACTGAGCTACGAGGGCGTGTCTCCCTCAGATTATCGACTACGCGTCAGAACGCCTACGATCGCCCTTGTGCCTTCGCCTCTGAGTCGTCCTTCCACCCGCCGTGCGCGGGTGGCCCGGCGACTGGCCGCGGGAGGCGTCATCGTCGTCATGGCAGCCGCCGGGATCGTGTTCTACGGGGCCAACGGCGCGACGAAGGAGCCGGTCGCCGCGCCGACCCCCTGCACGACGGCGCGGCCTCTCCCGTCGGGCACGACGACCCAGACGATCTCTTCGGGCGGGCACGAGCGCACCTACCTCCTGCACGTGCCGCCCGGCTACGACGGCACGACCCGGGCGCCCGTCGTCCTGATGTTCCACGGGCTCGGCGGCGATCCCGAGACGGTGCTGGCGGCGACCGACATGGACGAGAAGGCAGACGATGACGGCACGATCCTGGTCGTGCCGCTCGGCCGGGGGAAGCCGGCGCAGTGGCGCTTCCGGGAGCCCATCAGCGATCCGCAGTCCGATCTGGCCTTCGTGCGCGACCTCGTCCGTGACGTGGAGCGCACCGGCTGCACCGATCCGTCCCGTCTCTTCGCCGCCGGATTCTCCAACGGATCCGCGCTGACGCTCGCCCTCGCGTGCGACGGATCGACGAAGTTCGCCGCCTACGCTGCCGTCTCGGGGCCGTACTACGACGAGTCGACCTGTGACGATGCGCCGCCGGCCTCGATCATCTACTTCCACGGCATGGCCGACACGACGGTCCCGTTCGGTGGGGCAGACACCGTGATCGGCCGGCTCCCGCCCGTCAACGACACCATGTCGAAGTGGGCGACGCGTGGACGGTGCCCGGCGTCGGGTGCGTTCACGACGGCTGACACCTCGGTCCATCACTTCGCGTGGCGGTCGTGCAAGGACGGCACGGACGTCGACATCTACGCCGTCGTGGGTGGGGTCCACGGCTGGCCGGGTGGGGGTCCGATGTCGCCGGGCCGCACGTCTCGCACGCAGGACAGCCCGGTCGACGCCACGGCCCTGCTCTGGACGTTCTTCCACCAGCACCCCGGGACGGGCGCCGGTCGATGACCAAGCCGATCGAGACGTGGCTGACGGACATGGACGGCGTGCTCGTCCACGAGGAGGCAGCGATCCCCGGGGCCGCCGAGTTCATCACGCGCCTGCGCGAGAGCGGCCGCAAGTTCCTGGTCCTGACCAACAACTCGATCTTCACCCCGCGGGATCTCTGCGCGCGGCTCCGCGCCGCCGGCATCGACCTGCCGGAGTCGGCCATCTGGACCTCCGCGTTGGCGACCGCGAAGTTCCTGTCGGAGCAGCGTCCGGAGGGCACGGCGTACGTCATCGGTGAGGCCGGCATGACGACCGCTCTCCACAACGTCGGTTACATCATGACGAGCCAGGACCCGGAGTACGTCGTGCTCGGCGAGACCCGGACGTACTCGTTCGAGGCCATCACCCGGGCGATCCAGCTGATCGACGACGGCGCCCGGTTCATCGCCACCAACCCCGACGCCACCGGCCCGTCGCCGGCCGGCTCCCTGCCTGCGACCGGTTCGGTGGCCGCCCTCATCACCAAGGCGACGGGGGTCGAGCCCTACTTCGTCGGCAAGCCCAATCCGCTGATGATGCGCAGCGCGCTCAACCAGATCGAGGGCCACTCGGAGACGACGGTCATGATCGGCGACCGGATGGACACCGACGTCCTGTCGGGCCTGGAGGCCGGGCTGCGAACGTTCCTGGTGCTGACCGGCTCGACCCCGGCCGGGGCCGTCGACCGTTTCCCGTTCAGGCCGACCGAGATCTTCGACTCGATCGCCGACATCGTGCCGCTCATCAGCTGACCCCTCACCCGCTGGTCATGCTCCTCGGGCAGGATTTGTTATCGTTTCGTAATCTCCCGACGGTTCCGCCGATCCCGACGGAGTGTCCCGGGCAGGACATGCCGGGGAAGCTCACCAGGGAGTGAATCGTGAAGGTTTTCCTCACCGGTGCCAGTGGGGTGATGGGCCGATCGTCCATCGAAGCTCTGCACCGAGCAGGCCACGACGTCGTCGGGCTCGCGCGCACGCGCGAGACGGCCGACCAGATCGCCGCCTCCGGGGCGGAGCCGTGGCGCGGCGACATCTACGACCGCGCGGCGATGACGGCCGGCATGCAGGGCTGCGATGCCGTGGCCAATCTCGCCACCAAGGTGCCGGTCGGCAAGGGTGCGCTGCGGCCGGGCTCACTGAAGGCGATCGACCGCATCCGCCTGCACGGCTCCCGGATCGTGGCCGAGGCGGCGGAGCGCGCCGACGTCGGGCGCGTCGTCCAGCAGAGCCTGAGCTTCATCTACGCCGATCACGGCGACGACTGGATCGACGAGCACAGCCCGGTCGACGTCAGTCGCACGACCGAGCCCGTCGTGGTCGCCGAGGAGAACGTCCGCGCCTTCGCCGCCGCCGGCGGCACGTCCGTCAGCCTGCGCTTCGGACTCATCACGGGCGACGACCCCAACACCGCATGGCTGTTCCGCCGCGCCGCGGCCGGGCGCTCGATCGGCCTGGGGGAGGAGCACTCCTGGATGCACGTCATCCACCCCGATGACGTCGGGACGGCCGTCGTCCACGCCCTCACCGCCCCCGGCGGGACCTACAACGTCGGGGCCGAGCCGGTGAAGCGGCGCGACTACGTCGACACGATCGCCCTGGCCGCCGGACGCCGCAACGGGGGGCACTTCCTGCCGCCGTGGATCCTGCGGCTCGGCGCCGAGAAGCTCGAGATCCTGGTGCGGTCGCAACGGGTCAGCTCCCAGCTGTTCAGCGACCGCACGGGATGGCACCCGAGGTACCCCAAGCTGACCCCCGAGTGGTTCGATGACCTCGTCAGGGCCTGACCGCGCTGAGCGCGAGCGCCGCCTCCGGGCCGCCGGCCTGCTGGACGAGCTCGCACCGTCCACGACGTCCGACGAGACCGGCGAGGGGTGGAACGAGCGGGAGGGCACGTCACGCGACGACGAGTTCCTCCGCGACGTCCCGCCCCACCACGGCTAGAGCCCGGTCGTCCCACCGGGACGCTGCTGGGCAGCCAGCGAATCGCGGATCTCGCGGAGCAGCTGGATGTCCTCGGGCACGGCAACGGGCGCCTCGACCTTGCCCTTGGCGAGCCGCTCCTGGACGGTCTTCATCGGGACGACGACGAAGAAGTAGACCACCGCGGCCGTGATGGCGAACGTGATGACCGCCGTGATGAAGGCGCCGACGGTGAACGGCTGGTCGTTGATCGTGAAGGTCATCCCGTCGGGCCCGCCGCCACCGATGAGGGCGATGAGCGGGTTGATGAACGAGGCGGTGAACGAGCCGACCAGCAGCGTGAACGCCGTGCCGATGACGACCGCGACGGCGAGGTCGACGATGTTGCCGCGGAGCAGGAAGTCCTTGAATCCCTTGAGCATGTATCCCCCTGTGTGGGTGTCGAGTGATGCCCCGACCCTAGCGAGACGCCGGCCCGCGCGGCTAGGCCGACGACGAGATGACGCTGAGCCGCGACGAGAGCCCGGCCGTGGCAAGGGCCAGGGCGCCTTCCTCGGTCGTCACGACACCCAGGGCGGTGGAGTCGGACTCGTCGGCAACCGGGACCGTCACGACCTCGACGTCCCGGGCCACCACCTCGGCCGGGGTTCCGCCGGCGGGGTCGACGGCGACGACGTCGACCCGGTCGCCGACGCTGATGGCAGCGCGATCGGCGGGATCGACCCGGACGGTCGTGAAGACCGCCCCCTCGCCGTAGCCCGCCATCGACCCCGGTCCGACGAGCCGGAAGTCGGTGAGGGCCTCGCCCCGCCGCATCGGCCCGGCCACCTGGCGTCCGATGGCCTCGTCGCGGGTCAGCAGCCCCGCGGGAGTCGAGGAGGGCGGCACGTCAGCGGTGCGCAGGTCGTCGGCGGTGATGACCTGACCGCTGGCCAGGTCCTGGCGGGCGACCAGGATCGACTCGCTCGCCGGTGATGCGCGGACGGCGGTCAGACCGGCGAGGACGGCGAGACCCGTGCAGATCGCAGCGAGCAGACGGCGTTGTTCCTGCAGCAGCAGGTGGAGGCGTTCCATGCCGGGACTCTAGGAAGTCCGGGAGGTTCGCGGAGCCCGCCGTCCACAGGTGCGGACCGGGACCGGTCAGGCGGCGGAGTCCGAGCCGCTCTTCTTGGCCGGGACGGACTCGCTCTTGGTGGTGGCCGTGGTCGCGGCCGCGCTGCCGCCCGAGCTCGACGAGTCGCCCGACGACGAGGAAGAGGAGGACGAGGCCGAGCTGGTCGACGTCGTGGAGGAGGAACCCGAACGACTGTCGGTCTTGTAGAATCCGGAGCCCTTGAAGACGACGCCGACGGCGTTGAAGACCTTGCGCAGGTCGCCCTGGCAGGCGGGGCAGACGGTCAGTGCATCGTCGGTGAAGCTCTGCTGGACCTCCAGCGCTTCTCCGCAGTCCTTGCACTGGTACTGGTACTTCGGCACGTGTTGCTCCCGCTCGATTGGTGGTGCGTTCCAAGGGTACAGTTGCCGCACCGTGACCGAATGGCTGCTCCTTGCTACGTCCCTGCTCCTGATGCTGGCGTGTGGTGTCTTCGTCGCCGCCGAGTTCTCATTCGTCACGGTCGATCGCGCCACGATCGAGCGCGATGCGGCTGCCGGTGACAAGGGCGCCCAGGGCACCCTGCTGGCTCTGCGGTCGTTGTCGACCCAGCTCAGCGGCGCCCAGCTCGGCATCACGATCACGAACCTGGCGATCGGCTTCCTGGCCGAGCCGGCCATCGGCAACCTCCTGCGCGGTCCGCTGTCGTCGGTCGGTCTGGAGGGTGGCGCCCTGCGCGGCGTCGCGTACGCCGTCGCGCTGGTCGTCAGCACGGTCGTGACGATGCTCGTGGGCGAGCTGGTGCCCAAGAACTTCGCGCTCGCCCTGCCGCAGCGCACCGCAGCTGTGACGCAGCTGCCGCAGCGGGCGTTCACCAAGGCCATGGCCTGGCCGATCCGGGTCCTCAACGGCATGGCCAACTCGATCCTGCGGACCCTCGGCGTCGAGCCGCAGGAGGAGCTCCGTTCGGCCCGGTCGCCCGTCGAGCTGCGGTCGCTCGTGCTGAGGTCGGCGGTCGAGGGTGCGATCGACGACGAGACCGCCGACCTGGTCGCGCGCAGCATCGCGTTCGGCGACCGGACCGCGGCCGACGTCCGCACGCCGCGCGTCCGCGTCCACTTCCTGGAGGCGAGGGCCACGGCGCTCGACGTCATCGAGGCCGCTCGCCAGACCGGCCACTCGCGGTTCCCGGTGATCGGTCGGACCCCCGACGACATCGAGGGCATCGTCCACGTCAAGCGGGCGGTCAGCGTACCGGTCGACCGTCGGCGCAGCGTCCGGATCCTCGACATCCTCGACGCGGCCACGGTCGTCCCGGACTCCATCGAGCTGGACCCGTTGCTGTCGGTGCTGCGCGAGCAGGGCATGCAGATGGCAATTGTCGTCGACGAGTACGGCGGCACGGACGGCGTCGTGACCCTCGAGGACCTCGTCGAGGAGATCGTCGGTGACATCGCCGACGAGCACGACCGGCTGTCCGCCCGCAGCCGTCACCGCCGCGACGGGACGTGGTCGCTGTCGGGCCTGCTGCGTCCCGACGAGGTTGAGGAGCAGACCGGTGTCGCACTGCCCGAGAGCGAGGACTACGAGACCATCGCGGGCCTGATCCACGTCGAGCTCGGACGCATCGCGGTGCGCGGTGACGTCGTGACGCTGTCGCTGGACCGCACTCCTGGTGACGATGACGATGATCCGGAGCCGCTGGTGGTGTCGTTGACCGTCGACCGCATGGAGGGTCGTCGCATCGACCGGGTGTCACTGACCGCCGACGCCGTCACGACGGTGGGTGAGCTGTCATGAACGACTGGTACGGGGTGCTGCTGACGGTGGTGCTGCTGGCTCTCAACGCCCTGTTCGTCGCCGCCGAGTTCGCGCTGATCTCGGCCCGCCGCACCCAGCTCGAGCCGCGCATCGCCGCCGGTTCGCGACCGGCCCGCATGGCGATGCGCGCGATCGAGAACATCACCCAGGTCATGGCGGCGGCGCAGCTCGGCATCACGATCTGCTCCTTGGGCCTCGGCGCCGTCGGCGAGCCCGCCATCGCCCATCTGATGGAGCCCGCCTTCGAGGTCGTCAACGTCCCCGAGGGGTTCGTCCACCCCATCTCGTTCGTCATCGCGATGACGCTCGTCGTCGGCGCGCACGTCGTGCTGGGTGAGATGGTGCCGAAGAACCTCGCGCTGGTGGGTCCTGACCGGGCGGCGCTGGTACTCGGCCCGTTCATGCTGGGCGTCGTCCTGGTGCTCAAGCCGTTCGTGGTCCTGCTCAACGGCACGGCCAACGTGATCATCCGGCTGTTCCGGGTCCAGCCCGTCGACGAGGTGTCGTCGACCTACACGCACGACGAGGTCGCCGGTCTGGTCGAGGAATCGCGCCGCGAGGGTCTGCTCGACGAGGACGAGTACGGGCTCGTGTCGGGTGCCCTCGACTTCTCCGGCGGATCCGTCGACCGCGTGCTCCTGCCGCTCGACGGACTCGTGACGATCACCCCGCATGCCACCCCCGTCGACGTCGAGCAGGCTTGCGCCGACACCGGCTTCTCCCGGTTCCCGGTCGCTGATGCCTCCGGCGACCTGAGCGGCTACCTGCACATCAAGGACGTCCTCGAGACCGATGAGTCATCGCGTCGGGAGTCGATCGCCGACAAGTGGGTGAGACCGCTGGCGACCGTCTCGGCCGGTTCGGGTCTCTACGACGCGCTGCGCACGATGCAGGCCCGCGGATCGCACATGGCGAGGGTCGCCGACCCGGCGGGCCGGGTGCTGGGCGTCATCATGCTCGAGGACGTCCTCGAGGAGCTGGTCGGCGAGATCCGCAGCGGCTCCCAGCGCTGACGCAGGGCGCCTGCTCCCGCTCCGAGCCGATGTCGCCGAAGAGGCGCCGGTGGGTGAGAATGGCTCGGTGCGTCGCATCGGGATGGTCATCGCTGGTCTGCTGGCGATCGTGGTGGTGGGCGTCGCGGTGTTCACCTTCGTGACCGTCCGGCGGTCGTTCCCCGACACGACGGGCGAGGTGCGGATCACCGCGCTCGAGGCCGACGTCACGGTCAAGCGTGACGGCAAGGGCATCCCGCAGATCTACGCCGACACCCCCGAGGACCTCTTCCTGGCCCAGGGCTACGTGCACGCGCAGGACCGCTTCTACGAGATGGACTTCCGGCGCCACGTCACAGCAGGACGCCTCGCGGAGCTGGTCGGTGACGGCGCCCTGGAGACCGACAAGTACGTCCGCACCCTCGGGTGGCGGCGCGTCGCGGAGCAGGAGCTGGCGCTGCTCGACGACGACACCCGGCGCCTGGTGAATGCGTACGCGCGAGGCGTCAACCGGTATCTCGACGGTCGTTCCAGCTCGCAGCTGTCGCTGGAGTACTCCGTGCTCGGCCTCACGGGCCCCGCGTACAGCCCCGAGCGCTGGACGGCGGTCGACTCCCTCGCCTGGATCAAGGCGATGGCGTGGGACCTGCGCAGCAACATGACCGACGAGATCGACCGCGTGCTGGCGACCGACAAGCTCTCCGTCGCCGAGGTCGAGGAGCTGTACCCCGACTACCCGAAGGACCACGCGACGATCGTGGGAGCCAAGGACGGGTCGGTCGTGGACGGCCGCTTCGCAGGCACCGGCCCGACCCCTGCAGGTCTGGCCCGGGCCGCGGTGGCCTCGCTCGCGGCGGCGAAGAACGGCGCCGACGCGCTCCCGGCGCTGCTGGGCACCGGCGACGGCATCGGGTCGAACTCGTGGGTCGTCAGCGGCGACAGGACCGCGACGGGTCGGCCGATCCTCGCCAACGACCCGCACCTCGCGCCGTCGATGCCCGGTATCTGGTACCAGGTCGGGCTGCACTGCCGCACGGTCGACGCCGCGTGCCCCTACGACGTCGCCGGCTTCTCGTTCTCGGGCCTGCCCGGCGTCGTGGTCGGCCACAACGCGAAGATCGCCTGGGGCGTCACCACGATGTACGCAGACGTAGCCGACCTGTACCTGGAGAAGGTCACCGGCGACACGTACGAGTACGACGGTCAGCAGGTCCCGCTGGAGACCCGCGAGGAGACATTCGAGGTGGCCGGCGGCGAGCCCGAGACCATCACGGTGCGGTCGACGCGGCACGGCCCGATCCTGTCCGACCTCGATGACGACGCCGCCGCGGTGGGCGACGCCACGCAGAAGACCACCGAGCGAGGCGCCTACGAGGTGGCGCTGCGCTGGACGGCGCTGGACCCGAAGCCGACCATCAAGGCGGTCTTCGCGCTCGGCAAGGCGCAGAACTGGGAGCAGTTCCGGGCGGCCGCCCAGCTCTTCACGGTGCCGTCGCAGAACCTCGTCTACGCCGACGTCGAGGGCAACATCGGCTACCAGGCGCCTGGCACCATCCCCGTGCGGGCCGCGGGTGACGGGCGCTGGCCGGTCCCGGGCTGGGACCCGTCGTACGAGTGGACGGGCTCGGTGCCGTTCGACGCGCTGCCGACGGTCTACAACCCCGACGAGGGCTTCATCGTCACGGCCAACAACAAGGTCATCGGCGACCAGTACCCGGTCGTCCTGGGGGCCGACACCGCCGCGGGCTACCGGTCCGAGCGCATCCGTGACCTGCTGGCCGCGTCCAAGGGCGGGCTGACGGTCGACGACATGTCGACGATGCAGAACGACACCTACAACGCCAACGCGGCGCGTCTCGTCCCGGAGCTGCTGAAGGTGCCGCTCGACAGCACGTACTACCGGCAGGGGCAGGCGACGCTGTCGTCGTGGGACTTCATGCAGGACGCCGACTCGCCCGGTGCGGCGTACTTCAACGCCGTGTGGCGCAACCTGCTGGCGCGGACGTTCCACGACGAGCTGCCGAAGGATCAGTGGCCCGACGGCGGTGAGCGGTGGTTCTCCATGATCGACACGATCCTCGATCGGGGCGGCAACCACTGGTGGGACGACGTCACGACTCCCGGCATCCGCGAGAACCGCGACCAGATCCTGACTGCGGCGATGCGGGATGCCCGCGACGAGCTGACGATGATCCAGTCGCGCAACCCGAGGCAGTGGCGCTGGGGGACGATGCACAAGCTCGAGCTGGTCAACCCGACCCTGGGCGACTCCGGTGTCGGTCTGGTCAACCGGATCTTCAACCGCGGACCCTTCAAGGTCGGTGGCGGCGGCGGGATCGTCAACGCGACGAGCTGGGACGCTGCGGAGGGCTACGAGGTCACTGCCGTTCCGTCGATGCGGATGATCGTCGACCTCGGCGACCTCGACCGGTCCCGCTGGATCCAGCTGACCGGCAACTCCGGTCACGCCTTCCACGACCACTACCTCGATCAGCAGGAGATGTGGTCGAGGGGGCAGACGCTGCCGTGGGCCTTCGGCGAGAAGGCCGTGGACGAGGCGACGGACGACACCCTGACCCTCAAGCCCAGCGGCAGCTGAGGTGCGCGGCTCGTCCCTGCCCCGCGGCAGTTTCCCAGGAGAACCTGGGAAACAGCGCCGTACCGCCGGAAAGCTGACGCGTCACCCCTGTTGCAACAGGGGTGACGTGCCGGATTTCCAGGAGCACCTGGGAATCTGCAGCGGCGGGTTGCCGGGGACGCCGTCACTGGACCCGGAAGAGACCTGACGGGGTGAGGGCCATCTGGACGGGGACGTCGTGGGCCTCGTGCGGGACCTCCGGCAGCAGCTCGTCGGCGTAGACGACGGCGCAGATCGGGGCACCGACCCCGGCGAGCGCCCGGTCGTAATAGCCGGCTCCACGTCCCAGGCGGTGGCCGGTGTGGTCCACGGCGAGCGCCGGCACGATGACCGCCGAGCACCCGTCGAGCGCTTCCGGCCCGAGAGGGGGACCGGCCGGCTCGGGGATGCCGAGCGACGTCCTCTCCACGGCGGAGTCCGGAGCCAGGACGACCCAGGCGAGCGAGTGGTCAGCGCGGCTGATCGGGACGATGACCTCGACGGCGTGATCGTGCAGAGCCGCGATGAGCGGAGCCGTTCCCGGTTCGGACGGCATCGAGAGGTAGCAGGCGACCCGGCGGGCGCGGGCGATGACGGGCACGGCCAGTGCGTGCAGGGCGATCGCCTCGGCCGCCTCGCTGCGCGCCGAGGGGGGCATGGCACGCCGCCGGGCGAGCAGGTCGTTGCGAACGGATGCCTTCGACACGCGCTGACGATAGCGTGTGCGGAATGTCAGGTCTGGGTTCGGCACAGCAGCGGATGAGCGACGCGGGCGTGCCCCAGCGTGCCATCGACGTGTTCTCGTCCTTCTACGCGCAGCTCGAGGAGGGCGCCACCGGCATGATCCGCGAGGCCGACGTCGACCCGCTCGTCGACATCGACCACGCGGGGGCGATCTCGTTGACGGACGAGGAGTGTCGGGCCGCCGCCGCGGTCACGGCCGTCATCAAGCTCAACGGGGGGCTCGGCACGTCGATGGGGCTGGACCGGGCCAAGACGTTGTTGCCGGTGCGGCCCGACCTCACGTTCCTCGACGTGATCGCCGGCCAGGTCCTGGCGCTGCGCAAGGAGCTCGGCGTCGAGATGCCGCTGCTGTTCATGAACAGCTTCCGCACCCGCGACGACACCCTTGCGGCCCTTGCCGGGTACGACGACCTCGCCGTCGCCGGCCTGCCCATCGACTTCCTGCAGAACCGCGAGCCCAAGCTGCGGGCCGACGACCTCTCGCCGGTCGACTGGCCGGCCGACCCGACGCTCGAGTGGTGCCCGCCGGGCCACGGCGATCTCTACACGGCGCTCGAGGTGTCCGGCATCCTCGACGCGCTGATCGATGCGGGCTACCGCTACGCAACGGTGTCAAACGCCGACAACCTCGGCGCCGCGCCCGATCCCGCCATGATGGGCTGGTTCGCCGCCTCGGGTGCGCCCTACGCCGCCGAGGTCTGCCGCCGCACGCCCGCCGACGTCAAGGGCGGCCACATCGTGGTCCGCAAGGCCGACGGCCGCCTCGTCCTGCGGGAGACCGCACAGACCCCCGACGAGGACGCCGCCGCTGCGGCCGATCCGGAGCGGCACCGCTACTTCCACACCAACAACCTGTGGTTCGACCTGCGGGTCATGAAGCGAACGCTGGAGGAGCGCAACGGCATCCTCGGGCTCCCGCTGATCCGCAACGCCAAGAACGTCGACCCGACCGATCCGACCTCGCCGCAGGTCATCCAGATCGAGTCGGCGATGGGCGCGGCGGTCGAGGTGTTCGACGGGGCGACGGCCATCGAGGTCGACCGGTCACGCTTCCTGCCGGTCAAGACGACCAACGACCTGCTGCTGCTGCGCTCCGACGTCTACGGCGTGGGGGACGACTTCCGCGTCCGGTCGCAGGTGGGCGAGACGCCGCTGGTCGATCTCGACCGCCGGTTCTTCACGACGATCGCCGACTTCGACGCGCGCCTGCCGAACCCACCGTCGCTGGTCGGCGCCGCCTCGCTCACCGTCAAGGGCGACTGGCGTTTCGGACCCGACGTCGTCGTCCGCGGAGACGTCACCCTGGACGACACCGGCATGGCCGAGAGCGTGGATTCGGCGACGACGTTAGGCTGATCGACATGTCGACAGGAGAGACGGGCCACGGGTCGGAGCAGGACATGCTGCCGATCGGCCCGGAGACTCCCGATGACCCACCCGCGGGCACGGCCGGCGACGAGGAGCTGACCCAACCGGTCGCTCCGCTTCCCACCCCGCCCCGCGAGCAGTCAACCCGGTCCGTGGAGCAACCGGCCCCGCCCGTCGAGCAGCCCACCCCGCCCCTTGAGCCCGTCGAAAGGCCGACGACGCACGGCGAAGCCCCGATCGTCCCGCCCACCCCGACGAGCACTCCGCCGGCTGAGCCTCTCGCAGCCCGCGGCACTCCGCCGGCTGAGCCAGTCGAGGCCCCCGTCGTCCCGCCGGCCGACCCGACTCCTGCTCCCGCGCCGCAGGGGCGTGTGCGGGCCGGCAGCATCCCGGACGGCTTCCTGACGGTCGAGGACCACCTCGAGAAGATCCTGCGCGGCATCGGGCCGCTGGCCGCCTACGACCAACCGTTGGTCGAGTCGCTGGGTCTGCCGCTGCACGAGGCCTTCGTGGCACCGATGGACCTGCCGCTGTTCGACAACTCCGCGATGGACGGCTACGCCGTGCGGGCCGCCGACGTCGCCACCGCTTCTCGGGAGACGCCGGTGACGCTGCCCGTCGTCGGGGAGATCGCCGCCGGGTCTGCCCGTCCGTTCGCGATCAGCGCCGGCACCGCGGTCAAGATCATGACCGGCGCACCTATCCCGCGCGGCGCCGACACGGTCGTGCCCTACGAGGAGACTGACCGCGGCAACGCGCGGGTTCAGATCTACGAATCGCCGGCGGTGGGCCAGCGCATCCGCCCCAAGGGCGACGACGTCAGGGCCGGCGACACGGTGCTCGCCGAGGGCACCGTCCTGGGCCCCCGCGAGATCGGGCTGCTCGCTGCCCTCGGAGCGCCGCGGGTCAAGGCCCGTCCACGCCCACGGGTCGTGGTCATCTCGACCGGCAACGAGCTGCGCGAGCCCGGCACGCACCTCGACTACGACTCGATCAACGACGGCAACAGCTACATGCTCGCCGCGGCGGTCCGCGAGGCCGGGGCGATCTGCTACCGCGTCGGCGCCGTCGACGACAACCCCCGCACGTTCCAGCGGGTGCTGTCCGAGCAGCTGGTCCGCGCCGATCTGGTCGTCACCAGCGGCGGCATCAGCAAGGGCGACCACGACGTCGTCAAGGAGACGCTCTCGGCCCTCGGCACGGTCGACTTCCACGAGGTCGCGATGCAGCCGGGCAAGCCGCAGGGCTTCGGCAAGGTCTTCGACGAGCAGACGCCGATCATCACGCTGCCCGGCAACGCCGTCTCCGCCTACGTCTCGTTCGAGGTCTTCGTGCTGCCGGCGATCCGGCGCATGATGGGGCGCACCCCCTACCGCCGGCCCATGGTCCACGCGGTGCTGGCGTCCGACCTGCAGTCGCGGCCGGGCGTGCGGCAGTACGTCCGCGCCGTCTTCGAGGTCACCCACCGTGGCGCCAAGGTCACCCCGCTGGCCGGTGCCGGTTCGCACCTGGTCGGCACTCTCGCCCAGGCCAACGCGCTGATCATCGTCGGCGAGGACCAGACGGCGCTCAACCTCGGCGACACGGTCCGCACGCTCGTGCTCGACAGGCCGTTCTGATGGCCGGTCGGCTCACCCACGTCGACGAGACGGGCGCGGCCCGCATGGTCGACGTCACCGCCAAGGCCGTGACGGCCCGCACCGCCACGGCTCGCGGACGCGTGGAGGTCAGCGGCGAGGTCGTCGGCCTGCTGCGGGGTGAAGGTGTGCCCAAGGGCGACGCGATCGCCGTCGCGCGGATCGCCGGGATCATGGCCACCAAGCGCACCCCCGACCTGATCCCGCTGTGCCACCCGCTCGCGATCGGCGGGGTGGAGGTCGACCTGGTGGTCCACGACGACGCCGTGCACATCGAGGCGACCGTCCGCACCGCCGACCGCACGGGCGTCGAGATGGAGGCCCTCACCGCGGTGAGCGTCGCGGCCCTGACCGTCGTCGACATGGTCAAGGCCGTCGACAAGCTGGCCCGCATCACCGACATCGAGGTCGTCGCCAAGTCCGGCGGCAAGAGCGGCGACTGGCACCGCTGATGTCCGTGTCCTCCTCCACGCTCCGGGTGGCCGTCGTCGTCGCGTCCAACCGCGCCGCCGCCGGCATCTACGCCGACGAGACCGGACCCCTGATCGTCGACGCGCTGCGCGCCTGGGGCTTCGAGGTGGCTGATCCAGCCGTCGTCCCCGACGGGGATCCGGTCGCTGCCGCGATCGCCGCCGCCCTCGCGGACGGTGTGGCGGCCGTGGTGACGACTGGTGGCACCGGCATCAACCCGACCGACCGCACACCCGAGGCGACCCGCCCGCTGCTCGACCGGGAGCTGCCGGGCATCGCCGAGGCGCTGCGGGCCCAGGGCGTCGCCAACGGCGTCCCGACGGCCGTGCTGTCCCGCGGTCTCGCGGGCGTCGCGGGAACGACGCTCGTCGTCAACCTGCCCGGCTCGCGTGGCGGGGTCAAGGACGGCCTGGCCGTGCTCGCTGACGTCCTGCCGCACGCCGTCGACCAGCTGCGCGGCGGCGACCACCCGGGCAGCGCCTCGTGAGGGGTGCGGTCTGAGCCCGGGGTGGCCGGCCACGCTGCGGCACGGCTCGATCGGTGTGCGGCCGCTGCGCCGGCGGGACGCCTGGGCGTGGGCTCGGCTCCGATCCGAGAACGCCGGTTGGCTCGGTCCGTGGGAGGCGACGTTGCCGACCGAGGCCGGCGTGCTGGCGACGTCCTACGTGGGCATGATCGGCACGCTGAGGCGTCGGGCCCGACTGGGTCAGGCGATGCCGTTCGCGCTGACCTGGGATGGACAGCTCATCGGCATGCTGACGGTCAACGGCATCACCTGGGGATCGGCCCGCTGGGCCAGCATGGGCTACTGGGTGTCCCAGACGCATGCCGGCCGCGGGGTCACACCCACCGCGGTGGCCCTGGTGTGCGACCACCTCATGACGGCCGCCGGCCTGCACCGGGTCGAGATAGCGATCCGGCCCGAGAACGCCGCGAGCCTGCGGGTCGTCGAGAAGCTCGGCTTCACCGAGATCGGGCTCGCGCCGAAGTTCCTCCACATCGCCGGCCACTGGCGCGATCACCGGGTCTTCCAGATCCTGGCCGAGGACGTGCCGGACGGGCTCGTCAGTCGTCTTGCACCGCCCGCCTGATCGCCGGGTCCCACCCGCCACACAAGTTCTCAGGCGACACACGGCCGCGCGTGCGGGGGAACGGTGCGTCCACCGCCTACCGTTTTCCTCGTGGGTTCCAGCAGTGGTCTGATCATCGCGTTCGTCGTGGTCGTGTGGGCGGCGTACTTCATTCCGCTTGCCCTGCGCCGTTACGACGAGGCCAGCAAGAACGCCTCCGTCGAGACCACCGGATCCCTCAGCCGCGTCATCAAGCGCACCTCCCGTCAGGCGCCCGTCGCCGAGGTCGGCACACCGCCGGCCGCCGCCGAGGCGCCGGTCGCCCAGGCTCCCGCTCCCGCTGCCGTCGCTGAGCCCGACGCGCCGGTCGCCGTCCCGACGCCGAGCGCCCAGCGCCGCTCGGTCGACCGTCCGGCCGCCCGCCTCGCCGCGAAGCGTCGGCGCCGCACCCTGCTCACGCTGCTCGCTGCCACGGTCGTCGTCGGCGGAGTCGCCGGCTTCGGCGCCATCGCCACCTACTGGATCGCCGCACCGCTGACCCTGGTCGCGGCGTGGTTGCTGGCCTGCCGCCTGCAGGTGCGCAGCGAACGCGGCATGGCGCGACCCTCCGTGGCCGGCCTCACCTCGCCGGTCAGGAAGCTGTCGCTGGCCAAGCTGTCGTTCGCGAAGCTGCCCCTGTCGAAGCTGCCGCACCCCAAGATGCCTGGACTCCAGCGACAGTCGACGGCCGACGTCGAGGAGGACACGATCATCGTGTCCGGCCAGTTCGAGGACATCGACCCCGGCCGCAAGCACGAGATGGAGGACGTGGCCCTCGAGGCCGATGCCCTCGATGACCAGATCGTCATCGCCGTCCCGTCGATCTCGACCGCCGGCGAGGCGCTCTGGGATCCTCTGCCGGTCACCCTTCCGACGTACGTCACGAAGCCGCGCGCCGGCCGCACGGTGCGCACGATCGACTTCACGCAGCCGCACACCTGGACCTCCGGCCACATCGAGGGCGAGGACGTCGAGATGCCCGCGCGTCGCGACGACACCGGCGATGAACGCCGCGCAGTCGGTCACTGACCGGCCTGATAAAGTTCACAGGTGCCCGCTCGCGGGCGCTGGGGCATTGGCGCAGTTGGTAGCGCGCTTCGTTCGCATCGAAGAGGTCAGGAGTTCGAATCTCCTATGCTCCACCCGCACGACACGAAGGGCCCGCCAGTCATGGCGGGCCCTTCGTCGTGGACGACGACTGTCGTCGAGGGGAGCGTCGAGCACCGGCGAGCCGACCCGCGGGTGCGTCAGTTCCAGGAGCGGCGGCGCCGGCCGACCAGTCGGCCGATCACCAGCACGATGGCGCCGATGGCGGCCCACGGCAGGAGCACCCCGGCGATCTCGACGACGGTGTTGACCGTCGAGACCAGGGCGTTCCAGCCGTCCCGCAGGCCGCCGCCGAAGCCGCCCGGCTCCACCGAGCGGGCCTGCGTCTCCTGCGTGAGCTCGATCGTGAGGGTCGACAGCGACACCTGATCGGCCAGTCCCTTGCGCTCGGCCTGCAGGGCCTCCAGCTGTGACTGGCGCTGGGTGAGCGCGTCCTCGGCCCGGATGACCTCGTTGCTGCTGCCGGCGCCGGCCAGGATCGACGTCAGGCGGTCGATCGAGAGCTGCAGTGCGCCGATGCGGGCATCGAGGTCCTTGGTCTGGGCCGTCACGTCACTGTTCTGGATCGACACGTCGTCGACGGTGCCGTAGGTCCGCAGGCGCTCGATCGTGGCCGAGACCTGCGCGCTCGGCACGCGAACCGTGAGAGAGGCAGAGGCGTCGTCGCCGGTCCCGTTCTCGGTCCGGTCGTCGATCCGCCCGCCGATCGACTCGACCCACGAGCCGAGCTGCTGGGCGGTGGTGCGCGGCTCCGCGACGGTCACGGTGACGCTGCCGGTGGTGATGACCTGCCGGTCGGCGTCGGGAGAGCCCTCGATGAGTCGACCGAGGGCACCCTCCGGTGCCTGGGCCTTCTCGGGGGCGCTGTCCTCGGGCATGGCCAGGTCGCCGTTCTCAGTTGGAGCATCCGCAGCGGTGCCGCCCGAGCTCGCCCCCGAGTCGCTGGCGACGACGTCCTGCTGGGGTCCACTGCTGATCGACGACACGGTGTAGCCGCCGAGACCGACGACGAGCACGCTGGCCGTCGCCAGACCGATGGTGGTGCGGGCGCGTCGTCCGCGGCGGGTGACGTCCTGGTCGACCTGGTGCATCACGGTCATGCGCATCTTGCCGATGCGGTCGTCGTGCAGCGTGGGGGTGCTCATGAGATCTCCTTCAGGGAGCGGAGGTCGGCGCGCAGCCGGGTGCGAAGACGGGAGAGGCGGTTGCGGACGACGGCATGGGTGACGCCCAGCTCGCGGGCCGCCATCTCATAGGTGTGGTCGCCGGCGACGCACAGGTCGTACAGCTGTCGATCGATGGGCGACAGGGTGCTGGTGGCCTTGTCGATCTCGACGCGGACCAGTCCGGCCTCGACCTCGTCCTCGACGGTCGAGTCGGCGGCCAGGGCGCTGTCGAGCTCCCCTCCGCTGCGTCGACGCAGGCGGCTGCGACGGGCATTGAGCGCCGTGTAGCGCGCGGTGACGAGCAGCCACGGCAGGACGGACTCGTCGGCGAGCGAGATCGTACGGATCTTGTTCCACATCGTGATGAACACGTCTTGGGTGACGTCCTCGGCCTCCCGGTCGTCGCGCAGCACGCTGTAGGCCTGCCAGTAGACGGGGCGGACGTGCCGGTCGTAGAGGTGGCCGAACGCGCCACGGTCACCGGCGGCCGCGCGGGTCAGCAGCGCGCGGTCATCGGGCAGGAGGTCGTCCTGCTTGCTCGGCGAAGGGGTCACCCGGCGCTCCGATCTGTGCGGTCCGTCGACGTCGTTGCTCATGGATGTCCGGACAGGCCCACACCGTCTCACGGGTTGGCGCCAGAGGAACCCCACCAGGGTGCGCGCATGTGGCGGATCGACGACAGGAAGGCCCATCGTTCTGGGAGACTGCCCGCGTGGATGGCCGACAGAGAGCAACGGCAGCAGTGCTGCGGTGCCGCGACTCCCGCCGGCTGCTGTGGGTCGCGCTGTACCTGGCGCTGCTGGTGCCGCTCGTGGTCACTGTCCTGCGAGACGACGCGGCCTACGGTGATGTGTTGATCTATCGGCGGTGGGTACGCGAGGGCATGGCCGGACAGGGGTGGCCCGTCCTCGATCACGGATGGGTCTATCCGGCGGGGGCGCTGATCCCCATGATTTTGCTGTCCGGCTTCGCTGGCTCCGACGCGTACATCGGCGCATGGGTCGGGATGGCTGCGGCTCTCAGTGTCCTCGTCGTCGCACGACTGCAGCAGCGTGGCGCCCAGGGCAGGGCAGCCGCGTGGTGGTGGGTCCTGTTCTCGTTCGCGCTCGGATCGGTGGGGTGGTCCCGGCTCGAGTCGGTCATGGTGCCGTTGACCGTCCTGGCGGTGCTGTTGATCCCCCGTCGACCGGGTATCGCGGCGGCCACGCTGACGGTGGCGGGCTGGGTCAAGCTCGTCCCGTTCCTGTGGCTGGCGCCCCTGGTGCTGTCGGTGCGACAGCGCCGCCCGGTCGTGCTTGGCGCCGGCGTGGCGACCGCGGCGATCATCGGCCCGGTCGTGCTGCTCGGCGGTGGCCGGCACCTCCTGAGCTTCCTGTCCGCACAGTCCGATCGAGCTCTGCAGCTGGAGTCGGTCTGGTCGACGCCCCTGCACGTGGGTGACCTGCTTGGCCGATCGCCGGTCCGCCTGTTCAACGACCAGCTGAACACGTGGGAGCTCGTCGGTCCGACCGCCGATGCCCTGGCCCGGTCTGCCGATGTGACGCTGCCGATCGCGCTCGTCGGCGCCTATGCGGTGATCGTGCGGGCGCTCGCACGCTCGAGCGACACGACGGCGGTGCTGGCCCAGTCCTTCTTCGTCCTGTCACTGGTGCTGATGGTCGTCAACAAGGTCGGCTCGCCGCAGTTCGTCGCCTGGCCTGCTGGCGCCGTGGTGATGGGGCTCCTGCTGACCGATGCCGACCGCCGCCGCGAGTGGACTCGCCCCGCGATCGCGATGATCGCGGTGGCGGGCCTGACGCAGGCGACCTTCCCGCTCCTCTACCCGTCGCTCACCGAGGGCGGCGCCTTCGTGAGTCTCGTGCTGGTCGTGCGCAACCTGCTGCTCGTGCTCCTGCTCGTCCACGGACTGCGCCATCTGTGGCGTGAGGGTTCCGCCCGACCGGTCGTCCCATCGGGGGGTCCTGCGTGACGACTGGCGGCGTTCGTCTGCGGGCGAGGGAGGGGATGTCTTAATCTTCGCTGAGCTGGCCGACAACTGCCCTGTCGTCCGGCGTTCCATGTCAGCCGTACGGAGGATGAGTGTCATGCGCACCGCACACGAACCGATCGAGCGCGAGTCACGCGACCGATTCGCGTCGTGGGGCCGAGGCGCCTGCCTCGCGGTGGTCGTCGCGACGGTGGGACTGATCGCGTACGGGCTCCTCAACAGCATCGCCCTCGTCGACCGCTCGTCGATCGATCCGGACGACACCGACGATGCGCTGTACGTGCGGATCGCGGATCGGGTCGCCGACGGGGAGGGCTACTACACGGCTGCAGTCGCGGAGCAGCTCGTCAGTGGCTACCCGGTCCAGCCCTTCATCACGGTGCGGGAGCCGACCCTCGCCTACGTCACCGTCGCCGTCGGAGGTGTCCGCGGGCTCCAGGTGCTGTTCGCCGGACTGGGTGCGGTGATCCTGGCGGTGTCGTTGTTACGCATGGAGAAGATCGCGCCCGATCGACTGGGTTGGTGGGGCTCGTGCCTGCTGGTGGCTCTGGCCGGCCGGCCCTTCCTGGCCACCGACCTGGTCGTCATGCACGAGGTGTGGGCCGGGGCGTTGATCTTCCTGTCGTTGCTCGTGCGGTCCGAGCGTCGCTGGGTGGTGAGCGTCGTGCTGGGACTGCTGGCCGCGGTCGTGCGTGAGCTGGCGCTGCCCTACCTGCTCGTGATGGCGACTATGGCCTGGCGGGACGGTCGGCGGCGCGAGATGTGGGGCTGGATCAGCTCGATCGCGGCGTTCGGTGCCTTCTTCGCCGTGCACGCTGCGCTCGTGCAGGCCGCGGTCGAGTCCGGTGGCCAGGAGTCGCAGGGCTGGTTGCGCTTCGGTGGCTGGCCCTTCCTGCTCGACATGGTGCGACAGACGACGGCGTTCTTCCACCTGCCGGGAGCCTTCACGGCGCTCATCGTGCCCTTGGCCCTTTTGGGCTGGTGGTCACTGCGGTCGGGTCTGGCCCTGCGGGCTTTCGTCTTCCTGGCAGGCATCATGGCGGCCTTCATGGCGATCGGCCGGCCGGAGAACACGTACTGGGGCCTCATGCTGGCGATCGTGCTGCTTCCCGGTCTCGCCTTCGCCCCGCGCGCACTCGTGATCCTCGTCGCCGGCATGTGGGGAAAAAATAAAAATGTGACGAATTCTGCCGTTTCGGTCCCTTGACGTCGACCAAGGACTATGTTCGGCAGCAGGGAGAGCCGTGGGAGCGGCTGTGAAAGAGGGAGTCACCATGCATCACACTCGGTACAGACACCGGTAGCCCCGTAGCGCCTCTGGCGCGCCACGGCGACGTCTTCGGGAGGAGCTGTCGGGTGGTGGGAATGTAGCTCGTCGACACGAAGGTCGACCGATCTCGGGTGCTGATCTTCGACGTTGACCTGGAACCAGATGGTTCCTGATTTTTTTGAGGGAGTGCCAGGCGTCTGACGACGTCTGGCGACCATGGGGAGGGAGACCCGCATGGCGATTCGTGGCGACCGCACACGCCGGGCTGACCGGGGTGCGGACTCACGCACGGCCGGTTCGCGCTCGGACGAGCGCGGCTTCACCACGATCTTCGTCGGGATGATCGCGACCGTCCTGATCGCAGCCGTCGGCCTCGGGGTCGACACGGCCGGTGTCACCTTCGAACGTGGTCGCGTGCAGCACAGCGCCGACGCTGCGGCCCTGGCGATCGCCCAGGACTGCGCGCTCGACAAGGTCGCCTGCAGCGCATCGGGTGCCCGGACGTCGGCGACGTACCTGACGGACCAGAACTCGCCCGGCGCGACGGTGCCCGCCGACGGCGTCACCCTCACCGGATCGACCGTCAAGGTCACGGTCAAGAAGACCGCCTCGACGAGCTTTCTGACCGCTGTGGGCATCCAGTCCAAGCAGGTCACCGGTGAGGCCACAGCGACCTGGGTGGGTCACCCGCTCGAGGGCGCCAGCGTGCTGCCGATGGGCATTCCCTACTGCACCTACAAGAACAACATGGCGCCGGCGACGACTCCGGTGCTCTTTCGTACCGACGTCGTCAGCGTGGTGTTCAACGTGATCACCCAGGGCGGCGTGGTGGGACGCCTCATCACCAACCTGCTGGGTGATCTCCTCAGCGTGACGGAGTCGTGCACCAGCCCCAGCGGGCTCAACCTCAAGATGCTGCGTGGCCCGATCTGGCTGTCGGGGCTGGAGGGTGCGGTCAACGGGGTCTTCAACTGGAATTCGTCGATCTGCAACATGAAGCTGGGCACGCTGACGGGCTTCCTCGGCTCCACGGTCAGCGCGGTCATCCCGTCGAACTGCATGAACAAGCTCGGCACGTCGATCGCGAAGGGACAGATCGTCCTGCTGCCGATCTACGAGCCGTCGATCAGCCTGGACAAGCTCGGTCTCGAGCTCGACGGCTGCCTGCTCGGCATCTGCTCGGCCAAGGTCCCGCCACGCATCGGGGTCAAGGTGCTGGGCTTTGCACCGTTCAAGATCACGGGCTGGAACTACCCGACCAACTCCAACCCCGACCCGAATGCTCCGCTGTGCTCCTCGATCAACCTGCTGGTGCAGCCGCCGGCCAGCGTCGGCTGCAACGGCATCCAGGGCTACTTCGTCAAGTCGATGACGAAGGACCCCGATTTCACCTACTCGCCCACGGCTGCAGACTTCGGCGCCAGCGCCGTGTCCCTGACCAACTAGCCCCCCACCGACGAAGGATCGCCATGTCAACGAAGGTTCTGATGCTCGCAGCGCACCACGAGCTGATCGAGCTGGCCGAGGGGTTGCCCGACCACGTGGTCACGTCGATGGACGTCAACCAGATGTACGAGTGCGTCCGCCAGGGCGGCCTCGACCTGCTGATGACGGCCGGGACGGGGAGCGTGCCCGACATCGTCGTTCTCGGGGATGCGATCCACGTGGCGGAGGCGCTCACCGTGGCCGAGGCGATCGACACCTCAAGCCTGCGCGTGGCGGTGGCGCTCGTCGCCGAGCCGGAGACGGACCTGGCCATCCGCGCCATGCGGGTGGGCGTCCGTGACGTCGTGCCGCCGTCGATCGATCTCGACGAGCTCAAGGTCGTCCTGCACCGCATGGAGACACGTGCTGCCGAGATGGCCGTCGAGGTGCCGCGGCCATCGACATCGAGCCAGGTCATCGTCGTGACGAGCCCTCGGGGCGGGGTGGGTCGGAGCACGGTGGCCACGACCCTCGCGGTCGAGCTGGCCCGCACGACCGAGGGCGGCACGGTGCTGATCGACCTCGACCTCCAGTTCGGGGACGTGTCATCGCTGTTGGACCTCACCCCGATGTACACGATCGGCGACGCGTGGGACGCCAGCGGCCACACCGACAGCCTCATCCTCAAGACGTTGCTCTGCAAGCACGAGAGCGGCCTGCAGGTCCTGTGCTCGGCGGACTCGCCGACGATGGCCGACCGGGCCACGTCCGAGCAGGTCGCCGGTCTGGTCCAGCAGCTCTCGAGCCAGTTCAGCCATGTCGTGATCGACACGGCGGCGGGCCTCGACGACGCGGCCCTCGGTGCAATTGGAGAGGCGACCGACCTGGTCGTGGTCTCGAGCACCGACGTCGTGTGCGCCAAGTCGCTGCGCAAGCAGATGGCGATGATCGACCGGCTCAGCACGGGTCGCGCGGCCAGGCACCTGGTCGTCAACGCGGTGGCCCGGCGGTCAGCCTCGGACGTACGGCGTGTGGAGGCTGCCACGGGCGTCCCGGCGGGCGTCCTCATCCCACGGTCGGCTCGCCTTCGCCGGGCCGGCAACCTGGGCCGCGCCACGTCGCCGAGCCTGCTCGGCGCCCCCGTCAGCCGCTCCTTCGGCCAGCTCGCGGCCCTCCTGGTCGGCAGCGCAGACCTCCGAGTCGTCAACAAGCACAAGGGGGTGGCGATGACGTAGAGGACTCAGCCGTGGCGGCCTAGTCATACCTAGCCATTTGTCGCCAATTCCCTGTCAACACGGTGCATCGCACCTCATGCTTGGGTCAGACGTCCGAGGGGCGCCAGACACGATTTTTGGAAAGAAGGCACCTATGTTCACCACCGAACGTTTCTTCATCACCATCATCCGCGGCCTTCTGAGCGAGCGTCGCACCGAGGAGAAGGGCGCGGCCATGATCGAGTACGCCCTGCTCGTCGCCGGCATCGCCGTCGTCGTGGGCGTCGCAGCCCTCACCCTCGGCGGCAAGATCGCGTCGCGCTTCGACGGCTTGCCGGTCTGACCAGACGCACCACTCAGAACCCAGTATCACCTGTAGTACCAGACAAAATAGTCAGTTCGGATCATCTTTCACCAACCATCTGTCCGGGTCCATCCGAGCCTCCACCATGGAGGTGTGGGCGTACCGGGCGCCACCACTTCAGAAAGCAGACATCATGTTCACCACTGAGCGTTTCTTCATTGCCATCATCCGCGGCCTCCTGAGCGAGCGTCGCACCGAGGAGAAGGGCGCGGCCATGATCGAGTACGCCCTCCTGGTCGCCGGCATCGCGGTCGTCGTGGGCGTCGCAGCCCTTACTCTCGGCGGCAAGATCAGCTCCAAGTTCACCAACCTCGCCGTCTGACCCAGTCGCCTCTGAAGTGACAGGTTGGATCTGACCATGGCACTGCACCGCGGCCGCGCTCGACGGGCCGCGGTGCAGTGTCGTCCGAGAGGAGCAGGTATGCGCGATACCCGTGAGCGGGGTGCGGCGATGGTGGAGTTCGCCATCATCGTGCCGGTGCTGCTGCTCCTCGTGCTGGGGACGATCGAGTTCGGCACCCGATACCAGAAGGCTTCCGTCATCAACAATGCCGCGTTCATCGGAGCCCGTGAGTTCTCCGTCAGTGGCGACATCGCGAAGGCGCGGGCCGCCGCGGCAACGGCAAACGGCGGCGTCGTGCCGCCCGGCTTCCCCGCGAGCCTGCCTGCCTGCACGCCCAACGCGAACGTGTCGGTGATCTTCGACTCGTCGGCATCGTCGACCACGAACATCCTCGGGGCGACGTACACGATCCACGCCAAGGGAGTTGCTCGATGCGAAGGCTGACCCGCACCACACGGCGTGACGAGCGCGGGGTCACTGCCGTGATGGTCGGTCTGATGGCGACCATGCTGCTGGCCGCAGCGGGCCTGGGCATCGACACGGCACACGTGGCGTACGACGACTCCCGCGTGCAGCATGGCGCGGACTCAGCCGCCGTGGCGATCGCGATCGACTGCGCCCTGCGCAAGGGCACCTGCACCAAGGCGGGAGCCGACGGACTCGCCGGGGGATACGTCCTCGACAATGCTGGGGGCGGCACCGGGTCCATCACGGCTGGCAGCCTCGCGCCCACGGACGGGACAGTCACCGTCAGTGCCGCCAAGACCGTCGGTGTCGACTTCTTCCGCGCCTTCGGCATCTCGAGCAAGGGCGTCTCGGGCCGTGCCACGGCCATCTGGTCGCGCAAGGTCACGGCCGCGACGGTGCTTCCGTTCGCCGCGTCGATCTGCGAGTACGCCAAGGTGGCCGCCAACGTGCCAACGACCATCCGCACCGACGTCAACGACTCGGTGCAGGGTCTGAAGAAGGCCGACAAGGAGTCGATCCTGGGGCCGGGTACCGGCAATCTAGATCTGCTCACGACGTGCAACCGGCCCGTCGACGTGCCGTCGACCCAGATCCCGACGGCCACGGTCGGGGTGCTGAAGGGTGGTCTGTGGATCCCCAAGACCGACGGCAGCAACGCGTACTGCGACGGCAAGATCCACCCCGAGGTGTTCGAGGTGCAGACCCACATCGCGGGCAAGAACGCCAACTGCATCGCCAACAAGTGGGGACCCGAGCTCGACAAGGCGGTCGGCGGCGAGCTGCTGCTGGCCGTCTACGCGCCGGCGCGGAACTACGCCTACGCCGGTGTCGCCTCGGACCCGGCGGCGAAGGTCGGCACTGGCGACGCCAACATCTCGGACCAGAACGGTGACTTCCTGATCAAGATCATCGGCTTCGCGCCCTTCCACCTCAACGGTTACTGCCTCGAGGGGACGTCGCGCTGCCGAGGCTCGTTCACGGGGGCCAACCGGCTGGACGGCTACTTCACCGGCAGCGTGAAGGAGTTCGACGACGCGGAGTACGGCACGAACGGGGCCAACCTGGGCGCCGTGCGTGTCCAGCTCGTCGGCTGACTGCCCCGGCCTGCGCCGGCCGAGCCACCGCCTCCAGAGGTCGGGCCAGCGAGCCGCACCAAAAGCACCACCAATCACTCTGGTCACGCGTAGCGTGACCAGACAGGACGTCCGAACCACCGAAGGGCTGCACGCATGAACAAGAGGGTCGTGGCTGCGCTGGTCGCAGCGGTGCTGGCAATAGCCGGCATCGTGCTGCTGATCGGCTACACCAACGCCGCCGACGAGCGGGCCTTCAACGGTGCCAAGCTCCAGCCAGTCCTCCAGGTCACCGAGACGATCCCGGCCGGAACGAAGGGCAGCGATCTCGCCGGCAAGATCACTGAGGTCAAGCTCCCGCGCACCGCGATCGCGCGCGGGGTCGTGACCAACCTGGCCGACGTCAAGGACCTGCTGACCACCGTCGAGCTGCAGCCCGGCGAGCAGCTGCTGTTGGCCCGCTTCGCCGACAACGCCCCCGAGGCGCCCGTGGAGTCCGAGTCGGGCATCCCGG
Organism: Aeromicrobium sp.; assembly: GCA_046598255.1. Taxonomy (GTDB): domain Bacteria; phylum Actinomycetota; class Actinomycetes; order Propionibacteriales; family Nocardioidaceae; genus Aeromicrobium. The sequence continues at coordinate 7,064 of JBKJIW010000054.1, read as the reverse complement.
TCGGCCTCCAGGAGCTGACGATCCCGGTCGACGTGGCCCGAGCGCTCGGCGGCACGATCAAGGTCGGCGACACCCTCGGCGTCGTGGCCAGCTACCAGACCGCCGACGGCGACGGGGTGACCCGCATCGTCCAGAACCGGGTGCAGGTCTTGCGCATCAGCGATGGCGGCCCGCTGGTCGACGGACAGGTCGGCGGCACCCAGCTGGTGACCTTCGCGGTGGGTGCACGTGACGCCGGCAAGATCGTCAACGCGATCGAGTTCGGCAAGATCTATCTGACCCGTCAGAACGATGCGACGCTGGGTGGCAACGGTGGTTCTATCTCGAGGAACGACGTGACAGAGAACGACGTGAACGGATGAGCACGATCTGGACGCTGGCCGTCAACACCAGCCTGGCCAAGGCCATCGTGGCCCTGCCGGGGCACGAGGTCGTGGTGATGGATCGCGACGAGGTCGCCCGCAAGGCGCAGGCAGAGGGCATGGAGAGCTTCGCCGGGCTCGACACCACCCTCCGCCCGCACATCGTCGTGATCGGTGACGAGATCGCGCTGGGCGAGGCGCTGTCGATCGCCCACGTGATCGACACGTCGGCCCCGCAGGTCGAGGTCATGCTGGTCGCCGAGCCCGACACCGACCTGGCGCTGCGTGCCATGCGGGTCGGCATCAGGGAGATCCTGACGCCGACGATCTCGGGGGACGACCTCAAGGTCCTGATCCACCGTGTCTCCGCGTCGCTGACCCAGCGCTCCACCACGACCGCGGCCACTCCCAGGGAGTCCGAGAGCGGACGCATCATCGTCATCGCGTCGCCGAAGGGTGGCGTGGGCAAGAGCACGATCGCGTCGAACCTGATGATCGCGCTGGCTGCCCGCGCTCCCATGCAGACCGTGCTGGTCGACCTCGACGTGCAGTTCGGCGATGCAGCCAACCTGCTCGACCTCAAGCCGGCGCATTCCCTGGAGGACGCCTTCGGCCCGGCGGCGGCCCTGGACACCCTCATCCTGAAGACCTTCCTGACGGTCCACCCGTCGGGCTTCTACGTGCTGTGCGGGGCTGAGTCGCCGACGGTGGGAGACCGGGTCGAGGCTGCGCACGTCAGGCGGCTGCTGTCGCAGCTGGCCTCGCAGTTCCGCTACGTCGTCGTCGACACGTCGGCCGGACTCTCCGAGCACACGCTGGCAGCCCTCGAGGAGGCCAACGACGTCGTGCTCGTGTCGAGCATGGACGTCACCAGCATCCGGGCGCTGCGTCGCGAGGTCGATCTGCTCGGCGAGCTGGAGCTGCTCCCGACCTCGCGTCATCTGGTGGTCAACTTCACCGATCGTCGGTCGGGGCTCACCGACCGCGACATCGAGAACGTCATCGGCATGCCGGTCGCGGTGTCGATCGCCCGCTCGGCGGATGCGCCCCTGGCCGGCAACCGGGGTGAGCCGCTGATGCTGGCCAAGCGTCCGGGGCCGGTCGCCACCGGGATCGTCCAGCTGGCCGACCTGCTGGTTGCGGGTGGACCGACAGCTTCGGGCACGGCGGGCAAGAAGCCCCGCCGGGGTCTGCGGCGCACGCCGAAGGAGACGACCGCATGAGCAGCCTGACCGAACGACTCGAAGCAGCCCGGAGCCGCAGCGACATCCTGCCGTCGGCGTCGATCCCTGAGATCCCCGAGGTCGACCAGACCGCTGCCTCCGCCCGGGTGTCCGAGGGACTCGTCGCGGTCAAGGGGCGCGCCGTCGAGCTCCTGTTCGAGCGCATCGGCGTGCGGATCAACGATGCGACCCTGACGGAGGAGCAGCTACGCCGATACGTGCGCGAGGAGCTCAGCCGGATCGTCGACGAGGAACAGCTCTCGCTGACGTCCGAGGAGCGCCGACGGCTCATCCAGGACATCGAGGACGACGCCCTCGGCCTCGGACCGCTGCAGCGGCTGCTCGCCGACCCCGAGATCACCGAGATCATGGTCAACGGCCACGAGAGCATCTACGTCGAGCGCAACGGCAAGCTCCGGCTCAGCGGTTTCCGGTTCAACTCCGAGGAGCACCTGCGGCGCGTCATCGAGCGCATCGTGGGCCGGGTCGGTCGACGGATCGACGAGAACTCGCCCCTGGTCGACGCCCGTCTCTCCGACGGTTCGCGTGTCAACGCGATCATCCCGCCGCTGGCGGTGCACGGGTCGTCGCTGACGATCCGCAAGTTCTCCGACACGCCGTTCGAGGTCAACGACCTGGTGCGTTTCGGCACCTTGACGCGGCCCGTCGCCGAGCTGCTCTACGCGTGCGTCAATGCGCGCCTCAACATCCTGGTGTCCGGCGGCACGGGCACCGGCAAGACGACGCTGCTGAACGTGCTGTCGTCGTTCATCCCCGCGGACGAGCGCATCGTCACGATCGAGGACGCGATCGAGCTCAAGCTGCAGCAGGAGCACGTCGTCAGCCTCGAGAGCCGTCCGCCCAACATCGAGGGCTCGGGTGAGATCACGATCCGTGACCTGGTCCGCAACTCGCTGCGCATGCGGCCGGACCGCATCGTCATCGGCGAGTGCCGAGGCGGTGAGAGCCTCGACATGCTGCAGGCCATGAACACCGGTCACGACGGTTCGATCTCGACCCTGCACTCCAACTCGCCACGCGATGCCGTCTCGCGCCTGGAGACCCTGGTGCTGATGGCCGGCATGGACCTGCCGATGCGGGCCATCCGGGAGCAGATCGCCTCGGCGGTCGACCTGATCATCCAGCTCACCCGCATGCGCGACGGCACCCGGCGGATCACCGCGGTGACCGAGGTGCTCGGCATGGAGAACGAGAGGGTCGTCCTGCAGGACGTGTTCGTGTTCGACTACGCGGCCGGCGTCGATGCCCACGGCCGGTTCAAGGGCACTCAGGTGTCGACCGGGCTTCGTCCGCGGTTCACCGACAAGTTCGAGGAGATGGGCATCAAGTTCAACCTCGACAGCCTCGAGCAGCGGCCGGGAGCGTGACGGCATGCTCCTGATCTCGGGTCTCCTGTTCACCCTGCTGGCCGTCGGGGCAGCAGCCTTCGCCATCACGGCCGCCCCCGTGCAGCGCATCCCCCTCGAGCGTCGCGTGTGGGGTGTGCAGGAGGAGAAGCAACGGCTGTCCCTGACATCTGACTACCTGGTCTCGCTCACCGACCGCCTGCTGCGCCAGAGCTCCTGGGTGCCGTTCCGCGAACGTGAGCTCGAGCTGGCGGGGGTGCGGCTGACGCCTGCTGCCCTCGTCGTCACGGTCGGCGCTGGCGCGGTCACGACGACGGTGGTGGTCATGCTCCTGACGGGCAGCTTCCTCTTCGCCCTGGTGGTGGCGCTGCTGGTCCCGGGCGTGGCGAAGGTGGTCCTGCGGATCAAGACCGATCGCCGGCGTGCGGCGTTCGGCAAGCAGCTCGACGAGACGATCCAGCTCATCGCGTCATCGCTGCGAGCCGGGCACAGCTTCGCCCGCGCGCTCGACTCCGTGGCCACCGAGGCCGACTCGCCGACCGCCGAGGAGTTCGCCCGGGTCATCAACGAGAACCGCATCGGTCGAGACCTGATCGTCGCGCTGGAGCAGACCGCCGACCGGATGAAGAACGAGGACTTCCGGTGGGTCGCCGAGGCCGTCGCCGTCCACCGCGACACCGGCGGCAACCTCAACGAGGTGCTCGACCGTGTGGGCCAGACGATGCGCGAGCGCAACCAGATCCGGCAGGAGGTCGACACGTTGGCCGCCGAGGGCAAGTTCTCCGCGATCGTGCTGATGGCGCTGCCGGTGGTCGTCGGTGGAGCGTTCTCGCTGCTCACCCCCGGCTACCTGGCCCCGATGTTCACCACCAGCCTCGGCCGGGTGCTGCTGGTGGCGTCGCTCGGGCTCTACATCGCGGGCGGCATCTGGATGAAGAAGATCGTGGACGTGAAGTTCTGATGTCCGCAGGCATGATGCTGGTCCTCGCTCTGGTGGCGATCATCGCGGCGGTCGTCGTCTCCTTGGTTGCGCTCGGTGTCATCGGCGGTCCCCGCAAGGCGATCCTCGCCCGCCTGGAGGTCATCGCCCCCACGGCCACGCCACTCGCGGACGCGCCCGTCGCGCGGACGGCTGAGGAGGGCTCCACCCTCACCCGCATGTTCATGACCAGCTCGTCGGTCGCGAAGATCGAGAGGAACGTCCTGCTGGCCGGTCGCCCCGCCGGATGGACCGTGTCGCGCGTGCTGTCCATGAAGCTGATCTTCGGGGTCGTCGGCGTCCTCCTGCTGCTGCTGGTGGTGTCGAGCAACCCGTCGGCGATCGGCTGGCTGCTTGGCCTGACGGCCATCTTCGTCGGCTACGTCTCGCCGGGCGTGCTGATCCAGAAGCGTGCTGAGGCCCGCCAGAAGCTGATCCAGCAGGAGCTGCCGGACGTGCTCGACCAGGTGACGATCTCGTTGGAGGCAGGTCTCGGCTTCGAGGCCGCCTTCGCACACATCGGTGAGCGGCGCAGCGGCCCGCTGGCCGAGGAGATCGTCCGCACGGTCCAGGACATGCGTCTGGGAATGAGCCGTCGTGACGCCTACCAGTCGATGGCCGACCGCACCGACGTCGATGACATGCGGCGCTTCGTCAAGAGCATCATCCAGGCCGAGCAGTACGGCGTCTCGATCTCGTCGGTCGTCAAGACGCAGGCGGGCGAGATGCGGTTCAGGCGTCGCAAGCGAGCGGAGGCGGCTGCCCTCAAGGTGCCGGTGAAGGTGGTCTTCCCCCTCCTGGTGTGCATCCTGCCGGTGCTGTTCATCGTGATCCTCACTCCGGCGATCGTGAGCATCGCCGGCACGTTGTAGTCCGCCGCGCGCTCGTCGGGGCGTGACCCTTGCCACCGGGCTTTACATTTGCTACCTTCCTGTAAAGCGTTCCTCCCAGGGCGCGCAAGGAGGAGCATCATGACGATCGAGGCCACCGTCGACGGGACGGTCATCGAATGGCGCGACAGGAAGCGCTACCTGTGGATCATCGGGGCCGTCGTGCCCCTGATCCCCGTGAGCATCTGGGGCCTGTACGCCCTGACCGGTTCGACCTTGGTCTGGTACTTCGGCCCGTTCTTCGTGTTCGTCGTCGTCCCGATTGCCGACCTGATCGCCGGGCGTGACGGCGAGAACCCGCCCGAGGAGCTCATCGAGGAGCTCGAGGAGGACCGCTACTACCGGTGGATCACCTACGCGTTCATCCCGCTGCAGGTCGCCGGCCTCGCCTGGGGTGCCTTCCTGCTCGGAGGCGGCACGATGCCCGGCATCGACGAGCCGCTGGGCGTCGCGGCCAAGATCGGTCTCGCGCTGAGTCTGGGCATGGTGGCCGGCATCGGCATCAACACCGCCCACGAGCTCGGCCACAAGAAGGAGGAGTACGAGCGCTGGTTCGCCCGTGCCGCCCTCGCGCAGACGTTCTACGGACACTTCTACATCGAGCACAACCGTGGTCACCACGTGCGCGTCGCGACGCCGGAGGACCCGGCCAGCGGACGCCTCGGCGAGACAGTCTGGGAGTTCATGCCGCGCACCATGTGGGGCAGCCTGACCAGTGCCTGGGAGCTGGAGAAGAAGCGCTTCGCGCGGCTCAAGAAGTCCCACTGGTCGCTCAAGAACGATGTGTTGAACGCCTGGGCGTTCTCCATCGTGCTCTGGGGTGCGCTGACGGCCGCCTTCGGCTGGGAGATCCTGCCCTACCTCGTGCTGCAGGCCCTGGTCGGCATCTGGCTGCTGGAGTCGGTCAACTACCTCGAGCACTACGGCATGAAGCGCCAGAAGCTCGAGTCCGGCCGCTACGAGCGGGTCAACCCCAGCCACAGCTGGAACTCCAACAACATCGGCACCAACGTCCTGCTGTACCACCTGCAGCGCCACAGCGACCACCACGCCAACCCCACCCGCCGCTACCAGGCGCTGCGCGACTTCAAGGAGGCCCCGGTCCTGCCGACCGGCTATGCCGGCATGATCGTGCTCAGCTGGGTGCCGCAGATCTGGCGCGCGGTGATGGACCACAAGGTCGTCGACCACTACGAGGGCGACCTCTCCAAGACCAACCTCCACCCGCGGACGGCTGCGAAGTACGAGCGAAAGTACGGGAAGGTGGCGGCATGAGCCAATTCATCTGCCCCAACTGCGAGTACGTCTACGACGAGGTCGCGGGCAATCCCCGTGAGGGGTGGCCGGCCGGCACCGCCTTCGCCGACATCGATCCCGACTGGACGTGCCCCGACTGCGGTGTGCGCGAGCAGGTCGACTTCCTGCCGATCGAGCAGTTCGAGCGCAATGACCAGGACGGCAACATCATCGCCGCCGAGCTGCGGGGCAACCCCCAGGTCGGCAGCCAGACGCAGGACGCATCCGGAGGGGACAGCGCATGAAGCGGTTCGAGTGCCAGCAGTGCGGATTCATCTACGACGAGGCCGAGGGATGGCCGGAGGAGGACATCCCGCCGGGCACCAAGTGGGACGACATCCCCGACGACTGGACGTGCCCGGACTGCGGTGCGGCGAAGGCCGACTTCGTGATGGTCGAGCTCTGATGGTCCGGTGACGGGATCCAGTCGCGCCGTCATCATCGGTGCCGGCATCGCGGGCGTGAGCGCTGCGGCGTCCCTGCGCGCGGCGGGCCACGAGGGCTCGATCCACCTGGTGGGCGACGAGTCCGAGCTGCCCTACCGCCGGCCCCCGGTCTCCAAGGAGATCGTCCGCGGCGACAAGACGGCCGACGAGATCCGCATCAAGAAGGCCGAGTGGTTCGGCGAGAAGGACGTCACGCTGCTCACCGGGCGGTCGACGACCGCGATCGACGCCGCTTCGCGCACCGTCGTGCTCGACGACGGGCAGTCGCTGGGCTTCGACCAGCTGCTCATCGCGACGGGCGGACGAGCACGCAGCCCGTGGCAGGCTGCCGGCATCCGGACGCTGCGCGGCCTGGCCGACGTGCCGGCGCTGCGCGACGAGCTGGAGTCCGGTGCCTCGATCGTGATCGTCGGTGCAGGCCTGATCGGCTCGGAGATCGCTGCCAGCGCCCGGGGGATGGGCTGTGCGGTGACGCTGCTGGAGACAGCCGACCTGCCGCTG
>JBKJIW010000043.1:0-65696 GCA_046598255.1 Aeromicrobium sp. | reverse complement strand
GATCGACGCGTCGCCGAACTGCCGGCCGAGCGACTCGACGAGCCGGTCGGTCAGCAGGCGGGTGCTCGAGCTCTCGCTGAGACCAGCGGAGATCGCGACGACGGTGGTCATGACGTGGCCCTTTCGACAGGCTCAGGAGGCGCAGCAGGCTCAAGGAGCGCGGCATCGCGAGCGGCGACCCGGTTGGCGTGGGTCGGCGCATCCGGGACCCCGGCCGGACGACGCGCGTCGAACTCGGCGCGCAGCGTCGGCAGGATCTCGCCGAGCAGGTCGAGCTGCTCGAGGACGGTCTTGAGCGGCAGGCCCGCGTGGTCGACGAGGAACATCTGCCGCTGGTAGTCGCCGAAGTAGTCGGCGAAGGCCAGCGTCTTCTCGATGACCTCCTGCGGGCTGCCGACCACGAGCGGGGTCTGCGCCTGGAAGTCCTCGAGCGACGGCCCGTGCCCGTAGACGGGCGCGTTGTCGAAGTACGGCCGGAACTCGTTGATCGCGTCCTGGCTGTTCTTGCGCATGAAGAACTGGCCGCCGAGGCCGACGACGGCCTGCTCGGGCGTGCCGTGGCCGTAGTGCTCGTAACGCTGCCGGTAGAAGTTGATCAGCCGGATGTAGTGCTCCTTCGGCCAGAAGATGTTGTTGGCGAAGTAGCCGTCGCCGTAGTACGCGGCGATCTCCGCGACCTCCGGCGTGCGGATCGAGCCGTGCCAGACGAACGGCGCGACGCCGTCGAGCGGGCGCGGGATCGACGTGAAGCCCTGCAGGGCGGTGCGGAACTTTCCCTCCCAGTTGACGACGTCCTCGTCCCAGAGGCGGCGCAGCAGCTGGTAGTTCTCGATCGTCAGCTCGACGCCCTTGGAGGGGTCCTTGCCGAACCACGGGTAGACCTGCCCGGTGTTGCCGCGGCCGAGGACCAGGTCGGCGCGACCGTCGGCGAGGTGCTGCAGCGTGGCGTAGTCCTCGGCCATCTTGACCGGGTCGTTGGTCGTGATGTGCGCGATCGACGTCGACAGGATGATGCGCTCGGTCTGCGCGGCGATGAACGCGTGCAGCGTGCTGATCGCCCCGGGGACGAAGCCGGAGTCGTGGTGCTCACCGACGGCGAAGACGTCGCCGCCGATGTCCTCGACCTTCTTGGCGATCGTCACGAGCGCCTTGAGCTTCTCGTTCTCGGTCGGGATCGAGCCGTTCGTCGGGTCGACCGTCAGGTCGCCGACGCTGAAGATGCCGAACTGCATGCTGCCCATGATGACCTCCTCCGACCGGCCTCGGGTGGGTCGAGGCGCGGCTTGTTGAATCTTAAACTAGATTACCACGTCGGGTGTTCCCCGCGACTCCACCCCGGTCAGAGGTGCGGCTGGCCCGTCGACGCCGTCGTCCCGCCGTCGACCGTCAGCACGGCGCCCGTGATGTACCGAGCGTCCTCGCTGGCCAGGAACAGCACCGCCGGGGCGACGTCGTCGGGGCGGGCAGGTCGTCCGAGCGCGATGCGGTTGGTGAACTTGTCCATCAGATCGGTGTCGTCGGCCATGCCCTCGGTGATCTCCGTCAGCGTGAACGACGGCGCGACCGCGTTCAGCCGCACCCCACGGCCGCCGTAGTCGAGGGCGAGCGACTTCGCGTCGTCCGGGTTGCCCACGTCGGACACCACCGTGAGCGTGCGGTCGGCGGGCCTGCCTTCGAGGGCCTCGACGAGCTTGGCCTCACGGCGTCCGGAGATGGCCACGTTGGCACCGTTGTCCAGGAAGGCCACCGCGATCGCCCTGCCGATGCCGGTGCCTCCGCCCGTGACGAGGACGGTCTTGCCGGCGAAGTCGTACGAGTTCTGGGTCATGCCTGTGCCAACGAGGCCCGCAGGCGCTTCATTCCGTGACGAGGTCCCGCAGCAGCGTGTCGGACGCGAACAGGTCGTCGCGGTCGTACGTCGAGGTGGACGCCATCAGCTCGTCGGCACCCGTGCGGGCAACGAGGTCGTCGAGCACCCGGCGGACCGTCGCCGGCGATCCGGCCACGGCCTGGCCGAGCGAGGAGTCGACCCGCTGCCGCAGCTGTGTCGTCCACGGCTGGGCCCGGATGGAGTCGACCGACTCCAGCGGGGGAACTCGCCCGTGTGCCGCGACCGCGCCATGGCCCATGCCTCCGGCAGCGCCAGCTCGCGGGCGGCCTCATCACTAGCCGCCACGGTCACGTCGAGCGAGATCGTGACGTACGGCTCGGACGCCTGCTCGCCCCGGCGCCGGGCGTGGGGGCGGAAGTCCCGCCGGTACGCGGCGAGGGCCTCGGCACCCGCGTCGTTCCAGAGGGCCGGGCCGCCGATGACGACGGGCAGGCCCAGGCCGGCCGCGATCTCGACGCCGTGACCGGTGGCGAGCAGCGAGATCGGGACGGACGACGGCGCGACCGGATGTGCGGTCACCGCGGCCTCGCCGTCGAGCAGGATCCGCAGCTCGCCGAGGTCTGTCTCGAACGTGTCAGCGGCATCGATGTCGCGCCGGAGAGCCGCCCGCACGGGAGCCGTGAAGCCGAGCGACCTGCCGATCCCGAGATCGATCCGTCCCGGATGGAGCGCCTCGAGCATCAGGAACTGCTCGGCCACCACGAGTGGCTGGTGGTTGGGCAGCATGACCCCGCCGGAACCGATGCGGATGCGTCTCGTGCGGGCGCCGATCGCCGCGAGCAGCACCGGCGGCGACCCGCTGGCGATGCCGGGGACGCCGTGGTGCTCGGCGACCCAGAACCGGTTGTAGCCGAGCCGCTCCGCCTCGACGGCCCGCTCGACCGAACCGATCAGGCCCTCGGCCTCGGGCCGACCGGCGCGCGTCCGCGACCGGTCCAGCAGGGAGAGCCTCACGGGGTGGTCAACGTGACAGCTGCGTCGATGCTTCCCCGTGGCAGCGGGTCATCACCGGTGCGGCGCAAAGAACTCCCGCAGCAGGTCCGCGGACTCGTCCGCCCGCACGCCGCTGACGACCTCCGGACGGTGGTTCAGCCGGCGGTCACGCACGACGTCCCACAACGACCCGACCGCCCCGGCCTTGTCGTCGAAGGCACCGAAGACGAGGCGCTCGATCCGCGCCGCCACGATCGCCCCGGCGCACATCGTGCACGGCTCGAGCGTCACCACCAGGGTGCAGCCCTCGAGCCGCCACTCGCCGATCGCGGTGGCCGCCTCGCGGATCGCCACCACCTCGGCATGACCGGTCGGGTCACCGTCCCGCTCGCGGGTGTTGCGCCCGCGGCCGATGACGACGCCGGCGGGGGCGATCACGAGCGCACCCACCGGGACGTCGTCCTCGGCAGCGGCCGAGCGGGCGAGGTCGAGCGCCTCCCCCATCCAGAGGTCGTACGTCACCCGAGCACGGCCTCCAGCTCGACACCGAACCCGAGCCGCTCCGCCACATCGAGCAGGACGTCCTCGGGGTAGAGGTCGTCGTCATCGCACAGCGAGCCCAGGTCGAAGGCCGTCATGCCCAGGTCACTCAGCAGCTCGAGGTCGCCGACGGCCTGCGGTGCGTCGTCCTCCGGGTCGGGCAGGTCGAGCAGATCGGCGACCGTGCCGGCCAGCGGCCACTCCTCGGCCGCCGTGACGTCGGACAGCATGACCCTGACCTGGGTGCCGGACCGTCGCAGGATCACGAAGTAGTCGTCGTTCATGGAGACCAGCCCGAGCACGCCGACGTCTGACGGGAAGCGAGTCAGCGCCTCGCTGAGGTGCTCGACGCTCTCGCCGAGGTGCGGGTTGAGCTCGACGACGCACCACTGGCCCTCGTCGCGGTAGGCGGCGACGGCGAAGTCGACATCGTCCTCGGCCATGGCCTGCCTCCACTCGGGGGAACCGCTGTAGGGAACGTCTCCTCTGCGATGGTGACAGACCATGCACGGCCACGGCTAGTCTCGTGACATGCAGGTTCACGTCGCCGATCACCCGCTCATCTCGCACAAGCTGACGTTGCTCCGCGACGCCACCACGGACTCACCGACCTTCCGCCGGTTGACCGACGAGCTCGTGACGCTGCTGACCTACGAGGCCACGCGTGACGTGCGGGTCGTGCCGGTCGACGTCCAGACACCCGTGGCCACCGCTCACGGCGTGCGGCTGGCCGATCCGCGGCCGCTCGTCGTGCCGATCCTGCGGGCCGGCCTCGGCATGCTGGAGGGCATGCAACGTCTGCTGCCGACGGCCGAGGTCGGCTTCCTCGGGATGGTCCGCAACGAGGAGACGCTGGAGGCGGTGACGTACGCCGAGCGCCTGCCGGACGACCTGACCGGCCGCCAGTGCTACGTCCTCGACCCGATGCTCGCGACCGGCGGCTCGCTCGCCGCGGCGATCCACTTCCTGGTGAAGCGCGGAGCCGACCACATCATCGCGATCACCCTGCTGGCCGCACCGGAGGGCATCGCGCGCATCGAGGCCGAGCTCGAGGACATCGGCGTCCCGGTGACGCTGGTGACGGCCGCGCTCGACGAGAAGCTCAACGACCTGGGCTACATCGTCCCGGGCCTCGGAGACGCCGGAGACCGGCTGTACGGCGTGGTCGACTGATCCGCCCGTCGATCCTGCCGAAAAGCCTTTTCGGCAGGATCAAGGAGCGCTAGGAGTAGTAGCCGAAGTAGAAGATCGTGACGACGGCGATGGCCAGGCCCAGGAAGATCAGGGCGCGGGTGCCCTTGGTGTCGTCCGGGCGGTCGTAGTCGAGCTTGTCCATGGGATGCTCCAATGTCGGCGGGATTGCTCCATACCGAGAGTATGTGAACACAACCCTCTGCGGCCACTCCTGGCGGTGTGACGTGCAGCGCCTTGACTCAGAGCGTCTTGAGGATGTCCTCGACGCGTTCCTTGGCGTCACCGAACAGCATCTGCGAGTTCTCGCGGAAGAACAGCGGGTTCTGCACGCCGGCGTAGCCCGTGGCCATCGATCGCTTGAAGATGACGACGTCGTGAGCCTCCCAGACCTTCAGCACCGGCATGCCGGCGATCGGGCTGGTCGGGTCGTCCATCGCGGCGGGGTTGACGGTGTCGTTGGCGCCGATGACCAGGACGACGTCGGTGTCCTTGAAGTCGTCGTTGATCTCGTCCATCTCGAGGACGATGTCGTACGGCACCTTGGCCTCTGCCAGCAGGACGTTCATGTGTCCGGGCAGACGGCCGGCGACAGGGTGGATGCCGAAGCGCACCTCGACACCGCGCTCGCGGAGCTTGCGGACGAGGTCGGCGACGGGGTACTGGGCCTGCGCGACCGCCATGCCGTAGCCGGGCGTGATGATGACCGACGAGGCGTTCTTGAGCAGCTCGGCGGTGTCGGCGGCATTGATCTCACGGTGCTCGCCGTAGTCCTTGTCCTCGGCCGGCCCGGCCTCGATGCCGAAGCCGCCGGCGATCACCGAGATGAACGAGCGGTTCATGGCCTGGCACATGATGAACGACAGGTAGGCACCCGATGGGCCGACGAGTGCACCGGTCACGATCAGCGCGTCGTTGTTGAGCAGGAAGCCCGACGCCGCCGCGGCCCAGCCAGAGTACGAGTTGAGCATCGACACCACGACGGGCATGTCGCCGCCGCCGATGGAGGCCACGAGGTGCCAGCCGAGCGCGAGCGCCACGACGGTGACGGCGATCAGCAGGCCCAGGTTCGGCGTGATGACGAACCAGGTCGTCAGCACGGCGAACGCTGCGAGGGCACCCAGGTTGATGACGTTCTTGCCCGGCAACATGAGGGGGTTGGACTTGATGCGGGCCGACAGCTTGAGGAACGCGACGATGGAGCCGGTGAACGTCACCGCGCCGATGAAGACGCCGACGAACACCTCGGCGTTGTGGATGTCCTCCAGCGACTGCAGTGCGAACGACTGGTGCTCGAGGTAGCCGTTCCAGCCCACGAGCACCGCCGCGAGACCCACGAACGAGTGCAGCAGCGCGATGAGCTCGGGCATGCCGGTCATCTCGACCACGCGGGCGCGCCAGAGACCGATCGCGGCACCGATGGCGACGGCGATGATCAGCAGCACGACCGAGGTGGTGTCGGCGAGGTCGGCCACGACGATGAAGGTCGCGACGAGCGCGATCGCCATGCCGGAGATGCCGAACAGCACGCCCTGACTGGCCGTCTCGTGCTTCGACAGGCCGGCCAGCGACAGGATGAACAGCAGGGACGCGACGATGTAGGCCGCGGTGGCGATGCTCTGGGAATCCATGACTCAGCCCTTACTTCGAGACTCGGTTACTTCGAGAACATGCTGAGCATGCGGCGGGTGACGGCGAAGCCGCCGAAGACGTTGATGGACGCGAGCAGGATCGCGACGAACGCGAGCACCCGGATGATGGTGTCGTTCTCCGACCCCTCGACGCCGATCTGCAGCATCGCGCCGACGACGATGATGCCGGAGATGGCGTTCGTGACCGACATGAGCGGCGTGTGCAGCGCATCGTGCACCTTGCCGATGACGTAGTAGCCGATGACGACCGCGAGGACCAGCACCGTGAAGTGCTCGGGCAGCGGCGGCGGGGCGTAGGCGTTGACCAGGAACAGCGCGAGGATGCCGAGACCGACGAGGCAGAGCTTGGCGCGCTGCGTCATGGCGACCTTGGGCGGCTTGGGAGCCGCTGCGGCGACGGGCGCGGCGACGGCCGGGGCGGCCGAGACCTGCACGGGCGGCGGGGGCCAGGTCGTCTCGCCGTCACGGACGACCGTGATGGTGCGCTGCACGACGTCCTCGAAGTCGAGGACGAGCTGGCCGTCCTTGCCCGGGGTCAGCAGCTTCATCAGGTTGACCAGGTTGGTGCCGTACAGCTGCGAGGCCTGCGTGGGCAGGCGACCCGCCAGGTCGGTGTAGCCGAGGATGGTCACCCCGTTGGCGGTGACGACGGCCTCGCCGGGCTTCGACCCGACGACGTTGCCGCCGTTGGCCGCGGCCATGTCGACGATGACGCTGCCGGCCTTCATCGAGGCGACGTCGGCCTCGGTGATGAGGATCGGGGCGGCGCGTCCGGGGATCAGCGCCGTGGTGATGATGATGTCGACGTCCGCGGCCTGCTCGGAGTAGATCTCCGCGGCGCGGGCGTTGTAGGCGTCGGTCGTGGCCTTGGCGTAGCCGTCGGTCGACTGCTCGGTCTCGACGTCGACCGCCAGGTAGTCGCCGCCGAGGGACTTGACCTGGTCGGCGACCTCCGCCCGGGGATCCGTCGCCCGGACGATCGCGCCGAGGCTGTTGGCCGTGCCGATCGCGGCGAGGCCGGCCACGCCGACGCCCGCGACGAGCACCTTGGCCGGCGGCACCTTGCCGGCGGCGGTGATCTGGCCGGTGAAGAAGCGGCCGAAGACGTTGGCGGCCTCGACGACGGCGCGGTAGCCGGCGATGTTGGCCATCGAGCTGAGCACGTCCATCGACTGGGCCCGCGAGATGCGCGGGACGGCGTCCATCGCGAGCACCGTGATCGGACGGGCCGACAGCTGCTCGACCAGCTCGGGGTTGAGGGCCGGGCTGATCAGGCTGATGAGAGTCGCACCGTCGGCGAGCAGCGCGATCTCGGCGACGCTGGGCGCGTTGACCTTGAACACGATGTCGCTGCGCCACACGTCCGCCGCGGCGCCGATCGCGGCGCCCGCCGAGGTGTACGCCTCGTCCGTGAAGGAGGCCTTCTGCCCCGCACCCGACTCGACCACGACCTCGTACCCGAGACCGATCAGCTTGCCCACGGTCTCAGGCGTGGCGGACACCCGGGTCTCGCCCGGCACCGACTCAGTGACTACTCCGACGACGCTCATCCGGCGAACGCTATCTGTTCGTCACCTCACCGACCACCGGGTGAGACGGGTGTCTCACCCAGTGGCACGGTCGCCGGCGGGCCGTCATCCGCCGTGGATCGCGAACACCCGGGCCGGGAAGCCCGACCCGCCAAGCGGCTTCGGCCAGGAGGCGACGATCAGCGCGCCGGCCTCCGGCACCTCGTCGAGATGGGCCATCAGCTCGATCTGCCACCGGTCGTGCTCCAGCAGGAGCAGCTCGAGCCCGTAGTCGCCCGCGGACGTGGCACTGCCGGGATCGGTGTCGGTCTGCTCGTGGCCGACCGCCGTGACGCCGACCCGCTCCACGAGGTCGAGCAGGACGTCCCGCGACCAGCCGGGCGCGTGACTGATGCCGTCGGCGTCGCGGTTGGCCATCGCCGGGCCGTCGGGCCACTTCTTCCACCAGTCGGTGCGCAGCGCCACGAAGCAGCCGGCGGGCATCGGCCCGTTGCGCTCCTCCCACCGCGAGACGTCGTCGAGCGTGGGCACCGTGTCGGGATCGGCGCGCACCCGGTTGGAGATGTCGAGGACGACGAGCGGCAGGATCATCTGCTCCACCGGGATCTCGTCCAGGGTGCGGGCGCCGGCGACGAAGTGGGACGGCGGGTCGACGTGCGTGCCCCACTGGCCGACCAGCGAGTAGTGGTGGACGGTGAAGCCCTCGCCGCGCTCGACGTCGAACGGCTGGGTGCGCTCCTCGTCGGGGAACGCCGGGAAGTGCGGCTGGCCGGGGTGGAACGCGTGCGTCAGGTCGGTGAAGGCGTGGTCCTGCACCAGGCGACGCTGCAGGGCCCAGAGCGGGTGGTCGTTCGCTGTCATCGGGATCTCCGTCGGGGTTCAGTAGTACCAGGGGTAGGCGCTGAAGTCGGGGTCGCGCTTCTCGAGGAACTGGTCGCGGCCCTCCTGCGCCTCGTCCGTCATGTACGCCAGCCGGGTCGTCTCGCCCATCAGCACCTGCTGGCCCACCAGACCGTCGTCGATCATGTTGAAGGAGTACTTCAGCATCCGCTGCGCCGTCGGGCTCTTGCCGTTGACGAGGCGGCCCCACTCCAGTGCCGTCGCCTCGAGCTCTGCGTGCGGGACAGCGCGGTTGACGGTGCCCATCCGCACACCCTCCTCGGCCGAGTACTCCTGCCCCAGGAAGAAGATCTCCCGGGCGATCTTCTGGCCCACCTGACGAGCCAGGTAGGCCGAGCCGTAGCCGCCGTCGAAGCTGCCGACATCGGCATCGGTCTGCTTGAAGCGTGCGTGCTCCGCGCTCGCGAGGGTCAGGTCGGCGACGACGTGCAGGCTGTGCCCGCCGCCGGCCGCCCAGCCCGGAACCACCGCGATGACGACCTTCGGCATGAAGCGGATGAGCCGCTGCACCTCGAGGATGTGCAGGCGTCCCAGCCGTGCCTTGTCGATGGGGTTGGGCGGGGCTGCCTCCTCGGTGTGACCGTCCTCCTCGTACTGGTAGCCGGCCTTGCCGCGGATGCGCTGGTCACCGCCCGTGCAGAAGGAGTGCTTGCCGTTCTTCGGGCTGGGTCCGTTGCCCGTGATCAGGACACACCCGACATCGGCGGAGGTACGGGCGTGCTCCAACGTGAGGAGCAGCTCGTCGACGGTGTGCGGCCGGAAGGCGTTGAGGATGTCAGGACGGTCGAACGCGATGCGGACCGTGCCGTGCTCGACCGCACGGTGGTAGGTGAGATCGGTCAGGCCCTCGAATCCGGGGACCTCCCGCCAGGCGGACGGGTCGAACGTGTCGGAGACGGAGGGGAGGGCACTCATGGCGGCAGGCTACCGGCCGCTCGCCGCCACCGCCGATGTGACACCGGCCATGGCACATTTCAGATACCGGCGGTATCTTGACTGTCATGGCACAGACATTCAGCGGCAAGGTCGCTCTCATCACCGGCGCAGCACGAGGCATCGGAGCCGGTGTCGCGCGCGGCTACGTCGCCCGCGGCGGACGGGTCGCCCTCGTCGGCCTCGAGCCCGAGCTGCTCGCAGGGCTGTCCGACGAGCTCGGTGACGCCGCCGCCTGGTGGGAGGCCGACGTGCGTGACAGCGCCGCGGTCGCCGCCGCGATCGATGCTGCCGCCGCCCACTTCGGTCGCCTCGACCACGTGCTGGCCAATGCCGGCATCGCGTCGTACGGCACGGTCCGCCAGATCGACGACAGCGCGTTCGAGCGCGTCGTCGACATCAACATCAACGGCGTCTTCCGCACCCTCAAGTACGCGACGCCCCACCTGGCCACGACCAAGGGCTATGCGCTGGTCGTCGCCTCGCAGGCGTCCTTCACCCCGCTGGCCGGGCTGGCGTCATACAACGCCAGCAAGGCCGGCGCCGAGTCGCTCGGCATGGCCTACAAGCAGGAGGTCGCGTTCCTCGGCATCGACGTCGGCGTGTGCCACCCCTCCTGGATCGACACCGACATCGTCCGCAACGCCGAGAAGGACCTGCCGACGTTCCGCGAGATCCGCAAGAAGCTGCCTTGGCCCGCGAACGGCACCACGAGCGTCGAGGAGTGCGTCGACCTCATCCTGCAGGGCTTCGCGAAGCGCAAGGGGCGCGTCTACGTGCCCAAGAACGTCCTCGTCTCCAACTGGACCAAATCGTTCGTCAACTCGCCGGCGGCGTGGCCGGTGCTCAAGCGCCTGGCGTCCAAGGCCGTGCCCGGCATGGAGCGCGAGGTCGAAGCCCTCGGACGCTTCCACCACGCGCACGTCGTGGAGACCAAGGCCGTCGACTGACCTGCTGCTGATTCCCAGGAGAACCCCGGAAGCTTCCTGGGATCACGCTGTTGCCTGTCACGTCCCCCCGGTTGCACCCGGTGTCATGTGCAGGATTCCCAGGTTCTCCTGGGAAACTGCGTCGTCAGACAGTCTGGACGGACGCTGCCAACGAGACCATGTGCCCCAGCCGGGCGATCTCCGACGTGAGGAACTCCGGTCCCCCATGGCGTCCGACCACCACGACGAACGTGCTGCCCGCGCGGTCGCTGGCGGGCGTCGCGGCGAGGACGGTCGAGTCCCACTCCGGTACCTCCCGCAGCACCTTGGCCCGGCGCAGCCCCAGCCACTCGGACGCCTCGGCAACGAGCTTCGGCGCGGTCGACGACTTCGCCAGGACGTGCGTCCGGCCGTCGACCTGGTCCAGGGCCATGGCCCAGTCGGTGCGGAACGTCGCCGGGATGACCTCGACGAGCTCCGCGATGGCGTGGGCCGGATCGTTGGTGAAGCGTTCGACAGCCTCGAGGTCCATGCTCAGGTTGGCGCCAGCGTTGTAGCGCGAGATCCAGTCGACCGTGACGCCGTCGAGCTGGTGGCAGGCGGTGATCAGCGCGTCGGGCATGACCTGGGGCGGCAGCTCGAGCAGCACGTCGTCGACGACCTTGCCGTCGGAACGACGCTCGACGATCTCGATCGCCTCGATGTCCGCACCCGCACCACCGAGCGCCGTGGCCAGCGCGCCGAGTGATCCGGGCACGTCAGGAAGCTCGACGCGCAGCAGGAATGCCATATGACCATTCTCACCGGTCGGCATTTCATTGCGGTTACACGGGTAGCGTGGTGACGTGAATCCCGCCACCGTCCGTACCGTTTTCCGCTCCATCGCCATCGCCGAAGCCTTCAGCTGGGGCCTCCTGCTGGTCGCGATGTTCTTCAAGTGGGTCCTCGACGCCGAGCCGTTCGGACTGGCCGAGGGCGGCGTGCCCGTCGCCGGTCCGATCCACGGCGGCGTCTTCGTGCTCTACGTCATCGCGAGCCTCGTGTCATGGCGCGTCTTCCGCTGGGACGGCCGCACGCTCGTCATCGCCCTCGCCGCCAGCATCCCGCCGTTCGCGACGGTCTGGTTCGAGCGCAAGGCCGACCGCGAGGGTCGTCTCACCGTTCAGTCCGGCGCCACGTCCGCGCCGTAGCGCTTGACGCAGAACGTCTGCAACCGCTCGGCCAGCTGCGCCAGCGTGGCTGCGGCGTGGTGCTGCGGCTCCCAGGCCGCGAACAGCTCGATCCGCAACGGTCCGTCCGGGCCGATGATCTCCGCCCGCTCCAGACCAAAGCGTGGATCGTCGGTCACGACGGCGACGCCCCGCCCCGCGGCGGCCAACGCCTGGGCGACCTGTGGGTTGCTGCACTCGACGACGTGCACCGCCGCGAGGCCGGCATCCTCGAGCGCCCGGTCGAGGATCTGGCGCGGCTTGAACCCGGGCGTCAGCACCAGCAGGGTCTCCTCGACCAGTGAGCGCACGGAGACGGCGTCGCCGATCCCCCTGCTTGCGGACGTGTAGGCCCAGACCGGCAGCACCGCGATCGGCGCACTGGCCAGTGGCGACCGCGGCGGCTCCGTCACGATGGCCAGGTCGGCCCCGCTGCGCAGAGCGTCGTACGCGGCCCCCGGATCGGACTCGAACACCGTCGGCATCGGGTCGTCAGGTCCCAGCGTCGCCAGGAACGGTGCGATGACGTCGGTCAACGTCGTGGTCGGCGCGGCGATCGTCAGGCGCTCGAGCCGGCCGGCGCCGAACGACCTCGCGGCGGCCCGCGCACCGTCGGCCCGACGCAGCACGTCCTGCGCGTGGGGGAGGAACTCGCGCCCGGCGGCGCTGAGCGTCAACCGTCCGCCCCGACGGTCGAACAGGTCGACGCCGAGGTCGCGCTCCAGCTGTCGGAGCTGCCGGGAGATGGCCGGTTGTGTGACGTGGACGGTGTCGGCGGCAGCGCTGACCGATCCGCTCTCGGCCACCGCGACGAAGTACCCGAGCGTCCGCAGTTCCATGCCTGAAGAGCATAGCCTTGATCAGTTCTGAGTATTGGACGGCATAGGGCCCCGGTCGCAGAATGGAGGCATGTCAACCCGTCTCGAGCAACGTCGCCACCTCGCCACCGCCATCCCCGGCCCACGCTCCATCGAGCTCATGGCCCGCAAGGACGCCGCCGTGGCGCGAGGCATCGGCACCACGATGCCGGTGTTCGCGGCCCGGGCAGGCGGGGGCGTGGTCGAGGACGTCGACGGCAACACGTTCATCGACCTCGGCTCGGGCATCGCCGTCACGACGGTCGGCAACAGCGCACCCCGGGTCGTGGAGGCGGTGCAGGCGCAGGTCGAGGCGTTCACCCACACCTGCTTCATGGTCACGCCGTACCAGGGCTACGTCGCCGTCGCCGAGGCCCTCAACCGCCTGACGCCCGGCACTCACGAGAAGCGGTCGGCCCTGTTCAACTCGGGCGCCGAGGCCGTCGAGAACGCCATCAAGATCGCCCGCGCCCACACCAGGCGGCAGGCCGTCGTCGTGTTCGACCACGCGTACCACGGGCGCACCAACCTCACCATGGCCATGACGGCGAAGTCGATGCCCTACAAGAGTGGGTTCGGCCCGTTCGCCCCCGAGGTCTACCGCGCGCCGATGTCGTACCCCTACCGGGACGAGAAGGCCGTGGACGGTGCCACGGCCGCGCGGCGCGCGATCACGGTCATCGAGAAGCAGGTCGGCGCCGACAACCTCGCCGCCGTCGTGATCGAGCCGATCCAGGGCGAGGGAGGATTCGTCGTCCCCGCGGACGGGTTCCTGCCGGCGATCGCGCAGTGGTGCACCGCCAACGGCGTCGTCTTCGTCGCCGACGAGGTGCAGACCGGTTTCGCCCGCACCGGCGCGATGTTCGCGTGCGACCACGAGGGTGTCGTCCCCGACCTGATCGTGACCGCCAAGGGCATCGCCGGCGGACTGCCCCTGTCGGCCGTCACGGGGCGCGCCGACATCATGGACGCCTCGCACGTCAGTGGGCTCGGCGGCACGTACGGCGGCAACCCGCTGGCCTGCGCGGCCGCCCTGGCCACGATCGAGACCATCGAGGCCGACGGCTTGGTCGAGCGCGCCGGCCAGATCGGACGACTGATGCTCGGCACGTTGCACCGCCTCCAGGCCGATGACGACCGCATCGGCGACGTCCGCGGGCGCGGCGCCATGATCGCCGTCGAGCTCGTGAAGTCCGGCACCGACGAGCCCGATGCCGATCTCGCCAGGGCCGTCGCGACCGGCGCCCATCAGGCCGGCGTGATTGTCTTGACGTGTGGGACCTTCGGCAACGTCCTGAGGTTCCTGCCACCACTGGCGATCAGCGACGAGCTCCTCACCGAGGGCCTCGCGATCGTCGACCAGATCCTGAAGGAGAACGCATGACCGCCGCAGACGTCTTCATCGACAACCAGTGGCTGCCCGGCGCGGACGGGACGTTCGACGTCGTCGACCCCGCGACCGGCGAGGCCATCCGCCCCGTCTCCAACGGTGGCGTCTGCGACGCGACCGCCGCGGTCGACGCCGCCGCCACCGCCCTGAAGAGCTGGCGCCGGCTCGCCCCGCGCGACCGCGGAGAGATCCTGCGCCGCACGTTCGAGCTCATGATCCGCGACCGCGACGAGCTCGGCGCGCTGATCGCCGCCGAGAACGGCAAGTCGCTGACCGACGCGAAGGGCGAGGTGACGTACTCCGCCGAGTTCTTCCGCTGGTTCGCCGAGGAGGGCGTCCGCATGGGCGGCGACTACGGCAGCGCTCCCGCCGGAGGGACGCGGACCGTCGTCACGCACCACCCCGTCGGTGTCGCGGCGCTCGTCACGCCCTGGAACTTCCCGGCCGCGATGGCCGCCCGCAAGATCGCCCCGGCCCTGGCCGCCGGCTGCACCGTCGTCATCAAGCCGGCGTCCGAGACGCCCCTGACGGCGTTCGCGATCGCGAAGCTCATGGTCGAGGCGGGCGTGCCCGCCGGCGTCGTCAACATCGTGCCGTCCAGCTCGGCCGGCAAGATCGTCACGACCTGGCTCGAGGACTCCCGCGTCCGCAAGATCTCGTTCACCGGGTCGACCGGCATCGGCCAGGTGCTGCTCAAGCAGGCCGCCGACCGAGTCGTGAACTCGTCGATGGAGCTGGGCGGCAACGCCCCGTTCATCGTCACCGAGGACGCCGACATCGACGCCGCCGTCGAGGGCGCGATGGTCGCCAAGTTCCGCGGGGGTGGCCAGGCGTGCACCGCGGCCAACCGCCTGTACGTCCACGCCGACGTCGCCGAGGAGTTCACCGCCAAGCTCGGGGCGAAGGTCGAGGCGCTCACCGTCGGACCGGCAGTCGACGGCGCCGACATCGGACCGTTGATCAACGCCAAGGCCGTGGACGCGACCAACGCCCTGCTCGCCGGCGCGATCGAGGCCGGCGCGAAGGTCGCCCACCAGGCGCCCGTCCCCGCGGGCGGGTCGAAGGGCTTCTGGTTCCCGCCGACGGTTCTCACCGGTGTCCCCGCCGACGCCGAGATCGTCCACGAGGAGATCTTCGGTCCCATCGCACCGATCGTCACCTGGACCACCGACGACGAGGTCATCGGCTACGCCAACGACACCGAGATGGGGCTGGCCGCGTACGTCTACGCCGGCGAGCTGCAGCGCGGCATGCGCCTCGGCGAATCGATCGAGGCCGGGATGATAGGCATCAACCGCGGGCTCGTCTCGGACCCGGCCGCCCCGTTCGGCGGCATGAAGCAGAGCGGCATCGGCCGCGAGGGCGCGCGGATGGGTCTCGAGGAGTTCCAGGAGACCCAGTACCTCAGCGTGGCCTGGCCGGAGGACTGAACCCAGATGTCGGCACTTGTGTACTCAACGGGCGCCGCGGGCCCGTACGCAAATGCCGACTTCTTGGGGGACTAGTCGGCGACGTAGAACATCCGCTTGTTGACGAACTCGTCCATGCCGAGCGGCCCGAGCTCGCGGCCGAAGCCTGAGCGCTTGACCCCGCCGAACGGGATGTCGGCGCCTTCGCCGGCCGTCGTGTTGACGTTGGCCATGCCGACCTCGAGGCGCTGGGCAATCTTCTCGGCGCGCGCGGGGTCGGCCGAGAACACCGAACCACCCAGCCCGTACGACGTGTCGTTGGCGAGAGCCAGCGCCTCCTCGTCCGAACCCACGGAGTAGACGACCGCGACCGGCCCGAACAGCTCCTCGCGGTAGGCCCGCATGTCCTGGGTGATGCCGGTCAGCACCGCCGGCGAGTAGTGGGCGTCGGGCCCGTCGCTGAGCACACCTCCCGCGTGCAGCGTCGCGCCCTTCGCGACGGCGTCGTCGACCTGCTCGGCCAGCGTCTCGGCAGCCTTGCGCGACGAAAGCGGCGAGAACGTGTCGAGAGCCAGCGCCTTCTCGGTGAGCTTGCCGACGAAGTCGTCGAAGAGGTCGTCCATGACGATCATGCGCTTGTTGGAGTTGCAGGCCTGGCCGGTGTTGTACATCCGGAAGTCCCACGCACCGCCGACGACGGAGTCGATGTCGTCCGTGTCGAGGACGATCATGGGGTCCGAGCCACCGAGCTCGAGCACGCACTTCTTGAGGTTCTTGCCGGCCAGCGCGGCGACGATCGCGCCCGCCCGCTCCGACCCCGTCAGCGAGACCCCGGCGATGCGGGGGTCGGCGATGATCGTCTCGATCTGGTCGAACGTCGCGAACACGTTGACGTACGCACCCTCGGGCACACCGGCGTCCTTCATGATCTGCTCGACCGCCAGCGCCGACCGCGGCACCGACTCGGCGTGCTTGAGCACGATCGTGTTGCCCAGCATCAGGTTGGGGGCCGCGAAGCGGGCGATCTGGTAGAACGGGAAGTTCCACGGCATGATGCCGAGGAGCGGTCCGACCGGCAGCTTCTGGACGACGGCGCGGCCGCCCGAGATGCTCTTGATCTCCATGTCCGCCGCGAGCCCCGGACCCTCGTTGGCGAAGTAGTCGAAGATCGCCTGGCAGAACTCGGCCTCCTCGACGCCTTCTGACACCGGCTTGCCCATCTCGGTGTTGGCCAGCGCGGCGAGCTCGTCGGCCCGCTCGGCGAACAGCGCCGCCACCCGCTTGACCACGACGGCCCGCTCCTCGATGGGGACGTCCTTCCACCCGGCGTAGGCCGTCGCGGACGCCGTCAGCGCCGCCTCGATCTCGGCGTCGCTGGCGTGGTCGAACGTCTCGACGACCTCGCCGGTGGAGGGGTCAGTCACCTGGTAGGCGGGGCTGGTCATGAGATGGCTCCTTCTTCGGTGGTGAGGGCGGTGAGGGCTTCCTCGAAGACCTCGTGGTGCCGTTCGACATCGGCGAGCGAGGTCTGCGGCGACATGAGCGCCATGTTGTGGAACGGGGTCAGCAGTACCCCACGGTTGGCGAGGAACACATGCAGGTAGTCCTCGAGATGATCATCCTGGGCGGCGGCCGACTCGGCGCCGTTGCGCGGCGCTGGCGACGCGAAGCGGTACTCCGTGCGCGCGCCCAGCTGGCTGACCGACCACGGCAGACCGTGACGTGCGATCGCTGCCTCGACGCCCTCGGTGAACGCCGTGGCGGTGCGCACCATCTGGTCGAACGCCTCCTCGGTGAGCACGTGCTCGAGCGTAGCCCGCATGGCCGCGACAGAGACGGGGTTGCCGGCCAGCGTGCCGCCGACGCCGCCCATGTCGACGAGGTCGAGGTCGGTGCGTCCCTGCGCCCGGGCCGCCAGCTCCTCGGACAGCCCGTACGCCCCGCAGGGGATGCCGCCGCCGATGGCCTTGCCGATCACGAGGACGTCCGGCTCCAGCCCCCAGAGCGCGGTGGCTCCGCCGGGTCCGGCCGAGAAGGTGTGGGTCTCGTCGATGATCAGCAGCGTGCCGGTGCGGGTGCAGATCTCGCGCACCCCGGCGAGGTAGCCCTCCTCGGGCAGCACGATGCCGATGTTGGTCAGCGCCGGCTCCATCAGCACGGCGGCGACGTCCCCGTGGGCGAGCTGGCGTTCGAGACCTGCGAGGTCGTTGAACTCCGCGACCCGGCTCGTGACCGTCACGTCGACGGGCGCTCCGACGTTGCCCGGACGCATCATGCCCTCGCCATCGGGCCCGACGACGATCAGTGACTCGTCGACGCTGCCGTGGTAGCAGTAGGCGTTGACCAGGATCTTCGGCCGGCCGGTCAGCGCCCGCATTAGGCGGATCGCCCACCGGTTGGCATCGGTCGCCGTCAGCGAGAAGCTCCAGCGGGTGAGCCCGAACCGGCGGGTCAGCTCGGCACCGACCCACTCGGCATCGGCGGTGGGCAGCATCGTCGTGAGTCCACCCAGCGTGCTCATCCGGTGCGTCACGGCATCCAGGGTCGGCTGCGGCGAGTGACCGCCCATCGCACCGGTGTCACCCAGCGCGAAGTCGACGTACTCGTGACCGTCGACGTCCCAGACCCGGTTGCCGCGGGCCCGCTCGACGTACAGCGGGAAGCCCGCGGCGTTCTTGTTCATCCACGTCATCGGCACGCTGCCGAACAGGTGCGTCGCACCCGCGTAGAGCTCCGCGGACCGGGGATTGCGATCGGCGAACGTCGCCCGCTCACGATCGAGGAGGTGCGCGAGCCGGGAGCGGTCGATCGTCATGCTCCGACGTTACAGGCGAGAGGCGTCCGGACGACTGATTCGGAGATAGAGCGCGCCAATGGCGACGAATACAGCAGTTAACCCGACGCAGATGATGGAAACCGTGGCCGCGCCATGATCGGCGACGTCCAGGAAGCCGTACGGCACGGGGCCCGTCGTGGTCGACGTCAGCGCGAAGACCGGCTCGGCCACCTCTGCCCGTACGAGCGTGTAGCCGACCCAGACCGCCGGGAACACCAGGAACCACATCGCCGAGCGATCGAGGCGGGTGCGGGGCCGCAGCAGCAGGAACCCGATCACCGACATCACCGGGACGACGTAGTGGAAGATCTTGTCGTACCACCACTCGATGCCCTGGAAGTCACCGTTGCCGGCCAGGATCGTGGCGTAGACGAGGCCCGTCACCGTGATCGCGACGAGGCTGCCCAGCCGCAGGATGCCGAACGCCGTCCCGCCCCGGTCAGGACGCTGCGCGAGCAGCACCGAGGTGATCAGCACCAGGATGTTGGACTCGATCGTGAAGTAGCTGACGTAGTTCACGAACGAGCGATCACGGTCGATCGTGAGCACCGCCTGACCGACGAGCGCGAACGCGGCGAGTGCCGCGATGAGTCCATACCAGAGGCGAGTCACAGTCTGACGATAGTCTCCGGGAGTGGTCGAGCACATCCGCGGCGCCCAGCACGTCCAGCGCGTCGGCGCCTCCCGTCTCCTGGTCGAGCCGCCTGTGCGCGTCCTCGGCCGGCTGCTCCTGCGATCGGACACCCGGGTCGGCTGCTTCACCGAGTTCGGCCAGCACGTCGAGGTGCAGGCCGCCGACATCGGCCGGTTCAGCGAGATCGGCAACAACTCGACGATCGGCGCCACGGGCCACCCGCTCACCTGGATGGGCGTCTCGGCGTTCCAGTACAAGCACGCCACCTGGGGCTGGCACCCCGCCGCGGCCGGGTCCGAGGTCATCGATCCGGAGGCCGGCGGACGTCAGTCGTTCCGCAGCGTCGGGCCCGACCGCGCCTGGATCGGCAACGACGTGTGGCTGGGTGCGGGGGTCGTGGTGCTGCGCGGCGTGACGATCGGCGACGGATGCATCGTGGCCGCCAACGCCGTGGTCACGAAGGACCTGCCGCCGTACACGATCTGCGGCGGGCTGCCGGCGAAGGTGATCAAGAAGCGGCTGCCCGACGAGGTCCGCGACGAGCTCGTCGACCTGCAGTGGTGGCGCTACTCCCCCAACCAGCTCGCCGGCATCCCCTTCGACGATCCCGCGGCCGCCGCGGCAGCCCTGCGGCCTCGCGTCGAGGCGGGGCTCGAACCGTACGACCCGGGGTTCGTGGAGATCCCGAAGGACGACGACGCTCCCGCGAGGCGCCGCTTCCTCGGCCGCTGACGCCCCCGTTGCACTCCGGGGTCTGCGGCGTTCCAATGGACCATGCGATCCATCTGGAAGGGCGCCATCAGCTTCGGGCTGGTCAGCGTGCCGGTCAAGGTCTACAGCGCCACCGAGAGCCATGACGTCTCCCTGCACCAGGTCCACGCCAAGGACGGTGGCCGCATCCGATACCAGCGCCGGTGCGAGGTGTGCGGCAAGGTCGTCGACTACGGCGACATCGACAAGGCGTACGACGACGGCGATCAGACCGTCGTCCTGACCGACGAGGATCTCGCGTCCCTGCCGGCCGAGCGCAGCCACGAGATCGAGGTCGTCGAGTTCATCCCGTCCGACCAGGTCGATCTGCTGCGCCTCGACCGCAGCTACTACCTCGAGCCCGACGAGAAGACCCTGAAGCAGTACACCCTGCTGCGGCGCGCCCTCGAGGACTCCGATCGCACCGCAATCGTCCGGTTCGCCCTGCGCCAGAAGACCCGGCTCGCCGCGCTGCGCGTGCGCGGCGACGTCCTGATGCTGCAGACCTTGCTCTGGGACGACGAGGTGCGCGAGCCCGCCTTCGACGTGCTGAAGCAGGTGCCGCGGATCAGCCAGAAGGAACGCGACATGGCCGCCCAGCTGGTCGACTCCCTCGCTGGCGACTTCGACAGCGCCGCCTTCACCGACGACTACCAGGAGCAGCTGCGCACCCTGGTCGAGGCGAAGCTCAAGGACGGCGACGCGCTCGACACGGACGCGACGTTCGGCGAGGCCGAGGGTGACGATGCCGGGGAGGTCGTCGACCTGATGGAGGCCCTCAAGCGCAGCATCGACCGCAAGAAGGCCGCCGGCGCGAAGAGTGCACCCGCGAAGAAGACGGCTGCACCGAGGAAGACCACCAAGAAGGCTGCGAAGAAGCCGACCAGGAAGGTCAGCTGACTCCGGGCTGCTGGCTGTCCGAGGTGGAGAACGCGGCGTCGGGCGAGTTGCGGTGCTCGACGACCCACTCGGCGACGTGCCGCAGCTTGACGTTGTGGGCCTGCGACTGACGCCGCAGGAACTCGAAAGCTCGATCGGCGTCGAGGTCGTACCGCTCCATCAGGATGCCCTGCGCCTGCCCGATGAGGCGTCGAGCATCGATCGCGATCTGAAGACCTTCCTCATTGTGCGCGTTGGCCAGGGCGACGGAGGCATGCCGGACGAAGATCGTCGCGACCGCGAGGTCGTCGTCGTCGAAGGCATCGATCTTCTCGGCGTAGAGGTTGAGCGAACCGTACCGCCGGGTCCTGGTCTCGAGGCGCAGGCTCAGGGCACTCCGGATGCCCAGCCCTGCGACGGCCGGACCCCAGCTGGGCCAGCGGTCGTCGACGCTGACGTCATGCGACAGGTAGACGGGCTCTCCCTCGATCGCGTCGAGGCACGGCCCTTCGTCATGGACGATCTGCAGGTTGTGCGACTCGCCGACCCGCTGGGCGGTCGCTGCTGCGGTCTCGATCTGGTGGCGGGCATGGACGAGCATGATGCCGGCGTCGTCGCAGCTCGTGGCCAGCTGGGCGTACTCGGCGATGAGCTCGATCGTGATCTCGGCCGTGGGTGCCTCGTGCAGGTCGAGGGCCATCTGCGAGAAGAACGTCGATGTCTCCACCGGTGACTCTTCCGTCGTCACTTCCAAGCTGCTCATGGTCACTTCCTGCCCTGTCGCATCCGAGCGAACCGCCTGCGTCATGTCGTTTGACCCAGCGGGTCGAGGGTACGTCCGCAACGGACCACCACTGACGGAATCATATTCTGTCGTACCGACACCCAGCACTCTTTCCGTCGGTCGACGATGGACGGAAGGCCTCATGACCACTGATCTCCAGCTCTCAGGTCCCACCGTCACCGTGTTCGGTGACCGCGACGTGCTCGATGCCGCACTGAGCCAGGAGCTGGATCGCCGTGGTTGCAGCACCCACACCGTCACGATTCCGACCGGCTGGCTCAACTCGGCGTCCCACGCGATCGTCCGGGTCGACAGCCGCGCCGGCACCCGCGCCATCGAGGACCTCGCCCGCATCGACGGTCCGGCCGCCCACGTCGTCGTGGTCGCCGAGACGTCCGGTGACGACCGGAGCACGACCCACCTCCAGCGGCTCTGCCACGACTGCGGCGAGCATCACCACGTCTCCGTCATCTGGCACGCCCCGCTGGTCGATCCGACCGAGGCCGTATCAGCCCCCGAGCCCGGTGCGCTCGCCACGGCCATCGTCGACGAGATCGGGCACCAGCCGGTGTGGACGTCTGCGCCGTCGTTCGCGTCCCGAACGTTCGAGCCGGCCCGCCATCGCGGACCGGCCTGAGCCCTACGCGGCTTCCGACAGCTCGGCCTTGGCCCGCAGCTGGTCGAGCAGCTTCGACAGGCGACGCGACACCTGCATCTGGCTGACGCCCACGATGTCGGCGATCTCCTGCTGAGTGCGGTCCTCGACGAAGCGCAGTCGCAGCAGCTCGCGCTCGTCGACGCTCAGCGCGTCGCACAGCGGCCCGACCGTGACCCAGTCGTCGATGAAGGCGTAGGACGTCTCGGTCCAGCTGAGCGTCTCGCCCAGTGGCTGGCCATCCTCGCGCACCGGCTGGTCGAGCGACGTCGGCGAGAAGCAGCCCCGGGCGGCCATCGCCTCACGGACGTCGACCTCCTCGGCACCGAGATCGCGAGCGAGGTCGGAGACGAGCGGTGTGCGCGAATCTGACTGGAGGCGCAACTCGGACGCGGCCGTGATGTCAGCCTGCAGCTGCTGGATGCGACGCGGGGGACGAACTCCCCAGCCGTGGTCGCGGAAGTGCTTCTTGATCTCGCCAAGGATCGTGACGGTCGCGAACGGGACGAACTCGCCGCGGTCGTGGTGGAACCCTCGGATCGCCTTGACCAGGGCGAAGTTGGCGACCTGGACGAGGTCGTCGCGGTCGATCCCGCGGCCGGCGTACCGACCGGCGAGGTGCCGGGCGAGGCCGAGGTGGCGTCGTGCGACCTCGTCCTCGAGGAATGCTCGTTCGGTGGGTTGTGCGGCGGCAGCGGCTTGGAGCTGGGAGGCGGTGACGTCGATGTGGATCGGTGCGATGCGTACGGGAGCAGAATTCACGATGACCCTCCTGGGGTCTCGATCCATTGCTGGCTTCTGCTCAACCGGCTGAACCACAGTGGCACCCTTCAGCGACTTGCGCAAGGCCCAACCGGTTAATCCCTCCCATGCCGGGTGGTTCCTTCGGACTACATGGTGACGTTTTCGGGGTTTCGCCGCAGACCGGGCGGGTACACGACCTGCGACGGGGAACGTCCACCAGACAGAGGAGCACGATGGCCGGCGAGACGACCGAGACTGTCTCGGTCTCCGGACATCGCCTGCGTCTGACGCACCCCGACAAGGTCGTCTACCCCGCGACGGGGACGACGAAGGCAGACGTCATCGCCTACTACCAGGCGATCGCCCCGCACCTCCTGCCCCACATCGACGGCCGCATCGTGACCCGTAAGCGATGGGTCGACGGCGTCGGCACGGACGACGACCCCCGCGACGCCTTCTTCGAGAAGAACCTGCCCGCTTCGGCGCCCCCGTGGATCCGCCGCGTCGAGATCGAGCACCGCGACCACACCAACACCTACCCCGTCATGACGGATGCCGCGGGCCTGGCCTGGGCCGGACAGGTGGCCGCGCTCGAGCTGCACGTGCCCCAGTGGCGCGTCGACGCCCACGGGACCCCGCAGCACCCCGACCGTCTGGTGCTCGACCTCGACCCCGGACCGGGCGCCGGCCTTCCGGAGTGCGTCGAGGTGGCCCGACGGGCCCGTTCGATGCTGGGCGGGCTGGGTCTGACGACCGTCCCTGTCACGAGCGGCAGCAAGGGCATCCACCTCTACGCCCCCCTCGACGGCACCCACGACTCCGACTACGCCAACGAGTTCGCCCACCAGAT
The DNA here is from genome assembly GCA_046598255.1 of Aeromicrobium sp. Classification (GTDB taxonomy): domain Bacteria; phylum Actinomycetota; class Actinomycetes; order Propionibacteriales; family Nocardioidaceae; genus Aeromicrobium. The sequence continues at coordinate 42,202 of JBKJIW010000043.1, read as the reverse complement.
CGCCCGGGCCCTGGAGTCCGAGCTGCCCGAGCTCGTCGTGAGCTCGATGAGCCGGAGCGCTCGCAGCGGCAAGGTCCTCGTCGACTGGAGCCAGAACAACGGCAACAAGACCACCGTCGCGCCCTACTCCCTGCGCGGCACGACCACGCCCCGGGTCGCCGTCCCACGCACCTGGCGCGAGCTCGGCGACGGCCTGCGCCAGCTCACGATGGACGAGGTCCTCGCACGGATGAAGCGCCGCAAGGATCCGTTGGCCGATCTGGCGATGTCGTCGTCCGCGCCCGGCGAGCCCTCCTCGCCCCGTGATCCTGTCGAAGGGGACCGGCTCGACACCTACCGCGCCAAGCGCTCCGCGTCGAGGACGCCGGAGCCCTTCGGCGGCGCCCCGACCGGTCAGGACAGCCCCACGTTCGTGATCCAGGAGCACCACGCGAGTGGGCTGCACTGGGACTTCCGGCTGGAGCACGAGGGCGTCCTGGTCTCGTGGGCCCTGCCCAAGGGCGTGCCGAAGACCACCTCCACCAACCATCTCGCCGTCCAGACCGAGGACCATCCGCTCGACTACCGGACGTTCGAAGGGACGATCCCGAAGGGCGAGTACGGCGGGGGTACCGTCACCATCTGGGACCACGGCACGTACGAGCTCGAGAAGTGGAAGCCTCGAGAGATCATCGCGACACTGACCGGCACGAAGGAGGGCGGACTCGGTGGACGTCGCAAGTACGCACTGATCCGCACCCACCAGAGCCAGTGGCTCATCCACCGGATGAAGATCACCTGAACCAGGTTCGACCCATCACCACTCGCCACACGTACAAAGGAGCACGACATGTCCAGGCCGTTCAAGCAGAAGACCCTTCGCGCCAAGCTCGAGGCCCAGCTCAGCGAGCTGACCGAGCAGACCGACGAGCTGCGCAAGCAGGTCGCCGACCGCGCCCCCGCCGTGCGTGACCAGATCGTCGGCCAGACCGACGAGCTGCGTCACAAGGTCGCCGACCGCGCCCCCGCGGTCCGCGACCAGCTCATCGCCGCCCTGCCTGACAAGGGACAGCTGCTCCACCTGCGCGACGACCTGTTCGACCGCCTGCCCGAGCAGGTGCAGGACAAGCTGCCCGAGAAGGTCAAGCCCCAGCGCACCAAGCTGCGCAAGGTGGCCGCCGTCGGTCTCGCGACGGGTGCGGGCGCTGCGGCGTTCGCGATCCTCAAGCGCAAGGGCGCCGCCACCCCGCCCCCCGCGTACGTGCCGCCGGTCCCTCCGGCGCCCGCAGCTGCCCAGGCGGCACCCACGACCCCGGGCACCAGCACCACGTCCTGATCAGCGCGATTGAGCCCTCGGTGGGTGGGGTAGCACGTCTCCACCGTTCCGCTGCCCCGTCACCGAGGTGCTCATCACCCCTCAGCTCGACGTCGCCTCCCAGCGGGCCGAGCTGCCGCAGGACGCGGCGCAGGCCGACAACGCCGCCGCGATCCTCGCCCAGACCGAGCACGTCATCGTCCGCCTCGACGCGGGTCTCTACGGCACGTGCGAGTCGTGCTCGAACCACGTCGGACGGGCGCGGCTCGAGGCCTTCCCCCGCGCGACGCTGTGCATGGGCTGCGTCTCCTGACACCTCCCGGGACCGCCTCACCGGAGCCGACGCGCGGGGTCAGCCCGTCCTGTCCATCACCGACACAGAGGACGTGCTCTCGCCCCCTCCCCGTGGGGAGTCCGGCTCAGGCGGCGGCCCGCTCCTGCGCCGTGCCCGAGGGGATCATCAGGACCAGCACGGCCGCCAGCATCGCCGCTCCGCCGCAGAGGGCGAAGATCACCTGGTAGGCCTCGAGTGACGGCACAGCGAACGTCCCGACGATGACGGTCGATCCCGCGAGGAAGCTGCCGCCGATCGCGCTGGCCAGCGAGCTGCCGAGGCTGCGGAACAGGGAGTTGAGGCCGTTGGCGGCACCTATCTCGTCGGCGGGCGAGTGGGTGTTGATGAGCGACGGCATCGCCGCGTAGCCGATGCCCGTGCCAGCTCGGACGACCGTCGCGCCGAGCGCCAACGTCTGGGGCGCTCCGCGCAGGCGATGAGCCTGGCTGCGACCGGTGACAGGATCAGCATCGCGATGCCACCGGGCAGCATGGCCAGTCCGCCGACGAGCAGGCTCGAGCCGAACCCGTGGCCGCTCGACTCCGGCGCCTCGACGTACGAGGCGGTGCCGATGAACGAGGCGAAGCCGATGAACGAGGCGAACAGGGCGAAGCCGAACAGGATCGACGCGAGGTTCGTCAGCACGATCGGCGGCCGGCGCAGCGCCTTCAGGTCGACCAGCTGGTCGGCGATGCGCACCTGGCTCCACCCGAACACCAAGATCTCGGCACGTGCGTACCGATGACGGCCAAGGCACTGACACACACGTGCCGAGATGTGGGGACGACGAGCGGGTTCAGGCCAGGACGGACGTCGGGGTGGGCTGGTCGCGGCCTCGCAGCACCGGGGAGCGGTCTGCCTTCCAGTGCTCCTGCTCGTCGTCGTTGGCGCTCGCGACGCTGGCGGTCGCCACCAAGACCCGGCCATCGACCTCCTTGGCGAGCTCGGTGAGTCGAGCAGCGGCATTCACGGCGTCACCGATCACGGTGTACTCGAACCGCGAGCGGTGCCCGACGTTGCCGGCGACGGCCTGACCGGTCGACACGCCGATGCCGGCACCGATCTCCGGCACCTCCTCCGCCAGGCGCTCGGCGATCCGGCGCGCACTGGCCAGCGCTGCGCCCGCGTGGTCGTCGAGGTCTACCGGGGCGCCGAAGATCGCCAGCACCGCATCGCCCATGAACTTGTTGACGAGCCCGCCGTGACCGTCGACCTCCTCGACGATGACCGCGAAGAAGCGGTTGAGCATCGACACGACCTCGGCCGGCGACCGCGTCTCGGCATAGGTCGTGGAGCCGATCAGGTCGATCATCAGCACCGACACGAGGCGCGTCTCCCCACCGAGCTCGACATCGCCGTCAGTGGCCGCCTTGGCGACCGACTGACCGACGTGCCGACCGAACAGGTCCCGGATGCGTTCACGTTCACGCAGGCCCAGCACCATCTCGTTGAAGCCCGACTGCAGCAGCCCCAGCTCGGTGCCGTCGTCGACCCGGACCTCCACGTCGAAGTCGCCGTCACCGACCCGGGCCAGCGCCACCTGCACCGACGCGATGGGCGAGACGACCGCGCGGGCGTTCAGCACCGTGACCAGCAGGCCGAACAGCAGGACCACGCCGGCGAGTCCCAGGGCCGTCGACGCGAGCCGGACCAGGCTGGTGTCGTCGCGCGTGATCGCCGCGATCGAGGCGACGACGAGGCCGAGGACGGGTGCGGCGGTGCCGAGGCCCCAGAACACCAGCATCCGGCGCTGCACGCCCGCGCCCATTTCACCGGCGTCCGCGCGTCCCTGCAGTGCCCGGGCGGCGACGGGGCGCAGCGCGAACTCCGTGAAGAGGTAGGCGATGGCGCTGACGACCAGGCCCGCGATGCCGAGCGCGAAGACGGTGCCCAGCACCGCCTCGGGCTGCAGGATGATCGCCAGGACCGTGAAGAGCGAGAGACCACCCAGCCACAGCAACAGCTGGATCAGCGTCATCCGCCACGGCAGCCGCAGGGCCGTCCGACGCTCCTCGACGGTGGGCGCCTGGTCGTTCATCGACCACCGCAGTGCTCGCAGGGCGCTGACCGTCACCACGCTGGCGCCGACGACGACCGCCACCCCGACGTAGATCGGCACAGCGATCACCAGCGCTGTCAGGTAGCCCGCGTTCGGGCCGCCACCGGGGACGACGAGGAACATGATCCCGAAGACCACCGCCGCACCGATGACGTTGGTCGTGACGAGCAACGTCGTCAGCAGCAGCTGGACCCGGATGCGCAGCCGCCCGGTGGGCTGGTCGGGGGGCCCGAGCAGCCAGTCGTTGCTCTTGCGGCGCTCTCTCGCCACGGTGGCCCCATCTCCTGTGCACGCCATCGGACCGTGTCGGTTGACACGATCGTTCCACGAACGCTGCCCGAGCCAATATAGTGACGCCACGTCGCCCCGGTGTGACGAATCCCACGCCATCACCCCTCGATGGTGTGACCACGCTCCACGAAAGGACTCCCCATGGCGCGCAAGCAGAAGGCTGACCCCGAGGTCGTCGAGGCGCTCACCGAGCACACCTCGTTCGACAAGGGACTCGTCAAGGAGCTGGCGACCGTCGGCACGGCCGTCAACATTCCCACCGGCTGGTCGATCATCATGGAGACGACGCCGGCCGACTCGGCCTACATCGTGCTGTCCGGGACGGTCGAGATCCGCAAGGCCGGCGAGGTCATCACGACCCTCGGCGCCGGTGACGTGTTCGGCGAGATCGCCCTCGTCAACCACAGCCTGCGCAACGCGTCCGCCGTGGCGTCGTCGCCGATCCGTGCCCTGCGCCTCGGCGAGGAGGCCATCACCTCGCTGCTCGAGCACGACAAGGGTTTCGCCGACACCCTGCGGTCCTACGCCGCCAGCCGGCTCTCGACCGACTGACACCTCTCGCATTTGTTGTTCGCGGCGCAGAATCGGTGCGGCGCAGGGCCTCCAACTGCGCCGCGTACCCTTCGGGACAATGCGTCGTACCGACAGACGCGTTCACCAGACACGAGAGGCATGCAGGCGATGGCAGACGTTGAAGCAGCACTGGACCAGGCCGGACTCACCAACCCGCACGTGCGGGAGTACGTGCGCTACTGGGCCGACCTGACGGGAGCCGAGCGCGTCGAGGTCGTCAGCGCCTCCGACGACCCCCGCCTCGCGCAGGAGGCCCTCGCGGCCGGCGAGCTGCTGCCGGCTGGCGACGGTCTGTACTACTCGCGCAGCTACCACAAGGACACCGCCCGCTCCGAGGAGCGGACGATCGTCGCGACCAGCAACCCCACCGACGCCGGCTCGTACAACAACTGGCGTCCGTCGTCGGAGATGAAGCCGCTGCTCGAGGGCAAGATGCGCGGCGCCTCGGCCGGCAAGACGATGTACGTCGTCCCCTACCTGATGGCGCCTCCCGGCTCGCCCCTCGAGGCGTATGCCGCCGGCGTCGAGCTCACCGACTCGCGCACCGTGGTCATGCACATGATCCGCATGGCCCGGGTCGGCATCGACTACATCAACGACCTCGCTGACCCCAACAGCTTCGTCCGCGCCGTCCACGTGACCGGCGACCTGGAGAACCTGGGCCACGGCACGCCCGAGGACGGCCGCTACTTCGTGACGGTCGCCGACGAGCGCACCATCTTGCACTTCGGCTCGTCCTACGGCGGCAACGCGCTGCTCGGCAAGATCGCCCACGGACTGCGGCAGGCGGCGTACGACGGCTGGGCCTCCGGCGAGTTCCTGTCCGAGCAGTTCATGCTGCTGGGCATCACGGACAAGGAAACCGGCAAGAAGTACCACATCTGCGGCGGCTTCCCGAGCGCGTCGGGCAAGACCAACCTCGCCATGACGCTGGCTCCCGATGCCCTGGGCGACCGTTACTACGTCGACTTCTACGGCGACGACATCGCGTGGCTCTGGGTCGACAAGACCGACGGCAAGCTCTACGGCATGAACCCCGAGTTCGGCGTGTTCGGCGTCGCCAAGGACACCAACGAGGCGACCAACCCCGGAGCGCTGCACTCGATCGACGCCGGCCCCGGCGCGATCTTCACCAACATCGCCTACAACCCGACGACGCAGGAGGTGTGGTGGGAGGGCAAGACGCCCGCCCCGCCGGCCGACGTCACGGGCTGGGAGGACTGGAAGGGCGAGCTCATCTCCGAGCGCGCCGCCGGCGACGACTCCCCGTGGGCCCACCCGAACAGCCGTTTCACCACGACGCTGTCCAACGTCCCCAACGTCGCACCCGACTTCAACAGCCCGGCCGGCGTGCCGATCGACGCCATCATCTTCGGTGGACGTACGCGTGACCGCGAGCCGCTGATCCGCGCGATCACCGACCTCGCCGAGGGCGTCTACGACGGCCTCACGCTCGGTGCCGAGGCGACGTTCGCCGCCGAGGGTGTCGATGGCCAGCTGCGCTACGACCCCATGTCGATGCGTCCGTTCATGTCCTACCCCGAGGGCGCCTATGCGGCACACTGGCTCAAGATCATCGGCGAGGCCACCGAGGTGCCGATGTTCGCGCACGTCAACTGGTTCCAGCGCGGCGAGGACGGTCACTTCCTGTGGTCCGGCTACCGCGACAACCTGCGCCCGCTGCTGTGGCTCATGCAGCTCAAGGCCGGAGAGGTCACCGGCAATCACACGCCGGTCGGCATCATCCCGACCAAGGAGGAGCTCAACCTCGAGGGCGTCGACATCACCCCCGAGGACCTCGACACGATCCTGACGATCGACAACGCCCGTTGGCAGCAGGAGATCGGCTTCCGCCAGACCCACCTCGAGCAGTTCCACGACCTGCCGGAGGAGATCTGGGAGGCCCACCGCCGTGTGAAGGCTGCCCTCGAGGCCGACGCCTGACCGCTCGTCGAACCTGTCGAGAACGACGCAGCCCCCGGGACCTCACGGTCCCGGGGGCTGCGTCCTTCTCGTCGTCTCACATGTCGCGGTAACGGACCGCCTCGGCGGCCTTCTCGCGCAGCTCGTCGGCCGTCAGGCGGGGCCCGTACGCGGGGGTGTCGCGCTGCGTGCGCCAGCCCTCGGCCAGCGGGCCCAGGTCGACGGTGTCGAAGCCCACGGAGTCGATGAAGGCCGCGACCGTCGCCTTGGCTGCGGCGTCGTCGCCGGCGATGGCCAGCGCGCGACGTCCGTCGCTGCCCGCCGCCCCGGCGTGCTCGCCGATGTGGTCGGCACCGATGTGGTTGAACGCCTTGACCACGTGGGACCCGGGGAGGTGGGCCTGCAGCAGCTCGGAGACCGTCGTCGACTCGTCGTCGAGCTCGGCGATCTGCCCGTCACGCTGCGGGTAGTAGTTGTCGGTGTCGATCACGACCTTGCCGGCCAGCTCGTCCACCGGCACCGTCGGGATCGCGGCCAGGGGGACCGTGACCACCGCCAGGTCGGCGACAGCGGCGGCCTCCGCCGGCGTCGCGGCGCGTGCGCCCGGCCCCAGCTCGTCCACGAGGTCGGCGAGCGTCTGCGGCCCGCGCGAGTTGCTCAGCACCACGTCCCAGCCCTGGCCGATGGCGGCCCGTGCCAGTGCGCTGCCGATGTTGCCTGCTCCGATGAGTCCCAGTGTGGTCATGTCGGTGGCAACGGCGGCGGACCGACGCCTATTCCGGGACAGCAACGAACAAGCCCCTCACCTGCAGCGATGCGGGTGAGGGGCTTGGTGCTGCGCGCCCGAAGGGATTCGAACCCCTAACCTTCTGATCCGTAGTCAGATGCTCTATCCGTTGAGCTACGGGCGCCTGCCCCGAAGAGCCGTGCCGATCCTACCGGACCCGCGCCCAGCGCTGAAATCGGGCACCCGTACCCACCTGACAACGTCCTACTCGTGTGACCAACTCCACCCATCGTGGCGTATCGACTGTCGTGGGATACCCGTAAAGTCGCTGGAATCGTCATCGCCGGTCGGTGCCGATTCATCACACATCAGCTACCCGGGATCCACTGTCCAGGGAGTGCGAGTCAATGCGCTTGACCCGCGATGCGCGAGAAGGAAAAGTTCACACATGTCTGCTGACACCACGACCACCTCGACCTACACGTCGTCCTACGCCAAGCTCCAGAGCTGGGTCGACGAGGTCGCCGCCCTGACGAAGCCCGCCGAGATCTACTGGTGCGAAGGGTCGCCCGAGGAGTGGGTCACGATCACCGACCGCCTCGTCGACGCCGGCACCTTCAAGCGGCTCAACGCCGAGAAGAAGCCCAACTCCTTCTACTGCGCCTCCGACCCGAACGACGTCGCCCGCGTCGAGGACCGCACCTTCATCTGCTCCGTCGACGAGAAGGACGCCGGCCCCACCAACAACTGGATGGCGCCGGACGACATGAAGCAGCTCATGCTCGGTCTGTACGAGGGCTGCATGCAGGGCCGCACGATGTACGTCATCCCGTTCGTGATGGGCCACCTCGAGTCCGACCACCCGATGTTCGGCGTGGAGATCACCGACTCCGCCTACGTGGTCGCGTCGATGACCGTCATGGCCCGCATCGGTCGCGAGGTGCTGACGGAGATCGAGCAGACCGAGGCCGACTACGTGCCCGCGCTGCACTCGTTCGGCGCCCCGCTGGCCGACGGCGCCACCGACGTCGCGTGGCCGTGCAACGACACCAAGTACATCGTGCAGTTCCCCGAGGAGCGCATGATCTGGTCGTTCGGCTCGAGCTACGGCGGCAACGCCCTGCTCGGCAAGAAGTGCTATGCGCTGCGCATCGCCTCGGCCATGGGCCGCGACGAGGGCTGGATGGCCGAGCACATGCTGATCCTCAAGCTCACCAACCCCGAGGGCGTCGTCAAGTACATTGCCGCCGGCTTCCCGAGCGCCTGCGGCAAGACCAACCTCGCGATGGTCGAGCCGACCATCCCGGGCTGGAAGGTCGAGACGATCGGCGACGACATCGCCTGGATCCGCGTCGGTGCCGACGGCCGCCTCTACGCCGTCAACCCGGAGTTCGGCCTGTTCGGCGTCGCGCCCGGCACCGGCTGGGACACCAACGCCAACGCGATGCGCACGATCGAGCGGGGCAACTCGGTGTTCACCAACGTCGCCCTGACCGACGACGGTGACATCTGGTGGGAGGGCATGACGGACGAGCCGCCGGCCCACCTCACAGACTGGAAGGGCAACGACTGGACCCCCGAGAGCGACCAGCTCTCGAGCCACGCCAACAGCCGCTTCTGCACGCCGATCAAGCAGTGCCCGATCCTGGCCGACGAGTACGACGACCCCAACGGCGTCCCGCTCGACGCGATCCTGTTCGGTGGCCGCCGCAAGACGACGATCCCCCTGGTGACGGAGGCTCGCGACTGGACCCACGGCACGTTCATGGGAGCGACGCTCCCGTCGGAGACCACGGCCGCCGCGACCGGCGCCGTCGGCGTCGTGCGCCGCGACCCCATGGCGATGCTGCCGTTCATCGGCTACGACGCGGGTGACTACTTCGGTCACTGGATCAACATGGCCAAGAACAACGACGAGTCGAAGTTCCCGAAGATCTTCTACGTCAACTGGTTCCGTCGCGACGAGGACGGCGGGTTCCTGTGGCCCGGCTTCGGCGAGAACAGCCGCATCCTGAAGTACGTCATCGACCGTGTCGAGGGCAAGGTCGAGGCGTTCGAGACGCCCATCGGCCTGGTGCCGCCGACGTCGTCGATCGACACCGACGGACTCGACGTCACCGAGGAGCAGCTGGCTGCCGCGCTGCGCGTCGACGCCGACGAGTGGGCGGCCGAGATCCCGCAGATCAACGAGTGGTTCGAGCAGTTCGGCGACACCCTGCCGGCCGTGCTCTGGACCGAGCTCGACGGCCTGAAGGCCCGCCTGGGCCTGTAAGCCCACGACGCGCGGAACCCCCTCGACCTCCTGGTCCAGGGGGTTCCGCCAGTTTTTGGGTAGTTCTGTACGACCGAGTGCGCTCGATTCGTACAGAACTGTCCAAGAACTGGTCCGGGGTCCCGGCCGGGTAGGCAGGGCCGGGTCAGGCCGCCCGTCTGGTCGGGAACCAGGTGTCCCACATGATGCTGAAGACGGGCGCCGGCCCGGTGTACCCATGCTGTCCGAGGGCGTGATGGACCCTGGTGACGATCGTTCGTGGGGAGGCCAGATCGGCCGCGGTCACGACGATGACCCGCCAGCCGGCTGCCTCCAGCCGCTCGCGACGGCCGATGTCGCGCTGCCGCTGGTGGCCGTCGCGCTCGTGGTGCCAGCCGTCGTACTCGACCAGCACCTTCCACCGCTCGAGGACCAGGTCGCCCCGCGCGAGGAAGAGGCCGTGAGCGTCCCGCAGCACGACGTTGCAGCGCGGCTCCGGCAGGTGGGCGCACCTGATCATCAGCCGGACCCGGGTCTCCATCGGCGACTCGGCTCCCTCCCGCACGAGTGCGATCACGTGCCGGATCCTCCGCACGCCCCGCAGGTGGTGCTCGAGGGCGAACGCTGCCAGGAGGTCCACCGTCGTGAGCCCGCGGTACACCATCCACTCGATGGCCTGGAGGAGCTCCGGCGTGCTCACGTCGTACGCGACGTCAACCAGCGTCCGCTCCGGATCAGTGACAGGGATGCCGCCATGAACGTGCGAGCCGATCCGGCCGCGGCGGCGATGGGCGACGATACCGCTCTGCCTCGTGAGCGTCTCGCTCCGCGCCGAGACGTGCAGCGGCATGAGCCCGCCGACCTCGTAGCCGTACCACCGCAGGGCCGTCACGTGGCTCACGACCGATCCCCGCGGGGCCACCAGCAGGGCTGCAAGCAACCACCGAGCCAGGGTCATCTCCATCGTGGCGCTGATGTAGACGCCGCGGAAGAGCCGTTGGTAGGAGCTGCGCCCCCGCAGCATCGCGTCGGTGACGCCGTCCGCCAGCGCCTGCTCGCGAGTGAACGGACGATGCACGTCAAGGGCCATGCTCGACCCTGCGCGGCCGGGTGTCCCGGGCACAGCACCTCGTCGTCGCCCTGTGGACGTCCGGGCGGCACACCGATGCCTGTGGACCCGCCCATCCCCCCACTTCTTGGACAGTTCTGTACCGGATTGGTTCGCAATCCCGCACGGAACTGTCCAAAAAGTGGGGGCGGGGACTATCCCGTGTTGCGCAGGCCGGCCGCGATGCCGTTGATCGTCAGGAGCAGCGCCCGTTGCAGGTCCTCGTCCGGCTCCTCGCTCGCGCGCACCGAACGCAGCAGCGACACCTGCAGGGCGTGCAGCGGCGCGAGGTAGGAGTCGCGCAGCTCGAGCGTCCGGCGCAGCACCGGCGCCGACTCGAGCAGCGATTCGTCGCCGGTCACCGCCAGCACCTGCTCGACGGCCAGCGCGTGCTCGGCCCGGATGACGTCGAAGATCCCGCGCGAATCCTCCGGCACCAGCGCCTGGACGTACTCGGCCGCGATGTCGAGATCGGTCTTGGCCAGGGTCATCTGCACGTTGGAGACGAACGTCCGGAAGAACGCCCACGAGCCGTACATCTCCCGCAGGATCTCGCCGCGGCCGTCGTCGAACGCCGCCTTGAGGCCGGAGCCGACGCCGAACCATCCCGGCAGGATGATCCGCGACTGGGTCCAGCCGAACACCCACGGGATGGCTCGCAGGTCTTCGAGGCCGCCGTCGCCGCCGGGACGCTTGGCCGGGCGCGAGCCGATGTTCATCTTGCCGAGCTCGTCGACGGGGGTGGCAGCGACGAAGAACGGCACGAGCGCCTTGTCGCCGACGAGCGAGCGGTAGGCCTGCTTGCCCTGCTCGGCGACCAGGTCCATCGTCCCGTTCCAGCCGTCGAGCAGGTCGGCCGGCAGCAACGACGTGCGATGCAGCACGGACGCCTCGAGCACCGCCGCCAGCGCGCTCTCGAGGTTGTGGCGACCGAGGCCCGGCAGGGCGTACTTGTCGGAGATGACCTCGCCCTGCTCGGTGATCTTGATGGGACCGTCGAGGCTGCCGTACGGCTGCGACATGATCGCCTCGGCCGTCGGCCCTCCGCCGCGACCGGTCGATCCGCCGCGGCCGTGGAACAGGCGGAGGACGACGCCGTGCTGCCGGGCGATGTCGCGCAGCCCCCGCTGGGCCCGATGCACCTGCCACTGCGACGCGGCGATGCCCGCGTCCTTCGACGAGTCGGAGTAGCCCAGCATGATCTCCTGGACGTCGCCCCGGGCGGCCACGATGCGACGGTAGGTCGGGTCGCCCAGCAGCGCCTCGAGCAGCGGGCCGGCGGCCTCGAGCTCGGCGACGGTCTCGAAGAGCGGCGCGAACCCGATGCGAGCGACGGCCTCGTCGCCGGCCAGGTCCACCAGCCCGACCTCGCGCGCCAGCACGACGACCGCGAACAGGTCGTCGACGTCGTGCGTCATCGACACGATGTAGGTCTCGATGACCTCCGGGCCGTACGTGTCGAGGGCCGTGCGGATCGTGCGCATCAGGTCCAGCGACGCGTCGGCCGCGGCGCCGATGTGCTCGACACCGGCGCCGCGCAGCGGGCGGGCCGAGGCCATCTCCTGCGACAGCCGCTCGATGCGCGCCGGGCGGTCGAGGCCGCCGTAGGTGTCGTCGCCGATGCGGGCGTACAGCTCGGCGAGGGCGCCGTGGTGCTTGCCGCTGTGCTCGCGGACGTCCATCGTGGCCAGTCCGGCGCCGAACGTGACCGCCGTGCGGATGAGTCGCAGGATTGCGCCGTCGCCGGTGAGGTGGTCGCCATCGGCCAGCATCGAGTCGCGCACCAGCACCAGGTCGGCGATCAGCTCGCCCACCGCCAGGTAGTCGCGTCCCGGCTCGTGCGCCGTGCCGTTGACCAACCGGTCACGGGCCCGCAGGAGCCGCACGCGCACGAAGCTGAGCTTGAGGCGGTAGGGCTCGTCGGCGTTGAGGCGCCGGATCGACTCCCACGTGATGGGCAGCGCCGCGGCGTCGGCGACGAGGCTCTCGCGCAGCGCCTCCGTCGCCGCGACGATGCGCGTGGAGGCGGTCATCTCGGTGAGGATCTCGTCGACGGCGTCGATCAGCTCGGCCAGCCCCGCCGTGTGCTGCAGGTGCAGGATGTCGAGCGTCACGGCCGGCGTGACGTTGGGGTTGCCGTCGCGGTCGCCACCGGCCCACGTGCCGAAGCGCAGCGGACGGGCGTCCGCCGGCATCGTCACGTCGATGCGCTGCAGCTGTCGATCGAGCTCGGCGAGCAGGTCGGGCACGACGTCGGCGGCGATCGACCGGAGGTAGTAGGCCGCGGTGCGCGCCTCGTCGCTCGGCTCGGGGCGAACGACCCGCAGCTCGTCGGTCTGCCAGACCAGGTCGACGAGCTCGGCGAGACGACGCTCGTCCGCCTGGACCTGCGAGCTGGTGCGACGTGGGTCCTCCATCGCGCGGACGGTGTCAGCGACCTTGCGGAGCAGGCGCAGGACGCTGCGGCGGCTGGCCTCGGTCGGGTGCGCCGTGAAGACCGGGCGGTACTCGAGGCGTCCGAGGACGTCCGTCAGGAGCTCGCGGTCGAGGCTGCCGTCGTCGAGGGCCTCGCTGATGCGTCCGACCGTGGCGGCCAGGGGTCCCTCGTCGCTCGCGGCCAGCTCCTGCCAGCGGTGCAGCTGCTCGGTCGTGTTGACGAGCTGGAAGTAGGCCGTGAAGGCGCGCGCCAGGACGACCGCCGTGCGGGGATCGATGCCGTCGAGCGCTCGGCGCAGCTCGGCGTCCTCCGGCTGCCTCGCCAGACCGCGGACCTGCTCGACGAGTGCCAGCAGGTCGGCACCCTCGTGACGGGTCAGCGCCTCGCCCAGGAGGGTCGTCAGCTGACGGACGGACGCCCGCAGCGCGGCGTGCTCGGCGTCCGACGTCACCCCTCCTCCGAACAGGGCGGCGTTCGGCTCGCGGCGGTCGGACTCGAGGATCTGCTCGGTGGTGAGGCGGTTCGAAGAGGTCACGCCACCAGTCTGCCGGGTGAATGTCACAGCCGTATGTTCGGTCGCGCACGGCTCCCGGTGCCGGGTGGACCTGCGCCGCCTAGCCGAGCTCGCCGGTGAGGAACTGGGCCGTGCCGTGCCCGAATGACCAGTCCGCGTCACCGTTCTCGTTGATCGTGACGACGATGTCGTTTCCGGAGATGCCGAGACGGTCCGCGAGGTTGCGCGCGAGGGCTTCATACAGCACGACCTTGGCCTCCTGCGTGCGCGCCTTCGAGGACAGGCGAATCATGACGAGGCGGTCGCTGCGCTCGATGCCGAGCCCCGTGTCGAGGGCGACCAGCTCGAACGGTTCGTGCTGCGTCAAGATCTGGTAGCGATCTGTCTCGGGGACGTCGAATGCCTCGACGACGGCATCTTGTACCGCGTCGAGCAGGGTGCGCAGCTGGGGCTCGTCGTACTCGCCGCGGATGGTGTCGACCATGACCAGAGGCATCGGGCTGTCCTTTCATCGTGCTGTGTGTGGGGTGCTTGGGACGATCTGGCGATCACGGGCGTGGCAGGCGGGGCTTCCAGTCGATCGCCGGCAGGACGTGCTCGGCCAGCGCCGAGAGCAGCCGGGCGTTGTAGTCGACGCCGAGCTGGTTGGGCACGGTCAGCAGCAGCGAGTCGGCCTCGCGCACGGCGACGTCCTTGGCCAGCTCCTCGGCCAGCACGTCAGGCTCTCCGACGTACGACTTGCCGAAGCGCGCCAGCCCGCCGTCGAGGTGGCCGACCTGGTCGTCCCCGGAGCGTTCACCGAACCAGGCCCGGTCCTGGGCGTCGAGCACCGGGATGACGCTGCGGCTGACCGAGACCCGCGGCTCACGCTCCCAGTCCGCGGCGGCCCACGCGGCCCGGAACCGCTGGATCTGCTCCAGCTGCAGCTCGTCGAAGGGCACCCCGGTGTCCTCGGTCAGGAGGGTCGAGCCCATCAGGTTCATGCCCTGCTCGGCCGTCCACTCCGCCGTCGCGCGGGTGCCCGATCCCCACTAGATGCGGTCGGACAGCCCCGGCGCCTGCGGCATCACCGGCAGCCGCACCGACCGTCCGGTCATCCGCGGATCGGAGTCGACCACGCCGGCCCCGGCGATCGCCGCCCTGAACCGTTCGGTGTGGGCCCGAGCCATCTCGGCATCGGACGACCCGCCGGCCGGCACGTGCCCGAACGACTCGTAGCCGCGCAGCGCCGTCTCCGGTGATCCCCGGCTGATGCCGAGCTGCAGCCGGCCGCCGCTGATGAGGTCGGCCGCGGCGGCATCCTCGGCCATCGCCAGCGGGTTCTCGTAGCGCATGTCGATGACGCCGGTGCCGATCTCGATCCGACTCGTGCGAGCGCCGACGGCTGCGAGCAGCGGGAACGGCGAAGCGAGCTGCCGGGCGAAGTGGTGCACCCGGAAGTACGCTCCGTCGATGCCGATCTCCTCGGCTGCGACGGCCAGGTCGATCGACTGGAGCAGCACGTCACTGGCCGTGCGGGTCTGTGAGCCCGGCACGGCCTGGTAGTGGCCGAAGGACAGGAAGCCGACGTTCTTCATGCCTGGATCAACACTCGCCGGGGTGGCGATGTTCCACCGCACTAGAGTCGAGGGGTGATCGTCGTCGCCCTCGTCATCCTGTTCGCGGGCCTGGCGACAGCGCCTCTGGCCCTCAAGGCCGCCCGCACCCGTCCGCCCCTGGCCGCCCACCTCCCGGGCCAGCCGATCTGGGTCCGCCCGGCACCGCCGTTCCGGTTCATGGTCTGGGTCGTGGCCGCGGTCATCTCGGTCGTCCTGACCGCGGTGTCGATCCTGTTCCAGCCGGTGTTCCAGGTCGCTGCGGCGTTCTTCGGCCTCGCCATCCTGGGTGTCATCACCGCGATCTTCCGCCGGTACGCGAGCGGTTGCGCGGAGGTCCGTGCCGCCGTCGACGCGTTCGAGCCGCGCATCGCGGTGCCGTACGCCGGCAAGGCCGGTCACCACATCGGCATGTGGTCCCCGTGGATCGACCGCACCGGCATCCCCTGGGTCATCGTGGCCCGCACCCCGGCGCTGTTCGAGCACCTCGCGGAGATGTACCCGGCCATCCCGATCGTGCAGGGCAGCATCCCCGCCTCGGTGACCGGCGCGCTCTACCCGCACGGCGCGACGAGCAACATCGAGTTCATCGAGACCTCGGACGCCACGCACGCCTTCCTCGGCCACGGTGACAGCGACAAGCCGCTCAGCGCCTCCGAGCGCGTGCTGCAGTACGACCTGGTGACGGTGGCCGGACAGGCCGCGATCGACCGCTTCGCCGCGGCCGGCATCGACGTCCCGTCCGATCGGGTCCGAGTCATCGGACGACCGCAGACCGAGGGCATCGTCAATGGCGCGAAGCGCGTCCCGAAGAACCCGACCGTCCTCTATGCCCCCACGTGGCGGCACGCCGACGACACCCTCGACGTCTCGTCTCTCTCGGTGGCCGACCGCATCGTCGAGGCACTTTTGGCCCGGGGGTGCACCGTGGTGTTCCGCCGTCACTTCGCCGGCCAGAACCACGCCGAGGCCGAGGCGATGATCCAGCGCGTCAACAGGCTGCTGGCCGCCGACGCCGCCGCCACGGGTCGCCCCCACCGGCACGGCACGGCCGCGATGGAGGAGAACCTCATCGATGCGTTCAACTCCGTCGACGTCATGGTCTCCGACATCTCCGGCATCGTGGTCGACTTCATGGCCAGCACCAAGCCGCTGATCATGTACGCCGCACAGTTCACCGACCCGCAGGCCTTCCGGGCCGCCCACCCCACCGCGCAGGCGGCGTACGTCATCGACCGCGACCTCACCCAGCTCGACCAGGCGATCGGCGCGGCACTCGGCAAGGATCCCCTCGCCGCCGTCCGCGCCGAGCTCGCCGACCACTACCTCGGCGGCCCCGACCGCGCTCGACCCGCCCAGCGCTTCTTCGACCTCGTGGAAGAGCTCGGCAGCCAGACCTGAGACCGGCCCCCCAGTCCCCCAGCCAGCTCCCGCAGTTCTTGGTCACTTTTGTACGGGTGGTGGCCCCCGATACGCACGGAACTATCCAAAAACTGGGGAGCTGGGGGGCCTAGACCTGTGACCGGGCGAGGTCGACGTCTGGGACGTCCTCGACGTATCGGAGGACGGAGTGCCCCGGCACCCGCGGGATCAGCAGCGCAGCTCCCGCCGCGACGATCGCGACAATAGACAGCACGATGAAGCCGTCGCGGTAGCCCGCCTCGAGCGGGAACCCGCCGGCACCGCTGCGGGCGGTGATGATGCCGCCCATCATGGCCGAGCCGATCGACCCGCCGATGAGGCGGATGTTGGCGTTCATGCCGCTCGCGACGCCGGTCTGGTGCGCCGGCACCGAGCTGAGCACGACACCCGCGAGGCTCGAGACGACACAGCCGATGCCGAGTCCCTGCAGCAGCATCCAGGTGCTGATGTGCCAGGTCTCGCCGTGGAACAGGGCAATGCCGCCGAACGCCAGCGCGTTGGCGACGGCACCGGCGCTGATGACCCGGCGGGCCGTCAGCCGCCGCACCAGTCGCGGGGCGACGAACCCCATGACGAACGCCACCGCGGACGACGGCACCAGCACCCATCCGGACTGCGAGATCGACTCGCCGAACCCGTAGCCGGACTCCACCGGTGTCTGCAGCAGCTGAGGCAGGAAGCCCAGCGAGGCGAACGTCCCGAACCCCGCGACGAACGCGACCAGGTTGGACGTCCACACGCCGCGCACCCGCATCAGGTCGAGATCGATCAGCGGGGACGCCGAACGCCGCTCCGACATCATCCAGCTGGCGAACAGCACGATCGCCGCGCCGAACAGGCCGAGGATCGGGGCGGACGCCCACCCACGGTCGTTGCCCTCGCTGACGCCGAGCAGCAGCGCCACGAGCCAGCCCGACAGCAGCACCGCCGGGATGACGCTGATCCGTCCGGCGGTGCGCACCGGTGACTCCGGGATGAACAGCACCGCGCCGATCGCCGCCAGGGCGGTGGCCATCGCGGGCAGCCAGAACAGCCAGGTGTAGCCGAGGACGTCGACGATCGGGCCGGCCAGCACGATGCCGATGCCGAAGGCCGCTGAGATCAGGGATGCGAGCAGGCCGACCGCCGTCCCGGAACGTTCGGGCGCCACCTCGTCGCGGATGATGCCGAACGACAGCGGCAGCACGCCGCCGCCGAGACCCTGCACCACCCGGGCGACGATCATCCACTCGATGCTCGGAGCCAGCGCGGCCATCGCCGAGCCGACCGCCAGCAGCACCAGCGTGACGACGAGCATCCGCTGCTTGCCGACGGCGTCGCCGATGCGGCCGATGAGGGGGGTGGCGACGGCTGCGGACAGCAGGTAGGACGTCAACACCCAGGTGACGGTCGACTGGTCGGTGTCGAAGCGCTCCTGGACCTGCGTCAGCACCGGGACGATCAGCGACTGGAGCAGCCCGAACGCGCCGACACCCACTGCCAGCACCATGACGGTGGTGCGGGAGCGGGTGGCGGTCGGCCTGTTCACGGGATCATCACGAGCGTCGGATCAGGCGCGCGAGGGCGCGAGGTCACCCTCGCGGTCGATGTGGACCTCGCCGGCGGGGTCCATCTCGAGGCGCTCCTCGAGCTCCTCACCGGTGACGCTCGGGATCGCCAGCCCGGCGACGGCCGCCACCAGCAGCGTGACGCCCAGCACCGCGAAGCCGGCCGTGTAACCGATCTCCTTCGGGAAGCCGCTGGGCAGGAACTGGGCGGTGACGATGCTCGCCATGACGGCGGTGCCGACGGACCCGCCGATCGTCCGGATGTTGGCGTTCATGCCGCTGGCGACACCGGTCTGCTCCGGGGTCACGGCCGCCACGATGAGTCCGGCGAGGCAGGCGAACGCCAGGCCGATGCCGGTGCCGACGACGCCGTTGGCCAGGGCGACCTGCCACTTCTCGGCATGGAAGGCGGCCAGCAGCAGCATGCCGACGGCACCGAGCGCGGAGCCGAAGACCACGACGGCCTTGGGCCCGACGCGGCGAGCGATGGGCGCTGCCACCAGACCGGTCAGGAACGTCATGATCGCCGAGGGCAGCAGCAGCAGCCCGGACTCGGTGATCGACGACCCGAATCCGTACCCGCTGGAGGCCGGGGTCTGGTTGAACTGCGGGATGAAGCCGAACGACGCGTACATGCCGACGCCCAGGAGCAGGGCCACGAGGTTGGTCGTCCAGACGCCGGGCAGCTGCATCATCTTCATGTCGATCAGCGGGACGTCGACGCTCAGCTCGACCCGGATCCACACCACGAGGAGGACCGCGGCGAGCACCAGCAGGCTGATGATCTTGTAGTCGCCCCAGCCCCACTTCGGGGCCTCGCTGAGACCGAGCAGCAGGGCCACGAGCCAACCGGACAGCAGGAGCGCGGGCAGCATGGCGATGCGGCCGGGGGTGCGCACGGGCGACTCGGGCACGACGAGCACCGCGACGACGGCAGCGGCGGCCGTGACGATGAATGGCAGCCAGAACAGCCAGCGGAACCCGAGGCTGTTGGTCAGCGGACCGGCCAGCACGATGCCCGCACCGAAGCCGACGGCGAGCAGGGACGACACGACACTCACGGCGCCGCCGATCTTGTGGTGCGGGAACTCGTCACGGATGATGCCGAACGCGAGCGGCAGCACTCCGCCGCCGACGCCCTGGAGCACGCGGGCGAAGATCAGGACGCCGATGGTCGGCGCGAGGGCCGCGACCAGCGAGCCGGCGGCGAGGGCGACGAGCGACACGACGAGCAGGCGCTGCTTGCCGTATGCATCGCCCAGGCGGCCCATGATCGGGGTGAAGATCGAGGCCGAGAGCAGGTAGGCCGTGAGGACCCAGGTGACGGTGTTCTGGTCGGTGTCGAAGACCGTCTCGATCTCGGACAGCACCGGGATGGTCAGCGACTGCATCAGCGTGTACGACGAGACCGCGACGGCGAGGACGGCGAACGTCACCCAGTAGTGGGTGCGGCGGGTGGAGGAGGGCACAGAGAACACTTTCGACCAGGAGGGGCAACAAGGGGCTACCGGAGGAACCGATTGCTTGCTGCAACCATCCTAGGTCGATTCCTGTTCCCGATCAGACCGAACGTGTGCCGCCTCACGCTCGACCCGGCTCCGGCCCCACCAGACCGCCTCAGTCCTCGGCGAGCACCACGACGCGGTCGGCGGGTTCGACCGAGAACGTCCGCGACTTGGCCGGGTTCACGTACACGCCGAAGCCGGCATCCACGTCGTCCGACTCCGCCGACACGCGGTAGCCCAGTGCCGTCTCACCACGAGCAGCCGCCGCGGCGACGATCGTCGCGTACGTCACCGGGTCGCCGGGCAGCACGTAGTCGCGCACCGGACGCAGGTAGATCTCGGCCCCGTCGGCGTCGAGCAGGTCCTGGAAGACAGCCTCGAGGCGGTCGTTCTCCGACAGCTGCGACAGGATCAGGCTCAGGATCTCGTCGCTGACGATGACGTCGTCGACGTGCGCGACCTGGGCGAGGGCCCGGTTGCGGTCGTCGAGCATCTCGCTGACGACCGACGGCCGCTCACCCTTGGTGCGGTCGCCGACGATCTCGCGCAGGTGCAGCAGCGTGACGAGCGTGCGGGCGTCGGCGCGCTGCACCGGCAGCTCGTCGGAGTAGCAGAGCACGATGATCTGGTCGTAGTCCGTGATCGTGTAGCGATCGAGCGTCGCCCGGTCGGACGTCCGCCCGTGGCTCACCTGGACCGTCAGGTTGGCCAGCGTCGGGACGTCCGGCGTGCCGAACTCGGTCAGGATCTCCAGCGTCGACCCGGACTGGGCGTACTCGTCGAGCTCGCGCACGACCGTCGCCGCCCGCTCGTTCCAGCCGAGCATCAGCACCTTCGACGTCGCCTCCGGGGCCACTACGGCGGTGTTGATCCGGGCGTCGTCGACCGATGCGGTGCTGCGTGGGGCCGAGGCCAGCATCGAGTCGTCCTCGGCCACGACGACCAGCTCGCTGCCGCCGATGACGGAGGCCATCGGCGGGTTGAGGGCCATGATGCCCGCGGGTGACACGAGACCGATGACGGACGCCGTCTCGTACGCCGACAATGCCGCGCCGTACGTCGCGGCGGCCAGCGACGGGTCCGAGTGGAAGTAGATCTCGTCGCCGTCGAAGTCGAACAGCTCGGTGTAGACCGCGGCGGCACCGGACTGGCGGGACGTCTGGACGATCAGGCGGGCGATGGTCTCGCGCTTGTCGACAATGACGGTGCGGTCACCCCCGACGAGTCGGGCGGCCTCGAGGTTCTGCGGGTCCTGGATCTCCGCGACGATGTGCGGCCCGTCGCCCTCGTGGGTCAGGGCGAGCAGCGTCTTGATGACCTCGCTGTCGGGCTCGTCGCCGCCGGGCGACAGCACGATGATCGAGCGGGCCAGACCGTGGTTGGTCAGGGCAAGGTCGCCGAGATCGAGCGCGGAACCGGTGCGGCAGACGACGCGGGTGCCCCTGAGGTCGGCGACCTTCTCGCGGATCGCCTCCTCCATCTCGACCTTGTCCTGCTCGGCGAGGATGACGACCGCCGGCTTCCGGCGGCTCTCGTTGGCGATCGACAGCTCGCGGACGATCGCGAACACCGAGTCCGACCAGCCGAGGATGACGGTGTGGTCCTTCTCGATGACCAGCGAACGACCACGACGCAGCTCCGCGAGCTTGTCGTCGATGCCGGTCGCGATGACGCCGATCAGGGCGCTGACGATGAACAGGCCGGCGACCGTCAGCAACAGCATCGTGACGATGAACCGCCACGTGCCGGAGTCACCGGCGACCGTGCCGGGGTCGAGCGCGTGGAACAGCGTCGCGAGCATCTGGCCGAAGAAACCGCCCTTGGCGTTGGGCGATCCGGGCTCCATGCCGGTGATCATCACGAACACCGTGAAGACGAGGATCAGCACCAGCGTCACGACCGCCAGCCAGGCGACGAGCGCGGAGGTGCCGCGCGCCATGGTGCCGTCGAACCAGTAGCGGAGCCTGGCAGAGCGAGTTGCCTCGTTGCGCAACCGCCCTTGGCGACCATTGGTGGTCTTCATCTTCTTGGCGGTGCGCTGGCGCATCTGCCGACCGGTCTGTCCCACGGTGTCACTGCCCCTTGAGCTCGCTGTCAGCTCACCGCCCCTTGAGCCTGTCGAAAGGTCGACACGCCATCCTCGCGGATGGCGGGTGCAGGCGAGTGGGGAACGGTCATCATCGGTCGGGGCGATTCACGTCACCCCTCGGGCGTCAAGCCCGCCAGCTCGTCGAAGATGCGCTTGTCGTGGGCCGGGAACACCGTGACGCCCTCGGTGTCGTTGAGCTCGCGGAGCGTCGCGTGGTTGCGGCGGATGGCCGCGCGGTCGCGCCCGACGGCCTTCTCGAACGTGCGGATCATCCGGTTCCTCGCCAGTGGCTGACCCGACGGCGAGACGTCCGCGTACGACGCCGCGTCGAAGACCGCATCCCCCGCATGCACCAGCACGTGGCTTGACGACCCGCCCCTCGAGCCGGTCGAAAGGACCGCCACTGCAGCGTGCCCGCGCGAGTGCCCGGGCATGGGGACCATCGTGATGCCCGGCAGCACCTCGTGACCGGTCAGACCGTTCATCCACCTGTCCCCCGGCCCGCCGTGCAGCTGCCACGCCGGACCGTGCGCCCACTGCGCCGGTCGGTAGCGCCGCTTGTCCAGGAAGTCGGGCGACGTGATCGCGGCCGCGTGCTCGTCGGCCGTGGTGTGCACCGTCGCGTCGGGGAAGTCCGAGAGCCCGCCCATGTGGTCGAAGTCGAGGTGGGTCAGCACGATGTGCGTGACGTCCGCGGCCGAGTGACCGAGCGCCTCGACCTGACGCCGCGCCGTCCATGAGTCGTCCGACGCCGGACGCAGGAGGTGTCGGACCGGCCCGAGCCGACCCGCCGGATCGGCGTAGTCGCCCAGGCCGAGACCCGTGTCGATGAGCACCAGCCCCTCGGCCGACTCGCACAGCAGGACATGGCAGACGATCTCGGGACTCAGCGGCGGTGCGAACGATCCGCAGCTCAGGTGATGGACTCGCATGCCAGCATCGTGACAGACAGACAGCCTGGGCCGCAGCAGAAAGGCGGCAATCAGTCGGTCCTCGGCCGATGCGACCAACGGGTGGTCCGGCCGCCTGTCGGAAGCACCGACATGATCGGGGACGACCGACAGCCCCTTACTCTGAGCGGCATGCTGACGGAGCCAGAAGTCGCCGGAGTCGTCCTCGCACTGCTGGTGCTGTCCGCCGGCACCTCCGACCGCACTGGACGCCTCGGAGCCCTCGCCCTCCTGGCACTCTCAGTCCTCTGGTTGAGGGTCAACGGCGGCATGGAGGGGGCCATCCTCGTCAGCTTCACCGAGGACCACGGTCTCACCGCCGCGGATCTCGCCGGGTTCGCCGGTGGAGCGATCGCGCTGTGGCGACTGGCTACGAGGCTCCGGGCACCGCTCCGTTGACCCCTGCTCGATCAGGACGAGGCGGCGTGGCCGCCGGTCGCCGCTGCGCGTGCCGCACGAGTCCCCGACAGACGGTGACCCTTACCCCGTCTGAGTGACCCTTTCCAGGAGTAGCGTCCCAGCATGTCGCCCGTGATCATCGCAGTCCTGTTCGCAGCAGCGGTCGCATCTCTGGCTCCCTTCTGCGCCATACGTATCAACGTCATCACAGAGCGCCGATGCGACAGCGGCTGCGGCCGCACCGTCGAGCTTTTCACTGGGGTGCGCGACGCCTCCCGCCACGTCTACTGCTCCACCGCGTGCGCCGACGTCTACGCAATCCGGCCCGCCCCGATCGACCTTCCTTCGATGCCTCTGGCGGCAGGTCCCGCCCAGTGACCGGGTGGCTCATGACAGCCATCTGGTGCCGCAGCAGTCTCGCGACCCGAGCCCCAGCACAACGCCCGGCCACCGCATAGGTTCCGTGCGCGCCCGGGAGTCGGTCATCACGTTGCGGACTCCCCCGGAGCGTCACGCTGGAACCATGTCCATGTCCGGTCATGTCAAGAAGATCCGCAGCCGCATGCGGTGCCGGCGCAGGTACGGCTCTGCGTGCCCACACGTGCCCCAGCACCGCCGCTGGGTCCGCTGCGGAAGAACGGGAGCTCCTGGCTAGTCCGAGCCGAACAGGTCCCGGGTGTAGACGCGGTCGCGGACGTCCTCGAGCTCGTCGACGCGGCGGTTGGCCACGATGACGTCGGAGACGCGCTTGAACTCGCCGAGGTCACGGATGACCTTGGAGTGGAAGAACTCGTCCTCGGTCAGCTCGGGCTCGTAGAGGACCACCTCGATGCCCTTGGCCTTGAGCCGCTTCATGATGCCCTGCACGCTGCTGGCCCGAAAGTTGTCGGAGCCGGCCTTCATGATCAGGCGATGGATGCCGACGACCTTCGGGCCGCGGCTGAGGATGTCGTCGGCGATGAAGTCCTTGCGCGTGCGGTTGGCGTCGACGATCGCGCTGATGAGCGTCTGCGGAACGTCCTGGTAGTTGGCCAGCAGCTGCTTGGTGTCCTTGGGCAGGCAGTAGCCGCCGTAGCCGAAGGACGGGTTGTTGTAGTGGGTGCCGATGCGCGGGTCGAGGCCGACGCCGTCGATGATCTGACGCGTCGACAGCCCGTGGCTGATCGCGAACGAGTCGAGCTCGTTGAAGTAGGCGACGCGCATCGCCAGGTACGTGTTGGCGAACAGCTTGATCGCCTCGGCCTCGGTCGGCTCCGTGAGCAGCACCGGGCAGCCCTTCTCGTGGGCGCCCTCCATCAGCAGGTCTGCGAAGCGCTGCGCGCGGTCGCTCTGCTCACCCACGACGATGCGCGACGGGTGAAGGTTGTCGTAGAGCGCCTTGCCCTCGCGCAGGAACTCCGGGGAGAAGATGACGTTGTTGGTGCCCAGACGCGCCCGGACGTCGAGGACGAAGCCGACGGGGATCGTCGACTTGATCACCATCGTCGCGTCGGGGTTGCGCTGCGTGACGTCACTGATGACGCTCTCCACCGTGCGAGTGTTGAAGTAGTTGGTGGCCGCGTCGTAATCCGTCGGCGTGGCGATGACGACGAAGTCGGCACCGGCATAGGCGGTCGCGGGATCGTCGGTGAAGGTCAGGTGCAGGTCGTCGCGGGCCAGGAAGCCCTCGATCTCGACGTCCTGGATGGGGCTGCGACCGGCCGCGAGCTCGCTCAGCTTGTGGGCGTCGATCTCGAGCCCGACGACCTCATGATGCTGCGAGAGCAGCACCGCGATGGACAGCCCGACGTATCCGAGCCCGACAACAGCGATCTTGGTGGTCACCGACCCAGCCTATGGCCTGGGCCCCGGGCCGAGGTCGGATGCCACTGACGTCACGGGGACGGGAAGGGGATCGGGGCCGTCAGCCCTCGGGGAGCCCGCTGTCGGGCGGCACCGGGCGCATCATCGGTCGACTGCGAGGGTGGACGGGTGTCGTCACCAGGATCGACCGGTGCATTCCCGCTCCCGATACGTGGTGATCGCGGGAGCCCTCTACGCCGCCGCGATCGCTGCCGCGGGGCTGTGGCCGACCCACGTCGACCAGGACATCGACCTGACCGGATGGGCGCCGCTCCTCTCGACGGTCGACCGGCTGGCCCTCACGGACACCAAGGGCTACGTCATCGTCGAGCTCGCGGCGAACGTCCTGCTGTTCCCCCCGCTAGCGATGCTGGTCTGCGCGCTGTGGCCCCGACTCCGATGGATCCCTGTGACCGTCGTCGGATCGCTCACCGTCCGCGCTGATCGAGACCCTGCAGGCGAGCATGCTGCTCGGCCGCACGCCGAGCCCCTCCGACATCGTGGCCAACACCCTCGGCACGGCGGTCGGCGCCACGATCGTGGTGGGCTGCGCCATCGCGCGTCGGCCGCGCGCAGGGAGCAGCAGGGCTCGTGAGCGAGCTCCGGTGCTGACGTGCGGAGCGAGCTCCGCCCCTGCTGGCGTCTCGCCGTGCACGCACAAGGAGCAGAGCTCTTGAGCGAGCCCTGCTCCTTGCATTTACGGCGGAGGTGGCGAGATTTGAACTCGCGAGAGGTTTAAACCTCAACCCGCTTAGCAGGCGGGCGCACTAGGCCACTATGCGACACCTCCCCGTCGCACGCCGAAACGTGCAACCGGAACAGGATAGCGACCACGGGTTGATCTGGACGAATCGCCCCGTCAAGGTGTCGGGTCGAAGCGGCTGTAGCCGTTGGCGACGTTGAGGCGTTCGTACACGTCGCGGACGAATGCGTCGGCCTGGCCGCCGAGGTGCAGGATCGAGAAGACGACCGAGCTGGCCTCGCCGCGTCCGAACGCCAGGGTGCCGCGGTCGATGCTGACGTCCTCGACGTCGGTCCATGTCACACGGACCGGCCTGGCCGAGACCGGGCCGCCCAGCGTGGCCCCCTCCGGGTCGGTGTGCGCGACCTTCGGCGGCCACACGAGAAGGCGCGCCGCGTTGAGCAGCACGAGGACCGTCACGATCCCGATCGGCCCCCACACCCAGAACGCGAGCAGCGCCGCGATGCCCGCAGCGATCATCTGGACCCCGACGGTCGTCAGCACGAATCGTCGATCAAGGCGGTAGGACTTCGTGGAAGGAGGTGTCCCGGTCGATGTCACCGGGCCATCGTGCCACCCGCGGTGCCGAGACGCCCCACGGGATCCGCGCTCGTTCGGCGCGTCACATCGCCAGAGCCGTGACCACACGACCACCGGCGTCGTTGTACCGGCAACTCGACACCACGGTCGGGTACGGCACCCCAGGAGCCCTCGCGATGTCCAGCATGCTTCGTCCCACCACCGGATCGCTCTCGACCCTCGTCGCGTACGCGGACGAGCTCGCGACGCAGGCCCGCGAGGTCGACGCGTTGCCGTCGGAGCTCTCCCGACAGGTCGCCGCGGTGGCCTTCGGCCGCGAGAACGCCTGGCTGAGCGGTGTGCTGCGCGATCTCGTCGGCGGACACCCCGACCTGGGCGCCGAGGCGCTCCACGACCTGACAGGTGCCATCCGTCACTCGCACCTGCTGGACGACCGCGCGCTCGCGACCCTGCTGGGCGAGCTGGTGGGGCGGATCGGCCAGCAGTGGCCCGGCCTGTCCGTCGATCTGGTCGAGACGGGCTCCGGGGACGATGTCCGCATGATGGCCGTCCCGCTGGTCGACGTGAGTGTGCCGGTCTCGGCCGACTCGATCGGGGCGATGCACGACGCCGCCATCGCGCTCCACGGTACCGACTCGGGCGTCGGCGGCGACTGCACCTCGTGCCAGCAGCTCCCGTTCGCGGCGCTGCTGTCGGGTGGCCCGGCGTTCGCCCCGTCGCTCGTCCGGTGGTCGTCGGCGGTCGAGGTCCAGGCCTGCCTGACCGGTCCGGGCATCAGCACCCACGGCACCCTGCGCGGCGCCGTCTGGCTGGCGCACTCGCTGCACCTCGGCCTGACGGACCGCCAGAGCCTGAGCTGAGACCGCCACACGGCGGCCCGTTCGTCACCGGACCCATGAGCAGAGGGGGCGGGATTCGAACCCGCGGCTGACATTGCTGCCAGCGAGCGCTTTCAAGGCGCTTCCGATCGGCCGCTCCGGCACCCCTCCTGGCGGCAGCACCGCCAAGGACGGGACGCTGCGCCAGCGGCAATTATGGCACCTTCGCCGCCACCGCCTACTTCAAGGGGGCGAGACGCGGAGGTTCGACGCGGACGACCTGCTCGATCGCACGCGCGGCCCGGGCGTCGAACTGACGCATCGCGTAGTGACGCGCGATCAGGCCGACGCCGAGACCGAGGATCGCGGAGTACAGGGTCGAGAGGCCGATGTACGTCGGGAACGCGCCGGGCGTCACGAGGGACGTCGTGAGAACGGCGGTGCCGATGACGGCGAAGACCTGCACCCACCAGCCCTCACGACGCTTCGATCGCAGGGAGACCCCGACGATGAGGGCCGGGAAGCCGATGAAGACCTCGACCGGACGGGGGACGCCCTCGAAGTTCTGCCGCATCCAGATGATCATCTCGCTGAACGCGTCGACCAGCGTCTGCGAGCCGTGCGTGCGGACGAAGCTGCTGTAGGCCAGCAGGAGAAGAAGGAGACCAGCCACACCGGCGAGGATCGCGAGGTTCTGCTTGCCGAGGCCGTGCAGGCCGGCCCCCAGGTTCCAGACCAGGGCGATCGCCAGGCCCAGTGAGATCGTGATGACCATCAGGTTGAAGCGCTGGTAGTTGACCGGGGCGTTCCAGGCGGCGACCGCCACGGTCCCGCTCAGGGCGACGACCAGCGCGAGGACGTACTCACGAACGGCCCCGGCGATCGAGGGCGCGGGCCGCGTGACGAGCACGGCCCACACCGCTGACAGCACGGCTGTCACGGCAGCGGCCGAGGCGAGCAGGACGTTGGCCTCGAAGACCACCGCGGCCACCGAGACGACCGCGGTGATCGGCAGCCAGATGCGCATGTGCCCACCACCGCGGTGGATCAGGCCCACTCCGAAGACGATCATCAGCAGCGCGGCCGACGGTCGCTGCACCCAGGACGGCGCGCCGACCGCGACGACCGAGGTCAGCGACCCGGCAAAGCCGATGACCCACAGCGCGACGACCGCCGCCATGATGGCGCGTGCCGTCTCGGCCGACTCGATCCGCGGCTCGCGGGTCGGGACGTCGTACTCCGGGGGCACCGAGGCGTCGAGGCGCCGGCGTCCGCCCTGCGTGGTCGAGGTCATTGCGTGTCACCTGCCCCTGGGTCGATGGGTGCTGTGCTGATGGGTGCTGTGCTGATGAGGCGCCGGTTGGCGAGCGACGGATTCTCGTCCCTGGCCCGCGAGACGTCGTCGGCGTCGACGACGGCCTGGACGATCTCGGGGCCGGAACCGGCTTCGACCACGATAGAGCCCCACGGATCGACGACCAAGGAATGACCCGTGTAGCGATCGCCACCTTGCGCGGCGGCAGCCACGTGCACGGTGTTCTCGATCGCGCGGGCCGCCAGCAACGTCCGCCAGTGGTCGAGCTTGCGCTCGCCGGTGACCCACGCCGCCGGGACGACCAGCAGCTCCGCGCCGGCATCGACGAGTGCGCGGGCCAGCTCGGGGAACCGCAGGTCGTAGCAGGTCATCAGCCCGACCGGGCGTCCGTCGATGTCGACCACGACCGGGGTGACGTCACCCGGCAGGAGCCGCTCCGACTCCCGGTAGCCGAACCAGTCGTAGAGGTGGATCTTGCGGTACGTCTGACGCAACGCGCCGTCACGGCCCACGACGACCAGGGTGTTGAACGGCAGGCCGCCGGTCTGCTCGAACATCCCCGCGACGACCGTGGCACCCAGCCGGCGCGCCTCGGTCATGACCATCTGGACGAACGGTCCGTCCAGCGGCTCCGCGAGCGGTGACAGGTCGAGATCGGGAGAGCCGAAGTCGACCATCGACGCCTCCGGCAGCACCACGAGGTCGACGGAGCCCGGCTCGAGCGCCTGGAGCTGCGCCGGGATCGACGCGCGGTTGGCCGCGGCATCCACCACCGAGGCTCGTTGGACCAGGGCAACACGCATACCGGCCATCCTCGCAGGTGGAGCCTGAGAGGAGGGCCCGATACCGTACGTGGAATGCGTGCCGTCACAGCTCCCACTCCCGGCGGCGTCGATGCCCTCCAGGTCGTCGATCGCCCCGTCCCCGAACCCGCTCCCGGCGAGGTGCTGATCCGCATCACCGCGGCAGGCGTCAACCGGGCCGACCTGCTGCAGCGGCAGGGCTTCTACGACCCGCCGGCCGGCTCCACCGACATCCTCGGTCTCGAGTGCTCCGGCGACATCGTGTCCGTCGGCGACGGAGTCACCGACCTCCAGCCGGGCGAGCACGTCTGTGCCCTGCTCACCGGCGGCGGCTACGCCGAGTACGTCGCCGTCCCCGCCGGCCAGGTCGCCATCGCCCCGGACGGCGTGTCGCTGACCGAGGCCGCCGGCCTCATGGAGGTCGCCGCGACCGTCTGGTCGAACGTCTTCATGATGGGCAAGCTCCAGCACGGCGAGACGCTGCTGGTCCACGGCGGTGGCAGCGGCATCGGCACGATGGCGATCCAGCTCGGCAAGGCATTCGGCGCCCGCGTCGTCGTGACGGTCGGCTCCGAGGAGAAGGCCGCGTTCTGCCGCACCCTGGGCGCCGACGTCGTCATCAACTACCGCGAGCAGGACTTCGCCGAGGTGATGAAGGAGGACGGGATCGCGGCCGACGTCATCCTCGACATCATCGGCGGCAAGTACCTGGCCGCCAACGTCTCGGTGCTGGCCACCGCCGGGCGCCTCGTCGTCATCGGGATGCAGGGCGGCGTGAAGGCCGAGCTCAACCTGGGTGCGCTGCTGACGAAGCGGGCCGCCGTCATGGCCACCTCGCTGCGAGCCCGCCCGACCGCCGAGAAGGCCGCGATCGTCTCGGCGATGGTTGCCCAGGTGTGGCCGCTCGTCGCTGACGGCACGGTCCGCCCGATCATCCACGCCACGTACCCGCTCGACGACGTCCGGGCGGCGCAGCAGCACCTCGAGGACTCGACCAACATCGGCAAGGTCCTGCTGACGCTGTAGTCCTGCGGTGTCTGCACCGCTGGCTAGGGTGGAACCCATGACGGAGCAGCAGCCCGAGATCATCGGCACCGACGGCCAGGCCGTGACCCTCGCCCCCACGGGTACACCGCTCGGCGACCTCATCGAGCAGCCGGCCAAGGTCATGCGCATCGGCGCGATGATCCGCCAGCTCCTCGAGGAGGTCAAGGCCGCCCCGCTCGACGACGCCAGCCGCAGCCGCCTGCGCACCATCCACCTGCAGTCGATCGAGGAGCTCAAGGACGGACTCGCACCCGAGCTGGTCGACGAGCTCGAGCGCCTCAGCCTGCCGTTCGACGGCGAGTCGCCCAGCGAGGGCGAGCTCCGCATCGCGCAGGCCCAGCTCGTCGGCTGGCTCGAGGGTCTCTTCCACGGCATCCAGGCCGCCCTCTACGCCCAGCAGGTGCAGGCGCAGTCGCAGTTCCAGACCATGAGGCTGGCTCTGCCGGGGTCAAACGACGTCAAAGGTAACGAATCGGACTCTTCTGGCGAAAACGGTACCTCCGGGGGCATGTACCTCTAACATTGGTCATGAAGTGAGCTGAGGACGACGCAGGAGTGTCGTCCGTCCTCAGAAGAACTCAGTTCATCGTGCTGTGAGACCGGCGCAGGAGTGTCGGCGGTCTCGACTGGGAAGAGGGAGCCCATGACCATCGTGGTCGACGTATTCACGCCTCCGTGCGTTGCTGTTCCAGAGGTCTTTCAGGACGAGCTGCTGTCGTCGACGACGCCCGGCGACCTGTCCGCCGGCGAGTGGCAGCTGCTCACCGTCAAGCGCGCATCGGCCCATCGCCAGTGCGCCGCCTGCCCGATGATGGTCGACTGCCTCTACCGGGCCGTCGTCGAGGTCGACGTGTCGGGCTTCGTCGCCTGCACCACCGAGAGGGACCGCCAGCTGATCCGCCGTCAGCTCGGCATCGAGATCGTCCAGTCGAGCTCGACGCCCTACGGCACGGCTCGTGTTGGGGGCGGACCCGTCAGCCACGAGGCCGTCATGGCGGTGCGCCAGTCGTTCCCGAACGACACCTGCAACCAGCTCGCCGAGCGGCTGAGCTGCTCGACGTCCACGGTCAAGCGGCACCTGCGTCGCGCCCGGCAGCAGAAGCTCGTCGCCGTGGCAGACCCGGCACCGGTGACCCCCGGCACACCGACCGTCGAGGCCGTCCTCGACTGCTTCGACGAGCTGGCCAGCAGCAAGGTCGCCTGACCCTCCAAGCCGGGAGCCCGTGGGCGACGAACTCCTGTCACCCCCATGATCTCGGTCGCCGGGTGCGCGAGGAGCCGCCCGGTGACCGACCACTCTCCCCACGATGTGGGCAGGGGCTACAAGTACTTCTTGAGCTCTGTGGCCAGGCCGTCGTCGTCGATGCCGCCTGTCACGGCGTCGGCGACGGCCTTCAACGAGTCGGGGCCGTGGCCCATCGCCACGCCCCGCCCCGCCCAAGCCAGCATCTCCATGTCGTTGTTGCCGTCACCCACGGCGAGGACGTCGGCCCGGGCGATGTCGAGCCGATCACAGAGGAACTCCAGGCCCGACGCCTTCGAGACGCCGTCGGGGGCGAGGTCCAGCCACGCCGAGTAGCCGATGAAGTAGTTGGTGCCGGTCAGTCCGAGGTCGTGGACGATCGCGGTGAACTCCGCCGGCGTGTGATCGGTCGAGCGGATCACGACGCGGGTGACGGGCTCGGCGATCAGCGCCTCCACGTCGTCCACGACGAACTGTCCGGCGAACTCCGCCTCCGGGAACGGACGGTTGACCCGAAACCCGGTGCCCACCTCCTCGACCGCGACGATCGCATCGGGAACCTGCTCCATGACCCGTCGCACGGCGTGGCTGGCGTCGAACGTCACCGAGTGGATGACCTCGATCGGGTCGTACGTGAAGACGACCGCCCCGTTGCTGGCCACCGCGTGGCCCTCGGTGAACCCGAGCTTGCCGACGGTGTCCATGACGCCGGCCATCGCGCGCCCCGTCGAGATGACGGTCTCGATGCCGCTGTCCCGGATGGCCAGCACCGCATCGCGCACCGCCGAGCTCATCTCGTTGTTGCTGTCGACGAGGGTCCCGTCGATGTCGAGCGCGACCATCCGCGGGCGCCAGGTCACGCGATCGGCCTGAGGACCTCGCCGAGCAGAGGGTGCAGCGCCGCCGGGAGCCGGACGGAACCGTCAGCCTGCTGACCGTTCTCGAGGATCGCGATGATCGTGCGGGTCATGGCGCAGAGCGTGCCGTTCAAGGTGGCGGCGGGCGTGGTGCCTTCCCGTCCATCGGGCTGGGTACCGCGCACGCGGATGTCGAGGCGACGGCTCTGGAACTCGGTGCAGTTGGACGCTGAAGAAACCTCGCGGTACTTGCCCTGCGTCGGGATCCACGCCTCGCAGTCGAACTTGCGGATCGCCGAGAGCCCGAGGTCGCCGGACGCGACGTCGATGACGCGGTAGGGCAGCTCGAGGGCGTCGAGCCACGCCTTCTCCCAGCCGAGGATGCGCTCGTGCTCGGCGTACGACTCCTCGAGCGTCGTGTAGACGAACATCTCGACCTTGTCGAACCAGTGCACGCGGAAGATGCCCTTGGTGTCCTTGCCGTACGAGCCGGCCTCGCGACGAAAGCACGGGCTGAACGCGGCGTACCGGCGCGGCAGCGACTCCAGCGGGAGGATCTCGTCGGAGTGGTACGCGGCCATGGGCACCTCGGACGTGCCGACGAGGTAGAGGCCGTCCTTCTCCAGGTGGTAGACGTCGTCGGCGGCCTGGCCGAGGAACCCGGTGCCCTCCATCGCCCGCTCGTTGACGAGCGCCGGCGGGATCATCGGCGTGAAGCCCCAGGCGGCGGCCTTGCTCATCGCGAGCTGGGTCAGCGCGAGCTCGAGCTGCGCACCGACACCGGTGAGGAAGTAGAAGCGCGAGCCGCTGACCTTGACGCCGCGCTCGACGTCGATCGCGCCGAGCAGCAGGCCGAGCTCGAGGTGGTCGCGCGGCTCGAAGCCCTCGGCCTCGAAGTCGCGGGGCGTGCCGATGGTCTCGAGCACGACGAAGTCGTCCTCACCGCCCTGGGGGGCGTCGGGCGACGCGAGGTTCGGCAGCGACTTGACGAGCCGGTCGAACGTCTCGGCGGCGTCGGCCTGCGCAGCCTCGGCGTCCTTGACCTGGTGGCTCAGCTCCTTGGTGCGCGCGAGCAGCTGCTGCTTCTCGTCACCCTGGGCCTTCGGGATGAGCTTGCCGAGGTTCTTCTGCTCGCCCCGGACGGCCTCGAACGCAACGATCGACGACCGGCGCAGCTCGTCCGCGCTGATGAGCTCGTCGACGAGATCGGTCGGCAGTCCACGGCGCTGCTGGGCAGCCCGCACGGCATCGGGGTCATCCCTGAGGATTCGGGCGTCAATCACGCCGTCAGCCTATCGTCCGTCTCGCGAGCGGCCGGGGTCCATTAGAGTTGACCGACCCCCGAGGAGGACCCGTTGTCGTTCGATCTGCGTCGCGCCGAGCCCGGTCGACCCTCCGTCATCGCGTGGCTCGTGGCGCTGCCGACGATCGTCTTCGCCTTCTTCGCCCTCGCCGTCGCCACCGACACCTCGGCGATCCTCCAGCTCGATGCCAACGCTGCCGACCGGGCGTACGACATCTCGTCCCGGAGCGACGGGTTCGTGTCGTTGCTGGACGCCGTCGCAGTGATCTTCGGCAACATCGCGTGCGGCCTCGCCCTGGCCCTCATCGCGATCTTCGCCCTGGTCCGGCGCGAGCGGGCGGTGGCCGTCTGGATCGTGGCCAGCGGCATCGCCGTCATCGGCGGCAACGCCCTGCTCAAGCTCGCGTTCGAGCGCACCCGGCCGTCGTTCGACGAGCCCCTGCACGAGATCGGCGGCTACTCGTTCCCGAGCGGTCACTCCGCCGGCGCGGCGATGTTCTTCACCGTCGCGATCCTGGTGTCGATCATCCTGACGGGTCGCGGATTCAAGCGCCGGATCATCATCGCGGTCTTCGTCGTCCTGGCCCTCGGCGTCGGGGCGAGCCGGGTGCTCCTCGGCGTCCACTACTTCAGTGACGTCGTCGCCGGGCTGAGCTTCGGCATGGCGGTGACGATGGCGCTGTGGGTGCTGATCGTCTCCAGCTCGACGCGACTGCCGCACGAGACGGCCGTCATCACCGGCATGGGTCGCAAGCGCGTCGCGGTCATCCTCAACCCGGTCAAGGTCGGCGACGTCGACGACTTCAAGGCGCGGGTGCTGGCCGTCGCCCAGATCTGCGGCTGGTCCGACCCGATCTGGTACGAGACGTCGGTGGAGGATCCCGGTCACGGCCAGGCCAATGCGGCGCTGCACGACGAGGTCGACCTGATCATCGCCGCCGGCGGAGATGGCACCGTCCGCGCGGTCTGCGAGGAGGTCGCCCGCACCGGGGTCGCGGTCGGCATCCTCCCCCATGGCACGGGCAACCTGCTGGCCCGCAACCTGGGCATCCCGCTCAACATCCGGGACGCGCTCGACGTTGCCTTCGGCGGCCAGGACAAGGCTATCGACTTGTCGACATTGAAGACGGACTCCGGCACCAACACGACGTTCCTCGTGATGGCTGGCCTCGGCATGGACGCGGCGATCATGAACGGCGTCAACGACCAGCTCAAGAGCAAGGTCGGCTGGCTCGCCTACTTCGTCAGCGGCGTCAAGGCCGCCCGCTTCCCCGCCATGAAGGTGCAGATCTCGGTCGACGACGGCGAGTTCAAGAAGTTCCGCGCCCGCACCGTCGTGGTCGGCAACGTCGGCTTCCTGCAGGGCGGCATCCCCCTGCTGCCCGACGCGCAGATCGACGACGGCCTGCTGGACGTCGTCGTCATCGCCCCGAAGCGGTTCATCGGCTGGCTCGCGATCATCGTCCGCGTCATCAGCCGGCAGAAGCGCACCAACGATCGTCTCGATCGCCTCACCGGCAGCAAGATCATCATCCGCGCCGAGAAGGCCATGCCGATGCAGCTCGACGGCGACCCGGTCGGCGAGGGCAAGGAGATCCGCGCCGACGTCCAGCCCGGCGTGCTGCTGGTGCGCGTGCCGGTGGCTCCTGCTCCGGCCTGAACATCACCCAGCGGCGTAGGCGTCGATCTCCGTCAGGATCGTGGCCTTCACGACATCCGGGGCGAACGACTGACGCACCGACGCGCGGGCCAGGTCGGCGACGCCGGCGTCGTCCAGTTGGAGGAGCCCGCGAGCGACCTCGTACTCCTTCGTCAACGTCGTGGAGAACATCGGCGGGTCGTCGGAGTTGATCGACACCGGCACTCCCGCGGCGACCAGCGTCGCGAGCGGGTGCTCGTCGAGCGAGGGCACCGATCGGGTGCAGACGTTCGACGTCGGGGAGATCTCAAGCGGGATCTGGTGCTCCGCGAGGTACGCCATGAGGTCCACGTCCTGCGCGGCGGCAATGCCGTGGCCGATGCGTTCGGCGCCGAGCTCGCGGATCGAGTCCCAGATCGTCTCCGGACCGGTCGACTCCCCCGCGTGCGGCAGTGAGTGCAGACCAGCGGCACGAGCCTGGTCGAAGTGCGGCTTGAACTGCGGGCGAGGCACGCCGACCTCCGGGCCGCCGAGACCGAACCCGATGAGGCCGTCGGGCTGCAGCCGCAGGGCGGTGTCGAGGGTGACGTCGGCGGCGGGCACGCCCGACTCGCCGGGGATGTCGAAGATCCAGCGCATCGTCAGACCGAAGTCGGCCTCGGCACGACGACGAGCGTCCTCGAGCGCCTCGCAGTAGGCCTCGGCAGAGACGCCGACGGCGATCGAGGTGTACGGCGTGCAGGTCAGCTCGACGTACCTGACGTTCTGCGCCGCGAGGTCCCGGGCGACGTCATGGGTCAGGGTCCACAGGTCCTCGGGGGTGCGCAGCAGGTCGACGACGGCGAGGTAGACCTCGATGAAGTGAGCGAAGTCGGTGAACGTGAAGAAGTCGGCGAGCTCCGCGGGATCGGCCGGGACGTTCGTCGTGCCGGCATGGCGCTCGGCGAGCTCCGCAACAGTGCCGATCGACGCGGATCCGACGTGGTGGACGTGCAGCTCAGCCTTGGGAAGATGCAGCTCAAAAGACATGCTCCGACCCTATCCCCCCAGTTTTTGGACAGTTCTGTACGGATCTCACGGTCGGTATCCGTACAGAACCATCCAAAAACTGGGGAGGGGTCAGGCGTCGTCTGCCTGCTGG
This sequence comes from Aeromicrobium sp., assembly GCA_046598255.1. Lineage (GTDB taxonomy): Bacteria > Actinomycetota > Actinomycetes > Propionibacteriales > Nocardioidaceae > Aeromicrobium. The sequence continues at coordinate 5,894 of JBKJIW010000043.1, read as the reverse complement.
CGTTCGACGACGGTGCCGCGTCCCTCGAAATCGACGTCGACGGTGATGAGCACCTCGTCGTCCAGCGACAGCTCGACGCGGTTCTCCTCCGCGCTCAGGTTGCCGGCCGTGCCCTCGTCCAGCCAGGTCGTCGACCCGATGAGGCTCACGAGCGCGACCTTCGCGCCATTGTCGCGCTGACCCCGGAACACGACGGGCCCGGGACCGGCGTCACGGATGACGAGCGCCGTGCGACTCACGAGCGGGTTGTCGACGGAGACCGTCGGCTCCTCGGTTGCGCCCGCGCCGGCCGTCCGCCCGAACGTCCACTTCTCGTCGCCCGACAGCTGGGTCTCGCCGGTCTCGCCGTCGGCGGTCTTCCACATCACGGTGATCACAACTCAATCGTTTCACGCCTGTCACACTTCGGCAGAGGAACCGTGGAACCCACCCACGGGCCGAGCGGAGCGAGGCTGGCGCCCGGACGAAGTCCGGCCGCTGCTGGGGGCACCTCCCGCGAGCGCAGCGAGTGGGGGAGGAACGAGCAGCGGAGGCGGCGAAGCCGCGCGCCCTAGGTGCCCGGGACGATCGCCGCGATGACCGTGCCGTCGGAGCGACGACGCCCGGGCACGGGCGCCGGATCGCCCTCGATCCGCGGACCCTGGCCGTCGAGCGCGACCGACACCGGTTCGCCCGCGGTGACCGTGATCCTCTGACCGCGCACGACGAGGTCGGCCGAGGAGCCGTCCTCGACGACGAACTCGATCCGTTCGGGGCGCACCGTCACCCGCACGCGCGTGCCGAGCAGCGTCAGCCGGTAGGTCAGCGACTCCCACGTCTCGGGCAGTCGCGGGTCGATCGAGAAGATGCCACCCTGGTCGCGGAATCCGCCGAACCCGCTGACCAGGGCGCTCCACACGCCGCCCGTCGATGCGACGTGCACGCCGTCGGACGTGTTGTGGTGCCGGTCGGCGAGGTCGACGAACAGGGCCGACAGGAAGTAGCGCAGCGCCAGGTCGTGGTAGCCGACCTCGGCAGCGATGATCGACTGCACGACCGCCGACAACGTCGAGTCGCCGGTCGTGATCGGGTCGTAGTACTCGAAGTCGGCGCGCTTCTCCTCCGGGGTGAAGCTGTCGCCCTGCAGGAACAGGGCCAGGACCACGTCGGCCTGCTTGAGCACCTGGAACCGGTAGATGACCAGCGGGTGGTAGTTCAGCAGCAGCGGCCGCTTGTCGAGCGGCGTGTTCGCGAGGTCCCAGACCTCCCGTTCGAGGAAGTGCTGGTCCTGGGGGTGGACCCCCATGTGCTCGTCGTACGGGATCGCCATGTCGTCGGCTGCGCGTTCCCAGTCGCCCACCTCGGCGTCATCGAGCGAGAGCCGGCTGACGACCTGCTCGTACGCGAGGTCGTCGCGCGCGGCGAGCTCGCGAACGGCCTGCGCGGCGCGGCGCAGGTTGAACCGGGCCATGACGTTCGTGAAGAGGTTGTCGTTGACGACGGTCGTGTACTCGTCGGGGCCGGTCACGCCGTGGATGTGGAACGTGCCGTCCTCCTCGTTGCGCCAGAACCCGAGGTCGACCCACATCCGCGCGGTCTCGACGAGGATGTCCACGCCCTCGCGGGTCAGGAAGTCGACGTCTCCGGTGGCCGCCAGGTACTGGCTCAGCGCGTAGGAGATGTCCGCGTCGATGTGATACTGCGCCGTGCCGGCAGCGTAGTAGGCCGAGGCCTCCTCGCCGTTGATCGTCCGCCACGGGAACAGCGCACCCTGCTGGGCAAGCTGATCGGCGCGGGCGCGGGCTGCGTCGAGCAGCGTGTAGCGGAACCGCAGGGCGTTGCGGGCCGCGCGAGGCGTCGTGTAGGTCAGGAACGGCAGGACGTACACCTCGGTGTCCCAGAAGTAGTGGCCACCGTAGCCGGAGCCGGTGACCCCCTTGGCCGGGATGCCTGTGCCCTCCGCACGGGCGGCGGCCTGCGCGATCTGGAAGAGGTTCCAGCGGGTGGCCTGCTGGATCTTCGGCTGGCCGGGGATCTCGACGTCTGACCGTTCCCAGAAGGCGTCGAGCCAGGCGCGCTGGTCGTCGAACTGCTTGTCGAGGCCCTCGTCGTGGGCGCGGTCGAGCGTGCGGCGGCAGCGGTCGAGCAGCTCACGCGACGGCACGCCGCGGGACGTGTGGTAGCTGACCAGCTTGGTCAGGGTGATCGGCTGGCCGGGCTCCGCATCGATCCGGTACGTCATCTTGGCGACGTCGTCGTCGGTGTGGATGCGCTTGGTGTAGTTGTTCGCGGTCTCGAGCCTGTGGTCGGCGGCGACCGAGATCGTCATGCCGCTCTCGGTGCACTGGTACCCCAGCGCCACCCGCCCGTCGGCGACGTTGCCCCAGTTGCTCTGCGGCTTGAGCACACGGTGGCGCATCTGGCCGGCCTTGCGGGGGTCGACGCCCTCGCCCATGGCCTTCGAGCGCACGTGATACTCGTCCTCGCCGTCCTGGCGGTTGAGGATCTGCGACGAGATCGCGACCGGCGCGTAGTCGTCGAGCATCGTGACCTCGAACGTCAGCACCGCGAGGTGGCGCTGTGTGAACGAGACCATGCGCCGCGAGCGGATGCGCACCCGCTTGCCGCCGGGCGTCCGCCACAGGATGTCGCGCGACATGACGCCGGTGCGGAAGTCGAGGCGACGCTCGTACTCCATCAGGTCGGCGATCGGCAGCAGCAGCGGCTCGTCGTCGACGTAGAGGCGGATGACCTTGGCGTCGGGCGCGTTGACGATCGTCTGGCCGACCCGGGCGAAGCCGAACGCCTCCTCGGCGTGCTGGATCGGCCACGTCTCATGGAAGCCGTTGACGAACGTGCCGTGGGTGAAGGAGTCGCGGCCCTCGTCGACATTGCCGCGCAGGCCCAGGTAGCCGTTGCCGACGCTGAACAGTGTCTCGGTGGTGCCGAGGTCGTCGTTGTCGATGTGGCTCTCGACCAGGGCCCACTCGTCGACGGGGTAGCGAGACCGGTCGAGGAAGTCCATGATCTGCGGCGCGACGTGGCTGGGGCTCACAGCAGCTCCTCCAGGTCGTCGACGACGACGTCGGCGCCGTGCTCGGTCAGCTGGTCGGCGCCCACTCCGCGGTCGACGCCGATGACGAGCCCGAAGTCTCCGGCCCGTCCGGCGGCGACGCCCGACAGCGCGTCCTCGAACACCACGGCCCGCTCCTTCGGCACGCCAAGCTGCTCGGCGGCGTCGAGGAACGTGTCGGGTGCCGGCTTGCCGGGCAGTCCGCGCTCGCCGGCCTCCTTGCCGCTGACGATGACCGGGAAGTAGTCGATCATGCCGGCGGCTGTCAGCACCGCGGCGGCGTTGCGCGAGCTGGAGACGATCGCCATCTTGGTGCCGCGCTCGACCAGCGCCTTCACCAGCGCGACCGATCCCGGGTAGGGCTCGACCCCCTCGGACGCGAGGATCTGCTCGAAGTCGTCGTTCTTGCGGTTGCCAAGACCGGCCACCGTCTGGGCGGTCGCCGGGTCGGACGCGTCGCCGTCGGGCAGCGAGATGTCACGGGAGTCCAGGAACGACCTGACCCCGTCGTACCGCGGCTTGCCGTCGACGTACGTGAAGTAGTCGGCGTCCGTGTAGGGCTTGCTGACACCCCGATCACGCAGGAAGTCGTTGAACATCTGGTCCCATGCGCGCATGTGCACCTCCGCCGTCGGCGTGATCACGCCGTCGAGGTCGAACAGTGCCGCGTCGTAGTCGCTCCAGTCCACACCGATGAGCGTACGCAGGTCGGGTGTCGAGGAGGTAACGGATGCAGGGAGTTGCTCCCCACACCCTCAGGACGTCATCACCGATGAGCCGTCGCACGGACAGAGGTGATGACGTCAGGACGGATCGCCACGGTGCGGCGGGTTCGGCGAAACCACTCCGCCCGCTCTGCGCATGGCCGAGGATGGAGGGGTTCGGCGGTCGAGGGCCCGCCGCGAGGGAGCACCATCATGAGCACCACCGACATCACCCGTGACATGGTCATCACCGCCGCGAGCGGCCTGCGCGAGCTCGAACCGACAGATGCCACGACCGCCGCGCTCGACGCCGCGCTCCGCAGCATCGTGACCCTGGCCGTGGACATCGGCGTCGACGAGGAGATCGAACGGGTCACCGCCTACGCGGCGATAGCCGGCGACGATGCGGACGGCCTGCTGCTCGACGCGTGGATCCGCAGCGGCGGACCTGCCCGCTCGTGCACCATCACGGCCTTCGCCGTCACCGACGCAGCCCTCACCCTCACCGGATCCACGGCGCTGATGGGCTCACCCATCGACAGCGACGCAGCGCCGACCACACTGCGGACGACCCCGCTCTCGGGGCCGGTGCTCGCGACCACGCCGATCGACACCGCGAGCTACGGAGTCCTCTCCGTCGTCGCCACGGGTGCGGCGGCCGGAACGAGTGCCGGCACCGGACCCGGCACCACGACCGAAAGCGTGCCCGACCCCAGGACACCGGCCGAGAAGGCCGCCGCCAAGGAGACGTACGAACGGCGGATCGCGGCGGCGAAGAAGGCGTACGCGAAGGCCCTGAGGAAGGCTGGACGCAACAAGCGCAAGAAGAAGGCGGCCCAGCGCGCGTTAGCGACCAGGAAGTCCGCGGCGAAGGCTCAGTACGCCGCGGCGCTCGTCGATCACCACACGGTCACGGTTCCCACCACAGGCACCGACAGCCGGCCCTTCGCGCTGACCATCTCGACCGACTTCACGAGCTGATTCCGTGGACGCGCCGACGCGGCGTCCCCCACGCCTGGCACGGCACCTCACTACGCTGACCCCATGCCTCTTGGAGCGGACAGTGAAGTCGGTCGCCTGCGCACGGTGATGTTGCACCGCCCCGGCAAGGAGCTGGGTCGCCTGACGCCCCGCAACAACGATCAGCTGCTGTTCGACGGCATCCCGTGGCTGGGCCGGGCCCAGGAGGAGCACGACGCGTTCGCGCAGGCGCTGCGCGACCACGACGTCGAGGTGCTCTACCTCACCGACCTGCTGACCGAGACCCTCTCGATCGAGGCGGCCCGCGAGGAGATCATCGCCAGCACGCTCACCGGCCTGTACGTCGGACCGAGCCTGCAGGACCGGATCGCACGGTTCCTTGGCGGCGCGCATCCCGAGAAGCTGGCCGAGACGCTCATGGCGGGCCTGCGCAACGACGAGATGTCGACCCCCGGCAGCGTCGCGCACCACCTGATGCAGCCCGAGGACTTCCTCATCAACCCGCTGCCGAACCTGCTGTTCACGCGTGACTCGTCGGTGTGGCTGCGCGACCGCGTCGCCGTGACGAGCCTCGCGATGCCGGCCCGCGCCCGCGAGACGCAGTTGACCGGTCTGATCTACGCGCACCACCCGCGCTTCGCCGGCACGGCCGTCGTCCACGGTCCCCATCTGGAGCACCTCGAGGGCGGCGACGTCCTCGAGCTCGCCCCGGGCGTCATCGCCGTCGGCATCGGCGAGCGGACGACTCCCGCCGGCCTCGAACGCTTCGCCCGCCAGGTGCTCACCGAGGACCTGGCCCACACCGTGCTCGCGGTCCCCATCGCGCAGGAGCGCGCCACGATGCACCTCGACACGATCGTCACGATGGTCGACGTCGACACCGTCGTGATCTACCCCAACATGGCCGACACCCTGCGGTCGGTGCCCCTGACGTGGGGCGAGGGTGGTTTCGTCATCGGCGCGGAGACCTCGTTCTTCGAGGGGGCGGCTGCCGCGATGGGCATCGAGACGCTCCACCAGATCGACACCGGCCTCGACCCGGTCACCGCGGAGCGCGAGCAGTGGGACGACGGCAACAACACCCTGGCCATCAACGCCCGGCTCGCGGTGGCGTACGAGCGCAACGAGCAGACCAATGCGCGGCTGGAGGAGCACGG
>JBKJIW010000049.1:0-14267 GCA_046598255.1 Aeromicrobium sp. | reverse complement strand
CGAGCAACGTCGGGAGCTGCAGGTAGCCCGCGTAGGTCAGCTCGCCGCGCAGGTCGGTCGCGACCCCGTCCTCGATCGGTCGTACCTGTCGCTCGGTCATGCGCCCACGGTATGCCGTCGTATGGGCGCCGGTCTCAGGGCATGCCGACGACGTAAGCGCCGGCGCGCTGGCCACAGATCCGCGCCAATTGTGGACCAACAAGTCGGTTGGTCGTGGCCACGAAGACTTCGGGCCGCTCCCAAATACGGATGGTCTCGCAGACGCCTTGCAGGTCGCGGGAGTTAAGGGCGTATGCCATGCCCCGGACGGGGTCGTCTGCGTCCTCGGCGTCGAGCTGCAACAGCCAGAAGTTGGCGAATCCGTCGTTCTGCGGCCCGTCGAATCCGTCGGCGTACGACGTGGCGAGGGCGTACGGATGTTTCTGGTACAGGCTGAAGATGGTCGCGGCGCCGGGATCGTTCAGGTGAGTCGTCTGGAGGTTGCGCGGCGCGAACGGGCCACCGGTTGTTGGAGGTACGGGCGATGCGCAGGTCATAGTTATGAGCACCACGGCTGCCGCGGCGGCCGTGCCGTTGCCGCCCCACCGGCGTGTCGACCATCGCCCGAGAGGGGAAACTAAAGCCGTGTAGCTTATCAGGAGCAGCCCACAGCTGCAGAGCCACGCGAACTTGACCGGGTAATAGCCCCAGAGCGTCCCCGTGCCCTGGCGCAGGTGAAGGAGGTAGGCGCAGACCGCGAGGACCGCGCCGACGGCCCAAGCAGCACCCCACCACACGGTGTCTGGCGTCCGGGCGGCCCGGATGACGCAGATAATCGCGGCGACAGCCAGCAGCGCGGCCAGGCGGGCGGGGTGGAACGTGATGATGGCGCCGTCTGTCGCGAAGGCGGACGTCCCGATGTCGCCGGCAGCGCGCAGGGCCACGCCGAATGCGTAGGCGCCGCTGACGATCAGGGCCAAGACGACGCACGCCCACTCGAGCCGGGTACCGGCGCGGAGATTTCTACGACGGTGGATGATGACGGCCACGACCAGCGCGGCGGCAACGGCGCCGAGGGGTGCCCAGGTCATGACCAAGGCCGTCGTCGTCACGGTGAGACCACCTAGACAGATGACGGTGTGCTGCTCGGAGCCCCGCCACAGGATCCAGGCGCAGAGAATCAGCAGGACTGAAGGCCCGACACTCTGGAAGCCGTACTCGAACGAGTAGCCCGCCATGTACCAGGTCCAGGGCAGCAGCGCGCCGACGGCGGCGCCGACCATCTGCACCCCGCGGGCCCTGTCACGCAGCGATGCGGCCGTCAGAGCCGCGACCGTCAGGCTGACGCACAACCAGAAGAGGATGGACACCTGGGCGCCCTGGACGACCAGGTGGTGCAGCGAGACGCCGGGGGAGTCGGGGTCGTAGCGGCGGGCGGACCATGCTGCGTTGACAACGCCCGTAAGTGGGTCGGGGCTGAGATGACGGACGGTCGATCCGCCGTCGTCGAGAATCCAACGGACCGTGCGAGTCCGCCAGGCCGTGTCGCTCGCCATGGCCCAGGAGATCCATCGCCCTCCCTGCTGCACGTAGTAGGCGAAGAAGGCCAGGCCGAGCCCGATGGGCATGGCGGCGGCGGTGGCGATCGCGGCGAGGGTCCGGCGAGTGAAGGCCCGGCTCGGCCATACCATCTCGGCCGACGAGAGGCCGATGGCGATGACCGACCAGATAGCCGTGACCATGATGCCGACGTCCGGTTCGAGGTAGGACGAAAGGCGGAACAGCCCGACTATCGCCACGGCGGAGGCGGTGAGCACAAGGGCCCACGACGTCAACCAGCCATAGCGGCCGGACAGGCGCGTCGTCGCCAAGACGACAATGAGGATGACCACCGGCGCGGGCTGGCCCATCCAGGCGACCATCACCGATGCGAGGGCCGCCGCGGGCGCCCAAGCGCGGCGAAGTGGACGGACAGCCTGTTCGCGAGTCTGCAGGTGTCTGTCGGTCACGAAAACAAACCTTAGTGCTGGCTAGTCGAGGACTAGCAGCGCGGTCGGCGATCGTGTCGGACCTGGTCGTCACCTCGTGAGACGATTGGACTCGCCGCGGATCGGGATGTCGACGGCTGTCACGGGCCGAGAAGGCCGGCGAAACGGATGGAGACTCGGTGACCAGATCGAACAACTTCGACGGTCTGCGCCTCATCGGCGCCCTGGCGGTCGTCGTGGGGCATGCCTTCCACCTGACCGGTCGGCCGGACTTCGTCCCGTTCGTCCTGGGCTATCCCATCGCGACGCTCGGCGTCGTCGTGTTCTTCTCGATCAGCGGATTTCTTATCACCGCCAGCTGGCAGCGGTCACCTAAGCCGGTCAACTACTTCCTGGCTCGCTCTCTGCGCATCTTTCCGGGCCTCATCGTCGTGATTCTCGCGTCAGTGTTCGTGCTGGGCCCGCTGGTGACCACCCTCACGGTGGGCGACTACTTCCGCGCTCCGGGCACCTGGGACTACTTGTCCAACATCCGGCTGCAGCCGAACTACCAGCTGCCGGGCATCTTCGAGAGCATCCCCTACCCGAGCGCGGTCAACGGCTCGCTGTGGACCCTGCCGGCGGAGTTCCTTTGCTACCTTGTCGTGCCACTCGCACTCCTCGCGCCGCGACTGGCACGCGTCTGGGTCGTCTTCGGCCTGCTGGGAGTCTCGCTCTACCTCGGGTCGATCGCCCCCGAGCAGTCGGCCGTCGTCTACGGCACGCGCATCAGCGATGCGGCGGGCATGTGGGCGTTCTTCGCCGGTGGCGCACTGCTGCGCCTGGCCTTCCAACGGCGTGACAACATCTTCCGCACCGACGTGGCCGCCGTGGCCATCGCCGTCCACCTGCTCGTCATGGCGCTGTGGCCGCAATGGCTGTACTGGGTCTCGTGGGCGACCCTGCCGTACGTCGTCCTGGCCATTGGTCTGGCCAGCACCCCCTACTTGCGCCGGGCTGCTCGTTACGGGGACTTCTCTTACGGTCTCTACCTCTGGTCGTTCCCCGTTCAGCAGGTGGTCGTCCTGGCATTCGGCGTCCTGCCGATGTCGGCCAACCTGCTGGTTGTGACCCCGATTGCCTTGGCGCTGGCGGCGGTCTCCTGGTACGTCGTGGAGAACCCCGCGATGCAGCTCAAGAAACGGCTGACCGGCCGACGCGACCCACGGGTCGCGACGGTCGGTCAGCGCGCCTGAGTCTGCTCGGCCTCAGCGCTTGCCTCGCAGGGAGCCGAGAAACGGCTGGCCCGGCTTCAGCCCGAGGAGCGAGCGGACGCGGGTCCGGAGCTTCAACCGGCGGCGAAACTTGGCGACGACGCCGACGGATGGAGTGCGTTTGGCCGCAGACGCCTGACGCTTGCGGAGAGTCACGATGAGCTTGTCCTGGCGGCGTACCTTGTTCTCGAGTTCGCGCAGCCGTCGCAGGTCGTCCCGCAACGTGCGGGTGTCGCCGGCTGGCAGGAGGAGCGGACGGGAGTCGATCCGCCGCTCGATCTCGCCCTCGTTCTGCAGCCACTCCTCGCGGGAGTGGAGCGTGCGGGACGACTCGCGATCGACCCACCAGCGATAGATGGCGAGCACCTTCTCGATGTCGGTCACGCCGGCGATCTCGGCGGCCTGAAGCAGGAAGTCCCAATCCTCTACCGTTGTCATCGACTCGTCGAAGGTCAGGCCGAAGTCTAGGTAGAGCGATCGCGGGAAGACCCAGCCGATGGGCGGCGACTGGTTGCGGGCGATGTGCTCGGCGAGCGAGAACTGCTGTGAATATGACTTTTTGGGTGCGGCCTTGGCCCGCACTCCCACGGTGGCTCTCACGGTGGCCACCGTCACCTCCTGCCGGAGGGTCACTCCGCGCAGGATCTTACCGGCATTGGACCGTTCGGCCGCTGCGAACTCCGACACCCAGTTGCCGAGCACGATGTCATCGTCGTCGAAGATTGCCAAGTAGCGGCCGACGGCAGCATCCATGGCGAAGTTGAGCGGCGCCGAGCGGGGTCCGTGATCAAGCAGCAGCAAGCGGATGCGTGCGCGCAGGCTGGGTGGCTGCTCGGCGATGATCTGCTCGATGCCGACCTGCTCTGCGTAGGTCGTCCGGTGGGCGACGATCAGCACCTCGAAGTCGCGGCTGGCCTGACCTGCCAAGCACAGCAGGGCCTCGCGCAGCTCCTGCGGGCGACGACCCTGGGTCCTGAGGATGACGCTCAGGAAGACTTCGCCACGCTCGATCGCTGGTGGCGCTTCTTCCACCAACGGTGCTGAGGTGAGCGCCCACACGAACTGGTTCACGATCGCATTCGGCTCGGCCCGGTCGCGGATGCCGCGGAGCCAATGACCGATCGAGGAGTTCTCGGCCAGTCCGGTGTGATCGGACGGGAAGTGCTGGTCGCTCTGCGCCTGGACGACGTTGTACTCGTCGATCGGAGCGATGCCCGACCGGCGAAGTGCCCTGCGGAGCGAGGTGTCGCTGTAGAGCTGGTAGTGCGTCCGGTCGAGCAGGCCCGCCTCGGTGTACGTCCATTCACCGAGGAGCGTCTTGACTCCCAGGTCGATGTGCGTCGTGTTGGGGACGCTGATCACGGCGAGCGCGCGGTGCTCGGACAGCAGCGTGCCGATGGCGTCGAGGGCGTGGGTGCCATCGGTCATGTGCTCGAGGCCGTCGAGGAAGCTCACCGACACCAGGCGACGGCCGGCGAGGATCGTGCGGAAGATGTCGATGGCTCCTGCGGTACTGAGATCGGCTGGGTGCCCCTCGAGCCCGCGATCGTGAAGCTCCTTCAGCTCGGATTCGTCGATGTCGACACCGACATAGTGCACGCCGAACTTCTCGATCAGGTGGTCGGCGATGTGGCCGTAGCCGCACGCGATGTCCAGATGGACGCCACCCTCGACGCCAGCCGGCAGGTTGCGCTCGAGCAGATCGAGGGCGTGACCGAACTTGTTGTTGGCGTGGACTGGGTTGTCGTACTTGTGGTCACTCACAGCGAAAACCTGTGCTTCTCGTAGTTGGTGCCGACGAATGTGGCGACCTTGCCTTTCGGGTCACGCGGTGCGACGAGCTTGCCGGCGGTGCGCCGCGCCGTGAACGCCGCGGCGGTCTCCTGCAACATCGGATCCTTCGAACCGCGATAGCGCCCCAGGATCTTTTCGACGATGTCGTTGCGTGACCACTTGTGGGCCATCATTAGGGCGGCGCTCGCCGAGAACTGGATCTCGGCGCCGGTCGGCATCCAACGGCCCTCAGTCGACAGATGCTTGTCGTGGAAGACGACGGCAGACGGCTGGAACACGATCTTGAAGCCGGCCTCACGGACGCGCCACGAGTAGTCCACGTCGTCGCAGTACATGAAGAACGAGGCGGCGTCGAAGCCCTCGAGGTCGTCGAACAATGAGCGTCGGGTCATCGCGAACGCAGTCGTGGCCCACGAGGTAAACCCCGAACCGACCTCGTAGTCCTTCGGGTGCTCGATCGGCAGCTGCTTGGCTTCGACCATGCCGACGAGCCGGTCGTTGAAGGCGGTCAGCATCCGCCAGAGCGCACGCGGCTCGGCGACCACGTCGGGATTCGCCGTCACGATGTACTCGCTGTCGGTGTACAGCTTGGCGAGGGCGTTGTGGCCCTTCGAGGTACCGGTGTTCTTGTTGAAGAACTTGTACACGAGCGTCTGGATGTGTGGAAACTTCTCACGCCACTCGTCCAGCTGAGCGTTGGACAGCAGACGGTTCGGCGACGCATCACCCATGACCACCGCGAAGCCGGAGCACTGCTGCTCGATGAAGCCGATGCGCGCGGAGTTGTCGAGTGCCTCCAGTGAACGCTCGATCGCGTCTACCGGTGTCTGGTAAAGCAGGGTCTGAACACTGATCGAACTCGGGTGATGGGGATACGGCTCGTCGCTCATGGTCCTCCGCTGTCTCGGTCCGGATGGCATGTGGGTAGGCGGGAGTCAGGCTGTCCCGGGGCAGGGCGATAGTCTATTACTGTCCATCTGCCGCGTCGGCACCCCGACTGTCCCGAACGGAGTCCAGGCTTGCCTGCTTCGCCCTCAAGTGTCCTCGTCACCGGAGGCGCTGGTTTCATCGGTTGCGGCCTCGCCGCCCAGCTCGCGGAGGCCGCCGACCGTTGGGTCGTGTTCGACTCGCTGCACCCACAGGTGCACTCCGCGCCCGGCCGGCCCGCCGCGCTGCACGAGGCCGCAGAGTTGATCGTTGGGGACGTGACCCATCCCGATGAGTGGGACGAGCTCCTGAGCCAGGTCAAGCCTGACGTCGTCGTGCACCTGGCCGCCGAGACCGGCACGGCCCAGTCGCTCTCGGAGAGCACACGACACGGCCTCGTCAACGTGGTGGGAACGACGATGATGCTGGACGCCTTCACCCGCGCGGGCCACCGTCCCTCCCACATCGTCCTGACGAGCAGCCGGGCCGTCTACGGCGAGGGAACGTGGCGGGCCGCCGATGGCAGCACGTTCCAGCCCGGCACCCGCACCCACGCGCAGCTCGAGGCCAAGGCGTGGGACTTCGACGGCACCCACATCCCGAACTCCGTGATGCACACGGTCGCGGCACCGTCCAACATCTACGGGGCCACCAAACTGGCGCAAGAGAACATCTTGTCGGCTTGGGCGAGTTCGAAGGACATCCGGCTGTCGATCCTTCGGCTGCAAAACGTCTACGGTCCGGGCCAGTCGCTGACGAACCCCTACACCGGCATCGTGTCGCTCTTCTCGCAGCTGGCTCGTGCCGGAAAGCCGATCCCTCTCTACGAGGACGGCGAGATCACCCGTGACTTCGTGTTCATCGACGACGTCGTCTCGGCGTTGGTCGCCTGCATCGAGACTCCGCCGGACCACTTGTCCCGCACGCTCGACGTGGGTTCAGGTGACCGCACGACGATCCGCGACCTCGCCGAGGCCGTCCGGGACTTCCACGGCTCACCCGAGTCAGTGGTCACCGGACAGTTTCGTGACGGTGACGTGCGCCATGCCGCCTGTGAGGTCGACCACACGACCGAACAGTTGGACTGGACTCCGGCCTGGCCCCTCGAGCGCGGCGTGGCAGCGCTCCAGGACTGGATCGCGGCCGAGGCTCCGCGCTAGCGGACCCGGCGTGACGATGCGATGGTGACCGACCGGTCGCTCACTTCCCTCACCGCGAATCATCGCAGCCGTCTGCGGTCGGCCGGCGTCGAGGCCTCGGCTGTCGACCGCTCCAGCTGGACGCTGCTCGAGGAGGGACTGCCCGACTGGTGGCATGACTGCGGCAACGCCCTGTACCTGGCTGGCCGGGCCTGGTTGCCCGAGCATGTCATTGCATCGCTGGGGATCTTCCCGGTGCGAGATGTGTTGATCGTGGTCGGCGGGCCGATGGAGTGGCTGTCGTCCCTGCTGGTCGGAGGCGACGGGGCGACGGTCTTCCTCGGCCAGTCCTGTGTGCTCACGGCCGGAGAGATCTATTGCGGTGCGAGGTCGAGGATCGTCCTCCACGGTCCGCTCGTCGCGACGAGGGGCGCGATTCTGGACGCCCGCAACGGCGGGAGCATCGTCACGGGGGCCGATCAGCTCTGGGCGGCCAATGTCTACATCGCTACCGACGACATGCACCGCCTCGAGAGTCGCGACACGGGTGAGCGACTCAATTCGTTCGGGGCTGACATCCGCATCGGACCGCACGTCTGGATCGGCCGAGATGCCGTCGTGACCGGACATGCCGAGATCGGGGAGGGGTGCGTGATCGGGATGCGGAGCATCGTCCGTGGGCAGAAGGTGCCATCGTTCAGTGTGGCTGTCGGCTCGCCCGCGAGGATCGTCCGCGACGACACGACCTGGAGCCACGATGACCGTCCATGAGGCCGATCTGCTGTGGGAGGCTTCGGGCATGAGCCTGAACTACAACATCTACTTCGACGGTGGTGTCCAGAGCGTCGGCTACGAGCGCGACGGCATGGCGTCCAGCGTCGGCGTCATGGCCGCGGGTGAGTACCACTTCGGCACTGCCACCGCCGAACGCATGACGATTGTCCAGGGCGAGCTGACGGTGCAGCTGCCGGGAGCCGGGGGCTGGCAGACCTTCGGGCCCGGTGGGGTCTTCGACGTGCCTGGCGACAGCGGGTTCGACGTACGCGTCGTCGCCCCGACGTCGTACCTGTGCGAGTACCTCTGACCGTTCTGCTCGGTACCCTCGACGCTCCGAAGTGACCCGTGTCACACCGGGTCGTACACTTCGCTGCATGGGACGCCCGAACGATCTCGCGATGCCGCCCGGCGCCGACCCGGCCACCCTGTCGAGATACCTCAACGAGGCGCATGACGCGTTCGTGACGACTGGGTCGGCCGACCCGGCGCTGCGCGCGCTCGTGCGGGAGTCGTGGCGGCGCAGCGTCGCCGGTGGGCTCGACCCCGAGCAGGCGATGGCTCAGATCCGTCTCGACGAGACCGCTCTGGCCGACATCCGCGACGCGCACCCGCTGGCGGCCGGCATGCCCGTCATCCGCCGGCTGCTCGTGGAGAGTGCCGCCGACGCGGGCCTGCTCGTGGCCGTCAGCGATGCGGCCGGCCAGCTGCTGTGGGTCGAGGGCAACGCCCAGCTACGCGCGCTGGCCGAGGGGATGCACTTCCTGCCGGGCGCCGACTGGAGCGAGTCGAGCGTCGGCACCAACGCTCCGGGCACGGCGCTCGCGCTCGACCGGCCCGTCCAGATCTTCGGCCCCGAGCATCTGGCCCGCCAGGTCACGCCGTGGAGCTGCTCGGCCGCCCCGATCCACGACCCCGACACCGGAGCGATCCTCGGCGTCCTCGACCTCACCGGCGGCAACGAGGTCGTCACCCCCCAGAGCCTCACGCTCGTGCGGGCGACGGTGGCCGCGGTCGAGGCCGAGCTGCGGATCGAGCGGCTCAGCCCGACACCCGGCACGAGGGTGAGCTCCAGCGGCTGGACGGCCCCGGGGCTCGAGGTGCTCGGCGGGCACGGCGCCACGCTGCGCCACGGCTCGACCACGTCGCGCCTGAGCCTGCGCCACAGCGAGATCCTGCTGCTGCTGAGCGAGTCCGGCGACGGACTCACGACGGCCGAGCTGGCCGTCGCCCTCAGCGACGACGAGCAGGCGCAGGTGACGGTCAGGGCCGAGCTGTCGAGGCTCCGGTCCGTCCTGGGCCCGATCAAGCTGGCCTCCCGGCCCTACCGACTGGAGACGGCCCTCGAGACCGATGTGACCTTGGTCCGCGACGACCTCGACGCGGGGAGGTTGAGGCGGGCGGTCGCGAGCTATCGCGGCCCCGTCCTCCCAGCCTCGACCGCGCCGGCCGTCGAGCGGCTCCGCGACGAGCTCCACATGCACGTGCGGTCACGCCTGCTGGTCAGCGACGACGCGGACGCGCTCCTGTCGTTCGCCGACACGACGCACGGCCGCGACGACTTCGAGGTCTGGGAGCGGGTCCTGTCGATCCTGCCCCCCACCTCCCCCCGCTACGTCCAGGTCGCAGCCCACGTGGCTCAGCTGGATGCAGAGCTCAGTTGACGCAACGTTGCGGCAACGGGGTTGTGACTACGGTCACAGCATCCCCGATCTGCAAGGAGCACCCATGAGCGTGTACGCACAGCCCGGCACAGAAGGCAGCGTCGTCACCTACAAGTCCCGCTACGACAACTGGATCGGTGGCGAGTACGTCGCACCGGTCAAGGGTCAGTACTTCGAGAACGTCTCGCCCGTCAACGGCAAGGTGTTCTGCGAGATCGCCCGCGGCACCGCCGAGGACATCGAGCTCGCCCTTGACGCAGCCCACAAGGCGGCACCGGCCTGGGGCAAGACGTCGGTCGCCGAGCGCGCCGTGATCCTCAACAAGATCGCCGACCGCATGGAGGAGAACCTCGAGATGCTCGCCGTCGGCGAGACCTGGGACAACGGCAAGCCCGTCCGCGAGACGATGGCCGCCGACATGCCGCTCGCGGTCGACCACTTCCGCTACTTCGCCGGAGCCATCCGCGCGCAGGAGGGCCACCTCTCGCAGATCGACGACGACACGGTCGCGTACCACTTCCAGGAGCCGCTGGGCGTCGTCGGCCAGATCATCCCCTGGAACTTCCCGATCCTGATGGCCGTCTGGAAGCTGGCACCCGCGCTGGCCGCCGGCAACGCCGTCGTGCTCAAGCCGGCCGAGCAGACGCCGGCATCGATCATGCTGCTGATGGAGCTCATCGCCGACCTCATCCCGCCGGGAGTCCTCAACGTCGTCAACGGCTTCGGCACCGAGGCAGGCGCACCGCTTGCCTCGTCCAGCCGTATCCGCAAGATCGCGTTCACGGGAGAGACGACGACCGGTCGCCTCATCATGCAGATGGCCAGCCAGAACCTCATCCCCGTCACCCTGGAGCTCGGCGGCAAGTCGCCCAACGTGTTCTTCGAGGACGTCGCCGCCAAGGACGACGCCTTCTACGACAAGTGCCTCGAGGGCTTCACGATGTTCGCGCTCAACCAGGGCGAGGTCTGCACCTGCCCGTCGCGC
This sequence comes from Aeromicrobium sp., assembly GCA_046598255.1. Classification (GTDB taxonomy): domain Bacteria; phylum Actinomycetota; class Actinomycetes; order Propionibacteriales; family Nocardioidaceae; genus Aeromicrobium. Next base: position 3,764 of record JBKJIW010000049.1, on the reverse strand, counting down.
GCGCTGATCCAGAACTCGATCCTCGAGTCCTTCCTCCCCGCCGCCACCGAGCGCACCAAGCTCATCAAGCAGGGCAACCCGCTCGACCTCGAGACCATGATCGGTGCGCAGGCCAGCAACGACCAGCTCGAGAAGATCCTGTCCTACTTCGAGATCGGTGTGCAGGAAGGCGCCCGCATCATCACCGGTGGCGAGCGCGTCGACCTCGGCGGCGACCTGTCGGGCGGCTACTACGTCGCGCCGACGATCTTCCAGGGCCACAACAAGATGCGCGTCTTCCAGGAGGAGATCTTCGGACCGGTCGTCTCGGTCACCGGGTTCGACGACTACGACGACGCCATGAGCATCGCCAACGACACGCTCTACGGCCTCGGTGCCGCGGTGTGGTCACGCGACACCAACACGGCGTACCGCGCCGGTCGCGACATCCAGGCCGGAAGGGTGTGGACGAACAACTACCACGCCTACCCGGCACACGCGGCGTTCGGCGGCTACAAGTCGTCCGGCATCGGCCGTGAGAACCACCTGATGATGCTCGACCACTACCAGCAGACCAAGAACCTGCTGGTGAGCTACTCCAACAATGCCCAGGGATTCTTCTGAGCATGAATCAACCGACCGGCTCACCCCGGGTGCAACGGATCGCGATGACCCCGAAGGCTGCGGAGCTCCTCCGCAGCCTTCGGGCCACGCACGGCAAGCCGCTGATGTTCCACCAGTCGGGTGGTTGCTGCGACGGCTCGGCGCCGATGTGCTTCACGCAGGGCTTCTACATCGTCGGTCCCACCGACGTGCACCTCGGCGACCTCGACATCGGACCCGAGCCGGGCGTCGACGAGGCGGGGATCGTGCCGGTGCACATCTCGCGCGAGCAGTTCAACTACTGGTCGCACACGCACATCACGATCGACGTGGTGCCCGGCCGCGGCGCCGGCTTCTCGATCGAGGGCCCCACCGGCCAGCGGTTCATGATCCGGTCGCGCATCTTCACCGAGGAGGAGACGGCGCTGCTCGCAACGGAGCCGGCGATCTAGGTCGTGTCCCGGGGTCCTCGTCATGACTGACGTCCCCGCGACTCATGTCAGGTAGAAGAGCACGACGTACTGGTCGTGTCCGCTCCCGACCTGACCGAGGACCCCCACGTGCGTGCCGACTCCCGCTTGCCCTCCCGTGCGCTGACCCGCGCGACGATCGCCTTCGCGGTGGTCGTCGCCGGTCTCACCGTCGTCGGTCCGCCTGCCGGGGCGGCGGCGTCCTCCACCGACGGCCTGACCCAGGCCACGGCTGCGGCATCGTGCTGGGAGATCAAGCAGACGACGCCGGATGCTCCCGACGGCGTCTACTGGATCCTGACGCCGCAGCTCCAGGTCCCGACGAAGATCTACTGCGACCAGACCACCGACGGTGGCGGGTGGGCGTTGGTCGGCCGGGGTCGCGACAACTGGACGTACAACTACAACGGCAAGGGCTCGCCCGCCCAGGTGGCCGAGACGGTGACCGGTACCGCCGCGTTCGCCCCCCGCCAGCTCGACGGCGTCGTCATCGACGGGCTGCTCGCAGGCACGCGTCTCGACGATGCGGTGCGCGGCAGCGGGGTGCGTATCAGGCGCGCGCTCAACCAGGCCGGCACCTCGTGGCAGGAGAGCCGCTGGACGTTCCGGGCCGGCTCCCGCGACCGGTGGAGCTGGGCGCTGGGTGCCGGGCTCCCGCTCTCGTCGGCCAGGATCGGCAACTCCGGCACGTCGACCACCACCACCCGGGACGTGGCGATCGACAACGCCTACCAGCGGATGTGGACGTTCGAGGACCCCCTCAACGGCTACGTGCGTGGATTCACCTTCGGCGCAGGAGTGGCGGGCAGCACGTCCGGGTCGAGCTACATCTACTCGGAGGCCGCCAACGGGGGGTACGGGACACCGTTCAGCCAGGTCTTCATCCGGCCGAAGCTGCTCGGCAGCGACCTGACGTTCCCTGCTCTTCCCGTCGACGGCACGCCCGCCGAGACGATCCGGGCGGCGCCGCGCAACGGGGCGCTCACCACCGAGTGGGGTGTCACCGGTCTCGGTGCCGGTGGCACGGCCGAGACGAACGGCGAGGTGCAGGCCTTCGCGCAGATCGGTGGCACGGTCTACGTCGGCGGCAACTTCACAACGGTACAGAAGGGTGCGCTGGCGTCCGGGACCGATGTCGTCGCCCAGCCCTATCTCGCTGCCTTCGACGCGACGACCGGGGCATTCATCCGGTCGTTCACGCCGGTGCTCGACAACCAGGTCAAGTCGCTGGCCGCGCTGCCCGGCGGCAGGCTGGCCGTCGGCGGCGAGTTCACGTCGGTCGGTGGCTCGTCCCGCAGTGGCCTCGTGGTGCTCGATCCGCAGACCGGGGCCCTCGACCCGAGCTGGACCACCAACCTGGAGAACCGTCTGACGGGCGGGACCGTGTCGGTCCGTGGACTCGACGTCGGCGGCGCGTACCTCTACCTGACCGGCTCCTTCACCCACTTCACCCGGCCGGGATCGTCCGATCGCTATGCCAAGGGGGGAGCGCGCATCCGGCTGTCGACCGGTGTGGTCGACAGTGGCTGGAACCCTGACTTCAACGGCACCGGCACCTCGGTCGACGCCAGCGACGACGGCACCGCTGTCTACTTCGCCGGGTACTTCACCCAGATGAGGGGCGGGGTCACGGCAGACCGCGCCGCCGCGGTGAGCACGTCCGCGGGCGCGGGCCCCGTAGCCGCCTGGCAGCCCACGTTCAGCACCGCGTCGACCCAGTACCGCTACCAGCAGGCGGTCAAGCAGGTCGGCGGCAAGGTGTGGCTCGGTGGCTCCCAGCACAGCATGTTCGCCTACGACTCGAGCACCTTCGCCCTGGAGAACACCCACATCACCAAGAACGGCGGCGACCTGCAGGCGATCACCGGCGGCAACGGTCTCGTGTTCGGCGGATGCCACTGCGAGAACTGGAACTACGCGGGCGCCGCCGACTACGACGGGTTCTCGCCCGGCTCGACCAACGTGTCGTGGTCGCAGGCCGACCGCATCTACTACGTCGGGGCATGGGACGCGGCCACCGGCGACTACGCGCAGGAGTTCTCGCCCGAGATGCGTGCCCGCATGGGTCGCGGTGCCTGGGCGCTGCTGGTCGCGGCGGACGGAACGCTCTGGGCCGGCGGCACGATGACCAGCGCGGTCAAGGAGAACGGCGCCAACCAGTGGGTCGGCGGCTTCGCCCGCTTCGCGGTGCGGCCGCACACCGCACCGTCCCGGCCCACCGGGCTCACTGTCACCGGCACCGGCACCGGTGCGACGCTGGCCTGGAGCTCGTCGGCCGCGTCCGGCACGACGTACGAGGTGCTCAGGAACGACCGAGTCATCGGCACGACCACCGCCAAGCAGCTCGCGGTCGACGGGGCGATGGCCACCGACCGTTTCGCTGTGCGGGCCTCCGACGCCTGGGGCAATCGGTCGGCGTCCACGGCGGTGGTGAGCCTGCCGGCCGGCACGACGGTGCCGCTCGTCGCGGCGGGTGCCGTCTGGTCCTACTTCTTCGACAACGCGGCCACCGTGCCGGCCGGTTGGAAGACCTCCGAGACCGACACCGCCGGTTGGCGGACCGGGCCGGCCGCGCTGGGATGGGGCACCGGTCCGGTCGCCACCTCGATCGACGTCGCGGCCGGCGGGACCCGCGCACTGACGTCGTACTTCCGGCGGTCGTTCACCGTGACCGGCGCGTCCTCGATCAGGTCGCTCACGCTCACCACCCGG
>JBKJIW010000028.1:0-51740 GCA_046598255.1 Aeromicrobium sp. | reverse complement strand
GGCCGCCGAGTACGCCGCGAGGAACGACCTGGCCGAGGCCATGCGGGCCGTTGCCCGACGGCTGGAAGGCGCCTTCACCCTCCTGGCCGTGCACGCCGACGAGCCCGGCGTGGTCGTCGGTGCCCGCCGCAACTCACCCCTCGTCGTGGGGGTGGGCGTGAACGCCAACTATCTCGGCTCCGATGTGGCTGCCTTCATCGGCTACACCCGCGAAGCCATCGAGCTCGGCCAGGACCAGGTCGTCACGATCACGCCCGACGCGATCGTCGTGACCGACTTCGACGGGCAACCGGCCCAGACCAAGGAGTACCACGTCGACTGGGACGTCAGCGCCGCCGAGAAGGGCGGGTACGAGTGGTTCATGCTCAAGGAGATCGACGAGCAGCCCCACGCTGTCGCCGACACCCTGCTGGGTCGTCACACGGTCGACGGTCAGCTCCAGCTCGACGAGATGCGCCTGTCGGACGACGAGCTGCGCGAGGTCGACAAGATCATCATCGTGGCGTGTGGCACCGCCGCCTACGCGGGCCACGTCGCGAAGTACGCGATCGAGCACTGGACCCGCATCCCGTGCGAGGTAGAGCTCGCGTCGGAGTTCCGCTACCGCGACCCCATCCTCGACCGGTCGTCGCTGGTCGTGTCGATCAGCCAGTCCGGCGAGACGATGGACACGTTGATGGCCGTCCGCTATGCGCGTCAGCAGAAGGCCAAGGTGTTGTCGATCTGCAACACCAACGGCTCGACCATCCCGCGCGAGTCCGACGCGGTGATCTACACGCACGCCGGGCCGGAGGTGGCCGTCGCGTCGACCAAGGGCTTCCTCGCCCAGATCACGGCCTGCTACCTGCTCGCGCTCTACTTCGCGCAGGTCAAGGGCACCAAGTACGGCGACGAGATCGCCTCGATCATCGAGGAGATCCAGAAGATCCCGGCCGGCATCCAGCGGATGCTCGACGAGGGCGACCAGGTGCGCAAGCTCGCCGCTGACCTCGCCGGATCGCGATCGATCCTGTTCCTCGGCCGACACGCCGGCTACCCGGTGGCCCTCGAAGGGGCGCTCAAGCTCAAGGAGCTCGCCTACATCCACGCGGAAGGATTCGCGGCCGGCGAGCTCAAGCACGGGCCGATCGCCTTGGTCGAGGAGGGCTTGCCGGTCTTTGTGATCGTGCCACCCAAGGGACGCGACCAGCTGCAGGAGAAGACGGTCAGCAGCATCCAGGAGATCCGTGCCCGCGGCGCCCGCACGATCGTCCTGGCCGAGGACGGCGACGAGGACGTCGTCCCGTACGCCGATCACCTCATCCGGCTGCCCAAGGTGCCCACGCTGCTCCAACCGCTCGTGGCGACCGTCCCCCTGCAGATCTTCGCCTGCGAGTTCGCCAGCCAGCTCGGCCACGACATCGACCAGCCGCGCAACCTGGCCAAGTCGGTGACGGTCGAGTAGGCCGCGCGGCTCCTTCGTCGCCGCTCCCGTCGCTCGTTCCTCGCGCCGGCCGGGCTTCGCCCGGGCGGCTGCCTTCGTTCGCTGGCGCTCACTCGGCCTTCGGTCGCGGCTCGTCGCCAGCCGGGCTTCGTTCGCTGCGCTCGCTCGGCCTGTGGTGGGGGCTCGGGCGGGCGAGCGACGTTAGGGTGAACGGCATGACGATCCGCGGCATCGGTGTTGACGTCGTGGACCTCGCCCGGTTCGCGGCGACGCTCGAGCGCACGCCGACGCTGCGCGACCGGTTGTTCACCCCGTCAGAGGCCGACCTGCCGCTGGAGTCGCTGGCGGGCCGGTTCGCCGCCAAGGAGGCCCTGGCCAAGGCCATGGGTGCGCCGTCCGGGCTGTCGTGGCAGGACTTCGAGGTGCGCAACAGCTTCCAGGGGGCGCCGGAGTTCCACCTGCACGGCGCGGCGCCCGAGCGGGTGGCGGCTCTCGGGATCGAGACGATTCACCTGTCGATCTCGCACGACACGATCGTGGCGACGGCGTTCGTGGTGACCGAGTGCTGAGAGCGCACCTGGTCGCCGACGTCCGATCCGCCGAGGAGGCCCTCGCCGCCGACCTCCCGCCGGGCGAGCTCATGCGCCGCGCCGCGCGGGGCCTGGCCGACGGGCTCGCCCACGTCGGTGCCGGCGAGGTCCTGCTGATGCTGATCGGCCCCGGCAACAACGGGGGCGACGCGCTGTACGCCGCGACGCATCTGCTCGATCGCGGCGTGCGGGTCGACCTGTGCCTGCTCGACCCGGCCAAGGTCCACCACGACGGACTCGTCGCGGCCATCGCGGCCGGCGCCCTGCTCGTCGAGGGACCGACCCACCAGCGACACTGCCTGGACGCGATGTTCGGCATCGGCGCCCGCCCGGGGCTCACTGGACGGGCGGCGGAGTGGTCGGAGTGGATCGCCGGGACGCGGCCCCGCACCGTGGCGGTCGACGTTCCGTCAGGGGTCGACGTCGACGGGGCGACCCTGCCTGCGTCGGCGCACGTGATGGCCGACGCGACGGTCACCTTCGGCACCTACAAGAACGCCCTGCTCGTGAGCCCGGCGGCCGGCGCCGCGGGGTGGAACGCCACCGCCATCGCCGACCTCGTCGACATCGGTCTGGGCCCCTACCTGCCGGCGCCGAGCATCGAGGCGATCGAGCAGTCGGACCGCCACCTGCTGATCGACACCTTCGGCTGGCTGCGTGACCCCACGAGCCAGAAGTACTCGCGGGGAGTCCTGGGCATCGCCGCCGGATCGGACCAGTACGCCGGTGCGGCGCACCTGTGCGTCGCCGGCGCCCAGACGGGGATGGCCGGGATGATCCGCTTCGTCGGCAGCCCCGAGCTGGGACGCCGCATCGTCGACCGTGCGCCGGAGGTCGTGGCGGGCCGCGGTCGCGTCCAGGCGTGGGTGGTCGGTCCCGGTGGAGGCGACGACGCGGAGCAGCAGCTCGAGATGGCGATCGCCGACCACGTGCCGATCGTGATCGACGCCAGTGCGCTGGAGCACCTGCCCGAGTCGTTCGACGTCCCGGTGCTGCTGACGCCGCATGCCGGAGAGCTCGCCTCGATGCTGGGGGTGCGCCGCGATGCTGTCGAGTCCGAGCCGCTCGCCCACGTCACGGAGGCGGCGCAGCGGTGGGGTGTCACGTGCCTGCTCAAGGGGGCGCGCACCCTCGTGGCGACGCCGGGTCGGACGACACGCGTCAACCTGACCGGCTCGCCCTGGCTCGGCACGGCCGGCTCGGGCGACGTGCTCGCGGGGCTGGCCGGATCGCTCCTGGCGTCCGGTGCCGATCCGCACGACGCCGGGTCGCTCGCCGCGTTCCTGCACGGTGCCGCCGGGGTGCGAGCCAATCGCGGCGGACCGGTCACCGCATCGGCCGTCGCCGCAGCCCTGGCCGGGACGATCGCAGCGTTCCACGACGGCGCGCTCGACGACGTCCGGGACTGGAGGAACTCATGACCTCACCGCAGATCGAGGCCGTCATCGACCTCGACGCCTTCGCCGCCAACATCGACGCCCTGGCCGCGTGCGCGCCGACGTCGGCGCTGATGACCGTCGTCAAGGCCAACGCCTACGGTCACGGGATGGTCCCCATGGCGAGGGCGGCTCGCGCGGCCGGATCGCCCTGGCTCGGCGTCGCGACGATCGACGAGGCGCTGGCGCTGCGGTCGGCGGGAGACACAGGGCCGCTGCTGTGCTGGCTGTCGAGCCCCGGAGCCGACTTCGCGTCGGCGGTCGGCGCCGGGATCGAGGTGACCGCGTCGTCGGTCGAGCAGCTCGAGGAGATCTCGGCGGCGACGTCAAACCCCGCACGGCCGAAGGTCCAGCTCAAGGTCGACACCGGCCTGTCGCGCAACGGCGCACGGGGTGACCAGTGGACGGCGCTCGTCGCCGCGGCGGCGGCCGCCCAGGCCGCCGGGAGGGTCGAGATCACCGGGGCGTGGTCACACTTCGCCTGCGCCGACGAGCCGGCGCATCCGGCCAACGACGTCCAGGAGCAGACCTTCGTCGCCGCTGTCGACGAACTCGAGGCGGCGGGGCTCGAACCGGGGGTGCGCCACCTCAGCAACTCGGCGGCGACGTTGACGCGTCCGTCCGCCCACTTCGATCTCGTGCGGGTCGGCATCGCCGCCTACGGCATCCGGCCCGACCCGGCGATGACGTACGAGACGCGGTTGATGCCGGTCATGACGCTGCGGGCACGGCTGGCCCAGGTCAAGCGGGTGCCGGCCGGGGCCTCGGTGTCCTACGGCCACACCTGGACGGCCGAGCAGGACACGACCCTGGGTCTCGTGCCGATGGGGTACGGCGACGGCATCGCGATCTCGGCGTCCAACCGGGCCGAGGTGCAGTCCGGCGGTGCGCGGGCCCCGATCGTCGGCCGGGTGTGCATGGACCAGTTCGTGGTGGACCTCGGTGACCGACCGGCGCGGCGCGGCGACCTCGTGACCCTGTTCGGTCCGGGAACGGACGGGGAGCCCTCCTCGGAGGACTGGGCCGCGGCATCGGGCACGATTGCCTATGAGGTGGTCACCCGGCTGGGCGGCCGCACCGTCCGGACGTACGAGGGTGGCCCATGACGAAGACGGCACGGATCGCGACGACTGCGGGGGCGTTCGTGGCGGCAGGCGCTGTCGCGACGCTGCTCAACGGACGCCAGCGCACGCGGCGCCGGCGTCGGCGCGGCGAGGACGTCGAGTTCGGGACGGTGCGTAGCGACGGGGTGACGGTCATCGCCACCGACGGCGTCCCCCTCCACGTCGAGATCGACGAGGCCGAGCGCAAGACGCCCACCGTCGTGTTCCTGCACGGGTGGGTCGAGAACATCGACACGTGGCACTACCAGCGGCTCGCGCTGCGCGGCCGGGTCCGGATGGTCTTCGTCGACCTGCGGTCGCACGGACGGTCCGGGCGGGCATCCGCCAGCCGTTCGACGTTCGCCGACCTCGCGGACGACGCGGCGACGGTCATTCGCGAGATCGTCCCTCGCGGACCCATCATCCTGGTCGGACACTCGATGGGTGGCATGACGATCATGGAGCTCGCGCGTGATCGTCCGGAGCTCTTCGGCGGTCGGGTCAAGGGTGTCGTCCTGATCGGCACCAGCTCGGGACGCCTGATGCGCAGCAGCCCGGGCCTGCGCTACCTGATCCCGCTCCTGCGCCTGGGTGCGCCGGCCCTCGACTGGGGCCGCCGGTTCAACAGCTACTCGGTCATCCGCCGGTGGGGGCTGGGACCCGACGCGGTGGAGCGTCACGTCGACATGGCCAACGAGATGATCCTCGAGGCGCCGACCCACGTCCTGACCGACTTCTACCCCAACTTCGTCGGCCTCGACCTGACGTCCGGCCTGGTCGACCTCGGACGGGCCCGCACGACCGTCATCGGCGGCACGGCCGACCTGCTGACCCCCGTCAAGCACAGCCGCCGGCTGGCCGACCAGATCCCCGACGCCAGGCTCGTCGTCATCGACGACGCCGGTCACATGATGATGTTCGAGGACCACGAGACGGTGACGAAGGCCATCGAGGATGTCGTGGACGATGTGCGGGACGGCATGGGATGACGGGCAGCAACGCGCTCAACGTCATCGACGCCGGGCCCGAGCACGCGGCGCTGATCGTCGACATCATCCATCGGTCGTTCGGCGCACGGCCGGTGCTCGATCCGCCCACGACGGCGCTCGACGAGACGGTCGAGTCGGTCGCCGAGATCCTGCGCACCGCCGGCGGTCTGCTGGTCGAGCGTCGCGGCCTCCCGATGGGCGCGATGCTGTTCGACGAGTCGCGGCCGGGCCAGCTCGGACTGCGACGTGTCTGCGTCGACCCCGACATCCAGGCCCGCGGCGTCGCCTCGGCGATGGTCGGTGTCGCCGAGGACACCGCCGAGGAACGTGGCAAGGACGGCATCTGGCTCGACGTCCGCGAGGAGCTGCCCGACACGGTGCAGTTCTGGTCCCGCCGACGCTACGAGCCGGTCGGGCGTGACGAGCCGTTCATCGAGTTCGGCAAGACGCTCTGGCTGGCCCGTGAGGTGCCGACGCCGGAGGAGATGCAGTCGCTGGCCACCCGTCTGGCGCCGCTGCTGCGCGCCGGCGACCTGCTGGTCCTCTCGGGCGATCTCGGCGCCGGCAAGACCACGTTCACGCAGGGGCTCGGCGAGGCGCTGGGCGTCCGCGGCCCCGTCACGTCACCGACGTTCGTCCTGGCGCGCACGCACCCGTCGCTGGTCGGCGGGCCCCCACTGGTCCACGTCGACGCGTACCGCCTGGGTGGTCTCGACGAGATCGACGACCTCGACCTCGACTCCAGCACCTATGCGTCGGTCACGGTGGTCGAGTGGGGTGACGGCATCGCCGAGCAGCTCACCGACAGCTGGCTGCACGTCCGCATCGAGGTGCGTGGGCCGCGGCCGATCGATCCGCTGGGCACGCCCCACGACGGCGATGCGGTGGAGGACTCCGACGAGCACGATCCGCGAGTCGTCACGATCAGGCCGCACGGCCCGCGGTGGGTGGGCGTCCCGCTGCGCTCCACCCTCCTCTCCTGACCGCTGACGGGTCACTTTCTGACTGCTGAAGGGTCACTTGTCGGCGGACGACAAGTGACCCGTCGGCGGACGACAAGTGACCCGTCAGCGTTAGGGTGGCGTCGTGCTGCTGCTTGCGTTCGACACCGCCACACCTGTCATCACGGTCGCAGTGCATGACGGTGATCGAGTCGTCGGCGAAGCGTCCGGCGAGGGAGCGATGGCGCACGGCGAGCTGCTGGCGCCCGCGATCCGAGACGCGATGGCACAGGCCGGAGCCGCGATGGCCGACCTCACCGACGTCGCGGTCGGCGTCGGGCCCGGCCCCTTCACCGGGCTGCGTGTCGGTGTCGTCACGGCGCTGACGCTCGGATCGACGCTCGACCTGGTGGCGCACGGCGTGTGCTCGCTCGACATCGTCGCCGCCGACGTGCAGATCGAGGGTGAGTTCCTGGTGGCGACCGACGCGCGTCGCAAGGAGGTCTACTGGGCCCGCTATGCCGGTGCGCACACGCGCCTGGACGGCCCGCACGTGCTGAAGCCCGCCGGCCTCGCGGCGCTCCACCCGCAGCTCCCGGTCTTCGGCCACGGTGGGCGGCTCTACGACGACGTCCTCCGCGCGGCCGGCGACGGAGGTCAGCCGAGGGCCGCGGCACTCGCCCGACTCGTCGTGACAGGACGGGCCACCGAGCTGCCGCTCGAGCCGCTGTACCTGCGTCGCCCCGACGCGGAGCCGCAAGCGGTCTCCAAGCGCGCATGACCCGGCCTGCCGGCCGGCCCGACGTACCGACCGTCGTGGCGATCGAGCAGGCGTGCTTCGGATCGTCCGCGTGGAGCGAACGACTGGTGACCGACGAGATCGCCAGCGATCGCCACGTCGTCCTGGTCGCCGACGACCTCACGGCGTACGGCGCGGTGTCGCTGGCCGGTGGGACCGCCGACCTCGACCGCATCGCCGTCGTCCCGTCGTCGCGAGGACGGGGCATCGCCCACGCCCTGCTGAACGACCTCGTCGACCGTGCCCGCGACCTCGGAGCCGACCGCATGCTGCTCGAGGTCGCTGCGGACAACGCGGCCGCGATCGGCCTTTACGAGGCGAACGGGTTCGACACCATCAGCACCCGCGCCGCCTACTACCCCGGGGGAGTCGATGCCCTGGTCATGGAGCTCGAGATCCAGGAGTGGCGCTAGCCGTCCCGGTGCCCGCCGTGCGTCTGGGGGACGGCGTGCGAGGCTGTGACCATGACCGAGACACCGGACGACTTCGAGGCACCTGACCAGGACGCGATCTTCGAGGATCCCGACGAGACGCTCGACGCGGGCTACTCGCCGCCCGAGAGCTACCGCGGCGAGGGGTTCGGCACGACGGCCGACGAGGCCCTGCAGGGTGAGTCGCTCGACGAGCGGTTGCGCCAGGAGGTGCCCGAGCCCGATCCGTACGCGGAGCCGGCCGAGGACCTCGACGACGGCGAGGTGGGCACGGCCCGCGCCGGACGACTGGTCGACCCCAACGGCGGTTTCGGCGAGGACGTCGACAAGGACCTCATCGGTGAGGACGTCGGCATCGACGGTGCCGCGGCCAGCGCCGAGGAGGCAGCCGTCCACATCGTCCCCGACCGCGACGAGGGCTGATCTTCCCCCGCTGAGGCGGCCCCGCCGTCGTGTCCGTGAGCCACGGCTCGCGTACCGATGCCCGTGACTGAGCGCAGCTCGTGCCGGTCACCGTGAACCCGATGGGTGCACGCAGGTGCACTACCCTTCTCGAATGCGCGACTACACCTACCCGGCCACGATCGTGACGGCCAAGACGCTGTTCAAGGTCCTCGGGACGAAGTTCCAGATGACCGGCACGGAGCACATCCCGCGCGAGGGTGGTGCGATCCTCGCGGCCAACCACATCAGCTACGTCGACTTCATCTTCGACGGACTGGCGGCCCAGCCGAGCGGTCGACTGGTGCGGTTCATGGCCAAGAAGGATGCGTTCGACCACAAGGTCTCGGGGCCGCTGATGCGATCCTTGCACCACATCTCGGTCGACCGCTCGAACGGTCAGCAGTCGTACGACGACGCCGTCCGCTACGCCCGCGAGGGCGAGATCGTTGGCATCTTCCCGGAGGCGACGATCAGCCGTTCCTTCGAGATCAAGGAGCTCAAGACCGGTGCGGTGCGCATGGCCGCCGAGGCCGGCGTGCCGCTCATCCCGATGGTCACGTGGGGCACGCAGCTGCTCAAGACGAAGGACCACGACTCCGATCTCAAGGGCCGCGGCAAGACGATCGGCCTGCACGTCGGGGCCCCGCTGGCCGTGACGGGTGAGGACCCCGTCGCCGAGACCGCTCGGCTCCGCGAGGCGATGGGCGCGCTGCTCGACCACGCCGTCGCCGAGTACCCGATCAGCCCCGAGGGTCAGTGGTGGGCTCCCGCCCGCCACGGCGGCACCGCGCCGACGTTGGCGGAGGCTGCGAGACTCGACGAGGAAGAGTACGCGGCTCGCGCCGCCAGGCGCGCGGCCAAGAAGAACGAGCAGTAGGAGCGCGCCATGAAGGCAGTCATCGGATCCACCGTCGTCGCTGAGGCACCGGTCGACGACCTCGTCAAGATCGAGGGCAACTGGTACTTCCCGCCGGCCAGCCTCACCGAGGGGGCCTTCGAGAAGAGCCCCACGGCGTACCACTGCCCGTGGAAGGGCGACGCCCAGTACTGGAACGTCGGCACCGGCGACGACGTCGCAGCCGACGGTGGCTGGTCGTACCCTGACCCCATCCCGGCATCGTTCGACCGTGTCGGTCAGGACTTCAGCGGCTACGTCGCCTTCGACAAGTCCCAGGTCACCCTGTCGGAGTAGTCCTCCACCCTCCTCGCGGGAGGCGGGCAGGTCGGGGTCAGCAGCCGGTGGAGCCGTCGGCCAGCTCCCGCAGGATGTCGAGATGGCCGTTGTGCCGGGCAGTCTCCTCGATGAGGTGCTGGAGGATCCACCGGGCAGTGACCGGGGGTGTGCGGTCGTCCCGCACCCGCACCATGTCGAGGTCAATCTCGGCGAAGACGGCACGCGTACGTGCCGCCTCCTCCTCGTACAGTCGGATGACGTCGTCGAGGGGCAGTGTCGACCCCTCCTCGAACTCCGCGTCTGGGTTCTCCTCGGTCCAGGGGGCCTCGTCGGGGCGACCGAACAGATCGTTGTTGACCCACGACCACTCGACCCAGCGCAGGTGGTTGAGCAGGTTGGCGGGGCTCATCAGCGGCGAGCTCGGCAGCGGTGCCTTCCGGGCCTGTTCCTGGGTGAGCCCGCGCACCTTCATGACCGCGGTGTCCTGCGTGTAGTGCAGCATCTGCAGCAGGATCGTGCGCTCGTCGAACGTCTCGGGGATGTCGTCGGTGCGTGCCATGGTCCGACTCTAGGGGCCCGCCTCCGGGGTCGGATGGCACACTGAGCGGGTGAGCGAACCGCTGGTGATGGGCATCGAGTCGTCCTGCGACGAGACCGGTGTCGGCATCGTCCGTGGCACCGAGCTCCTGGCCCACGCGCTCAGCTCGAGCATGGAGCAGCATGTCCGCTTCGGCGGCGTCGTGCCCGAGGTCGCCAGCCGTGCGCACCTCGAGGCGATGGTGCCGACCCTCGAGCAGGCCTACGCCGAGTCGGGCATCCGGGTGCAGGACGTCGACGCGATCGCCGTCACGAGCGGGCCGGGCCTGACCGGTGCGCTGCTCGTCGGGGTCGCCGCGGCGAAGGCTCTCGCGCTGGCCCACGACAAGCCGCTCTACGGCGTCAACCACCTCGCCGCGCACGTGGCGGTCGACCAGCTCGAGCACGGACGCTTCGGCGAGCGGGTCGCGGCGCTGCTCGTCAGCGGCGGCCACACCGAGCTGCTGCTCGTCGACGACATCGTCACCGACATCACGCTGCTCGGGCAGACGATCGACGACGCGGCGGGCGAGGCCTTCGACAAGGTCGCCCGTCTGCTCGAGCTGCCGTACCCGGGTGGACCCCACATCGACCGGGTCGCTCGCGACGGTGACCCGACGGCCATCGCCTTCCCACGGGGGCTCACGACGGGCCGTGACGTCGAGAAGCACCGCTACGACTTCTCCTTCTCCGGGCTCAAGAGCGCTGTGGCGCGGCACGTCCAGCACGAGCAGCGGATGGGAAGGACGTTCGCCGCGGCCGACGTCGCGGCCTCCTTCCAGGACGCGGTGTGCGACGTGCTGACGAAGAAGGCGATGGCGGCCTGTCGTGACCATGACGTCGACACCCTCATCATCGGCGGAGGAGTCGCGGCCAACTCCCGGCTGCGTCACTACGCGGAAGAACGTGCGGCCAAGGCCGGCATCGAGCTGCGCATCCCGCGGCTCGGCCTGTGCACCGACAACGGTGCCATGGTGGCCGCGCTCGGGGCCGAGGTCGTCCGCCGGGGGATCGCGCCGTCGTCGCTCGACCTGCCGGCCGACTCCAGCATGCCGGTGACGCAGGTCGTTGCGGCCTGACATGTCGACGCATCGAACGTCTTCCCGCCCACGCCCACGCCGCCGCCGACCGGCCCTCGCGGGCCTGACGGCGGCGGCCGTCCTGCTCGCCGGCGGTGCGGCGTGGTGGACGCTCCGCGACACCGGCGACGCTCCCCGTGACGCGGCGGCCTCCACGGCCTCGCAGCGAGACGCGAAGGGGTCCGCAGCGACCGCCTGGGCACCCACCGACGACGAGCGCACCCAGGCCGCGGTACTCGCGGACGCCCTGCCGCTGGAGGATCTCGCCGGCCAGCTCATCATCGCGCGCAGCTTCTCCAACGAGCAGTCGTTGGCGCTGGTGCGGGACAAGCACTTCGCCGGCGTGATGGTGACCGGGCAGCAGATCCTCGACGTCACGACCGACGACCCGCTCGACGACGTCAAGGCCTTCAACCAGCAGCTGCAGGATGCTGGCGGCGATCGTGGATTCCCGGTCATGGTGCCGATCGACCAGGAGGGTGGCCTCGTCGCCCGGCTCACCGACCCGCTCACGACGTTCCCGACGTTCATGTCGGCCGGCGCGGCGATCGAGGGTCACGGCGCCGAGGGGGTCGCGGCGGTCACCGCGGCGACCCGCGCCTCGGGCGCCGAGCTGCGGGCCGCCGGCTACAACACGGTGTTCGCCCCCGACGGCGACATCACGATCGGACCGGCCGACCCGATCATCGGCAGCCGGTCCGCCGGCTCGGACCCCGGAATCGTCGCGCAGGCCGTCGTCGCCGCGGTCGACGGCTACTCCGAGGCCGGCATGATCTCGGCGGTCAAGCACTTCCCCGGCCACAACGTCTCGACGGACAGCCACAAGGGGCTGCCGGTGCTCGGCAGCGACCGCTCGCGGCTGCGCACGCACGACCTGTTGCCGTTCGAGGCCGCGATCGCCGACTCCGCGCCCGGCATCATGACGGGTCACCTCGACGTCGCCGCGATCGACAAGGGGGTCCCAGCGTCGATGTCGCGCAAGGTCATCACGACCGGGCTGCGAGAGAACCTCGGCTTCGACGGGCTGGTCATCAGCGACTCGCTCGGCATGGGGGCGGTCATGCAGCGCTACCCCGGCGGTGACTCGACCGTCGCGGCGATCAAGGCCGGCAGCGACCTGGCCCTGATGCCCGCCGACAACGACCAGGCGTATGACGCGGTGCTCGCCGCGCTGAGGTCCGGCGAGATCCCGGAGCAGCAGGCCCGCGACTCGGCTGCGCGCACGATCGCGTACCTCCTGCACTCCGAAGCCTCTCCGCAGCAGCCGGGTGAGCCCGGCAGCCACGCGGCCGAGTCGGAGGCGCTCACCGCGAAGGCCGTCACGGTCGTCGCCCACCCGTGTCCCGTCCCGGCAATCACCGGGGTCTCGCCGAGCGGGTCGCCCGACGCGGTGGCGGCGTTCCGGGTGGCCGCGGAGGAGGCGGGGCTGTCGCTCGGCGGCGGCACGTCCGTCGCGCTGCTCGGCCCCGGCACGTCGGCGGCCAGCGCGGACGTGGTCGTCTCGACCGACACCCCGTACGGCCTGGCTCGCAGCAGCGCGCCGACGAAGGTGGCGCTCTACGGGCGGGACGTCCCGGCGATGCGGGCCCTGGTCAAGGTGCTGATGGGGGATGTCCGGGCGCAAGGCAAGCTTCCGGTCGACATCGGGCTTCCGGTACCCACGCGCTGCTGACGCACGGATCGCCGTCGTGCGGGGCGCTCAGGGACGCCGGCGGAATCTCAGCAGCTGACCCGGCGCGGCTTGCGCGAGGCGGTCGGTGTGCCGGTCGATGACGACGGCGATGACGGGATATCCGCCGGTCACCGGATGGTCCGGACCGAAGACGATCGGCTGACCGTCGGCCGTGACCTGGATGCTGCCCCGCACGCACGGCTCGCTGGGCAGCTCGACCCCGATCAGTCGGTGGAGGACCGGGCCGGCGAGGCGCACCCCCACACGGTTGGATGCCGCGTCGACGCGCCAGGGCTCGTCGAGCAGTGCACGGACGGCGGCGTCGGTGAACCAGTTGTCGCGCGGACCGAGGACGACGTCGAGGGCCAGCTCGCCGCTGCGGCTCAGGGGCAGGACGTCCTCGAGGTCCGGTGCCGACGTCGGCGGGCCGACCCCGAGGACGTCCCCGGCGGACAGCGGTGCCGGTCCGAGGCCCGAGAGGGTGTCGGTCGACGCCGACCCGAGCTCGCGGTCCACGTCGAGGCCGCCGGCCATCCCGACGTACGACCGCAGGCCGGTGGACGACCTGCCGACCCGCAGCCTCTGACCGGGGGCGAGATGCAGGGCGCGACCGTAGGCGGCGGGGCGGCCGTCGATCGTGATCTCACTAGCGGCGCCCGTCACGGCGACGGTGTGGCGGTCGTCGGCGTGCAGCACCAGCCCGCCGCCGAGCACCTCGAGGCACGCCGATCCCGGTGCGTTGCCGAGCAGGGTGTTCGCCTGGCGGAACGCTCCGCGGTCGAAGGCGCCCGACGCGCTGACGCCCAGGTGCCCCATCGCGGGTCGGCCGGCGTCCTGGACGAGGCTCAGCGGCCCGGCGTCGACGACGGTCAGCGTCATGCGACCACGAACCGCACGGTCGTGCCGACCGTCAGGAGTGCCGGGGGCTGGCGACGGGAGTCCCACAGAGCCGCGTCGCTGCGCCCGACGAGCTGCCAGCCGCCGGGGGACGCTCGCGGGTAGATGCCGCTGAACTCGCCCGCCAGGCCCACCGACCCGGCCGGCACGACGGTGCGCGGGGACGCACGGCGCGGCACCGCCAGCCGGGCGTCGCCGCCGACGAGGTACGAGAACCCGGGCGCGAACCCGCCGAAGGCGACGGTCCAGGGCGTGCCGGTGTGCGCGGCCACGACCGCCTCGCGCGACAGCCCGGTGAGGGCGGCGACGTCGTCGAGGTCGGGCCCGTCGTACGTCACCGGGATCTCGATCGTCCTGCCGATCGACGGGAGCGCGTCCACCGGCGACGTGCGGCCGACGAGAGCACGCAGGGCAGCCGGCTGGCCCCTGACCAGCACGGTCGTCGCACCGAGAACGACCTCGGCCTCCGCCCGGCCGTGCAGTGCGGCGAACCACCGTCGTGCCTCTGCCAGGTCGGCGCAGTCGAGCAGGACGGCGGTGTCGCCGCACGGCAGGATCCTCACGCCCTCGCCACCCGGGCTCCGGCCTCCTCGAGCGCTGCGCGCACCGCCCGAGCCAGGGCGAGTGCGCCGGGGGAGTCGCTGTGGACGCAGATCGAGTCGACGTCGCCCATCAGCGTGACGGCCTGCGCCGCGACGTCGCCGGGCTCGTCCAGCACGGCGCCGGGCTCGCTGCGGGGCACGAGTCGTCCGTCGGGCGTGTAGGCGCGATCGGCGAACCCCTCGTGGACGGTCGGCAGTCCGGACTCCGCGGCCAGCTCCAGCGACCGCGAACGAGGCGGACCGAGGAGCGGGAGCGCCGCGTCGAGCGCCAGGAGGGCCGCGACGACGGCGCCCGCCTGGACGTCGTGGTCGACGATCGTGGTGTAGAGCGCGCCGTGCGGCTTGACGTACGTGACCGCTCCGCCGACCGACTGCACGATGCGGTCGAGCAGCTGCACCTGCCGCACGACCTCGCGGGTCAGTTCCGCGGGAGACACGTCGACGGCTACGCGTCCGAAGTGCTCACGATCCGGGTAGCCGACCTGGGCCCCGATCGCGACACCGCGCTCGACGGCCGCCTCGCACGTCACCCGCATCAGCTCCTCGTCGCCGGCGTAGGCGCCGCAGCAGACGTTGGCGGACGTGACGACGTCGAGCAGCAAGACGTCCTCGCCGGAGCGCCACCGGTCCCAGGACTCCCCGAGATCGGCATTGAGGTCGATCCGCATCGTCAGAGTCTCTCCACCAGGTAGGCGCGGCCCTGCCCCTGCACGCGGGTCATGACGACGAGGGCCTTGTTGGGCCCCTTGAGCTTCATGCGGCGGACGACTTCCTCCGGCACGATGTCGACGCCTCGCTTCTTGATCGTCAGGGTGCCGACCCGCCGCACCTGGAGGGCCGCCTTGAGCGGCTTCTCCCGGAACGGCAGCTCGTCGACAATCCGGAAGCCCCGGGCGAGGTCGGTGTCGGCCGCGTGGTCGGCGCTGACGTACGCGATGTGGGGGTCGGGCAGCCAGCCGCCGATCGTCGCCGCGAACTCGCTGACCAGGCCGGCCCGGATCACGGCGTCGTCGGGCTCGAACAGGTGGGTGCCGGTGTCGGCCACCGCGACGGGCTCCCCGTCGGCGACGAGTCCCGCGCGGGACGGGAGCACCGTGGCGCGGCGACGGGTCGAGGCGAACGGCACACCCCAGAGGCACGCCTCGACCAGGTCGCCGCCGTCGCTGACCCACTCGGCCTCGACCCCGGCGGGCACCGCGTCGTGGGCGAGTCCGGGCATGACCTTCGCGACCGCCCGGCCGGTCAGCAGCTGGCGCACCCAGTCCCACGGCGGCTGCAGGTCCGCCGTCGAGAACGTCCGCCCTCGAGCATCGCGGCGGGCCGGGTCGATGAACGCGACCTCGTCCGGTCTGATGGCGACCTCCTGGGCGTCGCCGCAGACGACCTCGCCGGTGAGGTCGAGCGCCTGCAGGTTGGCCGTCGCGATGGCGGCGCGCACCGGGTCGCGCTCGACCCCGCGGACCTCCAGCCCGGCCCGGGCCAGGGCGATGAGGTCACCGCCGATGCCGCAGCCGAGGTCGATGACGGACGTGGCACCCATCGATGCGAGGCGGGACGCACGGTGGGTGGCCACCGACGACCGGGTGGACTGCTCGAGGGCGTCGTGCGTGAAGTACATGCGAGCGGCGTCCGGCCCGAACTTGGCGACCGCCTTGCCGCGCAGGTGGTTCTGGGTCACGGCGGCGGCGACCAGCCCGGGGACGTACGTCTTGCGCAGCCGCGTCCCGAGCGCGAGATCGCTCTCGATGCCGGCCCGCGCGGCGATCTCCGACAGCAGCAGCTGGCCCCCGGGGGTGAGCAGCGTTTCGAAGGTCGCCAGATCCATGACCTGACCCTATCGAGGAGCGAAGCGACGAGAGCGGGCCGTGAAACTTCGCCTGCGAAGTCTCACAGTTTGAGTGCGGAGCGAAGCGAGCACGGCCCGCTGGCACTCCATTGGGGTGAGTGCCAGTGCCGTGCTAGATTCGGCATTGGCACTCTCGACATGAGAGTGCCAACCCACCGGTGAGTACGACCCCCGCGACGGCGTCCTCACCAACGTCCAACGTTCATCCGTTGAAAGGGGAGGTCGACACGTGTCGGTCACCATCAAGCCGCTCGAAGACCGCCTGGTCATCCAGGTCGTCGAAGCCGAGCAGACCACAGCGTCCGGACTCGTTATTCCGGACACCGCCAAGGAGAAGCCGCAGGAAGGCATCGTCGTGTCGGTCGGCCCCGGTCGGGTCGATGACAACGGCAACCGCGTTCCTCTGGACGTCGCCGAGGGCGACAAGGTCATCTTCAGCAAGTACGGCGGCACCGAGGTCAAGTACGCGGGCGAGGAGTACCTCATCCTCTCCGCGCGCGACGTCCTCGCTGTCGTTTCGTGATCTGACGCCTCGGCGCCCCCCTTGCGGGGCGCCGGGGCCTCTCACACTTCTGGACTACCCGACCCGGACCCACGGTCCGGTCGCACCCATTTCTTTGAAAGAGGCTGCACATGCCCAAGATTCTCGAATTCGACGAGGACGCGCGCCGCTCGCTCGAGCGCGGCGTCGACAAGCTCGCCAACACCGTCAAGGTGACGCTCGGCCCCAAGGGTCGCTACGTCGTCCTGGACAAGAAGTGGGGCGCCCCCACGATCACCAACGACGGCGTGACCGTCGCCCGTGAGATCGAGCTCGACGACCCGTTCGAGAACCTCGGCGCCCAGCTCGCCAAGGAGGTCGCCACGAAGACCAACGACGTCGCCGGTGACGGCACCACCACCGCGACTGTCCTGGCCCAGGCGATGGTCCACGAGGGCCTGCGCGCCGTCGCAGCCGGAGCCAACCCGGTCGGCCTGAAGAAGGGCATCGAGGCCGCAGTGAAGGCCGTCGTCGAGCAGCTCCACTCGGTCGCCCGCGAGGTCGACGACATCAAGGACATGACCGACGTCGCCACGGTGTCGTCGCGTGACTCCCACATCGGCGAGCTCATCGCCGAGGCCTTCGACAAGGTCGGCAAGGACGGCGTCATCACCGTCGAGGAGTCCAACACCATGGGCACCGAGCTCGAGTTCACCGAGGGCATGCAGTTCGACAAGGGCTACCTGTCGCCGTACATGGTGACCGACACCGAGCGCATGGAGGTCGTCCTCGACGATCCCTACATCCTGGTCAACCAGGGCAAGATCTCGTCGGTCAGCGACCTGCTGCCGATCCTCGAGAAGGTCGTCCAGTCGGGCAAGCCGCTGTTCATCATCGCCGAGGACGTCGAGGGCGAGGCTCTCTCGACGCTCGTCGTCAACAAGATCAAGGGCACGTTCACCTCGGCTGCGGTCAAGGCACCCGCGTTCGGTGACCGCCGCAAGGCCATGCTGCAGGACATCGCGACCCTCACGGGTGCCGAGGTCGTGACGCCCGACGTCGGCCTCAAGCTCGACACGATCGGCCTCGAGGCTCTCGGCACGGCTCGCCGCATCGTCATCACGAAGGACGACACCACGATCATCGAGGGTGGCGGCGACAAGGCCGGCGTCGACGGTCGCGTGGCCCAGATCAAGGCCGAGATCGAGAACACCGACTCCGACTGGGATCGCGAGAAGCTTCAGGAGCGTCTCGCGAAGCTGGCCGGCGGCGTCTGCGTCATCCAGGTCGGCGCGGCCACCGAGGTCGAGCTCAAGGAGAAGAAGCACCGCATCGAGGACGCCGTCTCGGCGACCCGCGCGGCGATCGAGGAAGGCATCGTCGCCGGTGGCGGCTCGGCCCTCGTCCACGCCGTCTCGGTCCTCGACGACAACCTCGGCCTGACGGGCGACGAGGCTGTCGGCGTCCGCATCGTGCGCCTCGGCGCCGACGCCCCGCTGGAGTGGATCGCCCGCAACGGCGGCGTCTCCGGCGAGGTCGTCGTCAACAAGGTCCGCGAGAGCGGCCAGGGCTACAACGCGGCCACCGGCGAGTACGGCGACCTGGTCGCCCAGGGCGTCCTCGACCCGGTCAAGGTGACGCGCTCCGCGCTCGCCAACGCGGCGTCGATCACCGCGATGCTGCTGACGACCGAGACGCTGATCGTCGAGAAGCCGGCCGAGTCGGCCGACGACGCTCACGCCGGTCACCACCACTGATTGACCGCCCGGCTCTGCCGGGCGATCAGTCTCGCGAAGCCCGCTCCCTCATCGAGGGGGCGGGCTTCGTCGTTCAGGCCTCCAGCAGCAGCGTGCGGTGGTCGACGCGGCGCATGCCGTCGCGGACGGCGTCGTGGGCTGCGCTGTCGAGCTGTCCCACCGGGTCCACCTCCACGACGATGTCGATCAGCGCCTCGGCGAGGGCACGCACCTTGACCTGGTGCTGCATCGACCAGCGCCTCAGGATCGCGAACGCGCGCTCTGCGTCGACCTGGTAGACGAACATCAGGACGCCCTTCGCCTGCTCGATCGTGGCGCGGGCCTCCGCGGCGTGTCGCAGGTCATCGATCTCGCGGCGAAGGATCTCGTCCGGGATGTTGGTGTCCATCAGTGCCTGTCCGGGTCCGAAGAAGGGAATGTGCCTGGCAACGTCGCCGAGTCGCCGACGTTCCCATCGTGGACCCGGTGCGGCGGGCCGGCGAGGGTCGAATCTATGCACTTGCGCGCCGCTGCCACGGCGCAGGCGACGGCGGTAACGTTCGTCCGGTGACCCCCCACGACTTCGCCGCAGTCCGAGCCGAGCTCGACCTCCCGCCCGCGGGAGCGTCAGACCGATTCCCCGCCGCCGTGCTTGCCGAGGCCGTCGTCATCGCCGAGCTCGGGCTGCCCGGGGTGGAGGACGCGACGTCGATCCCGTTCGTCACGATCGATCCGGCGGGCTCGCGTGATCTCGACCAGGCGGTCTTCCTCGAGCGGGGCGGGTCGGGATTCCGGGTCCACTACGCCATCGCCGACCTCGGCTCGGTGATCCCGCCCGGGGGTGCGGTCGACGCCGAGGCGCGCCTGCGGGGCCAGACGATCTACCTGCCGGACGGACGCGTGCCGCTGCACCCCCCGGTCCTCTCCGAGGACGCACTCAGCCTGCTGCCCGACCAGGTGCGACGTGCTGTGCTCTGGACCATCGACGTCGACGCGGACGGCCAGGCCGGGGAGGCGTCGGTCCGACGGGCACGCATCCGTTCGGTCGCCCAGCTGGACTACGAGGGGGTCCAGGCCGGCTTCGACGCGGGAAGCCCGCACCCGTCCATCGAGGCCCTCGGCGACCTGGGGCGTCTGCGCCTGGCGCTGCGGGTCTCGCTCGGGGCGATCGAGCTGGCACTGCCCGAGCAGGAGGTCGTGGCCGTCCCGTCGACGGGTTCGGGAGACGGGGTGGAGTGGTCGGTGAGGATGCGCCACCGCACCGACGTCGACGCGTGGAACGCGGAGGTCAGCCTCCTGACCGGCATGGCCGCAGCGCAGCTGATGCTCGGAGCCGGGGTCGGGCTGCTCCGCACCCTCCCGCCTGCCGAGGACGAGGCCATCGATCGGTTCCTGGGCACCGCCCGCACCCTGGGCATCGCGGTGCCGCAGGACGCGACGGCATCTGAGGTCCTGGCCGGCCTCGACCCGCTCCAGCCGGCTGCCGTCGCGCTCATGCGTGAGGCGACGGGGCTGCTGCGTGGCGCCGGCTACGAGGCGTTCGACGGCGAACCCCCGACGCAGCCGCTCCACGCCGGCATCGGGGCGCCGTACGCGCACGTGACGGCGCCGCTGAGACGACTGGCCGACCGCTTCGGCACCGAGGTGTGCCTCGCGATCAGCGCGGGCGCCCCGGTGCCGGGGTGGGCGCGCACGGCGCTCCCGTCGCTCGGGGACATCATGCACGCCTCCGACCGGCGGGCGTCCACGGCCGACCGGGCCACGATCGACCAGGCCGAGGTCTGGGAGCTGGCCGGACGGGTGGGGGAGACGTTCGAGGCGATCGTGGTGCGCGCGGAGCGGGACGGCGGCGAGATCATGTTGACCGAGCCGCCGGTCGTCGCGCGCTGCGAGGGGCGCGATCTGCCGGAGGGGAGGCCGGTGCGCGTCGTCCTCACTGCCGTCGACGAGCAGGACCGGCGCGTCGCCTTCCGCTATGAGGAGGGTCACGTGCAAGGGTAGCCTCACCTAGGTTAGGCTCACCTTATGTCACGAAACCTCCCCCTCAGAGCAGCAGCCACGGCGCTCGCTGCCCTCTTCGCCCTGACCGCCTGCGCGTCCTCCGACTCGGTCGGCGGCGACGCCGGCGCCGATGCCGCCTTCTCCTTCACCGACGACCTCGGCACGAAGATCGAGCTGGACGCCGTGCCCGAGCGCCTGCTCGTCCAGTCGTCGATGGCAGCAGCGCTCACCGACCTCGGCCTCGGCGACAAGATCGTCGGCACGTTCGGGCCCCTCGAGAACGCCGAGGGTGAGCCCGACTCCCAGGTCGCCGGCCTCGACATCGACGCTGTCACCGATGTCACCGGCGGTGGCGAGTACGGCGACGTCGACACCGAGAAGGCCGTCGGCCTCGAGCCCGACCTGATCATCACGAGCCAGTACCTCTCGCCGGACCTGTGGTATCTCAACGAGGCGTCCGCCACCGACCTGAAGAAGCTCGCGCCGATCCTCGTCGTCGACTTCGACGGCAAGACCCTGCCGGAGCTGCTCGACGGCACCGAGCGCGCCGCCGAGGCGCTCGGCGCCGACCTGGACGCAGCCGACGTGACCGCGTCGCACACCGCCTTCGCGGCCGCGGCCGACCGCGTCAAGCGGGCCGCGTCCGAGCTCGGCGATCGCACGGTGCTCGCGGGCTCCGGCGCCGTCGACCTGTTCTACGTGTCCAACCCCGGCGTCAGCCCCGACCTGGCGTACTGGAAGGACGAGCTCGGCCTGCCGATCACCGTCCCGGGCAACCCGGACGAGGGCGGCTACTTCGAGAGCCTGTCGTGGGAGAAGGCCGACACGTACCCGGCCGACATCTTCCTGTACGACGACCGCGTCGGTGAGGCAGGTCTGGCCCAGCTCGAGACGGAGAAGGTCTTCCAGACCCTCGACGCCGCCAAGAACTCGGCGTACGTGCCGTGGACCTCTGTCGCCCCGCCGAGCTACCAGGCGTACGCCGACCTGATGGACCGTCTGGCCGACGACCTCGCGAAGTTCGTCTGAGTCGATGGGCAGGACGCTCGGCATCATCGCCGACCGGGGCGAGGCGCAGTCGATCCCGGCTGTCGTCGTGGCCCACGAGGCGCTGGGTGCCCACCTGACCCGGCTGGTGCTGTCGAGCGAGGAGTTCGCGTCCGCGACCACGGACCGTGCGACGTCACGGTGTTCCGTGTGTCGCGGACCGACCTCCGTCACTGCGCGCCGGCGGCGCTCGACGCCGCCGTTAGCGAGCTGACGATCATCGTCCACCGTCTCGGCGGGGGCCCGGGGGACGAGCTCATCGCCAGCTGGTCGGTCGGTGCCGAGGTCACGGTGTGCCGCTGGTCGTCGACCAAGGCCTTCCGCTGGCCGGCCCCCGCGAGCGGGTCACCGCGCTCGAGGGTCCCAGGCCTGTCTCGCCAGGCACGGGCAGTCGACCCAGCGCCAGCGCACGTTCGCGCGGGACGCGTGCGGCCTCGACCGTCGACATCTCTGCCCCCAGCCGTGCTGGGCGACGGGCAGAGCGGGCCTGCGACCGGCCGACGCTCGGTGGGACCAGCCGCTAGGCGGCCGGTTCGATGCGGCGTGACGCGAGCCCGGTCACGAAGATGTCGAGCTTGCGCGCATACAGACCGCGTCCGACCCACACCTCGTCCGTGTCGTACGCCTTGACCATCGGGATGTCCTCGCGGGTGGCGTGCGCCTCCTCCATGCGATGGAGCCGGGTCATCTGTGACGAGCAGTCGAGCGCGAGGGCGATCGCGAACTCGACGGCCACGGCGGCGTCCTCGGGCAGGAAGTGCTGCGCGGCGACGGACTGCACGTAGGCGTCCATGTGCGCCAGGATGCTCGGGGCCGCCTTCGGGGCGAGCTGCGCGGCCCGGGCGATGCCGGGGAAGGCGTCGCACGTGCGCCAGATCGTCTCGCCGATCTCGCGGAGCAGCTCTTCCCACGGAAGCTCGGGTGCCGGCCAGTCCTGCGCGACGAACGCCCGTTCGAGGGCCTGCAGCAGCAGGTCGTCCCTGTCGGCGACGTAGCGGTAGAGACCGGAGTGCGCGACGCCGAGGCGGCGGGCCACCGACGGCATGCTGAAGATGTCGATGCCGTCATCCAGTGCTGCTTGGGCGATGACGTCGACGGTGAGGGCGCGCGGGCGCCCGGGCTTGCGTTCCATCCTGCGAGCGTACTCCCGGTACGTCTCACCGGCACGACAAACGTCGGCCCGACCTCGGCTCGGCGTCAGTCATTCTGGCAGTTCCGCAGGCCGATATGCTGGGCGCATGGAGCACACCGGCATTCCCGACAAGTTCGCGTCCCTCGGTCTGACCTACGACGACGTGCTGCTCCTGCCGGGCTTCTCCGACCTCAACCCGAGCGAGATCGACACGACGTCGCGGCTGACGCGCGAGATCAGCATCAACGTTCCCCTCATCAGCGCCGCCATGGACACCGTGACGGAGTCGCGCATGGCGATCGCGATGGCGCGCCAGGGTGGCATCGGTGTGCTGCACCGCAACCTCTCGCTCGACGACCAGGCCTACCAGGTCGATCTGGTCAAGCGCACCCAGACCGGCATCATCTCCAACCCGGTCACGATCGGCCCCGACGCGACGCTCGAGGAGCTCGACCGCATCTGCGGCGAGTACCGGGTCTCGGGTCTGCCGGTCGTCGACCTCGACAACCGGCTCCTCGGCATCATCACCAACCGCGACCTGCGGTTCACTCCGGTCGCCGAGTGGGCCACGACCAAGGTCGACGAGATGATGACGCCGATGCCGCTGATCACCGGCGACGTGGGCATCTCCCGCGACGACGCGACCCTGCTGCTCCGCAAGCACAAGCGTGAGCGGCTCCCGCTGGTCGACGCCGACGGCCGGCTGGCAGGGCTCATCACGGTCAAGGACTTCGTGAAGTCCGAGCAGTTCCCCCACGCCTCCTACGACGCCGACGGGCGCCTCCTGGTGGGCGCGGCCATCGGCTACTTCGGTGACGCCTGGGAGCGCGCCACGACGCTGATCGAGGCCGGTGTCGACGTGCTGGTCGCCGACACGGCCCACGGACACGTCCGGATGCTGCTCGACATCGTCCAGCGGCTGAAGACCGATCCGGCCACGCGCCACGTGCAGGTCATCGGAGGCAACGTCGCCACCCGGGAGGGCGCCCAAGCGTTCGTCGACGCCGGTGCCGACGCCGTCAAGGTGGGCTTCGGCCCGGGCTCCATCTGCACCACCCGCGTCGTGACGGGATGCGGCGTCCCCCAGGTCACCGCCGTCTACGAGGCGTCCCTCGCCTGCGCGCCGGCCGGCGTGCCCGTCATCGCCGACGGTGGACTCCAGCAGTCCGGTGACATCGCGAAGGCGCTGGTCGCCGGAGCCGAGACCGTCATGATCGGCTCGATGCTCGCGGGTGTCGAGGAGTCGCCCGGTGAGGTCATCTTCGTCAACGGCAAGCAGTTCAAGGCCTACCGCGGCATGGGGTCGCTCAGCGCGATGAGCAGCCGCGGCAAGAAGTCGTACTCCAAGGACCGCTACTTCCAGGCCGAGGTCACGAGCGACGACAAGATCGTCCCGGAGGGCGTCGAGGGACAGGTCGCCTTCCGCGGGCCGCTCTCGGCCGTGGCTCACCAGCTCATCGGCGGGCTGAACCAGTCGATGTTCTACGTCGGCGCGCGGACGATCCCCGAGCTGCAGGCGAAGGGCCGCTTCGTGCGGATCACGTCGGCCTCGCTCAAGGAGAGCCACCCGCACGACATCCAGATGACGGCAGAGGCCCCGAACTACTCGAGCCGCTGACCCTCGGCGCGGTTTCCCAGGAGAACCTCGGACGTTTCCGGGGTTCTCCCCGTTCGCGGAGACGTCACGCCGGTCGCATCAGGGGCGAGGTGTTCGATTGCTGGGTGAACCCGGGAACCGCGGCAGGTGGGGCGAGGATTCCGGGGTTCTCCTGGGAATCAGCGGGGAGGGTGGGTCGGAGAGCACCACGCGACCGTTAACCTCAACAGGGTGACCAACCGCAACGTGGCAGTCTTCATCGACGCCGAGAACCTCTTCAAGGGCTACGGGAAGCTCGAGATCCCGGACATCTCGATGGAGCAGATCCTCGAGCAGCTCGAGGCCGCAGCAGCCCGCGAGGCCGGCGCCGGCAGCATCGCGCTGGCCCGTGCCTACGCCGACTGGGGCAACCTCGGCCTCGAGGACTACCGCCGCGACGTCGAGCGGGCCGGTGTCGAGACCGTCCAGGTCTTCTCGGTCAGCAAGGCGGAGAAGAACGCCGCCGACATCGTGCTCGTCGTCGACGCGCTGCGAGCCGCGGGCGACCTCGACCAGCTCGAGGTCTTCATCCTCGTGTCGGCCGACGGCGACTTCGTGCCGCTGGTGCGTCGTCTGCACGAGCTCGACAAGTACGTCATCGGTGCGACGCTCGCCGATCACCCGGTCAACAACGTGCTCGAGCGCGAGGTCGACCAGTACGTGCCGCTGAAGGTCAAGCCGGTCCCGCCGGCCGCCGCGCTGCAGCCGCTGTTCTCCAGCGACCCCTTCTCGATCGTCCCCGACCGGACCCCTGCCCGCCGGTCCGAGAAGAGGGCCGAGCCGCGCACGCCACCGGCCGACCCGGCGGCACCGAAGGCCGAGAAGCGGCCCGCCAAGAAGACGCAGCGTCGTCAGGACCCGCCTCGGAAGACCAAGACCTCGTGGCACGACCTGGCCAAGGAGATCGAGGTCGTCCACGACGCACCGGCGAAGTCCCCCGACGACTACAAGGCCATCATCGCCAAGGTGCTGTCCGACCCGACGGTCAGCAGCTTCAGCGATCAGCTGGCCAACCAGGGCGGCACCCTGCCGATCCTCGCGATGGCCCTCAAGGCCGCAGCCCCGAAGCTCAGCCCGTCTGATGCACGGGTCAGCTCGCTGTCGCGTGCGCTGCGATTCGCACTGACCGACACGCAGTACGCGCTCGCCCGCGAGAGCGACGACGTGCAGCCCGTCCTGGTGCGCCGCTCGACCAACCCGGCCGGGATGCTGTCGGACCTGTCGCTCGACGACATCCAGCGCGGGGTGCAGTAGGTCACAGGCCGTCAGAGGCTCGCACTAGGCTGTACCGCATGGCAGACATCGAGATCGGGACGGCCAAGCGTGGCCGCCGTGCGTACTCCTTCGACGACATCGCGATCGTCCCGAGCCGTCGCACCCGCGATCCCGAAGAGGTGTCGACCGCGTGGCAGATCGACGCCTACCGGTTCGAGCTGCCGGTGCTGGCCGCTCCGATGGACTCCGTGATGAGTCCTGAGACGGCGATCGAGCTGGGCCGCCACGGCGGCCTCGGCGTCCTCGACCTCGAGGGGCTCTGGACGCGGTACGAGCACCCAGAGAAGCTGCTCGACGAGGTCGCCAGCATCGACGGTCCGCTGGCCACCCGCCGCCTCCAAGAGATCTACTCCGAGCCGATCAAGGCCGAGCTCATCACCGCGCGGCTGCGGCAGGTGCGCGAGGCCGGCGTCACGGTCGCCGGAGCCCTGTCGCCGCAGCGCACCAAGCAGTTCGCCGACGCGGTCGTCGATGCCGGCGTCGACCTGTTCGTGATCCGCGGCACGACGGTCTCGGCCGAGCACGTGTCCGGGCAGACCGAGCCGCTGAACCTCAAGGAGTTCATCTACGAGCTCGACGTCCCGGTCATCGTGGGCGGCTGTGCCACCTACCAGGCCGCGCTGCACCTCATGCGCACCGGCGCGGCGGGCGTGCTGGTCGGCTTCGGCGGCGGCGCGGCCCACACGACCCGGTCGGTGCTGGGCATCGCGGTCCCGATGGCGTCGGCGGTCGCCGATGTCGCCGCTGCCAGGCGCGACTACCTCGACGAGTCGGGCGGCCGCTACGTCCACGTCATCGCCGACGGCTCGATCGGCCGCAGCGGCGACATCGCGAAGGCGATCGCGTGCGGCGCCGACGCGGTCATGATCGGTTCGCCGTTCGCCCGCGCCGTCGAGGCGCCGGGTCGCGGATTCCATTGGGGGGCCGAGGCGTGGCACCCCGAGCTGCCGCGCGGCGAGCGGGTCGACATGGGCACGGTCGGCGACCTGCAGTCGGTGCTGTTCGGCCCGTCGTCGGTGCCCGACGGCACGATGAACCTGATCGGTGCGCTGAGGCGCGCGATGGCGACCACGGGCTACACCGACCTCAAGGAGTTCCAGCGGGTCGAGGT
Source organism: Aeromicrobium sp. (assembly GCA_046598255.1). Lineage (GTDB taxonomy): Bacteria > Actinomycetota > Actinomycetes > Propionibacteriales > Nocardioidaceae > Aeromicrobium. The sequence continues at coordinate 25,319 of JBKJIW010000028.1, read as the reverse complement.
CGTCGTCGGTTGACGGCGGCCGTGCGGGTCGACCGCGTCCCGTTCGACCACCCGGACGCGGTGGCGCTGCGGGACGCGATGGTGGCCGAGGTCAGCGGCATCTACGGCGGACAGCAGCGTGACCGGGGCGGCAGCGGCATGCCGACCGGGGTCGATCCGGCGACGGTCGTGCTGACGCTCGTCGGCTATCGCGGTGAGCAGCCGGTCGCGCACGCACTCTTGCGACGGCTGGGCACCGAGCTCGAGATCAAGCGCATGTTCGTCAGACCCGACGCACGTGGACTCGGTGCGGCCGACGCCCTGATGGCGGACCTGCAGGCCGAAGCCGTCTCGCTCGGCGCGCAGCGGCTCGTGCTGCACACCGGTGACCGTCAGGTCGCCGCCGTCAGGACGTACGAGCGTCACGGCTTCGTCCCGATCCCGGTCTACGAGCCGTACATCGGCATGCCGGCCTCGCTCTGCTTCGAGAAGGCCCTGACCTGATGCTGGCGAGCAGATCACACCGGTCCACGTTTCGGTGAGGGCAGCCGTGCCTTAGCATGGTGAGGCTTGCCTCATACTGGCTGCTCGAGCTCGAAGGACTGCACCATGAAGAACACCCTCGCCACGTTCGCCGTGCTGACGACCACCGCCCTGACCCTGGGCGCCTGCGCCTCCGACCCCTCCGAGAAGGCGGCCTCCGGTGCCCTGACGGTCGAGGCCACCGACTCAGGGTGCGCCGTCTCCGCCACCAAGCTCGAGGCAGGCCCGTCGACGTTCACGGTCACCAACGCGGGCTCCAAGGTCACCGAGTTCTACGTGTACGCCGAGGGTGACCGCATCATGGGCGAGGTCGAGAACGTCGGTCCCGGCCTGACCCGCAACCTCGTCGTCGACCTGCCGAAGGGCACCTACGAGGGTGCATGCAAGCCCGGCATGATCGGCGACGGCATCCGCCAGACGCTGACCGTCAGCGGCGAGTCCTCCACGCCGCTGTCGGACTCCGAGGAGCTCACCGCAGCGGCCGACAGCTACGCCCGCTACGTCACGTCGCAGTCCGACACCCTGATCGTCAAGACGACGGAGTTCGTCGACGCGGTCAAGGCCGGCCAGGTCGACGAGGCCAAGAAGCTGTTCCCGATCGCGCGCACCTACTGGGAGCGCATCGAGCCCGTTGCCGAGCAGTTCGGCGACCTCGACCCGATCACCGACGGCCGCGAGCCCGACGCGATCGCCGAGGGCGTCGACTTCACGGGTTGGCACCGCATCGAGAAGCAGTTGTGGGTCGAGAACAACACCGAGGGCATGGCCCCCTACGCCGACCAGCTGCTCGACAACGTCACGAAGATCGTGGCGCTCGGCCAGGACACGCCGCTGACGGCCCTCCAGCTCGCGCAGGGCTCGAAGGGCCTGCTGGACGAGGTCGCGACCGGCAAGATCACCGGCGAGGAGGACGAGTTCAGCCACACCGACCTCTGGGACTTCAAGGCCAACATCGAGGGCTCCCAGGCAGCGATCTCCTCGCTGCGACCCGTGCTGATCAAGCAGGACCCGGATCTGGTGAAGGACATCGACGCGAAGTTCAAGGCGCTCGACACCGAGCTGAACCAGCACCAGGACAAGAGCACCGGCGACTGGACGTTCTACGACCAGCTCACGGCTGACCAGATCAAGAAGCTCTCGGACGCGGTCGCGGCGCTGAGTGAGCCCATCAGCAAGGTGGCCAACGTCGTCGCGCAGTCGGCCTGACGGCCAGTCTCCTGAAAGGCCCGATCACGTGACCACGAAAGATTCCGCACCGTCCGCCGGTCTCTCCCGCAGGAAGCTGCTGGGAGCAGCCGGCGTCGGGGCACTGGCCGCCGGCGCGCTGGGCGCCGGAGCGGGATACGCCGCCGGCGACAAGCCTGCGCCGGTCGTCCCCGACAAGGACGCCCTGCCGATCCCCTTCGAGGGCGCCCACCAGGCCGGCATCGTCACACCGGCGCAGGACCGGCTCCACTTCGCGGTCTTCGACATGACCAGCCAGGAGCGTGACGACCTGATCTCGCTGCTCAAGGACTGGACCGCCGCGGCCCGGCAGATGACCCAGGGCAACGACGTCGGCGAGTTCGGTGCCGTCGCCGGCGCCCCGTACTCGCCACCGGAGGACACCGGCGAGGCGCTCGGTCTGCCGCCGTCCGGTCTCACCGTCACGGTCGGATTCGGTCGCAGCCTCTTCGTCGACGGTGACGGCAAGGCGCGGTTCGGACTGGACGGCCAGCTGCCCGACCGTCTCATCGCGCTGCCGGGATTCTCCGGCGACCGGATCGACCCGGCCATCAGCGACGGTGACATCGTCATCCAGGCCTGTGCCAACGATCCGCAGATCGCCGTCCACGCGGTGCGCAACCTCGCCCGCATCGCCTTCGGTCGGGCCTCGGTGCGCTACTCGCAGATGGGCTTCGGTCGCACGTCCTCGACCTCGACGGCGCAGGTCACGGCCCGCAACCTGTTCGGCTTCAAGGACGGCACGGCCAACATCAAGGTCGAGGACGAGAAGGACGTCGAGGACTTCGTCTGGGTGCGCGAGGAGGACGGGCCGGCATGGCTGGTCGGCGGCTCGTACCTCGTGTCGCGCAAGATCGACATGCGCATCGAGACGTGGGACCGCGAGCCGCTCAACGGCCAGGAGACCATCACCGGACGTGCCAAGGGGTCGGGTGGGCCCCTGTCGGGCGGCGACGAGTTCGCGCCGATCGACTTCGACGCCAAGGACGACGCGGGTCAGCCGCTGATCGACATGAAGTCGCACGTGCGGCTCGCGCACCCCGACTTCAACAACGGCGCCAAGCTGCTGCGTCGCGGCTACAACTTCGTCGACGGGTCGAACGGACTCGGACAGCTGTCTGCCGGACTGTTCTTCATCGCCTACCAGCGCGATCCGGCGAAGCAGTTCGTCCAGATCCAGGGGTCGCTGGCCGGCCTGCAGAACGACCTGCTGAACGAGTACATCGTCCACGTCGGGTCCGGCCTGTTCGTGTGCCCGCCCGGCGTCACGGCCCAGGGCTACTGGGGCGAGGGGCTCTTCACCTGAGGTTCGGTGTCGGTGAACACATCGGTTACTGATCAGTAGCGATGTGACAGTGGCGATGTCATACTCGGGGTATGACCACGCTCGACGCCCCCGCCATGATCCACGGCCTGCTGGATGCGGAGCGGCTGGCCCAGCTCGTGGCGCTGGTGCGGTCGACCTCGGGCGAGGTCCGGACGACACGCTCACCGCTGGACGGTCAGGCCGTCGCCGACATCCCGGTCTCGAGCATCGCCGACGTCGACGCGGCCTTCGCGTCCGCGCGCGCGGCGCAGGGTGCGTGGGCGCGCACGTCCTTCCGCGAGCGCAGGAAGGCCCTGCTGCGTCTTCACGATCTCGTCCTCGAGCACCAGGACGAGCTGCTCGACCTGATCCAGATCGAGTCGGGCAAGAGCCGCCAGCACGCCTACGACGAGGTCGCCCACCTGGCACTGACCGCCCGCTTCTACGCGCGTCGCCTGGCCAAGCAGCTCAGGCCGCGCCGCCGCAACGGCGCTCTGCCGACGCTGACCTCGGTCACCGTCAACCAGGTGCCCAAGGGTGTCGTCGGGATCATCAGCCCCTGGAACTACCCGCTCACGATGGCCCTGTCCGACGGACTTCCCGCCATCGCGGCCGGCAACGCCGTCGTGCTCAAGCCCGACAGCCAGAGCCCCCTGATCGCGCTGGCCGGTGTCGAGCTGCTGCGCAAGGCAGGCATCCCCGCCGACGTCTGGCAGGTCGTCAGCGGGGCCGGCTCGGTCGTCGGCACCGCGATCATCGAACGCGCCGACTACATCTGCTTCACCGGGTCCACCGCGACCGGCAAGATCGTCGCTCAGCAGGCGTCCGAGCGGCTCATCAGCTGCTCCCTCGAGCTGGGCGGCAAGAACCCCATGGTCGTCCTGCCTGGCGCCGACCTCGACAAGGCAGCGGCCGGTGCCGTGCAGGCCTGTTTCTCGTCGGCCGGTCAGCTCTGCGTCTCGATCGAGCGCATCTACGTGCACGAGGACAGCGTCGAGGAGTTCACCGCGGCCTTCGTGCCCCGCGTCGAGCACCTGGCGCTGGGGGCCGCGCTCGACTGGGACGCCGACATCGGCTCGCTGATCTCGCAGGCGCAGCTCGACACCGTCACGTCACACGTCGCCGACGCCGTGGCGCACGGCGCCACGGTGCTGACCGGCGGCAAGGGCCGGCCTGACATCGGTCCCTACTTCTTCGAGCCGACCGTGCTCGAGGGCGTCACGGCCGAGGCCGCGTGCTTCGCCGGCGAGACGTTCGGACCGCTGGTCTCGATCTACCCCTACCGGACCGTCGAGGAGGCCGTCGCCCTGGCCAACGGCGGCGACTACGGGCTCAACGCCAGCCTTTGGGGCAAGCCGCGCCAGGCGCGGGCCCTCGCGCCGCACATCAAGGCCGGGACGGTCAACATCAACGAAGGATTCTCTGCCACGTTCGGTAGTGTCGACGCACCCATGGGTGGCATGCGCCAGTCGGGTGTCGGTCGGCGGCAGGGCTCCGAGGGTATTCTCCGCTACACCGAGCCGCAGGCCGTCGCCGTCCAGCGGCTCGTGCCGATGGCGGGTCCAGCCTTCCTGAAGCCGCAGACGTACGCCAAGCTGCTGACGCTTGGTCTCAAGGTCCTGAGGAGGACACGCCGTGCCTGAATCGACAACGACCGAGTTCGACTACGACGTCCTGATCATCGGATCGGGCTTCGGCGGCAGCGTGTCTGCGCTGCGGCTGACCGAGAAGGGCTACAAGGTCGCGGTGCTCGAGGCAGGCAAGCGCTTCGAGGACAAGGACTTCGCCAAGACGTCCTGGCGGCTGCGCAAGTTCCTGTGGTTGCCGCAGCTCGGCTGCTACGGCATCCAGCGCATCGACAAGCTCAAGGACGTCCTGATCCTGTCGGGTGCCGGCGTCGGCGGCGGCTCGCTGGTCTACGCCAACACGTTGTACGAACCGCTCGACCCGTTCTACAAGGACCCCTCGTGGGGGCACATCACCGACTGGAAGGCCGAGCTCGCGCCGTACTACGACCAGGCGAAGCGGATGCTGGGCGTCGGCATCTACCCGCACACGACGCCCGCCGACAAGGTCATGCGCGAGGTCGCCGAGAAGATGGGCGTCGGTGGGACGTTCCACCACACGCCCGTCGGCGTGTTCTTCGGCGCCGATCCGGGGGAGCAGGTCGCCGATCCGTACTTCGGGGGTGCCGGGCCCGAGCGGTCGGGCTGCACCAACTGCGGCGAGTGCATGACGGGCTGCCGCCACAACGCCAAGAACACGCTGGTCAAGAACTACCTCTACCTGGCCGAGCAGGCCGGTGCCGAGGTGCACGCGATGACGACCGTGACGGGCGTGTCGCCCCTGGCCGGCGGCGGCTACGAGATCGAGACCCGTCGCACCAACCGGCGCTTCCGTCCGCACCGCAGGATCACGGCCCGTGAGGTCGTCTTCTCCGCCAGCACGATGGGCACCCAGAAGCTGCTGCACAGGATGCGTGACCAGGGCAAGCTGCCGAACGTCTCCGAACGACTCGGCCTGCTGACCCGCACCAACTCCGAGGCGCTCCTCGGCGCCATCGCCGACGGCAAGGACATCGACTACAGCCAGGGCGTCGCCATCACCTCGTCGTTCCACCCCGACGAGCACACCCACATCGAGCCGTGCCGCTATGGCAAGGGCTCCAACGCGATGTCGCTGATGCAGACCGTGCTGACCGACGGCAGCACCGGCACCCCGCGTTGGAAGGTGTGGCTCAAGGAGATGTGGAACGCGAAGTTCAGCATCTTCAAGCTCTACGACCTGAGGCACTGGTCCGAGCGCACCGTCATCGCGCTCGTCATGCAGACGCACGACAACTCGATCACGACCTACACGAAGCGCGGACTGCTCGGCAAGCGCAAGCTGTCGTCGCGGCAGGGCCACGGCGCCCCCAACCCGGCGTTCATCCCGCCGGCCCACGAGGCGGTCCAGCTCATGGCCGAGTCGATGAAGGGCACCCCGGGAGGCACGATCGGCGAGCCGTTCAACATCCCCCTGACGGCGCACTTCATGGGCGGCTGCGCGATCGGCGACTCGCCCGAGACCGGCGTCATCGACGGCTACCAGCGCCTCTACGGGCACGAGGGCCTGCACGTCATCGACGGTTCGGCGATCAGCGCCAACCTCGGCGTCAACCCATCGCTGACCATCACCGCCCAGGCCGAGCGGGCCATGGCGTACTGGCCCAACAAGGGCGAGGTCGACGAGCGTCCCGCCGTCGGACAGGCGTACCGGGTCGTCGAGGCCGTGGCCCCGAAGAACCCCGTGGTCCCCGACAGCGCCCCGGCGGCCCTGCGCCTCCCGATCATCGGCGTCTCCTGACCCACTCGACCACACCATGTGACGCCCACGGCCTCATCCCGCTCGGATGACGCCGTGGGCGTCACATTTCGCGGGGTCTCGGACGCAACCACATGTCGAGCGAGCGCTGCGACCGAGACGATTGCCCCGAGCGAAGCCCGGCCGTTGGGGGTCCCACCCGCGAGCGTGAGCGAGTGGGGGCCGAAGTCACGGGGCACGACGAAGTCGGGCGCAATGCACAGGACCCGACCGGGAGGGAGTCCACGGGTCGGGTCCTGTTGTGCCACGAGGAGCAGCACAGGATCCAGCGGGAGGGAGTGTTGCTGGATCCACTGTGTAAAACGAACGTCCAAGAAAAGGGTTACGAGATTCTTCCACTAATTTTTCGAGAGACTTCCGGGCCGATAGAGTGACACCCGTGACCCCCGACCATGACCTTGTCCTTGTCGTCGACTTCGGGGCGCAGTATGCCCAGCTCATCGCCCGCCGGGTGCGTGAGGCGCGGGTCTACTCCGAGATCGTCCCGCACACGATGCCGGTCGACGAGATGCTGGCCAAGAAGCCGGCCGCGATCATCCTGTCGGGTGGCCCGTCGTCGGTGTACGAGCCGGGGGCGCCGCAGCTGGATGCGGCGCTCTTCGACGCGGAGACCCCCGTCTTCGGCATCTGCTACGGCTTCATGGCCATGGCACAGGCGCTCGGCGGCACGGTGGCTCGCACGGGGCAGCGTGAGTACGGCCGCACGTCGGTCAGCGTCCTCGAGCCCGGCACCCTGCTCGCCCACCTGCCGACGACCCTGACGTCGTGGATGTCGCACGGGGACGAGGTCGTCGCCGCCCCGGAGGGCTTTCTGGTCAACGCCAAGTCGCCCCGGGCGACCGTGGCGGCGTTCGAAGACACCGGTCGGCGGCTCGCCGGTGTGCAGTGGCATCCCGAGGTGCTGCACAGCGAGCACGGTCAGCGCATCCTCGAGACCTTCCTGGTCGAGATCGCCGGCTGCCGGCAGACGTGGACCAGCAGCAACATCGTCGAGGAGCAGATCGAGCTGATCCGCGCCCAGGTCGGCGACTCGCGCGTCATCTCCGCCCTGTCCGGCGGCGTCGACTCCGCGGTCTCGACGGCGCTCGTGCAGCGCGCGATCGGCAACCAGCTGACGGCCGTCTTCGTTGATCACGGCCTCCTGCGCCAGGGCGAGGCCGAGCAGGTCGAGCAGGACTACGTGAAGGCCACCGGCGTCGACCTGAGGGTCGTCGATGCCAAGGACCAGTTCCTGGGCTTCCTCGCGGGCGTCTCCGACCCCGAGGAGAAGCGCAAGATCATCGGGCGCGAGTTCATCCGCGTCTTCGAGGCCGCCGAGCGCGAGGTGCTGGCGACCCCCGGGCCGCCGGTCAAGTTCCTGGTCCAGGGCACGCTCTACCCGGACGTCGTGGAGTCCGGTGGCGGCACCGGCGCGTCCAACATCAAGAGCCACCACAACGTCGGCGGGTTGCCCGAGGACCTCGAGTTCAGCCTCATCGAGCCGCTGCGCACCCTGTTCAAGGACGAGGTCCGCGACGTCGGTCGTCAGCTCGGCATCCCCGAGGCGATCGTCGGCCGGCACCCGTTCCCGGGCCCGGGCCTGGCCATCCGTATCGTCGGCGCCGTCGATGAGGAGCGGCTCGACATCCTGCGCCGGGCCGATGCGATCGTCCGCGAGGAGACCACCGCGGCCGGTCTCGACCAGGAGATCTGGCAGTTCCCGGTCGTGCTGCTGGCCGACGTCCGCTCGGTCGGCGTCCAGGGTGACGGCCGGACCTACGGCCACCCGATCGTGCTGCGACCCGTGTCGAGCGAGGACGCCATGACGGCCGACTGGAGCCGGCTGCCCTACGAGGTCCTCGAGCGGATCTCGACGCGCATCACCAACGAGGTGGACGAGGTCAACCGTGTCGTCCTCGACATCACGAGCAAGCCGCCGGGAACCATCGAGTGGGAGTGACCTGAGGGCTCGCCACCGTCGGACGTCGCCGGATGTGCGAGCATCGGTCGACGACCCGAGGAGCCCCCCGTGACCCAGCTCGACACCCCGCTGACCCTCCCGAGCGGACTGGTGCTCCCGCACCGCATCGTGAAGGCGGCGATGACCGAGAACCTGTCCGATGCCGACAACCAGCCCACGGCCAGGCACGAGACGCTGTACCGCCGTTGGGCCGAGGGTGCGGCCGGTGGGCTGCTGGTCACCGGCAACCTCATGGTCGACCGGCGATTCCTGGAGCGCAGCCGCAACATCGTGGCGGACGCCCTGCTCGACGTCGACGGCCTGCGACGGATCCGCGAGGCGGCGGCCTCGTCCCCGGTGATCGCTCAGCTGAACCACCCCGGTCGGCAGACGAACCGCTTCCTCGCCACCACCCCGGTGGCGCCCAGCGCCGGCCAGGCCGTGCCGATGATGGGCATGTTCGCGCGTCCACGTGAGCTGGCGGCCGGCGAGATCGAGGCGATCATCACCGCGTTCGGCACGGCGGCGTCGCTGTGCCACCGGGCCGGCCTCGACGGCGTCCAGGTGCATGCTGCCCACGGCTACCTCCTGGCCCAGTTCCTGTCGCCCCACGTGAACCGCCGCACCGACGGCTGGGGTGGCGACCTCGCCGGGCGATCCCGTGCCCTCGTCGAGGCGGTCCGGGCCGCTCGTTCGAGCACCGGCCCGGACTTCACCGTCGGGGTCAAGCTGAACTCCTCGGACTTCCGGCACGGTGGATTCACCGAGGACGACGCCGAGCAGGTCATCCGGCTGCTGGTCGCCGAGGGCGTCGACCTGATCGAGATCTCCGGTGGGACCTACGAGAGTCCGGCGTTGTTCGGCGAGGTGGCCGAGCTCGGCTCCGGCCAGGGCGCCAAGGAGGCGTACTTCGCGGCGTTCGCCCGCCGCGCCCGCAGCGCCGCCGGCGGTGTCCCGATCATGCTGACCGGCGGCATCCGGACGCGAGCCGTCATGGAGTCGCTGATCGACGACGGCGGGGTCGACCTGATCGGGCTTGGCCGACCACTGGCCATCGACCCGGACCTCACGGCGAAGCTGCTCGCCGGGGCCGCCGGCACCACCCTGCCCCGCTACACGCTGCCCACCGCGATCGGGTTCGCGGGCGAGTCCGAGTGGTACGAGTCCCAGATCGGGCGGATGGGTGCCGGCCGCGAGGTCAAGCCCGGTCTCAACGCGGCCGTCGCCGCCACCGGGTTCGTCGTCGGAGAGCTGAGGCGCGGGCTGGGGGCACGGCGTCGCCGCGCGCGACTGGTCAAGACGTTGGTCAGGGCGCCGGGCAGCTGACGTGGGCCACGTCGTGCGCCAGCAGGGCGTGCTGACGAGCTGGAACGACGATCGGGGCTTCGGATTCATCACGCCGGACGTCCCCGGATCCCGGCTGTTCGTGCACGTCAGCGAGTTCCCGAGCGGCCGCCGCCCAGTGGTGGGCCTCTCGGTGACCTACGTCGCGGGCCAGGACGATCGCCACCGACCCGAGGCGTCGGACGTGAGGTACCGCGGGCGCGCGCCGGCCAGCCGTCCGGGAGCAGTCGGCGTGCGGCGGGGGATCGCGGCGGCTGTGCTGTTCCTCGCGGTGCTCCTGACGCTGCTGGCCCTGGGCGCGGTACCCGTCGCCGTGCCGATCGGGTACGGCCTGCTCAGCGGACTGACCTTCTGGGCCTACGCCGCCGACAAGTCGGCGGCGAGGCGTGGCACGTGGCGCACGTCGGAGTCGACCCTGCACCTGCTCGGTGTCGCCGGCGGCTGGCCGGGTGCCATGGTCGCCCGTCCCGTCTTTCGTCACAAGACGATCAAGCAGCCGTTCCGCACCATGTTTTGGGTCACCGTCGTCATGAACTGCGCTGCCCTCGCGTGGGTCGTGCTCGCCGACGCGGGGTGACCGAGATCCATCAGCATCCGGTGACGTCTGCCGCCCGGCCCGGCGGCGGGCCGGGCATCCGGCTGGCCCGGCCTTGTTAGGGTCGGACGAAGTCCACCGGAAGGCAGCACCGTGAGTCAGCCCGCCCCGTCGTCGTCGCCGACGCCGTCGCGCAGGAAGCCCGTCGCGATCGGCGTCGCCGTCCTCGTGCTGGTCGGCGTCATCGCCGTCGCCGTCTGGAGCCTGGGTGGCGATGACGAGGCCGAGCCGTTGGCCGCTCCGGCGCCCGCGACGACCACCGCCACGACCCCGATGCCGACCCCCGAGGCCACGACGGCGACCCCGACTCCGACCCCGACCAGTGCCGGCGAGTGCGAGGGGCCCGACACGGTCTTCAACGAGGAGGGCGCGGAGAAGGACTCGCTGCTGCCTGACTGCGGCGTCGCACCCGTGACGGCGCCGGAGCAGCAGAGGTCCGGCCTGAGCCTGGCCTGCGGCGGCACCTACCCGGTCATCCTCTACAAGACGACCACCAGCGGCGCGAAGACGTCCATCTGCGGCGTCGACAGCTCCGGTGCCGACTTCCGGTTCGTGACCCAGCCGAAGGGCGGTGATGTCGTCGATCTCAAGGGTCGGTACGAGCCCGACCTCGACGCGTTCGTCGCCAAGGACGGCTCGACGTCCTACACGGTCCAGGCCTACGACGGGACGCTCCTGGTGACCAGGGACGGCAAGAAGCAGACGCAGAAGTCGTCCGACTGGATCTCGCTCGACAACGAGCCCGACACAGACTGAGCGTGTCGCGATGGTCCTGAGGGGTACTCGAGGGGCAACCCCATCGAAAGGCACCCCGTGGATCTCGGCATCTCAGGACGTACGGCACTCGTGACCGGAGGCGACTCCGGCATCGGCTGGCAGACCGCCAGGATCCTGCTCGAGGAGGGTGCCACGGTCGTGCTGTCCGACGTCGACCAGGAGTCGCTCGACGCGGCCGCCGCGAAGCTGAAGGCGCCCAAGACCCGCCTGCACGCGATCGCCGCCGACCTCGACTCGATCGAGTCGATCGTGCACCTGCGCGAGGCCGTCACCGCCGCGGTCGGCGACATCGACATCCTCGTGAACTCGGCCGGCGTGACGGGCGCGCAGGGACTCTTCCACGAGATCGACGACGCCGGCTGGGTCGACACCCTGACGACCGACCTGCTCGCCCCGATCCGGCTCACCCGGGTGTTCCTGGAGTCGCTGCGCACCGGCGGATGGGGACGCATCGTCTACCTGGCCTCCGAGGACGCGGTGCAGCCCTACGACGACGAGCTGCCCTACTGCGCCGCCAAGGCAGGCGTTCTCGCCTTCGCCAAGGGCCTGTCGCGCACCTACGCGCGCGAGGGACTGCTGGTCAACTGCGTCTCTCCGGCGTTCATCAGCACGCCGATGACCGACGCGATGATGCAGAAGCGGTCGAAGGAGCTCGGCACCGACGTCGACTCCGCGATCGAGAGCTTCCTCGACGAGGAGCGGCCCTACATGGAGCTCAAGCGGCGCGGCGAGCCCGAGGAGGTCGCCGCGGTGATCGCGTTCCTCTGCTCCGAGCGGGCGAGCTTCGTCAACGGCTCCAACTATCGCGTCGACTCCGGCTCCGTCGCGACGATCTGACGTGCTCCACCACCTCGACCACGGGGGCGACGGTGGCGATGACGCCCGCCGGCCGGCGATCGTCCTGCTGCACGCGTTCCCGCTCGACTCCGGGATGTTCGACGGGCTCGTCCCGCTGCTGACGGATTCGATGCGGGTCGTGACGATCGACCTGCCGGGACTCGGTCGCAGCCCGGTCCCGGCGGCGGACCCGTCGATGGAGGGGGTAGCTGCCGCCGTGCGGGACGTCCTCGACGCGTTGGGGATCGACCGTGCCACGGTGCTGGGCATCTCGACGGGTGGTTATGCGGCGCTGCAGCTGGCCTCCGCGGCGCCTGAGCGGGTGGCCGCACTGGTGCTGGGCAGCACGACTCCGCACCGGATCGCGCCCGACGTGCCCGCCGAGCGGCTCGAGGTCGCGGACGAGATCGAGCGCTCCGGGTCGACGGCGTCGGTGGCGGACAGTGCCGACGAGGGACTGGGGGAGACGGCGCACCGCGAGCAGCCGGAGCTGGTCGACCTCCTGCGCGGCACGATCTCCGCGGCGGATCCGGCTGGGGTCGCGTGGATGGCCCGCGCCATCGCCGCGCGTCACGACACCGCTGGCGTCCTGCGGACGTTCGCGGGCCCGTTGACGCTGCTGTTCGGCGCCGAGGACACCGCCACGCCTCCGAGCTGCGGCGAGGAGATGCTCACGTGGCGCGGCGACCTGCCGTCGCGGCTCGTCGTCCTGCCCCGCACCGGTCACCTCACCTCGCTGGAGGCGCCGCAGCAGGTGGCCGAGGTGCTGCTGCGCCAACCGCCTACGTGACGCCGGGGGAGGTGGATCCTCCACCTCATTCCGGCGGATGAGGTGGCAGATCCACCTCCCTCGGGGGTGGGAAGCTCAGATGAGGTCGTCGAACGAGTCCGGCACCGTGTGGGCGGCGAGCACCTCGCGGGCGGCATCCAGGCCGTTGCCGACCTTCCAGAGCAGCACGCCGACGACCTCGCCGTCCTCGACGTAGTAGACGACGCGGCCACCGTCGGCCTTGTCGACCACGACCGTCTCGAGGCTGGCGTCGAGCGTGCCGACGGCCTCGTACCAGGCGTCGAACAGGTCGGAGTAGAAGTACGGCGTGTGGTCGTACGTCTCGCCGGAACCGGCCATGATGCGTCCGGCCGCGGCACCCATCTCGGTGGCGTTGTCGACGTGCTCGACCCGGCGGCGACCGAGGATGCGGTCCGGGTAGCTCGCGACGTCGCCGGCTGCCAGCACCGACGGATCGGCTGTGGTCAGACGCTCGTCGACAACGATGCCGCCGTCGTCCGAGGTCTCCAGCCCGGCCCGACTTGCCAGCAGCCCCGCCGGCTCGATGCCCAGCCCGATCACGGCCAGGTCGGCCATGACGGTGGTGCCGTCATCGAGGGTGAGGGTGACGCCCCTCGGCGATGACGTGCCGCCCTCGACCTTGGCGCCCCCGTGGACGGTGACGCCCGCGCCGGTGAACATCGCCTCGACCTCGTCAGCGATGACGCCGGGGAAGGTGCGGGACCCGAGCACGTCGTCGGGGTGGATCAACGTCACCGTGCTGCCGCCCTGCACCAGCGCGGCGGCGATCTCGGTGCCGATGTAGCCGCCCCCGACGACGGCCACGTGCGGCGTGTCGGCCACCGCGGTCCGCAGCCGGTGGTAGTGCTCGAGCGTCCGGTAGTAGATGACCCGGTCGCTGGGCGGCAGGCTGGGGATCTGGCGAGGATGCCCGCCGGTGGCCAGCAGCAGCGTTCCGTACTCGAACGAGTCGCCGGTGCTGGTCGAGACGACCTTGGCCTCGCGGTCGATCGCGTCGACTCGGGTGCCGAGGTGCAGCGTCGCACCGGTCTCGACGGCCGTCCCCAGCGCGGCGTCGTCCTCGGTGAAGTCGGGATCGGTCCACAGCTTCTTGGACAGGGCGGGTCGGGGGAACGGTGCGGATGACTCCTCACCGAGGATGCCGATCGTGCCCTCGGCGTCCTTCTCGCGGATGCCCTTCGCGGCCGCGTCGGCGGTCATGCCGCCGCCGATGATCAGGTGGTCGTAGTGATGACTCATGGCAGGTGCGTACCCGCGTGGGGGCGGGGCAATCGCTCCCGTTGCGCCTCAGGCGCCGGTCCCTACTGTTGTCAGGGTGGCCACCGAACCCCAGTCCCCGTCCCCGCAGTCCCCGTCCCCGCACGTCTTCGTCCTCTTCGGAGCGACGGGCGACCTCGCCAAGCGCAAGCTGTTCCCGGGCATCTACCGCCTCGCGGCGGCGTGTCGGCTCCCCGACGACTACGTCATCATCGGCTCCGGTCGGCACTCGCCCGGCAGCGATGACGAGTTCCGCCAGAAGATCCGCAGCGCCCTCGAGGAGTTCGTCGACGAGCTGGACGACTCCGTCGCCGACGACGTGCTGGGCCGGCTGACGTTTGAGGTGTCCGACGCCGACGACGGCAAGGACCTCGCGACCGCCGTTGAGAAGGCATTGAAGGACCTCGGCGACGATGCCGAGAAGCTCATCTACCTGTCGGTCCCGCCCGCGGCGATGGAGCCGATGATCGGGATGCTCGGTCGCGAGGGTCTGGCCGAGGATGCCCGCATCGTCATCGAGAAGCCGTTCGGCACCGATCTGGAGACCGCCCGCGAGCTCGACGCGACCCTCAAGGAGGTCGTGACCGAGGACCAGGTGTTCCGCATCGACCACTTCCTGGGCAAGGAGGCCGTGCAGAACATCCTGGCGCTGCGCTTCGCCAACGGCCTGATCGAGCCGGCCTGGAACCGCAACCACATCTGCGCCGTGCAGATCGACGTCCCGGAGGAGCTGACGGTCGAGGGTCGCGGCAGCTTCTACGAGGCCACCGGCTGCTTCCGCGACATGATCTCGACCCACCTCTGCCAGGTCCTGGGATTCGTCGCGATGGAGCCGCCGGTGCACCTCGACGCCCTGGCGCTGCGCAACGAGAAGTCCAAGGTCTTCGCGGCGATGCGCCCGCTCGATCCCGAGCGGGTCGTGTTCGGCCAGTACGAGGGCTACCGCGACGAAGAGGACGTCGCCGACGACTCCGAGGTCGAGACGTTCGTCGCCTTGGAGGCGTACGTCGACACCGAGCGCTGGCAGGGCGTCCCGTTCTACCTACGCACCGGCAAGGCGCTGGGTGCCACCCGTCGCACCATCACGTTGACGTTCCGCACCCCGCCGATGGGCCGGTTCGGCGACAACGAGTACGGCGCCAACCAGCTGGTGCTCGAGCTCACCGACTCGCCCCAGGTGACGGTCGACCTCAAGGCCAAGCGACCGGGCCCGACGATGGACCTGATCGACTCGTCGTTGCATCTCGACCTCTCCGCCGAGGACCCGGACGACCAGCCCCTGGAGGCCTACGAGCGCCTGCTGCTCGACGTCATGAAGGGCGATCAGACGCTGTTCACCCGGTCCGACGAGGTCGATCGCCTGTGGCAGCTGTGCGAGCCGGTGCTCCAGTCGCCCCCGAAGACCCAGCCGTACGAGAAGGGCTCGTGGGGCCCCGACCATGCGCTCGAGCTGCCGGGCGGCGGCTGGAGGCTGCCGGATGCCTGAGGCTCCTCGCGGCGTGGAGATCGCCGACCACGGCCTGATCGGCGATCTCCGCACCTCGGCCCTGGTCGGCACCGAGGGGACGATCGACTGGTTCTGCGCGCCCCGCTTCGACTCGCCCAGCATCTTCGGCGCGATCCTCGACCCGCAGGAGGGTGGTTCGTGGCAGATCTTGCCGACCTCCGGGGTGGTCCGCACGCAGCAGTTCTACGTGCCTGACTCGGCGGTGCTCACGACGCGCTTCCTCACCGAGGACGGCGTCGTCGAGGTGCACGACTTCATGCCCGTGCTCCAGGCCGGTGACGCCGACCATCGCCAGCGCATCGTGCGCCGGATCGTGGCGGTGCGCGGCCGGGCGTCGATCCACATGCGCCTGGACGCCCGCCCCGACTACGCCCGCACGCGGTGCGAGGCCGAGGTCGCCGAGCACGGCGTGATCCTGGCCGGCGACGGCATCCGCCTGGGCCTCAGCGCGACGGCGGACCTCGAGATCGACGGCGGCGTCGTCACCGCCGACCTCGAGCTGACCGCCGGCGACGTGGCGCTCTTCGTGCTCGAGGTCCTCGATTCCGACGATGTCCTGCCGGACGCAGACGTCGCCGACACCGCGGCCCTCTACGACGCGACGAACGAGTTCTGGCGCGGCTGGCTGTCGCAGTCGACGTACACCGGCCGGTGGCGCGAGACGGTCAACCGTTCGGCGATCACCCTCAAGCTGCTGACGCACGAGCCGAGCGGTGCCGTCATCGCGGCGCCCACCGCGGCCCTGCCGGAGGTCATCGGCGGCGAGCGCAACTGGGACTACCGCTACGTGTGGACGCGCGACGCCGCCTTCAGCCTCTACGCCCTGCTGCGGCTGGGCTTCACCAGCGAGGCGAAGGCCTTCATGGCCTGGCTGTCGCAGCGGCTCGGCGAGGACCGCGACCACGGCCTCGGGCCCCTGCGGGTGATGTATGACATCGACGGCAACCCACCGCCCGAGGAGATGTCGCTCGACCACCTGTCGGGCCACCGCGGCTCCCAGCCCGTCCGCATCGGCAACGCGGCCGCAGACCAGCTGCAGCTCGACATCTACGGCGAGTTGATCGACTCGATCTACCTGTTCAACAAGTACGGCGAGGGCATCACCAGCGACGCGTGGGTCGACGTCACCCGGGTCGTGGAGTGGTTGTGTGCCCACTGGGACCTGCCGGACGCCGGCATGTGGGAGACCCGCGCCGGCGCCCAGGCGCACACGACGTCGCGGCTCATGTGCTGGGTCGCGATCGAGCGGACGATCCGTATCGCGCGCCAGCGGGGCCTCCCGGGGGACATCTCCGCCTGGGCGGCGGTCCGCGACGAGATCTACCAGCGCATCATGACCGAGTCGTGGAACGAGGACCTGCAGGCCTTCACGCAGGTCGAGGGGGGCACGGCCCTCGACGCGGGTGTCCTCCTGATGCCGATGCTCAAGTTCCTGTCGCCGGCCGACCCGAAGTTCCTGTCCACGCTGGCCGCAGTCGAGGACCGGCTCGTCGTCGACAGCCTCGTGTTCCGCTACGACCCCGACGAGTCGCCCGACGGGCTCGACGGCGACGAGGGCACGTTCAGCCTCTGCTCGTTCTGGTACGTCGAGGCGCTCACCCGGGCCGGACGACTGGAGGACGCGCGCCTCGCGCTGGAGAAGATGTTCACGTACGCCAACCACGTCGGCCTCTACGCCGAGGAGGTCGGGCCGACGGGCGACCAGCTCGGCAACTTCCCGCAGGCGTTCACGCACCTGGCGCTGATCAGCGCCGTGATCAACCTCGACCGCGCGCTCGACGCCTGAGCCCGCGCACCCCGACCCGATAACCTGCCCGGATGCCCGACGTCGCCATCGCCGCCCCGAACGAAGCCTCCGCCGACGCCGGTGAGCAGGTGGCGCGGGCCGGTGGCAACGCCATCGACGCGGCTCTGGCGGCAGCGCTGGTGACGATGGTCAACGAGGTCGGCATCGTGTCGCTGAGCTCCGGCGGCTTCATCACGGTCCAGCCGCCCGACGGCAGCGCGCCGCAGACGGTCGACGGCTGGATGGACATGCCGGGCCGGGGGCAGTCGCTCGGCGGAGGCACGTGGGACATCGACACCGAGTACGGCGGCGGGGTGACGGTCACGATCGGCCCCGGATCGGTGGCGGCCCACGGCTCCGTCGCAGCGTTCGAGGAGGCGCATCGCCGGTGGGGGAGCCTGCCGTGGCGCGATGTGGTGTCTCCGTCGATCGCGGTGGCGCGGCAGGGATTCCGGCTCAGCTCGGCCTCGCGCTACTACCTCGAGTACGTCCACGCGGACATCTTCGGGTGGGACGAGGAGAGCCGTGCGGCGGTGCACGACGCTGACGGGTCGATCGAGACCGGTCTGATCGTCCTGCCCGACCTGGCGGCGTCGCTGGAGCTCATCGCGGCCGACGGGGCCGCTGCCCTCCACACCGGCGAGATCGCCCGGCTCATCAGCGAGGACGTCATCCGGCGCGGGGGCATCCTGGGCGCCGCCGACCTGGCCGACTACCGGGCAGTCGTGCGTCCGTCGCTGCTCGCCCGGGTCGGTGACTGGACGTTCGGCACCAACCCGCCCCCGTCGGTCGGCGGAGTGTGTGTCGCGGCGATGCTGCGCCTGCTCGACGGACGTCCCCACGGGCAGTGGGACCTCGCCGACATCGAGCACCTGGTCCGCGTGCAGCGTGCCGTGCTCGGACACCGGCTCGACGTGCTCGACACGTCCGACGACCTCGTGCGCGACGCCGCCGCGTTCCTGGACCTGATCGACCGCGACCACCTGGCGGTGCTCGAGTCGGGCTCGACGGCGCACGTCTCGGCGACCGACAGCGACGGTGGAGCCTGCTCGGTCACGGTGTCCTCGGGCTACAGCTCGGGAATGATCGCGCGCGGCACCGGCATCTGGCTCAACAACTGCCTCGGCGAGCAGGAGCTCAACGCCCGGGGGCTGCACGGTCTTGCCCCCGGCACGCGGCTGCTCTCGAACATGGCGCCCACGGTCGGTCACCACACCGACGGGTCGGCTATCGCGATCGGTTCGCCGGGCGCCGACCGCATCACGACCGCCATCGTCCAGGCGCTTGCCGGCTTCGTGAGCGGCGGCCTCGAGCTCCAGCAGGCGATCAACCACCCCCGGGTGCATGTCCACCGGGCCGGGCGAGTCGGCGAGGTCATCAAGACCGAGACGGACCTGACGATGTACTACGGCGGGGTCGCCGCGACGCTCCGTGCTCCGGGCCGCCAGATGGTCGCTGCCGCCGATCCGCGCCGCGACGGTGCCGTACGTCTCGTCCACGGTCCGACACAGGACCCTCCCGTTGCGGTTTGATTGACCTGTGTCAGCCTCGGCGCCGCCCATCATCATCGGTCACCGTGGCGTGCCCGGCGAGCGGCTCGAGCACACCCGACCGTCCTACCTCCTGGCGATCGAGCAGGGCTGCGACTACATCGAGCCCGACGTCGTCGCGACGCGGGACGGGGTCCTGGTCGTCCGCCACGAGAACGAGATCGGCGGCACGACCGACGTCGCGGAGCATCCCGAGTTCGCCGACCGCAAGGTCAGCAAGTTCATCGACGGCGTGCCCTACACGGGCTGGTTCACGGAGGACTTCACGCTCGAGGAGATCAAGACGCTCCGGGTGCGCGAGAGGCTGCCGCAGCTCAGGCCGCAGAACATCGCGCTGGCGCGCACCGAGGAGATCCTGACGTTCGACGAGGTGCTCACCATCGCCGAGGAGGCGAGCGTGGGTCGGGACGAGCCGATCGGCGTGTACGTCGAGACGAAGCACCCCACCTACTTCGCCGGCATCGGGCTCGACCTCAACGACCTGCTGATCGCCGACCTCGAGCGCCGGCGGGTCAACCGCGAGGGCGCCAAGATCATCATCCAGTCGATGGAGACGGGCAACCTCAAGGCGTTGCGTGACCGCACGCCGCTCGTCCTGATCCAGCTGATGGACCGCCAGGGTGCGCCCTACGACCTGGTGGCCGCCCGTGACCCGCGGACGTACTGGTCGATGCGCAAGCCGCCGGAGCTGCAGAAGATCGCCGCGTACGCCGACGGCATCGGACCCAACAAGAGCCAGGTCATCAAGCGCGACATCCGCTACCGGCTGGCCAAGACGACCAAGCTGGTGCGGCGTGCTCACGACCTCGGGCTGGTGGTGCACATCTGGACGATGCGCAACGAGAACAACTTCCTGCCGACCGACCTGCGGCTCGGCCGGGACAAGGCCGCCCACGGCGATGCCGTTGGCGAGTACCTTGCCTTCTTCGACGCCGGTGTCGACGGCGTGTTCTCCGACTTCACCCGGACGGCTGTGCAGGCTCGAACACAGTGGTGGGCGCGGCAGGCGCAGGGGCAGGTGCCGGGGCAGTAGGCGTCCAGACCGTGTCGTGCAGCGGCCGTCGCGGGATCAGGATCCACGCCACGATGTACGCGACGAGCAGCGATCCGGCACCGAGGACCGCGGCGATCGCGAGCACCACGCGGATCAGGACGACGTCGATGCCGGTGTAGTCGGCGACGCCGCCGCAGACGCCGCCGATCCACCGCTGGTGGCGGGAACGGGTGAGCTTCTTCATGAGGAGGTCCTGTCGTGTTCGTCGTCGTGGTGGGGGCTGCGGGTGGTCGGACGGGCCTGCCAGAGGGTCGCGGCGACGCCGAGGACGCCGAGGACGATCAGCACGCCGGCGGAGGTGAGGCTGAACTCGCGGGGAGTCAGGAGGTCCTGCTTCCAGACGGCCCAGCTGCCGGCACAGGCGAGGAAGATCAGACCGAACGACAGGCTCCCCCAGCGGAACGGGTGACGGTTCATCGGGTGATCACCTCGATCTGTCCGAGCTGCTGGTCGACGGTGACGGTCAGGACGGCACCCACCCCGTCATCGGCCGGCGCGGCGAGCGACACGTCGGTGCCCTCCCTGCTGCGACCGAACACCGAGGTCGCTCCGGCGTCCACGTGGGTCAGGACGACGACCCTCAGACCGTCGGGGAGGATGACCCGGGTGTCGCCGATCCCGGCGTCGAGGGCGATCGTCCGGCCGGCCAGGCGCTCCGGGTCGACGACCTGGGTCAGGTCGAGCTCCAGCTCACCGATGCCGTGGCGGTAGGTCGCCTCGACGTCCGCGGCCGTCGTCGGTGACGGTCGTTGCTCGCCGATGCGTCCAGTCGGGAAGACCGATCCGATCGCCAGGGCGGTGGCCAGCAGGACGCCGATCGCGATGAGCGGTCCGCCGTCGCCGACGAGGGTGCCGATCAGCAGTCCGACTCCGACGACGGTGAGCGCGACGGCGATGTACGCCGTGGCGGGCACGTCGCGGCGGGTCTCGTCGACGATCCACACGACGGCGAGCGCGATGGCGGTCAGCGACATGGTCAGCAGGAGCAGGGCCGGCGAGCGCGGAGCGCGGGCCTTGGCGAGCTTCTTCTGCATGGCCCGGTCGACGACGGTCGCGCTGTACGCGTCGACGGTGGTTGGCTCGGGGGTGGCGGGGTCGTACGCGCTCGGACTCGGCATCCGCGCCTCCCGACGGCGCTGGGGGCGGAGCCAGAAGACGTAGAACAGCAGCGCGAACGGGATGATCCACCACGGCGCGTCACCCCACCAGGCCCAGCTGCTGTTGCCGATCAGTGACAGGACCGCCAGGGCGGCGGCTGCCACGAGGCCGATGGTCCGCACCTGTGGCTCGTTGTCGTCGAGCTTGAACCAGCCGGCGACGATGCTCCTGCCGTGCTCGTCGTCGGCCGGCAGCAGCAGCCACGCGGCGACGTAGAGGATGACGCCAGCGAATCCGGCGATCGTCAGGACCGCGACCAGGACGCGGACGATGACGGGATCGACGTTGAGGTAGCGGGCCGCGCCGGCACAGACGCCGGCGACGATGCGATCGTCCTGCGACCGCTGCATGTCGGTGATCGTGCGCAGCCGCTGCGGGTCGAAGTCCTCGTCGGGGCCGGGAGGGGGCGGACTGCCCGGTGGCGATGGCGGTGACTGCTGGGTGTCGTTCATGGCTTCATCGTGGACCAGGAGGCGTGCGCGGCACATCGGGTACGACCCTGGTCCTGACCCGGGGTCCCTCAGGGTGGGCGGGGGCCGATCCTTGGTGGCGCCCGTCGGGGCGCACGTGTGACGATCAAGGGGTGACGACGGAGCCGACGGGCGCGATGGGCGCGAAGACGGTCTATCGTCGCGCCCACCGTCCGGCCGACCGTCGGGTCGTCGGCGGCGTGGCGACCGGCGTCGCCGACCACCTGGGTGTCCCGGTGCTCTACGTCCGCCTGGCCTTCATCATCGGCACCTGGTTCCAGGGCATCGGGTTCATCGCCTACCTGGCGCTGTGGCGGCTGCTTCCGCTGCAGGGACCCGACCTGCCGCCGGGGCTGGAGTCGGCCACCCGGAGAGGTCTGCGCAGCTCGGGTCGCGTCCGTCCCGGGGCGACCGAGATGGCCCAGACCATCGCCCTGGCCGCAGTCGGCATCGGCGTGCTGGTGCTGATCCAGGCCACCGGCCGTGGCGTCGGCAACGGCCTGTTCGGCCCGCTGCTCGTCGCGGTCGTCGGCATCGCCGTCATCTGGCGGCAGTTCGACGACGCCGCCTGGGGTCGCTGGATGCGGGAGACGCGCGGTTGGGCGTTCGCCGCGCGCATCGCCGCGGGCGCCGCGCTGGTCGCCGTCGCCGCGATCTACTTCCTGACCAAGGAGGGAGGCTGGGGCGCGGCGATCAACCTCGCCTCGGCCCTCGTCATCGCCGTGCTGGGCCTGGGCCTGATCCTCGGTCCGTGGATCGCCCGGCTGGCCGGTGAGCTGGCTGACGAACGACGCGAGCGCGTCCGCTCGCAGGAACGTGCCGACGTCGCAGCCCACCTGCACGACTCCGTGCTGCAGACCCTGGCGTTGCTGCAGAAGAACGCCGGGGACTCCGCGGCCGTCGCGACCCTGGCCCGGAGGCAGGAACGCGAGCTCCGCGCGTGGCTCTACGGCAACGACGAGAGTGCCGGCGACTCCCTGGTGGCCGCGCTGCGATCCGCTGCGGCCGAGGTCGAGGACGTGCACCACGTGCCCGTCGAGGTCATCGTGGTGGGCGACGCCGCGCTCGACCCCGACGTCGCTGCCCTCGCGAAGGCCGCCCGCGAGGCCATGGTCAACGCGGCCAAGCACGCCGGGGTCGACCGGGTCGACGTCTACGCCGAGTGCGACGGACGCACGGCGCAGGTGTTCGTCCGCGACCGCGGCACCGGCTTCGACCTCGCGGCGATCGCCGACGACCGCATGGGGGTCCGCGGCTCGATCATCGACCGCGTCGAGCGGCACGGTGGCACCGCCTCGATCCGCAGCCGGCCGGGTGAGGGCACCGAGGTCGCGCTGAGCGTCCCGGTGCGCACCGGCGACCCCCTTCCCACCCCGACCGAAGGTGCCACCCCATGACCACGCTCCGCATCGTGATCGTCGACGACCACGCCATGTTCCGCACCGGTGTGCGCGCCGAGATCGACGGCCCCGTCGACGTCGTCGCCGAGGCCCACGACGTCGACTCCGCGGTCGCCGCGATCACCGCGGCGAAGCCCGACGTGGTGCTGCTCGACGTCCACATGCCCGGTGGCGGCGGGCTCGAGGTCATCCGCCGCCTGCACGTGCGGCACCCGGAGACGAAGTTCCTGGCGTTGTCGGTCAGCGACGCGGCCGAGGACGTCATCGGCATCATCCGGGCGGGGGCGCGCGGCTACGTCACCAAGAACATCTCCGGGCCGGAGCTGCTCGCCGCGATCGACCGGGTGGCCGCCGGGGATGCGGTGTTCTCGCCGCGCCTCGCGGGGTTCGTGCTCGACGCGTTCGCCGGGACGATCGAGATCGCCCAGGTCGACGAGGATCTCGACCGGCTGACGGAGCGGGAACGCGAGGTCATGCGGCTCATCGCCCGCGGCTACGCCTACAAGGAGGTCGCCAAGGAGCTGTTCATCTCGATCAAGACCGTCGAGACCCACGTCTCCAGCGTGCTGCGCAAGCTGCAGCTCTCCAGTCGCCACGAGCTGACCCGATGGGCCAACGACCGTCGCCTGATCTGACCCTGCACCCTTCGCTTGCGATGATGGCCCGATGAAGTCGCTCGGGGTCCTTGCGCTGCTGTCCGCCCTCGTGGTGCCGCTGGCGGTCACGTCGGCCTCACCGGCTGCCGCGGCCGACCGGAGGTTCGGCGCCGTCATCGAGACGAGGGTCATCGGTCAGAGCGTCCAGGGCCGCGACATCATCGCGTGGCGCCTCGGCACGCCGACCTCGAAGAAGAAGGTGCTCCTGCTCGCCGCGATGCACGGCAACGAGAAGGGGGCCGTCACGACGTTGCGGGCCCTCCGCGACGGTCGACCGATCACCGGGGCGGACATCTGGGTCGTCCCGGTCGTCAACCCCGACGGCTATGCCCGGAACACCCGTCAGAACGCCCGCAAGGTCGACCTCAACCGCAACTTCTCGCGCAGGTGGAAGAGGGCGGGTGGGTCGACCAGCTCGGGCCGTGCGGCGTTCTCCGAGCCGGAGTCACGGGCCGTCCGCGACTTCGCCGACGAGATCGACCCGACCTACACGATCAGCTTCCACCAGCCCCTGAACGGCATCGACATCCGCGACACCGGCAACACGGCGTGGGCCCGGCGGCTCGCGGCGCAGATCCGCCTTCCGAGGACGGCGTTCGACTGCTTCTCGACGTGTCACGGGACGTACTCGATGTGGTTCCGGCACCAGCACCGTGCCGGCGCCGTCATCACGGTCGAGATGACGCGCAGGCCGTCGCAGGAGTACCTCGCCCGGATCGCACCGCGCGCCGTGCTGCGGAGCCTCGGCGCCACTCGCTGACGAAGCACCGACCGGTCATGACCGCGGTGGGACCATCGAGGCATGGACCTCACCCTCCTCGGCGTGGTCGCCTCCCCGCTCGTGCTGGAGTGAGAAGCGCCGCAGGAATTCACCTCGGTGCAATCAAGCGGGTCTAGCCTGAGGTCATGAACGAGCCCCACCTGATCGTGCTGTTCGGCGCCACCGGCGATCTCGCCCGGCGCAAGCTGCTGCCGGGGATCATGCACCTGCTGCAGTCGGCGCTGGTGGGGGACTCACGCATCATCGGCGTCTCGCTCGACGAGTTCGACGACGCGTCGTTCCGCGAGTTCGCGCACACCGCGTGCAAGGAGTTCAGCCCGCGGCCGATGCGCAGCGAGCAGTGGGAGGCGTTCGCGCCGAAGCTCTCGTACGTCAACGTCAAGGCCGGTCCGGAAGCCCTCGCCCGGCAGGCGGCGAAGCTCGAGGAGGAGCTCGGCGGATCCCCGCGGCGGCTGCACTACCTGAGTGTCCCGCCGAAGGCCGCGCTCGACGTCGTCCACACCCTCGACGCCGCCCAGCTGGTCGAGCGTTCGCGCATCATCATGGAGAAGCCCTTCGGTACCGACCTGGCCAGCGCGAAGGCGCTGAACACCGAGATCCACGAGGTCTTCGACGAGCAGCAGATCTTCCGGATCGACCACTTCCTGGGCAAGGAGGCGGCGCTCAACATCCTGGCCTTCCGCTTCGCCAACGGCCTCTTCGAGCCGATCTGGAACCGCAACTTCATCGACCACGTCCAGATCGACGTGCCCGAGACGCTCTCGCTGGCCGGACGCTCCGGGTTCTACGAGGGGACGGGGGCCTTCAAGGACATGGTCGTCACCCACCTGTTCCAGGTGCTGGCGTTCATGGCGATGGAGCCGCCCACCTCGCTCGACTCGGACTCGATCAGCGAGGAGAAGAACAAGGTCTTCCGTTCGATGCTGCCGATCAAGCCGTCCGATGTCGTGCGCGGCCAGTACCTCGGCTACCGCGACGAGCC
>JBKJIW010000035.1:0-39323 GCA_046598255.1 Aeromicrobium sp. | reverse complement strand
CGACAACGTCGGGTCGCCCTCACCAAGACGCATCACACGGGTCCGTTCGGTGTGCAGGGCACCGATCTGCGCGGTCTGCTCCGCCTGCGCCGCCCGGATCAGCCGATCCAGCTCACGAATGGCGTCGATCCGGCTCGCACCACCCTCATGCACCGGATCACCCGAGAAGTCATGTGCCCGCACCGTGGCCAACAGGGACTCGGCGGACGCGGTCTCGAACATGCTTCAACTCTAGGGGTCGCCACTGACACTTCTGCTCTGCTGTTGCAGCGGTTTCCACACCTGGCCGAGGGGTCTCGATCCACGGTCCTCGTTCCTCGGACGGCACTCGACCAGCGAAGGCGTCCGGCACTTGACCTGACCCCACCACCTAGGATCGTCGGGTGACCACGACCCAGCTCATCATCGCCATCGCTGTCGCCGCCGTCGTCCTGCTGGGCGGCGGTGCCGCGCTCGTCATCACGCGCAGCCGCAAGCAGCTGCCGCCGTCCTCGAAGCGGCCGATCGAGCCGGCTCCTGACCAGGTCGCGCCGATCGAGGACCTCGGACCGGAGGGCCCACCCGCCCCCGCCCCCGCCGCCGCGGTCGACACGCTCGAACGTCCCGAGGCCCCGCAGGGCCGGCTCGTCCGACTGCGGGCGCGCCTGGCCACCTCACAGGGCACCCTCGGCAAGGGGCTGCTCGCCGTCCTCGGGCGCTCGACCCTCGACGACGCCGCGTGGGAGGAGATCGAGGACACGCTGCTCGCCGCCGACGTGGGCGTGGCCGCGACCGACGAGCTCGTGACGAACCTGCGCACCAAGCTGCGCGTCGAGGGCATCACCGATCCGGAGCAGGCCAAGGCCGCCCTGCGCGACGAGTTGGTCCGCCTCATCGATCCCGACCTGGACCGGTCGCTCGGCGCCACCGGAGCAGACGGCAAGCCCGGCGTGATCCTGGTCGTCGGCGTCAACGGCACCGGCAAGACCACGACCGTCGGACGCCTCGCGCGCGTGCTCGTGGCCGAGGAGAAGTCGATGGTCCTCGGCGCGGCCGACACGTTCCGCGCCGCGGCCGCCGACCAGCTGCAGACCTGGGGGGAGCGCGTCGGCGTGCCCACCGTGCGGGGGCCCGAGGGCGGCGATCCCGCGAGCGTCGGCTTCGAGAGCGTCCAGCGCGGCATCGCCGACGGTGTCGATGTCGTGCTGGTCGACACCGCGGGACGCCTGCACACCAAGTCCGGCCTGATGGACGAGCTCGGCAAGGTCAAGCGCGTCATCGAGAAGCAGGCGCCGGTCACCGAGGTGCTCCTGGTCATCGACGCCACGACGGGGCAGAACGGTCTGACCCAGGCGCGGGTGTTCGGTGAGGTCGTCGACGTCACCGGCATCGTCCTGACCAAGCTCGACGGCACCGCCAAGGGTGGCATCGTCATCGCGGTGCAGCGCGAGCTCGGCGTGCCGGTCAAGTTCGTCGGCCTCGGCGAGGGCGCGGACGACCTGGCCCCGTTCGACGCCGTCGAGTTCGTCGACGCCCTGCTGTCGTAGGGCGGACGTCGACGGGCTCGAGGGGCGGCGGACCGGCTCAAGGGGCGCAGGGGCCAGCGCGTAACGCGCTGTTTACACACGATCCAGTTTCGTCACACCGACGAAACATCAGCAGCCGCACCACGAAACCCCCGGACATCAGGCTGTGATGCAGCAGGTGGCACCTCACCTGCCCACTCACCTTCGGAGGTTTCATGGATACCGGCGATACCGCGTGGATCCTGGCCAGCTCGGCCCTGGTCCTGCTCATGACGCCAGGACTGGCGTTCTTCTACGGAGGAATGGTCCGGTCCAAGACCGTCCTCAACATGATGATGATGAGCTTCTCAGCGCTCGCGATCGTCCCCGTCCTGTGGGTCCTCTACGGCTACTCGCTGGCGTTCAGCCCTGACGGCAACCAGCTGGTCGGCGGCTTCAAGCGTCTCGGCCTGGACAACATCTCGGTCGACACGGCCTACGGCACGATCCCCGAGTACGTGTTCGTGGCGTTCCAGCTCATGTTCGCGATCATCACGGTCGCGCTCATCAGCGGAGCGATCGCCGACCGGGCCAAGTTCAGCGCCTGGATCGTGTTCGTCGTCGTGTGGGTCTCGGTCGTCTACTTCCCGGTCGCGCACTGGGTCTTCGACTTCGGCGACAACGGTGGCTGGATCGCGACCAAGCTGGAGGCGCTCGACTTCGCCGGCGGCACGGCGGTCCACATCAACGCCGGTGCGGCGGGCCTCGCTCTCGCGCTGGTGCTCGGCAAGCGCGTCGGCTGGAAGCGTGACCCGATGCGTCCGCACAACCTGCCGTTCGTGCTGCTCGGTGCCGGCCTGCTGTGGTTCGGCTGGTTCGGGTTCAACGCCGGCTCCGCCGTCGGTGCCAACGGCCTGGCCGGCCTGGCATTCGTCAACACCGCCGTCGCGACGGCGGCGGCGATCATCGGCTGGATTGCGGTCGAGTACGTCCGCGACAAGAAGGGCACGAGCCTCGGAGCCGCCTCGGGCGCCGTCGCCGGCCTCGTGGCCATCACCCCGGCCTGCGGGGCCCTGTCGCCGTTCGGCTCGATCATCCTGGGTCTCGTCGCGGGCATCCTGTGCGCGCTGGCCGTCGGCCTCAAGTACAAGCTCGGGTACGACGACTCGCTCGACGTCGTCGGCGTCCACCTCGTCGGCGGACTCGTCGGCACGATCCTGATCGGCCTCCTCGCCGTCGGTGACGTCGGCCTCTTCTACGGTGGCGACGCCTCGCAGCTCGTCAAGCAGGTCGTGGCGGCGTTCGCGGTGCTCGGCTACTCGTTCGTCCTGACGTACATCATCGGTAAGTTGATCGACGTCACAATTGGCTTCCGCATCAGCGAGGAGGACGAGGTGACCGGCATCGACCAGGTCGAGCACCTCGAGACGGCGTACGACTATGGCAGTGGCGGCGGCAGTGGCGGATCCAACCTCCTGAAGGAGCTCTGAGCATGAAGCTGGTTACAGCGGTCATCAAGCCGCACAAGTGGGAAGAAGTCCGTGAGGCGCTCGCCGCTGCAGGGGTCGCCGGCATGACGGTGACCGAGGCGAGCGGCTACGGACAGCAGAAGGGTCACACCGAGGTCTACCGCGGGGCGGAGTACGACGTGTCGCTCGTGCCCAAGATCCGCCTCGAGGTCGTCGTCGACGACGCCGACGTGGAGAGCGTCGTGGCCACCATCACGAGCTCGGCGCAGACCGGCAAGATCGGTGACGGCAAGGTCTGGGTCATCCCCGTCGACTCGGTCGTGCGCGTGCGCACGGGTGAGACGGACGAGGCGGCCCTCTAGACACGGCACGACCAGCACAGTCCACGGGACCGGCGGCGCCCTCGGGCGTTCGCCGGTCCCGTGCGTCAGCAGCGGTGCGATAGTGTCCGCGACCGACGCGGGTCACACGGACGAGCCCGCCCGACGACGGAGGAACGATGGACTCAGGGGATACCGCGTGGCTGCTCGCATCCACGGCGCTGGTGCTGTTGATGGTGCCGGGACTCGCGTTCTTCTACGGCGGGATGGTCCGGGCCAAGAGCGTGCTCAACATGATGATGATGAGCTTCGTGGCGCTGGCGATCGCGCCGGTCGTGTGGTTCGGCTACGGCTACAGCATGACGTTCGGTGACGACGTCGGAGGCGGGCTCATCGGCGGGCTGGAGCACCTCGGGCTCCAGGGCATCACGCAGAACTCCCTGACCGGCGGCATCCCGACCTACGTGTTCGTCGTGTTCCAGATGCTGTTCGGCGTCGTGACGGTGGCGCTGATCAGCGGCGCGGTGGCCGATCGGGTCAAGTTCGCTGCCTGGGCGATCTTCGTCACGGTCTGGCTGTCGATCGTCTACGTCCCCGTCGCCCACTGGGTCTTCGCGTTCGACGGCGACGGCACCAGCGGCGGGTGGATCGCCAACCGCCTGCACGCCCTCGACTTCGCCGGAGGACTCGCGGTCGAGATCAACTCCGGAGCAGCAGCACTGGCCCTCGCCCTCGTCGTCGGCAGACGCGTCGGGTGGAAGCGTGACCCGATGCGTCCGCACAACCTGCCGTCCGTGCTGCTCGGAGCCGGCCTGCTCTGGTTCGGCTGGTACGGGTTCAACGCCGGCTCGGCGCTCGGCGCCAACAGCGTCGCGGGGCTCGCGCTGATCAACACGACCGGTGCCGGCGCGTCCGCGATGCTGGGCTGGCTCGTCGTCGAGATCGTCCGGGACAAGAAGGGCACCAGCTTCGGCGCGGCGTCCGGAGCGATCGCCGGGCTCGTCGCCATCACCCCGGCGTGCGGGACGGTCTCGCCGATCGGGTCAGTCGTGGTCGGTCTCGTCGCCGGATCGGTGTGCTCCTACGCGATCGGCCTGAAGTACCGCTTCGGCTTCGACGACTCCCTCGACGTCGTCGGCGTCCACCTTGTCGGCGGTGTCGTCGGCACCCTGCTGATCGGCGTCCTGGCGACGGGGGCGAACGTCGAGGCGCTGGGTCTCGGGTTCGGCGACGCCGGGCTGCTCTACGGCGGCGGGCTCGACCAGCTCGGTCGCCAGGCCGTCGCAGTCGTCGCGGTGTTCGCCTACTCGTTCGGCGTCACCTACCTGATCGGCACGGTCATCGACCGTACGATCGGGTTCCGGGTGTCGGAGGAGGACGAGGTCACGGGCATCGACCAGGTCGAGCACCTCGAGACCGCCTACGACCACGTCGGGTCATCGCCCGGCGGTCCCCACCTCGGCTAGACACCTCCAAGGAGACTGGATCACATGAAGCTCGTCACGGCGGTCATCAAGCCGCACAAGTGGGAAGAGGTCCGCGAGGCCCTCGCGGCAACAGGCGTGGCCGGGATGACGGTCACCGAGGTCAGCGGCTACGGCCGGCAGAAGGGTCACACCGAGGTCTACCGCGGCGTCGAGTACGACGTCTCGCTCGTGCCCAAGATCCGGCTCGAGGTCGTGGTCGACGACGCGGACGCCGGCGACGTCGTCGCGACGATCGCCGCGGCCGCCAAGACCGACCGCATCGGCGACGGCAAGATCTGGGTGCTCCCGGTCGAGTCCGTCGTCCGGGTCCGCACCGGCGAGACCGACGAGGCAGCCCTCTAGCCTGTGGGGGTGACCGATCATCCCGAGCTGGCCCACCGTCGTGCGGAGCGGGCCCTCGAGGCCGACCGGCGGATCCGGCAGCTCTTCGCCGCCGCGTCACCGGTGCAGGGCGACGATCCGCGCGAGGGATCGGGTCTCGCGCTCGTCGCGGTCGGCGGCTACGGACGCTCCGAGCTGTCACCGTTCAGCGATCTTGACGTCGTCCTGCTGCACGACCCGTCGATCGACCCTTCCGTCGTCCGTGAGGTGGCCGAGGCGATCTGGTACCCGCTGTGGGACGACGGGGTCGCGCTCGACCACTCGGTGCGCGACACCGTCCAGATGCGGGAGGCCGCGGCGACCGATCATCGGGCGGCGATGGGCATGCTCGACGCGCGGCCCGTAGCCGGCGACTCCGGGCTGGTCCTCGCCCTGCGCTCGCAGGTGCTCGCCGACTGGCGACGTGACGCACGGACGCGCGTGGAGGAGGTCCGTCAGTCGAGGAACGCCCGCATCGAGCGCGCCGGCTGGCTCGCGCACTCCGCCGTCCCGGACCTCAAGGAGTCCGGGGGAGGGCTGCGCGACAGCGTGACCCTGCGAGCCCTCGTCGCGACGTGGCTGATCGACGTGCCGCACGGGGAGTCCGAGCAGCTGCGAGGAGAGCTGCTCGACATCAGGGACGCGCTGCACGAGACCGTCGGCCGTCGCATCGAGCGGCTCGACGCCGACGTCATCCCTGACGTGGCCCGGTTCCTGGGCATGGAGCCGGTCGAGCTCGACCTGCACACCCGGCAGGTCGGTCGCCGCATCGCCCACCTCGCCTCGATGGCCTGGCGCAAGGTCGACGACGCCCTCGCGCCCGCCCGCCGGAAGACGTTCACGGCCAACGGGCCGGTCGTCGTCGCCCTCGACGAGGGGGTCGGCGTGCTCGACGGTGAGGTCATCGTGACCAAGGACGCCGATCCGTCGACCGATCCGGAGCTCGCGCTGCGGGCCGCGGCCGCCGCCGCACGGCAGGGCATCCCGTTCAGTCCCGGATCGGCCGTCCGGCTCGCTCGGACGATGGGCCAGCTGCCTGATCCCTGGTCGCCCTCCGCCACCCGCCACCTGGTCGACCTGCTGACCGCCGGCCCCGGCCTGCTGCCGGTGTGGGACGAGCTCGACTTCGCCGGGGTGGTCGACCGGCTGCTGCCGGAGTGGGAGGCGATCCGGCTGCGGGGCTCGTCCTCGCCGGTGCACCGGTTCACCGTCGACCGCCACAGCCTGGAGACGTGCGTCAATGCCGCCGGTCTGAAGCGGGACGTCGCCCGTCCCGATCTGCTGGCGGTCTCGGCCCTGCTGCACGACATCGGCAAGGGCGTCGCGGGTGATCACTCCGTCGTCGGGGAGCCCATGGCGGTCGAGATCGCGACGCGGTGGGGCTTCGGCGCCGACGACGCCGCGGTGATCGGCCAGCTCGTCCGGTGGCACCTGCTGCTGCCGACGACCGCGACGCGACGCGACATCGAGGACCCCGCGACCGCCTCGAACGTCGCGGAGATCGTCCGCAACGAGGACTTCCTGGACCTGCTGTCGGCACTGACGGCCTCGGACGCGCGGGCGACCAGCGCCACGGCCTGGTCGGGGTGGCGGCAGGGTCTCATCGAGGGGCTGATCGTCAAGGTGCGCGGCGTCCTCGACGGCTCGGTGACGACCCCCGACGCGACGACGTACGAGGGCTGGCCCGCCCACGTGCCGATCCCCGACCACGGGACGACCGGCCCGTCCGACTTCACGCTGACGGTCGAGTCGCACCAGGGCGGATCGCTGCTCACGATCGTCACGGCGAACCGTGCCGGGGTCATGGCCGACCTCGCCGGCGGACTGGCGCTCGCAGGCCTCGCGATCCGTTCGGCCCGCACGGTGACGCTCGGTGACGCGGCGGTCACGCTGTGGGAGGTGACCCGTTCCGACGTCGACCCCTCCCGACTGCGCGACCGGCTGCGTCCCGCGATGGCCGGTGAGCTGGACCTGGCCGGCCGCCTCGAGCTGCAGTCGATCGCCGACGCCCCGGACGCACGGGTTCGTCTGCTGGGCCGGGACACCGAGACGGCCACGTTGATGGAGGTGCGCGCACACGACCGCCGCGGGCTGGTGTGGACGGTCTGCGACCAGATCGCCTCGCTGGGGCTGTCGATCCGATCGGCGCACATGTCGACCTACGGAGACGAGGTGCGCGACGTCTTCTACGTCGTCGACGCCGACGGCCACCGGCTCGACGACGGTACCGCCGAGAGCCTCCGCTCCGCCGTCGCCGCCTCCCTCGCCTGACCTGCCCTGCTCCGTGAAGGGGCTCCGTTAGAGTTGGGGAGAACCCCCACTTCCACCTGAGGACGTCGCAGCCCCATGTTCGACACCCTGCAAGACCGCCTGCAGTCAGCCTTCAAGAACCTGCGCGGCAAGGGTCGACTCTCCGAGGCCGACATCGACGCGGTCGCCCGCGAGATCCGAGTCGCCCTGCTCGACGCCGACGTCGCGGTGTCGGTCGTCCGCGAGTTCATCGCCAAGGTCAAGGAGCGTTCGCTCGGCGCAGAGGTCAGCCAGGCGCTCAACCCCGCGCAGCAGGTCGTCAAGATCGTCAACGACGAGCTCGTCGAGATCCTCGGCGGCGAGACCCGGCGCATCCGCTACGCCAAGAACGGCCCGACGGTCATCATGCTCGCCGGCCTCCAGGGTGCGGGCAAGACGACCCTCGCGGGCAAGCTCGGCCTCTGGCTCAAGGAGCAGGGCAAGTCGCCGCTGCTCGTCGCGGCCGACCTCCAGCGTCCCAATGCCGTCACCCAGCTCCAGGTCGTCGGCGAGCAGGCCGGCGTCAAGGTGTTCGCCCCCGAGCCCGGCAACGGCGTCGGCGACCCGGTCGCGGTGGCTCGCGCGGGCCTGGCCGAGGCGGAGCGGACGCTCCACGACGTCGTGGTGGTCGACACCGCCGGACGTCTCGGCATCGACGCCGAGCTCATGCAGCAGGCCGCCGACATCCGCGCCGCAGTCAGTCCGGACGAGGTCCTGTTCGTCATCGACGCGATGATCGGTCAGGACGCCGTCGTCACGGCCCAGGCCTTCCTCGACGGCGTCGATTTCACGGGTGTCGTCCTGACCAAGCTCGACGGCGACGCGCGCGGCGGTGCGGCCCTGTCGGTGCGGTCCATCACCGGTCGTCCGATCATGTTCGCGTCGACCGGAGAGAAGCTCACCGACTTCGACGCGTTCCACCCCGATCGCATGGCCGGCCGCATCCTCGACATGGGCGACATGCTCACCCTGATCGAGCAGGCCGAGAAGGCCTTCGACGCCGATCAGGCGGCCAAGGACGCCGAGAAGCTGATGGGCGGGTCGTTCACGCTCGACGACTTCCTCAAGCAGATGGAGGCCATCTCCAAGATGGGCTCGATGTCCAAGATCGTCGGCATGCTGCCCGGCATGGGCCAGTACAAGGAGCAGCTCGACAACTTCGACGACCGCGAGGTCGACAAGATCAAGGCCATCATCCTCTCGATGACGCCCGCCGAGCGCGACAACCCCAAGATCATCGACGGCTCGCGCCGCAGCCGCATCTCCAAGGGCTCGGGCACCCAGGTCAAGGACGTCAACGGGCTGGTCGACCGGTTCTTCGACGCCCGCAAGATGATGCAGCAGATGGCCAGGGGTGGCGGTATGCCCGGGATGCCAGGTGTCGGCAAGCGTGCGGGCGCCAAGCAGAAGCCCCAGCAGAAGAAGAAGGGCAAGCGGGTCTCCGGCAACCCGGCCAAGCGGGCTGCCGAGGCGTCGGGCGCACCGCCGAAGGCCGATGGCGCCAGCGCGTTCGGGTTCCCCGGCGCCGGCGGGGCGAACCAGGAGTTCGAGCTGCCCAAGGAGCTCAAGGACCTGATGTAGCGCTCGGGCTGCTGTTCGCATCGGCAGGCACGAGGCATACGGTCGAGCAATGGGGTCGCCACCGATGGTCGTTGTCATGGGAATCTCCGGGGTGGGCAAGTCGTCCGTCGGCCGTGAGCTGGCCGAGAGGTTCGATGTCGCGTACGCCGACGGGGATGACTTCCACTCCGAGGCCAGCATCGCGAAGATGTCCGCCGGCGCCCCGCTGGCCGACGACGACCGCTGGCCGTGGTTGGCAGAGATCGGCGCGTGGCTCGCGGCGCACGACGAGTCGGGCGGCGTCATCAGCTGCTCGGCGCTCAAGCGCGTCTACCGCGACCTGCTCGTGACCGACGCGCCGCGGACGCTCTTCCTGCACCTCACCGGCGACCACGACCTCATCGTGTCGCGCATGCAGGGCCGCGACCACTTCATGCCACCTGCCCTGCTGGATTCGCAGGAGCAGACCCTCGAGCAGCTCGAGGACGACGAGAACGGGTGGGCGGTCGACATCGCGCCGTCGCCGGCGGAGATCGTCGACGAGTTCGTCACCCGCGCCGGCCTGGATGCGGGGGAGCGCGCATGATCGCGACCCTCGTCACCGCCGCACTCGAGCCCGTCGAGGCAGTCGCGGGCACCGGCCAGCTGGTCACGGCGGCTCTCATCGGCATCGCGGTGCTGGTCCTGGGCGTCGTCGTCTGACGGGGGTACGCCCTGAGCGAACCATGCCGAACGACCTGACGATCGGTTGCCGGACGCGACTAGTCTGAGGGCATGCTGATCCCGCTCCTACGGACGTATCTGGCTCCGTACAAGCGGCCCATCTCGATCGTCCTGTTCTTCCAGCTCGTGCAGACCCTGGCCAATCTCTACCTGCCGGGGCTCAACGCCGACATCATCGACAGGGGCGTCGTGGCCGGCGACACCGGCTTCATCGTGCGCACCGGGATGATCATGCTCGCGATCACCGTCGTCCAGGTCATCTGCACGGTCGTCGCCGTCTACTACGGAGCGCGCACCGCCATGGCGCTCGGCCGTGACCTGCGGGCCGGGGTGTTCGGCAAGGTCGAGACGTTCGCTGCCCGCGAGATGTCCGAGCTGGGGGCCCCGACGCTCATCACCCGCAGCACCAACGACGTGCAGCAGGTGCAGCTCATCGTCTTCATGGCGCTCACGCTGCTCGTCGCCGCACCGATCATGTGCTTCGGCGGGATCTTCATGGCCCTGCGCCAGGACGTCGAGCTGTCGGCGCTGCTGCTGCTCGTCATCCCCGTCCTCGTCATCAGCATCGGCCTCGTCATCCGCCAGATGCGGCCGCTCTTTCGAGTCATGCAGCTGCGGATCGACACCATCAACGGGGTCATGCGCGAGCAGATCATGGGCATCCGGGTCATCCGCGCCTTCGTCAAGGAGGACTACGAGGCCGAACGCTTCGGCGACGCGAACCGGGACAACATGGAGGTCGCGATCGCCGTGGGCCGCCTGATGTCGATGATGTTCCCGATCGTCATGCTCATCATGAACGTCTCGGTCGTCCTCGCGACCTGGTTCGGTGGGTTCCGGGTCAGCAGCGGCGACCTCGACGTCGGCACCCTCACGGCGTTCCAGAACTACCTGGTCCAGATCCTGATGTCGGTCATGATGGCCACGTTCATGCTGATGCTGTGGCCGCGTGCCGAGGTGTCGGCCGAGCGCATCACCGAGGTGCTCGAGACCGAGCCCAGTGTCGTGGCGCCCGACGCCGCCCAGGAGGTCGTCCTGTCCGGTGGCCACGTCGACATCCGCGCGGCGTCGTTCGCCTTCCCCGGCGCCGAGCACAACGTCCTGCACGAGATCGACCTCGTGGCGCGGCCCGGCGAGACCACCGCGATCATCGGGTCGACCGGCAGCGGCAAGTCGACGCTGCTCGGTCTGATCCCGCGACTGTTCGACGCGACGGCGGGCTCGGTGCTGATCGACGGCCATGACGTCCGCTCCCTGCACCCCGAGAACGTGTGGACGTCGATCGGCCTCGTCCCGCAGCGCCCGTTCCTCTTCTCCGGCACCGTGGGCTCGAACCTGCGGTACGGCCGTCCCGACGCGACCGATGCCGAGGTCTGGGAGGCCCTCGAGATCGCCCAGGCCAAGGACTTCGTGGCGCGGATGCCTTCGCTGCTCGACGCCCCGATCTCGCAGGGCGGCACCAACGTGTCCGGCGGGCAGCGGCAGCGCCTCGCGATCGCACGGGCGATCATCAAGCGACCCCCGATCTACCTGTTCGACGACTCGTTCTCGGCGCTGGACTACGCGACCGATGCCGCGCTCAGGGCCGCCCTGCGCGCGGTGACCGCCGACGCCGCCGTGGTGATCGTGGCGCAGCGGGTCTCCACGATCCGCGGCGCCGACCGGATCGTCGTGCTGGACGAGGGCCGCGTCGTCGGCACCGGCACCCACGCCGACCTGATGGACACCTGCGACGTCTACCGCGAGATCGTGCTGTCGCAGCTGACCCTGGAAGAGGCCACGGCATGAACAAACGCGAGCGGGCGACCCGATGAGCGGGCGCGGCCCGGGCGGGCCGGCGCTGGCGGGCATGGGCATGCCACCGGCGCGGGCGAAGGACTTCAAGGGCTCGTTGCGTCGCATGGTCGACCGGCTCCTGCGCGACCGGCTCACCGTGTGGGGCGTCGTCGCGTTCGGTGTGGTGGCGACATCGCTCTCGGTCATCGGGCCCAAGGTGCTCGGCCACGCGACCGACATCGTCTTCACCGGCTACCTGTCCGACCAGTTCCCCGACGGCGCGACCAAGGCGGAGGTGGTCGCCCGGCTGCGGGCCGAGGGCAACGACCAGCTGGCGTCGCTCGTGGGCTCCGTCGACCTGCAGCCCGGTTCCGGCATCGACTTCACGAGCCTGTCGTGGGTGCTCGGCGGCGTGCTCGTCCTCTACGTGGTCGCCTCGTTGCTGCAGTGGTTCCAGGGACGCCTCACGACGGTCGTCGTCCAGCGCACCGTCGCCGACCTGCGCGACGAGGTCGAGGCCAAGATCAACCGGCTCCCGCTGTCGTACTTCGACCGTACCGATCGCGGCGAGGTGCTGTCGCGCACCACCAACGACATCGACAACATCGCGCAGTCGTTCCAGCAGACCATGAGCCAGATGCTCACGTCCGTCCTGATGGTCATCGGCACCCTCGTCATGATGATCGTCATCTCGCCGCTGCTGGCCATCGTGGCGCTGCTCACGCTTCCCCTCGCGTTCGTCATCACGAAGGCGGTCACGAAGCGCTCGCAGCCGGAGTTCATGAGGCAGTGGTCGGCCACCGGCCGCCTCAACGGCCACATCGAGGAGGCCTTCACGGGCCACGAGGTCGTCAAGGTCTTCGGCCGTCAGCGCGAGGTGCGTGAGGAGTTCGACAGCCGCAACGAGGACGTCTTCGCCGCGTCGTTCAAGGCGCAGTTCATCTCCGGGGTGATTCAGCCCGTCATGATGTTCGTGGCCAACATCAACTACGTGCTCGTCGCGGTCATCGGAGGTCTGCGGGTCGCATCGGGCGCGCTGAGCATCGGCGACGTGCAGGCGTTCATCCAGTACTCACGCCAGTTCACCCAACCCCTGACGCAGGTGGCGGCGATGTTCAACCTGCTGCAGTCCGGCGTGGCGTCGGCCGAGCGTGTCTTCGCGCTGCTCGACGAGCCGCAGGAGCGCGCCGACAGTCCCGACGCCCCGTTCCCCGACCCGGTGCGTGGGCGCGTCGTGTTCGAGGACGTGTCGTTCGCCTACTCGTCGGACGAGCCGCTGATCGAGCACCTCGACCTCGTCGCGGAGCCCGGCCAGACGATCGCGATCGTCGGCCCCACCGGCGCCGGCAAGACGACGTTGACGAATCTCGTCCTGCGCTTCTACGACGTCGACGGCGGTCGCATCACGCTCGACGGCATCGACATCGCCGACATGGACCGCGGACCCCTTCGCGAGAACTTCGGCGTGGTCCTGCAGGACACCT
Source organism: Aeromicrobium sp. (assembly GCA_046598255.1). Classification (GTDB taxonomy): domain Bacteria; phylum Actinomycetota; class Actinomycetes; order Propionibacteriales; family Nocardioidaceae; genus Aeromicrobium. The sequence goes on along the minus strand of JBKJIW010000035.1, from coordinate 26,371 downwards.
GGCTGTTCAAGGGGACGATCCGGGAGAACATCGCGTACGGTGCGCACCGGGCGACCGAGGAGCAGATCATTGCTGCGTCCGAGGCCGCCTTCGTCGACCACTTCGTTCGCACCCTGCCCGACGGCTACGACACCGTCATCGATGACGAGGGCACCAACGTCAGCGCCGGCCAGCGTCAGCTGCTGACGATCGCGCGCGCGTTCCTGGCCGATCCGTCGATCCTGGTGCTCGACGAGGCCACGAGCTCGGTCGACACCCGTACGGAGTCCCTGGTCCAGGGCGCGATGGAGCAGCTGCGGTCGGGACGCACGTCGTTCGTGATCGCCCACCGCCTGTCGACGATCCGCGACGCCGACCACATCGTGGTGATGGAGGACGGTCACATCGTCGAGCAGGGCACTCACGACTCGCTGCGGGCCGCCGGTGGAGCGTATGAACGGCTCTACTCCGCGCAGTTCGTGGCGCCGTCGGCCTGATAGAGGGGTCTTCCCATCTGGTCCGTCGGGGTCCACGATGGGGCCAACCGATCGAGGAGACAGACCATGGCATCGACCCTCAACCCCTACATCAGCCTGCGGGACACGGCTCGTGAGGCAGGGCTGTTCTACCAGTCGGTCTTCGGCGGCGAGCTGACCGTCATGACGTTCGCCGAGGGGATGCCCACGGGCGACGCGTCTGTCGACGAGCTCGTGATGCACTCGCAGCTGATGTCGCCCACCGGCTTCGTGCTGATGGTGGCCGACACGCCGCCGTCGATGGAGGTCGGGTCGGGCGGCAACGTCTCGATCTCGTTGAGCGGCACCGACGACTCCGAGCTGACCGGCTACTGGGCGGCGCTGTCGTCGGGCGGTGAGGTCACCCAGCCGCTCGAGGCGGCACCGTGGGGCGACAAGTTCGGCATGTGCGTCGACCGGTTCGGTGTCGCGTGGATGTTCAACATCGGTTCGACGCCGAGCACCTGAGCAATCAGGTCAGGAAGTCCGCGACCCGGTCGATCGGTCGTCCGATGATGGCCCGGTCGCCGCGCACCAGCACGGGACGCTGCATCAGGCGCGGATGCCGGGCGGGCAGGTCGGCGACGGCATCGGGGCTCGTGAAGTCGTCGGCGTCGAGCCCGAGGCCCTTGAAGAAGCCGTCCTTGCGGACGAGGTCGGCCGGAGGATCGTCCAGCTGGCCGATGAGACCGATGAGGGTCGCCCGGTCGAGGGGCTGCTTGAGGTACTGGACGATGTCAACGTCGATCCCGGCTGCCAGCACCTCCTCGACGGTGTGGCGCGATGTGGAGCATCCGGAGTGGCGGAACACGATCAGGTCAGCCATGTGGCAAGAATAGGGAGATGAGCGAGCACAGCGAAGTCGTCCTGTTCGATGTCGACGAGGACATCTGCACCATCACCATCAATCGTCCCGAGGTCCGCAACGCCGTCGACGGCCCCACGGCCAGTGCCCTGCGCGATGCGTTCGAGCGCTTTGAGGACGACGACTCACTGGCCGTCGCGGTGCTGACCGGCGCCGGTGGGACGTTCTGCGCCGGGGCCGACCTGTCCGCGGTCGGCGATCCGGACCGTCGCAACGAGCTCGATCCTGACGGGCTCGGCTCCGGGCCGATGGGCCCCAGCCGGATGGACCTGTCGAAGCCGGTCATCGCGGCGGTCGCCGGTCACGCCGTCGCCGGTGGGCTCGAGCTGGCCCTGCTGGCCGACCTCCGGGTCGCCGAGGAGGATGCCGTCTTCGGCGTGTTCTGCCGGCGGTGGGGCGTCCCGCTCATCGACGGTGGCACGGTGAGGCTGCCGCGGGTCGTGGGTCAGGGGCGGGCGCTCGACATGATCCTGACCGGGCGCGCGGTGGGTGCGCACGAGGCACAGCAGATGGGCCTGGCCAACCGGGTCGTGCCAGTGGGGGAGGCGCTCACCGTCGCGCACGAGCTCGCCGAGCAGATCGCTGCCTTCCCGTCGGCCTGCATGCGGGCCGACCGCGCGTCGGCGTACCGCCAGTGGGACCTGCCGTTCGATGCCGCGCTGCGCTCGGAGGGCGCCAACGGCGTGCCGATCGTCGCGGCCGAAGGCGCGGGGGGAGCCGCCCGGTTCGTCGCCGGCGAGGGTCGGGGCGGAACCTTCTGATCGGCGGACCGGTCCGAATTGGAGAGCGTGCCGGTGATCTGGCAGAATGACCCCTTGCGTCCGGTACGCGCGGAGACCCTCTCATCTTCATGCAGTCCGGCTCACCGATTTCGTCGGCCGTGTCCCCATGCGGCACCGACTGGTCAACCACATACACACATCTGAGGAGACACCACACTCGTGGCAGTCAAGATTCGCCTGAAGCGTATGGGCAAGATTCGCACCCCGTTCTACCGCATCGTCGTCGCCGACTCGCGCACCAAGCGCGACGGCCGCGTGATCGAGGAGATCGGCACGTACAACCCCAAGGCCGACCCGTCGATCATCACGGTCGACGGCGAGCGCGCGCAGTACTGGCTCGGAGTCGGCGCCCAGCCGACCGAGGCCGTTGCCGCACTGCTGAAGATCACCGGTGACATCGGTGGCAAGAACACCATGAAGTTCGCCGAGCCCAAGCGCAGCAAGGAAGACATCTTCCAGGACGCGCTGAAGGACCTGCACAGCGAGCCGAAGGCTGACGCCGTCACCAAGAAGGCTGCTGCCAAGAAGGCCGAAGAGCCCAAGGTCGACGAGCCGAAGGCCGACGAGCCGAAGGCCGAAGAGGCACCCGCCGAGGAGGCCAAGGCTGAAGAGCCCGCCGCCGACGCCGCGCCGGCCGACGAGGCCAAGGCCGACGAGCCGGCAGCCGACGAGGCCAAGGCCTGATCGTGGCCGCCCCTCTGATCGAGGTCATCGAGCATCTCGTCTCCGGCATCGTCGACCACCCCGACGATGTCACGGTGCGCGCCAAGCAGACGCGTGGCGGCGAGCTGTTCGAGGTCCGGGTCAATCCCGACGACCTCGGCAAGGTCATCGGCCGTCAAGGCCGCACGGCCACGGCCATCCGCAAGGTCGCAGGTGCCATCGCCGGTCGTGGCGGGGCACGGATCGACTTCGTGGACGTCGACCGTCGCAGCTGATCGGATGACCATGCAGGTCGTCATCGGCCGCATCGGTCGTGCACACGGCATCCGCGGAGAGCTGAACGTCGACATCCGCACGGACGAGCCCGAACGGCGTTTCGCCCCGGGCTCGTCCGTCGTCTGCGGCCCCCGCACCCTGACCGTCGCGACGGCCCGCCACCACGGCGGCCGACTCGTCGTGGCGTTCACCGAGGTTCCTGACCGCAACGCGGCCGAGGCCCTCCATGGCACGATCCTCGAAGCGGTCATCGACCCCGAGGACACCCCCGAGGACCCCGACGAGTTCTACGACCACCAGCTGGTCGGCCTCGAGATGCGACGAGTCGACTCACGGGGAGGCTTCGAGGTCGTCGGCACCGTCACCGGCCTCGTCCACCTGCCCCACCAGGACACGCTGACCGTCGACGTCGACGGCCGTGAGGTCTTCATCCCGTTCGTCACCGAGCTCGTCCCGGTCGTGGATGTCGCCGGCGGCTTCGTCACGGTGGCCGACGTCGAGGGACTGCTCGACCCGACACAGGCCGAGAATGCCGCCTCCGACCTGGTGGACGACTGACCGTGCGCATCGACGTCGTCACGATCTTCCCGGCGTACCTCGACGCACTGCAGCTGTCCCTGGCAGGCAAGGCCCAGACGTCCGGCCTGCTCGAGATCCAGACCCACGACCTGCGGGAGTTCACCCGCGACAAGCACCACAGCGTCGACGACACCCCCTACGGCGGTGGGGCCGGCATGGTCATGAAGGCCGAGCCCTGGGGCGAGGCGCTCGACACGCTCGCCACCGACGACGCGGTCATCATCGTCCCGACCCCGTCGGGCACCCCCTTCACGCAGCGCACTGCCGAACGCCTGAGCGGTGAGCAGCACCTGCTCTTCGCCTGTGGTCGCTACGAGGGCATCGACCAGCGCGTCATCGACGAGGCCGGTGCACGGTGGCGGGTCGAGGAGATCTCGCTGGGTGACTTCGTGCTCAACGGGGGAGAGGTGGCGGCGCTCGCGGTCATCGAGGCCGTCGTGCGGCTGATCCCCGGCTTCATGGGCAACCCGGCGTCGCTGGTGGAGGAGTCGCACGGCGCCGACCAGCTCCTCGAGTACCCCGTCTACACCAAGCCAGCGTCGTGGCGTGGGCGTGACGTCCCCGACGTCCTGCTGTCCGGCCACCACGCGGCGATTGCCGCGTGGCGCCGCGAGCAGGCCGTCGAGCGGACCCGCGTCCGTCGCCCCGACCTGCTGGACTGACCGCACGGGCGACCGTCGTCGCAGGCGGTGCCCAGTCGCACGACACATCGAATTAACACGATCGCGCGCGCCGTAACACTGTCGTCATGCTCAGGCAAGCCTCAGAAAACCTCTCCCCGACACAGTGTGACCAGCATCGAGCGCAGCAACGACGCTGGTCCGCTCGGTCGGCTTGCCCCCCACGAGAGGTATTCGCAATGGATCTGTCTTCTGCCTGGCTGCTGCTCACCGCAGCCCTGGTGCTCTTCATGACGCCCGGACTGGCCTTCTTCTACGGAGGTCTCGTCAAGGCCTCCAGCGTCGTCTCGATGATGATGCTGAGCTTCGGCGCGATGGGACTCGTCGCGGTCCTGTGGGTGCTGTACGGGTTCAACATGGCCTTCGTCGACGGCACCAGCGCCGACTGGATCCCCGAGGTCGTCGGCAACGGATTCTCCGACTTCGGCCTCGCAGACGGTGCTCAGGCCGCCTTCAACGGTGACGGCGAGCTCGTCTTCGCCGGCGTCATCTTCGGCGCCACCTTCGCGATCATCACGGTCGCCCTGATCTCCGGCGCCATCGCCGACCGCGCCCGCTTCTTCCCGTGGATGGTCTTCGCCGGCCTGTTCGCGACTCTGGTCTACTTCCCGGTCGCTGCCTCGGTCTTCTCGTTCGTCACCGACGACGAGGGCGTCCCGACCTTCACCGGTTGGGTCGGACAGCTCGGTGAGCACCTGGGTCTGGACACGTTCACGATCGACTACGCCGGCGGCACCGCCGTCCACATCAACGCCGGTGCGGCGGCCCTGGCCCTGGCGATCGTCCTCGGCAAGCGCGTCAACTTCAGCCGTGAGCTCGCCAAGCCCCACAACGTCCCGCTGGTCCTGATCGGTGCGGCCATCCTGTGGTTCGGCTGGTTCGGCTTCAACGGCGGCGCCGCCCTCGCGACCGGCACGCCCGGCACCAACGGCTCGGCCGGACTGATCTTCGTCAACACCCTCGTCGCTCCCGCGGCGGCGCTGCTCGGCTGGATCATCGTGGAGCACTTCAAGAACGGCAAGGCCACCGCGGTCGGCGCCGCGTCGGGCATCGTGGCCGGTCTGGTCGCCATCACCCCCGCGTGCGCCAACCTGTCGCCGCACTGGGCCATCGTGCTCGGCCTGCTCGCCGGTGGCGTCTGCGCCATCGCGATCGAGTTCAAGTACAAGCTCGGGTTCGACGACTCGCTCGACGTCGTGGGCATCCACCTCGTCGGCGGTGTCATCGGAACCCTGTACCTGGGCTTCTTCGCCATCGGCTCGGGCCTTTTCACCGGCGGCGGCAACCTGGACCAGTTCATCGTCCAGCTCATCCCTGCTGCAGCCATCGGCACCTACTCGTTCATCGTCGCCTTCATCCTGGGCACGATCATCGACAAGACCATCGGCTTCCGCGTCAAGGAGGACGAAGAGGCTGCCGGCATCGACTCGGTGCTGCACGGCGAAGAGGGCTACGCCTTCAGCTGATCATCACCGCACACCGCACACTGCATCACCCGACGCGCCCGCCGGTACGCCCGGCGGGCGCGTTGCGTCCGGCCGGTCCCGCGCTGCGGTTTCCCAGGAGAACCCCCGAATCTTCCGGGGTGGACCCGGAAAACCAGCACCTGGCACTTGATGCAACAGGGGTGACGTGTGGGGAACGTGTCACGTCGGGGACGCGATTTCCTCCGGGACATGGGCCTGTGGCAATATTGACCCTTGGCGCCAGACGGCTCTGCCACAGGGGAACCGTCCATCACCGCCACACCATTCCTTTTGATCCAACCCCATCCGTGGGTGACCTGTGGCACCAGCGAGGAGCAGAACCATGACCAACATCATCGACCAGGTCGCCAGCGAGTCGCTGCGCACCGACCTGCCGGCGTTCCGCCCGGGCGACACGCTCGACGTGCACGTCAAGGTCATCGAGGGCAGCCGCTCGCGCATCCAGGTCTTCAAGGGTGTCTGCATCAAGATCCAGGGCTCCGGCGTCGGCCGCACGTTCACGGTCCGCAAGGTCAGCTTCGGCGTCGGCGTCGAGCGCACCTTCCCGCTGCACACGCCGGTCATCGACCACATCGACGTCGCGATCCGCGGCGACGTGCGCCGCGCCAAGCTCTACTACCTGCGCAACCTGCGCGGCAAGGCCGCCAAGATCAAGGAGAAGCGCGACATCTGAGTCGCCTCCCACGATCACCGATCGCACCAGGAACCCCCGTCGTCCTCGACGGGGGTTCCTGGCGTCAAGAGGGTCGATGCACGGTCGGGCTAGGCTCTGCTCGTGCGGAAGGCGAAGAGACACATCCCGGTCTGGCAGGAGTCGATCCTCCTGGTCGTCATCGCGGTGCTGATGGCGATCGTGGTCAAGGCCTTCCTCGTGCAGGCGTTCTACATCCCGTCGGGGTCCATGGAACCGACCATGGTCGAGAACGACAAGCTCCTCGTCCAGAAGGTGTCGTACTGGCGCGGCGACGTCCAGCGCGGTGACATCGTGGTGTTCGAGGATCCGGGAGGCTGGCTGCCGCCCGAGGACGCCGGGGGAGCCGGCAACGTCGCCCAGCAGCTGCTCGAGAAGGTCGGCCTGTTCCCCGGCGGCGGCCACCTGATCAAGCGCGTCATCGGCGTGGGCGGCGACACGGTGGTCTGCTGCAGTGACGGCAAGCTGACGGTCAACGGCACGAAGATCGACGAGCCCTACCTGTTCGACGAGACGTCGACCGCGCAGACGCCGTTCGACGTGGCGGTGCCCGAAGGTCGTCTCTGGGTCATGGGTGACAACCGCGGCAACTCCAGTGCATCGCCCCAGCACATGACCGATCCCGGGCGCGGAACGATCGCCGAGTCGAGCGTCGTGGGCAGGGCGTGGCTGCGGCTCTGGCCGCTCGGTCGGGCCGGTTTCATCGACGGGACGTCGTCCTTCGACGACGTGCGGTCGCGCTGACGGTCCGGCGCCGGGACACGGGCGATCCGCGCACGATCGCGTTGTCCCGTCCGGCTAGGCTCTCCGGGTGACTGACAAGAAGCGACAGCTCCCCGTCTGGCAGGAGTCGATCCTTCTGGTCCTCACCGCGATGGTGATGGCGATCGTGGTCAAGACGTTCTTCCTCCAGGCGTTCTACATCCCGTCGGAGTCGATGGAGCCGACGATGCTCGTCGACGACAAGATCCTGGTCCAGAAGGTCTCCTACTGGGGTGGCGACGTGAAGCGCGGCGACGTCGTGGTGTTCGACGACCCCGGCAGCTGGCTCGGGTCCGAGGACTCCCCGCACGCCAGCAACGCCCTGCAGGGCGCGCTGGAGAAGGTCGGCCTGTTCCCGACCGGCGGTCACCTGATCAAGCGCGTCATCGGCGTGGGCGGCGACACCGTGGCGTGCTGCAGCGACGGCAAGCTGACGGTCAACGGCACGAAGCTCGACGAGCCGTACGTCCTCGACGAGACCGCCACGAAGGACGAGACGTTCGAGGTCAAGGTCCGGGACGGCTACCTGTGGGTCATGGGTGACAACCGCGGCAACTCGTCGGACTCCCGCGCCCACCAGGGTGATCCGGGCGGCGGACAGGTGTCGGAGAAGTCGGTCGTCGGCAAGGCGTGGCTGCGGGTGTGGCCGCTCGGTCGGGCGGGGTTCATCCACAAGCCGTCGTCGTTCGAAGCCGTCAACGGCAAGTGACCCGGTCCGATCGATGACCCGTCTGGCGAAGGGGTCGACGATCCGGCGTGACGCCGGCCTCTACGGCTACGAGCGCGCCCTCACCCGGCAGGGACTGCACCCCGTCGCTGGCGTCGACGAGGCCGGACGCGGCGCCTGCGCGGGGCCACTCGTCGCGTCCGCCGTCGTGCTCGAGCGTCCCATCCCGGGCCTGGCCGACTCCAAGCTGTTGACGCAGAAGCGGCGCGAGGCGTGCTTCGACCTGATCATGCAGCGGGCGGCGTCCGTCTCGGTCGTGGTCGTCCCGGCCGCCGACTGCGACCGGATGGGACTGCAGCACGCCAACATCGCGGCGCTGCGGCGAGCACTCTGGAAGCTCGACGTGCGCCCCGGGTACGTGCTCACCGACGGCTTCCCGGTGGACGGTCTCGGCGTGCCCGGGCTCGCGGTCTGGAAGGGTGACCGGGTCGCGGCGTCCATCGCGGCGGCGTCCGTCATCGCGAAGGTGACACGCGACCGGCTCATGGTGCAGATGCACGAGCAGTTTCCGGCATACGATTTCGCCACGCACAAGGGCTACAGCACGGCGGCCCACCAGGCGGCGCTGCACGAGCACGGTCCGTGCGAGCAGCATCGCAAGACATACGTGAACGTCAAGGCGGCAATGACGATGGAAGGCACTCATCCATGAGCAGTGAGGATCTGGAGCGGTACGAGTCGGAGATGGAGCTCGCGCTCTACCGCGAGTACCGCGACGTCGTCTCGATCTTCAAGTACGTCGTCGAGACCGACCGGCGCTTCTACCTCTGCAACGCGGTCGACGTGAAGGTGCGCTCGGAGACCGGTGACGCATACTTCGAGGTGTCGATGAACGACGCATGGGTCTGGGACATCTACCGGCCGGCGCGATTCGCCAAGAACGTCAAGGTCCTGACCTTCAAGGACGTCAACGTCGAGGAGCTGCAGGACTCCGACGTCAAGGTGCCCGACGCCGACTGACTGGTCAGGAGGTCTGCACGTCGAGCCGGTGCAGGGCACCCAGCACGGCGACGATCTGCGGCACCTCGTGCGTGCGGAAGACGCCGGTGCCACCGAGGTGGGCCAGCACGGTGAAGAAGCTCTCGGCGATGCGGAACTGGTCCTCGAACAGCGGGAACGCGTGCGGCACGGAGTGGCAGATCGGGATGCCGAGCCGGCGCAGCCGGAACGAGTTGACGATCACCGACGTCTGGTGTCGGGCCCGCAGCACCAGGTCGTCGACCGCGAAGCCGAAGCCGACGCCTGGATCGATCGCGATGTTCTCGACGCCGCGGGCACGAGCATCCTGCACCCGTCGCTCGAACTGCTCCAGCATGGCGGGGAACGGGTCGGCCACGACGTCGCGGGCGCTGACGGTGTCGAGGTCGCGGGCGTGCGCCCCGTTGATGTGGCACAGCACCACGGCTGCGTCGAACTCGGCGGCGAGGTCGAACATCGCGGCGTCGTCGGCCGATCCGGTCAGGTTCACGACCCTCGCGCCGGCGGCCAGGCCCGCGCGGACGGTCGGCGGCGCATAGCTCTCGATCGACACCGCGATGCCGTCGGCGGAGAGCGCCTCGATGACCGGCACCAGGGAGCGGGCCTGGTCATCGGCCCCGACCCGTGCGGTGCTGACGTTGCTCGACTCGGCGCCGAGGTCGATCAGGTGGGCGCCCTGGGCGGCCAACACGCGTCCCTTCCGGACGGCCGACTCGCGGGTCACGGCGACGCTCTCGCGGTAGGCGGAGTCGGTGGACAGGTTGACCACCCCCATGACGACCGGTTCGGCGTCGGTGTCGAACGTCCGGTCACCGATGCGCAGGGAGGCAACGGGTCGGTCGAGGTCGTCGGCGTGCGCGGCGGCGAGGTCGACGAGCTCGCGCAGGCCAATCATGCCGACCTCGGACGGGAGTCGGGCCTCGTGACCGGCCTGACGTACCTGGCCATCAGGAAGCTCTCGGCGTGCAGGACGTGCTGCAGCTCGAAGCGGGCCACCGCCGCGAGGCCGCTGGTGCGGGGGGTCTGGGCGGTGCCCGCGAAGGTGGGGGAGACGGTGATGTCGGCCTCGTCGAGCAGGTCGGCGGCGACCAGGGACTCCAGCAGGGTCGGGCCGCCCTCGCAGACGATCCGCCGCAGACCGTGCTGCTCGAGGACGGCGAGGATGGTCACGGGGTCGGGGCGGTCGGTGTCGGTGACCACGACGTCGCAGAACTCGCCCGCCTCGTCGACGCGCCCGCGGTCGGCTTCGGAACCGGTGATCACGAGCGGTCGCAGGGTCGAGTCGGTGAAGAGCGGGGTGCGCCAGTCGAGCTCGAGGGAGCCGCTGACGATCGCCAGGCGCGGGGCTTCGGCCTGACCGGCATCGGACCGGCGCCGCTGATCGGCGGGCTTCGCGCGCATGGGTCCGTAGCCCTCGGCGCGGATCGTTCCGGCACCGACCAGCACCGCGTCGGCGAGGCGGCGCACGGCATCGAAGACCTGCTTGTCCACCGACGACGAGATCGACCCGCTCAGCCCGTCGGGACCGGCAGCGGCACCGTCGAGCGTCGTCACCATCATCGCGCGCACCCAGCGGCCGGCAGCCGGCCACGGGTAGGAAGCGAGGACCTGGTCGTCATCGAGGGAACCCGCCATCGGCCCGGTGATCATCTCCACGGTGCGAATCTACCGTGAGCGGCCCGATCCGGCTTTCCACAGACGGTCCGCCCCCACGCGGTCGTCCACAGGCGCACGGTCGGGTCCTGACACGCGACCGGCGTCGCGACGAGGCTGGACGCATGACCTATCAGCGCAGCAAGTCCGTGGGCGACTACGGCGAACGGGTGGCGGCCGACCACCTCCGATCGATCGGCATGGTCGTGCTGGCCACCCAGTGGACGTGCAAGTTCGGGGAGATCGACATCGTGGCCCGCGACGGCTCCACGCTGGTGATCTGCGAGGTCAAGACGCGGACTTCCTTCGGCCACGGTGGTCCGTTCGAGGCCATCACGGGGCAGAAGGCAGCCCGCCTGCGGCGCCTCGCGACGCACTGGCTCGAGGTGCACGACATCTCGCCGCCCAGCGTGCGGATCGACGTCGTGTCGGTCGTCGTGCCTCCCAAGGGCGGGCCGATCGTCGAGCGCATCGCCGGAGTCGCGTGATGGCGGCCGCGACGCACTCCGTGACGCTCGACGGGCTGTCCGGGCGACCCATCGAGGTCGAGGTCGACATCGGTGGCGGGCTCCCGCAGACGGTGCTGGTGGGCCTGGTCGACACGATGGTCAACGAGGCACGCGACCGGTGCCGGTCCGCTGTGTCCAACTCCGGCACGACCTGGCCCGACCAGCGGGTCACGATCAACCTCGCACCGTCGACGCTTCCGAAGTCTGGCTCGCACTACGACCTGGCCATCGCGCTCGGCGTGTTCGCCGCCAAGTCCCTCGTGGCTGCCGAGCAGCTCGTCGGCGCGGCGTTCCTCGGTGAGCTGGCGCTCGACGGTCGTCTGCGGGCGATCCGCGGGGTGCTGCCGGCGACCCTGGCCGCCGCGGAGGCAGGCTTCGACCGGGTGTTCGTGCCCGAGGTCAACGTGCCCGAGGCCGAGCTCGTGCAGGGCATCTCGGTCATCGGGGTCCGGTCGTTGCGCCAGACCGTGGCGATCCTCACCGGTCAGGACGAGCCGATCGATCCTCCGGTCCCACCGCTCGACGACACGCCCTCGATCTCCTGGACGTCGGCCGACCGCCTGTCCCACCTCGACCTCGCCGACATCTCGGGGCAGGAGGACTCCCGCATGGCGCTGCTGGTGGCGGCTGCCGGAGGGCATCACCTGCTCATGACCGGTCCGCCGGGCATCGGCAAGACGATGCTGGCGCAGCGACTGCCCGGCCTCCTGCCGGACCTCACCCGTGAGCAGTCGCTGGCGGTCAGCGCCGTGCACTCGGTCGCCGGCGTCCTGCCGAGCGACTCGCCGCTGCTGATCCGCCCGCCCTTCCTCGATCCCCATCACACCGCGAGCGCGGTCTCCATCGTCGGCGGCGGCAGCAGGGTGATCCGGCCCGGTGCACTGAGCCTGGCCCACCACGGAGTCCTCTTCCTCGACGAGGCCCCGGAGTTCGCCTCCAACGTCCTGGAGGCGCTGCGCCAGCCGCTGGAGAGTGGCCGCATCGTGGTGTCGCGTGCGGCGATGACCGCCGCCTACCCGGCCCGGTTCCAGCTGATCCTTGCGGCCAACCCGTGCCCGTGCGGGCTGAGCTCGGCCGTGGCCGACCAGTGTCGTTGCTCGCCGTTGATGCGCCGGCGGTACGCCGACCGACTGTCCGGACCGATCCGTGACCGGATCGACATCCACCGGTCCCTGACGGCGATGACCCGACCCGAGCTGGTGTCGGCGATGGCGGGGGCCCGGTCGACGGCCGATCTTGCGGCTCGTGTCATCGAGGCTCGTGAGCGCCAGCATCGACGCCTCGCGGCCACGCCGTGGCGACTCAACAGCGAGGTGCCCGGGGTCGAGCTGCGCAAGCAGTGGCCGGTGCGTGACGACGCGCGAGTCCTGGTCGATCAGCAGCTGCGCTCCAACAAGCTCAACGCACGATCGGCCGATCGCATCCTGCGGCTGGCGTGGAGCATCGGAGACCTGCAGGGGCATGACGTCCCCGGTGCCGACGACGTCGAGGCGGCGCTGTCGTTGCGCCGGGGTACGGCCCTCGGCGGGCCGATGCGCGACATGGTGCAGGCCTCGTGAGGGGCGACGACCGGCTCGCGCTCAGCCTGGTGATCGAGCCGGGCGACGCGCGCCTGCCCGATCTGCTCGGCGAGCACGAGCCCGGCCGGGTGCTCGCGGCCATCCGCGGCGACCGTGGACGCGGCGTCACGGTGCCGGCGGCATGGGCGGAGCGGGCGGACGACCTCGACCGGCGGCTGGAGGCCTGCCGACTGCGCGCGAGGGCTGCCGGCCTGCGGTGGATCGTCCCGGGAGGGCGTGAGTGGCCTCGCCGGCTCGAGGATCTCGACCACGTCGATCCGCTCCACGGCACCACGGGCGCACCGATCGGTCTGTGGCTGCGGGGTCCGGGCGACCTGGCGCAGCTGACGGAGCGGTCCGTCGCGGTCGTCGGAGCCCGTGACTGCACGACGTACGGCGCCGAGTGCGCGTCCGATCTCGGCGCCGACCTCGCCGACAACGGGTGGTCGGTGGTGAGTGGGGCGGCCTTCGGCATCGACGCGTGCGCCCATCGGGGCGCCCTGGCGGTGGGACGTCCGACCGTGGCGGTGCTCGCGTGCGGTGCGGACGTCGACTACCCGCGGGCCCACTCGTCGCTGCTGGGTCGCATCGCCGACGAGGGCCTCGTCATCAGCGAGCAGGCTCCCGGCCAGACCCCGATGAAGGGGCGGTTCCTGTCACGCAACCGGTTGATCGCCGCGCTCACGGTCGGAACGGTCGTGGTCGAGGCCGCAGTGCGCAGCGGGTCCCTCAACACGCTGAACTGGGCCGACCAGCTGGGCAGGGTGACGATGGCGGTGCCCGGTCCGGTCACGTCGAAGGCGTCGGGCGGGACGCACGGGGCGGTGAGGGGTGGCCAGGCGGTGCTCGTCACGAGCGGGGCGGACGTGCTCGAGGAGCTCGGCGGTCTCGGCGCCGAGGAGTCGCCCGGTCATGAGCCGGTCCTGACCGAGTTCGACCAGCTGCCACCGGCGGCCAGGCTCACGCTCGACGGGCTCGACTGGCGCAGCAGCCGCTCTCTCACCGAGATCGCCGCCGAGGCCCGCCTGAGCGCACGCGAGGTCCGCGCGGCGCTGGTCGTCCTCGAGCGGCGCGAGCTCGTCGCACGGCGGGGTGGGGGATGGGTCATCGCTCGGCGCGCCGACGTCGGGTGACACCATCGGCGCACCACACTGGTGGGGATGACCGCCGACAAGAGCCAGGAGCTGACCGAGCCGTGGGCGGCAGCACTGGCGGCGTACGAGCACCACCTGAGGGCCGAGCGCGATCTCTCGGCCCATTCCGTGCGCGCCTACATGACCGACATCGACCATCTCGGCACCCATGCGATGCGGCTCGGCATCGACGATCCGGCAGACCTGACGATCCGCGCGCTTCGCAGCTGGTTGGCCCACCTCAAGACCCTCGGCAAGGCCCGCACGACGCTCGCGCGCCGGGCGACCTCCGCGCGGGTCTTCACGACCTGGCTGGCGCGCACCGGTCGGGCGCCGTCCGACGCCGGGGCGCTGCTGGTCAGTCCGAAGGCGCACCGTGAGCTGCCGGTCGCGCTGAGCGAGACCGAGGTGCGGGGGCTGCTGGACGCGACCACCGCCGCCCTGGTCGACGACGGTGCCCGCGGCCTGCGAGACCTGGCGATGCTCGAGCTGCTCTACGCCACCGGCATCCGCGTCGGTGAGCTCGTGGGCCTGGACATCGACGACCTCGACCGGGGACGTCGCGTGGTCCGTGTGCTCGGCAAGGGTCGCAAGGAGCGCGCGGTGCCGTACGGCCTGCCGGCGTCCGACGCGGTCGAGCTGTGGCTCGAGCGTGGGCGTCCGGACATGGCTGTCGAGACGAGCGGAGCGGCGGTGTTCCTGGGCGCGCGGGGCGGCCGCATCGACCAGCGAGCCGTGCGGCGAGTCGTCCACGGCCGGCTGGCAGCCGTCGACGGCGCTCCCGACGTCGGCCCCCACGCACTGCGCCACACCGCCGCGACCCACCTCCTGGAGGGCGGCGCCGACCTGCGCAGCGTGCAGGAGATCCTGGGCCACGCCTCGCTCGGCACGACCCAGATCTACACGCACGTCAGCAACGAGCGTCTCCGCAGCGCCTACAGGCTGGCCCACCCCCGGGCCTGAGCCTCACCCGCCGCTCACAGCATCGTCATCGGATCGACCGATCGTCCGTCCTGGCTGACCATGAAGTGCAGATGGCAGCCCGTCGACGAGCCGCTCGATCCGACATGCCCGATGACGTCGCCGGCATCCACGCGGTCGCCGGCCGCCACTCCGCGTCGGGACAGGTGGCTGTAGGAGGTCTGCACTCCCGGTCCGTGGCTGATCGCGACCTGATGGCCGTAGGCCCCGCGCTGTCCGCTGGCGACGACCACGCCGGATGACGCCGCGTGGACGGGCGTGCCGCACGGGACCCCGAAGTCGGTGCCGTCGTGGAGCTTGCGGACGCCGGTGATCGGGTGCACGCGCATGCCGAAGGCCGAGGTGATCGGCCCGCCGACCGGCCGGGACAGTGCACCTGCGGTGGCAGGGGGTGCAGGCGGCCTGCCGTCGGGAGTGATGAGGCGGAACCGTCCGATGGCGAGCAGCTCCAGCGGATCGAGGTACTCCTCGCCCGCGATCCGGCCCAGGTGCAGGCAGGCGCCCGCGCAGTGGCTGCGCTCGCCCAGCAGCGTGCCGATGAGCTGACGGTCCGCGACCGCGTCGCCCACCCGCACGACCGCGGCCACCGGTTGGTAGGTCGACCGCTCACGTCCGTGGTCGATCGTGATGACCGGCACCCCGCCCACCTGACCGGCGAACGTGACCCGGCCGGCCGCGACGGCGTGCACAGGATCGCCGACGGCACCGCTCAGGTCGGCGCCGCGATGCCCCGGCCCGTAGGGGTCGGCGGGCGGGTCGAACCGCTCTCCGACACGGCGGTCGTCGAGCGGCCACGACCACGGCTCCTGCGATGCTCCGGCCGGTGCGGCGATGCAGGCGACGGTGAGGAGGAGGGAGACGGGGACCAGGAGGAGACGGGGACGCATGGTGCCAGCCAAGCCGTCACGGACCGCCCGCCGCAGGGGCGAGCCGCGGCCTGGGGAGAACCGGCGACAGGAGCGTCTGCTGTGGATTTCTCTCCGGACGGGGCAGTGCCCTAGACTCGGCACGATCACTTCTTCGGAAGTGAAATTCGCGCGCCTGTCTCCGTATGACGTGAGAGCTGAATGCGGAAGCGATCCTGGTCCCTATGGGGTGGGTCGTTCTCGACAGGCGCCAGGTCACCGTCAACCGGCGGTGAGTCAACCAGGAACCGGCACGCTCACGCGTGCCACAAGGAGATACGACCATGGCCGTCGTCACCATGCGCCAGCTGCTCGAGAGCGGTGTCCACTTCGGACACCAGACCCGTCGCTGGAACCCCAAGATGAAGCGCTTCATCTTCACCGAGCGCAATGGCATCTACATCATCGACCTCCAGCAGTCGCTGGCCTACATCGATGCTGGCTACGACTTCGTCAAGAACACCGTCGCCCGTGGCGGCACCATCCTGTTCGTCGGCACCAAGCGCCAGGCGCAGGAGCCGATCGAGGAGCAGGCCAAGCGCGTCGGCATGCCCTACGTCAACCAGCGTTGGCTCGGCGGCATGCTCACCAACTTCCAGACGATGCACCAGCGCCTCCAGCGCATGAAGGAGCTCGAGGAGATCGACTTCGACGACGTCGCGGGTTCCAACCGCACGAAGAAGGAGCTCCTGGGCATGAGCCGCGAGTACGCGAAGCTCTCGCGCACCCTCGGCGGCATCCGGGACATGGGCCGCACACCGGCCGCTGCCTGGATCGTCGACACCAAGAAGGAGCACCTCGCGGTCGACGAGTGCAAGAAGCTCGGCATCCCGATCATCGCGATCCTCGACACCAACTGCGACCCCGACGACGTCGACTTCCCGATCCCGGGCAACGACGACGCGATCCGCTCGGTCGGCCTGCTGACCCGGGTCATCGCCGACGCCGTCGCCGAGGGCCTCATCGCCCGCGGTGGCGCCAAGACCGGCGAAGAGGAGCCCGGCGCCGAGCTCGGCGCCGAGGAGCCCCTGGCCGACTGGGAGCGCGAGCTCCTGGAGAAGAAGGACGCCGAGGCCGCAGCCGTCGCCGCAGCCTCCGACGCTCCCGCTCCCGCTTCCGCCCCCGCCGAGGAGGCTGCACCTGCGGCCGCCGCGGTCGTCGACGCGCCTGCCGTCGAAGAGGCTGCTCCTGCCGCCGCCGACACCAAAGAGGCGGCCGTCAAGGCTCCCGAGGGCGCCACCGCCTCGGCTCCCTTCGGCGCCGGTTCCAAGGCTCCGCTCAAGAGCGGCAACGCTCCCAAGGGCTTCACGGTCAAGGGCAACGCCGACTCCGGTCTCTACCACCTCGAGGGTGGCCAGTGGTACGACTCCACCGAGGCCGAGGTCTGGTTCGACACCGCCGAGTCGGCCGAGGCCGCGGGCTTCAAGCTCGCCGGCTCCAAGTGACGCTCGCCTGACACCCGCACCCCACGACTGCACATCTTCGTAAAGGAAAACTCATGGCTGCAATCACCGCCGCAGAGGTCAAGAAGCTGCGCGACGCCACCGGCGCCGGAATGATGGACGCCAAGAAGGCGCTCACCGAGGCCGACGGCGACTTCGAGAAGGCGATCGAGGTGCTCCGCATCTCGGGCGCCGCCAAGGCCGCCAAGCGCGGAGCCGAGCGCGAGGCCACGTCCGGCCTCGTGGCCAACTTCGGCAGCGCGATCGTCGAGCTCAACTCCGAGACCGACTTCGTCGCCAAGAACGAGCAGTTCATCACGCTCGCGGAGAAGCTGGCGGAGAAGGCCGACGAGACCCGTCCGGCCGACGCGGCGGAGTTCGCCGCGACGCCGTTCGAGGGCGGAAAGACCGTGGGCGAGGCGGTCGCCGACCTCGCGGTCGTCATCGGCGAGAAGATCGAGCTCGGCCGCGTGGCCAGCTTCGACGGCAACGTCGCGACGTACATGCACCGCCGCGCCAGCGACCTGCCCCCCGCGGTGGGCGTGCTCGTGGAGTTCGAGGGCGACAGCCACGACGTCGCCCGCGGCGTCGCGATGCAGATCGCCGCGATGCGCCCGCGCTACCTCACGCGCGAGGAGGTCCCCGCCGAGATCGTCGCCAAGGAGCGCGAGATCGCGGAGGCCACCGCACGCGAGGAGGGCAAGCCCGAGCAGGCGATCGTCAAGATCACCGAGGGTCGGCTCAACGGCTTCTTCAAGGAGCAGGTCCTCCTGGAGCAGTCCTCGGTGCAGGACAACAAGAAGACGGTCAAGGCACTCCTCGATGAGGCCGGCGTGACGCTGAAGCGTTTCGCGCACATCGAGATCGGCGCCTGACCACCCGCCACGCCAGCAACACCCCATCCGCTGATCGAGAGGCCGGAATCGTGACCACTGCAGAGCATGTCGACGATCCGGCCTCTCCCGGCGGACACCAGCTGAAGCGTGTGCTGCTCAAGCTGTCCGGCGAGGTGTTCGGGGGCGGCAAGATCGGCATCGACCCGGACGTCGTCAACGGCATCGCCAAGCAGATCGCCGAGGCGACCCGGTCCGGTGTGGAGGTGGCCATCGTCGTAGGCGGTGGCAACTTCTTCCGCGGGGCCGAGCTGAGCCAGCGGGGCATGGATCGCTCGCGCGCCGACTACATCGGCATGCTCGGCACGGTCATGAACTGCCTGGCACTGCAGGACTTCTGCGAGAAGCAGGGCATCGAGACCCGGGTGCAGTCGGCCATCACGATGGGCCAGGTCGCGGAGCCGTACATCCCGCGGCGTGCCATCCGGCACCTCGAGAAGGGTCGTGTCGTCATCTTCGGCGCCGGCGCCGGCATGCCGTACTTCTCGACCGACACGGTGTCGGCCCAGCGGGCGCTCGAGATCAAGGCCGACGCGGTGCTGATGTCCAAGAGTGGCGTCGACGGGGTCTACTCGGCCGATCCCCGCACCGATCCGGATGCCAAGAAGTTCGACGACCTGACGTTCGACGACGCCCTGCGCATGGGGCTCAAGGTCGTCGATGCCGCGGCGTTCGCGCTGTGCATGGAGAACCGTCTGCCGATGATCGTGTTCGGCATGGAGGGCGAAGGAAACATCGCGCGCGTCCTCCGGGGTGAGAAGATCGGAACACTCGTCCACGCGGCCTAGACCGCGCGGACGCTCCAGCACTACCCTGACACAGCTACCCCGATGGGATCAGAATCGTGATTGACCAGACCCTGCGCGACGCCGACACCAAGATGGACAAGGCCGTCGAGCACACCCGCGAGGAGTTCGCGGCGATCCGTACCGGACGCGCCCACCCGGCGATGTTCGCCCAGATCACCGCCGAGTACTACGGGCAGCAGACGCCCCTCAACCAGCTGGCCGGCTTCCAGGTGCCCGAGCCGCGGACCGTCATCATCCAGCCGTACGACGCGGGTGCCAAGCCGGCGATCGAGAAGGCCATCCGCGAGTCCGACCTCGGCGTCAACCCGAGTGACGACGGCAAGGTGCTGCGCGTGACGCTGCCCGAGCTCACCGAGGACCGCCGCAAGGAGTACATCAAGCTCGCCAAGTCGAAGGCCGAGGACGGGCGCATCGCTGTGCGCGGCGTGCGCCGCAACGCCAAGCAGGCGATGGACAAGGCCGAGAAGGACTCCGAGATCAGCAAGGATGACAACACCGGCGCCGAGAAGCGCCTCGACGGGCTGACCAAGAAGCACGTCGAGATCATCGACGAGCTGCTCAAGAACAAAGAGGCAGAGCTCCTTGAGGTCTGAGTCTCCCGCAGAGGAGACACCGGCGGAGGCCCTGAAGGTGAGCCGCGCGGGTCGGAACCTTCCGGCGTCGATCGCGGTCGGCGTGGGTCTGGTCGCGATGGTGTTCGCGTCGCTGTTCGTGGTCAAGGAGGCGTTCATCGCCGTCGTGGCGGTGGCGCTGGCCATCGGTCTGTTCGAGCTGACCCGCGCGTTCGGCACCGCCCGCATCGCGATCCCGGTGCTGCCGGTCGTCACTGGCGGCACGATCATGCTGGTCGGGGGCTACTTCGGCAGCATGGAGACCGCCGCCGTGGCGATGGCGCTGACGGTCATCGGCACGATGGTCTGGCGGCTCTCGGACGGCGCCGAGGGCTTCGTCCGCGACGTGAGCGCGGGCATCTTCTCGCTGTCGTACCTCTACCTCATGGGCACCTTCGTGGTGCTGATGCTGAAGGAGGACGACGGGGCGTGGCGCATCGTGGCCTTCATCGCTGCGACCGTCGCGTCCGACATCGGTGGATATGCCGCCGGTGTGCTGCTCGGCAAGCACCCGATGGCGCCGACGATCAGCCCGAAGAAGTCCTGGGAGGGCTTCGCGGGCTCGCTGGTCGTGGGGATCGGCACCGGCGTCGGCACCGTGACCATCGCCCTGGACGGCGACTGGTGGGTTGGTGTGATCCTCGGCGTGGCGGGCGTCGTCTTCGCGACGCTCGGCGACCTGTCTGAGTCGCTGATCAAGCGCGATCTCGGCATCAAGGACATGGGCGACCTGCTGCCCGGTCACGGTGGCCTGATGGACCGTCTCGACTCCCTGATCGCCGTGGCGCCCATCGCCTGGCTGGTCCTCTTCACGCTGGTGCCCGTCACCTGACGGCGGTACCGGTTACCTGCTTGTCACTTGTTCGAGGCACCCTAGAGTCATGTCGATCAAGGTCGCTCTCGAGCACAGGACCACCTACCGTTTCGAGCGCCCCGTCGAGCTGGGGCCGCACGTCGTGCGTCTGCGGCCCGCCCCGCACAGCCGTACGCCCATCGAGGCCTACTCGTTGACCGTCAGCCCCGGCAGCCACTTCGTCAACTGGCAGCAGGACCCGTTCGGCAACTGGCTGGCGCGGCTCGTGTTCCCCGAGAAGGTGTCGACGCTCGACATCACGGTGGGTCTGGTCGCCGACATGGTCGTGGTCAACCCGTTCGACTTCTTCATCGAGGAGTACGCCGAGACGTACCCCTTCACGTACGAGCCGTCGCTGGCGGCCGATCTCGCGCCGTACCTGCGGCCGGTCGGAGAGGGCGACGGCGAGACCCCGGGCCCGCTCGTCACCGAGTTCCGTGACCGGCTGCCCGACATCCCGGCCGAGGGCATGGCGATGGTGCCGTTCCTCGTGCAGCTCAACGCGGCGGTGTACGGCGCGGTCGGCTACTCCGTGAGGATGGAGGCCGGTGTCCAGAGCCCGGACGAGACGCTCGAGCGGGGCATCGGTTCCTGCCGTGACAGCTCGTGGTTGCTGGTCTCGCTGCTGCGGCAGTACGGTCTGGCGGCGCGCTTCGTCTCGGGCTACCTCGTGCAGCTGACCTCGGACGAGAAGAGCATCGACGGCCCCAGCGGCCCGATGGAGGACTTCACCGACCTGCACGCCTGGGCGGAGGACTTCGTGCCGGGCGCCGGCTGGATCGGCCTCGACCCGACCTCGTCCCTGTTCGCCGGCGAGGGCCACATCCCCCTGTCCGCGACACCCCACCCGTCGTCGGCCGCCCCCATCTCCGGGACGTTGATGGAGCGCGCGAACGTCGACTTCTCGTTCCACAACACGGTCCGTCGCGTGCACGAGGACCCGCGGGTCACCAAGCCGTACACCGATGCCGAGTGGCAGCGGATCGACGCCCTGGGCGCAGCCGTCGACGTCCGTCTCCAGTCGGGCGACGTGCGCCTGACGCAGGGCGGCGAACCGACGTTCGTGGGGCTCGACGACGTCACGTCCGAGCAGTGGAACACCCAGGCCGACGGCCCGGAGAAGCGCGTCAAGGCCAGCGAGCTCGCCGAACGGCTGCGCGAGGTCTACGCCGGCGGCGGACTCGTGCACCGCGGCGAGGGCAAGTGGTACCCGGGCGAGGAGCTGCCGCGCTGGCAGATCTCGCTGCAGTGGCGCGGTGACGGTGAGCAGCTGTGGTCCGACCCGTCGCTGCTGGCAGACCCGTGGGACGACGCGACGTTGCAGTCGGACGCTCCCGCCCGTGCAGAGGCCCTGAGCCGCGAGATCACCCGGCTGCTCGGCCTGCCCGCCGTGCAGCTGCGCGCGGCGTACGAGGATCCGCTGACCCGTCTGCTCACGGAGCTGCGGGACCCGGACGGGGAGCGGCCGGGGCTCGACCCCCAGCGCGTCGACGCCTCCTTCGCCGAGTCGCTCGACGCCACCGAGGTGGAGCCGACCGGCTGGGTGCTGCCGCTCGTCACGGGCGAGGAGTGGACGAGCCCGGACTGGTCGCTGAGGCGCGGCCGGATCGTCCTGCTGCCGGGCACGTCGGCCGTCGGGCTCCGCCTCCCGCTGAGCTCGATCACCTGGGAGGACCCGCACGCCTCGGGCGACCCGTCGTACGTCGAGGCGGGCCCCCGGCTCGACCCGCGGATCCCGTCGGTCGCCGTCGTGGACCCGGCGAAGGAGCCGACCACGGCGCTCGCGGTCGAGGCGCGCGGCGGCTTCGTCCACGTGTTCCTGCCACCGACCGAGCGCCTCGAGGACTACAGCGACCTGTTGCGCGTCATCGACACCGCCGCGACGATGCTCGCCCAGCGCGTCGTCATCGAGGGGTACGGGCCGCCGCCTGACGCACGTCTGACGCAGCTCGTGGTGGCGAGCGACCCCGGCGTCATCGAGGTCAACGTGCAGCCGACGAGCTCGTGGGCCGAGCTGCGCGAGCTGACGATGACCTTGTACGACATCGCCCGCCACGCCCGGCTGACCACCGAGAAGTTCGACCTGGACGGCGTCCACACCGGCACCGGCGGCGGCAACCACATCACCCTGGGCGGGCACGAGCCGGCCGCGTCACCGATGCTGCGTCGACCCGACCTGCTCATGAGTCTCATGACGTACTGGCAACGGCACCCGTCGCTGTCGTACCTGTTCTCCGGCCGCTTCATCGGCCCGACGAGCCAGGCACCGCGCTTCGACGAGGGACGGCCCGAGTCGCTGTACGAGGCCGAGATCGCCTTCCAGGAGATCGACCGTCTCACCGCCGAGACCGAGGAGCCGCGGCCGTGGCTCGTCGACCGGGCGCTGCGGCACCTGCTCACCGACCTGACCGGCAACACGCACCGCGCCGAGTTCTGCGTCGACAAGATGTACAGCCCTGACTCGTCGCGCGGACGACTCGGACTGCTGGAGCTGCGTGGCTTCGAGATGCCGCCCCACCCGCAGATGGCGATGCTGCAGTCGTTGCTGGTGCGCTCGCTCGTTGCGATGTTCTGGGAGAAGCCGTACCGCGCGCCTCTCGTGCGATGGGGCACCGCGCTGCACGAGGACTTCCTGCTGCCGCAGGGCGCGATCCGTGACATCGGCGCGGTGGTGGCAGATCTTCGCCAGCACGGCATCGACTTCGAGGCGTCGTGGCTGGATCCGTTCACCGAGTTCCGCTTCCCCCGGATCGGGCTGGCGCGCGCGGGAGAGGTCGAGATCGAGCTGCGCTCGGCGATCGAGCCCTGGCACGTGCTGGGGGAGGAGGCGACCTCGGGCGGCATGGCGCGCTACGTCGACTCGTCGGTCGAACGGCTCCAGGTGACGGTCCGTGGCGTTCTGCCGCACCAGCACCTCGTGACGTGCCAAGGTGTTCCCGTGCCTCTGACTCCGACGGGTGTGACCGGCGAGTACTTCGCCGGTGTCCGCTACCGCGCTTGGCAGCCCCCGTCCGCGCTCCATCCCTCGATCGAGGCGCACGCACCGCTGCGGTTCGACGTCGTCGACATCGCGTCCGCGACGTCACTGGGTGGTGCGACCTATCACGTCGTCCACCCCGGCGGACGCGCCCACGAGCGCCCTCCGATCAACGCGCGCGAGGCCGAGGCGCGCCGCTCCAGCCGCTTCGAGCCGTTCGGTCACACGCCGGGCGAGCTCGACGTCGCTGCGATGCGCGAGGCCGGCCGCCGGGCCGCCAGCGAGGAGTACCCGCACACGCTCGACCTGCGCCGCACCGTGCCGGACGGCACGGCCGACGGGGCAGGGAGACGATGACGGCGCTCCGCGACTACTCCGCAGCGGTCACGCAGCCGACCCTCACCGGCGAACCACCCCGCTACGACGAGGTCGTCGCGCCCGACGGCAGCCTGCGCCCGAGCTGGCGCCTCCTGGCCGAGACGGCCGTGCAGCTCACGCAGGACGACCTGCGGCGGGTCGGCGGCGACATCCAGCGGTCCTTGGCCAACGACGGCGTGACCTACACGCCGCCGGAGCAGGAACCGGGACCGTGGCGGCTCGACCCGTTCCCGCTCGTGGTCGATGCCGCGGAGTGGAACCCCCTCGAGGTGGGCCTGGCCCAGCGCACGGAGCTGCTCAACGCCATCCTGGTCGACCTCTACGGGCCGCAGAGGCTGCTGTCGTCCGGAGTGCTGCCTCCGGCCGTCGTGTTCGCCCACCAGGGATTCCTGCGGGTCTCGGCCCGGGCCTCGGCTCACGACCCCCACCCGCTGCTGATCGCGGCCGCGGACCTGGGGCGCAACGCGTCGGGTGAGTGGCAGGTGCTGGCCGATCGCGCGCAGGCGCCGTCCGGCATCGGCTACGCGATGGAGAACCGGCGCGTCATCTCCCGGGTGCTGCCGGAGCTCTACCGGCAGGCCGGCCTGCACCGCATGGCACCGTTCTTCCAGGCCCTGCGGGCGACGCTGATCGACTCCGCTCCGGGCCACGCGCCCAACCCACGGGTCGTCGTGCTGTCGCCCGGCACGCACTCGGAGACGGCGTACGACCAGTCGTTCGTCGCGTCGAGCCTGGGCTTCCCGCTCGTCGAGGGCAGCGACCTCGTGATGCGCGAGGGTGCGGTCTGGATGCGGGTCTTCGGACGACTGGAGCGCGTCGACGTGATCCTGCGACGGGTCGATGCGGCCTGGAGCGACTCCCTCGAGCTGCGCAAGGGCTCCCAGCTCGGCGTCGCCGGCCTGTCGGAGGCGGTGCGTCGCGGCTCGGTGCGGGTCGTCAACGGGCTCGGCGCCGGGGTGCTCGAGAACGCGGGGATGCTCCCGTTCATGTCGGCGATGTGCGAGATGCTGCTCGACGAGCCGTTGCGCCTGCCGTCGGTGCAGACCTACTGGACGGGCGACGAGCGCTCCAGGGCGTACGTGCTCGACAACCTCGACGGCCTCGCGGTCAGGACGATCGACCACGCCGTCGACCTGGAGCACCACTCCGCCGACCAGCTCGCCGAGCTGATCGCGGCCGAGCCGCACCGCTACGTGGGTCAGGAGCTGCTCCCGCTGTCGCAGTCGCCCACGCTCGACGCTCGAGGCGTGCATCCGCAGTCGCTCACGCTGCGCACCTTCACCCTGCGCTACGGGTCGACGTACCGGCCGCTCGTCGGCGGTCTGGCCACCGTCCAGGAGACGGGCGGTCCCGCGTCCAGCAAGGACGTCTGGGTGCTCAAGGAGCGGCCTGAGGACCCCGACCAGGGGCTGGTCGAGGTCCTGCCCCTCACGAACGTCCGCGCCCCCGCGGCGATGGTGCCTCGCATCCTGGAGGACATGTTCTGGCTCGGCCGCTACGCCGAGCGCGCGGAGGACATGCTGCGTCTCGTGCTCGCGGCCCACGCCAGCGCGGAGGACTTCCGGTCCCGTCCGCACACGGCCGGTGGCGCGAGCCTCGCAGTCCTGATGGCGGCGATCGCCCGGCTCAGCGCGCCGCGGCCGGGCGTCGACCAGCTCGACGACAACTTCCGGTCGCTGCTGCTCGACGCCCACCGGCCCGGATCGGTGGCGCAGTCGATCGGCTCCCTGAGGGATGCCGCGCAGAGCGTCCGCGACCAGCTCTCGCCCGACACGTGGCAGGCGTTCAGCTGGACCGAACGAGCCTCCGGCCTGCTCTCGACCTACCACTACAGCCACCAGGTGGCCGAGAGCGCCGGACAGATGCTGACCGGTGTCCTGTCGTTGCAGGGCGTCACCGCCAACATGATGCGCGATCCCGGCTGGCGGATGATCTGCACCGGTCGGGCGATCGAGCGGGGCCTGCAGCTGTGCCAGCTGCTGCGGGCGACGACCACCGTCCGCCGGGGCATCGACATCGACCGCGACGTGCACAACGCCGTCCTGGCCGCCGCGGAGAGTGCTGTGACGCACCGTCGTCGCTATCGCGGGTACGTCCGCGTCGCCAGCGTGCTGGACCTGCTGCTGACCGACGTCGAGAACCCCCGGTCGCTCGCGTTCGGGATCGCCGAGATGCGGCAGCACCTGTCGGCCATGCCAGAGTCGACCGGCTCGACGCGTCCGGAGCGCCTGCTCGACGACCTCGCCGACGAGCTGGAGCGCGCCGACATCGCCGCACTGACGGCCATCGAGGGTGAGAGGCGCCCCAACCTCGAGCGGTTCCTGACCGGCTACCACGGTCAGCTGACCCGTTTCGCCGACGCGGTGGGCGAGCTCCACTTCGCGGCCGGCCCGATCCCGCGCTCGTTCGGCTTCGCGACGGTGACCGAATGAGTGGCTCGCGGCGCTACCGCGTGTCGCACCGGACGACGTACTCGTACGACGAGGACGTCAGCGACAGCCTGGGCATCGCCTACCTCGTGCCACGGGAGCTGCCGTGGCAGCGCGTCGCTCGGCGCGAGCTGACACTTGCGCCGGCGACCGGGGACCGGACCGAGGACCGCGACTATTACGGCAACATCGCGACGTACTTCCAGGTGACCGAACCCCATCGCGTGCTCGACATCCTCGCGACCAGCGAGGTGG
>JBKJIW010000032.1:0-11878 GCA_046598255.1 Aeromicrobium sp. | reverse complement strand
CCCACTTGTAGATCGCGTGGAGCACCGAGTGGGCGTCGGCGACGGTCTTCGCTGCGAGGGTCCCGGACAGGATGTCGACCCACTGCTGGATGTCGGCTTCGCTGACGAGGTTCAGCGGCTTGTCGCCCAGGTGCGGGACGATCTGGTTGCGGATCAACTGCCCGTACCGGGTGGTGGTGTAGGTGGAGCGGACACGCAGGGGAGTGCCGTCGGCTCTCTTGGCTGACTTCCACTCCAGCCATTTCAGGGCGACGTCGCGCAGGTTGTGGTCCAAGACGTCGCCTGGTTCGGCCTCTTGGATGACTGCTCGGGCTCGGGCGCCGCCGACGGCCTCGACGAGCTTCACGAACCTGTCGGCATCCTTGCGGGTCACGAACGTCTCGCTCGAGGAGCGTGTTCCGATGCGGAATCGAACCTTGAACGTGACCTTGCCGGACTTCGCTTCGTACCTGACTACGGTCGCCATTCGAACAGTCTAGCGAGTAGTCGGTGTCCATGGTGTGTACGTGGACTACTCGCTACCGGATTGGTGCTGAAATCCCGGTCAGAATCGGGTGCCGAGTGCGGGACTCGAACCCGCACGCCCTTTCGGACAACGGTTTTTGAGACCGTCGCGTCTACCATTCCGCCAACTCGGCATGCCTCCCAGAAGGCCGTATAACCTTCTCACGTGAGCGACCTGAACCCGTCATCGGGACCGACCCCCTCGCCGCGCGTCGTGATCGCCGAGGACGAGGCCCTGATCCGCCTCGATCTGGCCGAGATGCTGGTCGAGGAGGGCTACGACGTCGTCGGCCAGGCGGCCGACGGCGAGGTCGCCGTCGCCCTGGTCATGGAGCTCAGGCCCGACCTCGTGGTGATGGACGTCAAGATGCCGAAGCTCGACGGCATCGCCGCGGCCGCCCAGATCGCCCAGGCCCGCATCGCACCCGTCGTCATGCTGACCGCCTTCAGCCAGCGGGACCTCGTCGAGCGCGCCCGCCAGTCGGGCGCGATGGCCTACCTCGTCAAGCCGTTCACGGCGTCCGACCTGGTGCCAGCCATCGAGATGGCTCGCAGCCGCTTCGCCGAGATCACGGCACTCGAGCAGGAGGTCGGAGACCTCACCGACCAGCTCGAGACGCGCAAGGCCGTCGAGCGGGCGAAGGGGCTGTTGCAGGAGGCCCTCGGCCTCTCCGAGCCCGAGGCGTTCCGCTGGATCCAGCGGACGGCGATGGACCTGCGGCTGACGATGGGCCAGGTGGCGCAGGGCGTCGTCGATCACGGCCCGGAACTGGGCAGATCACCCGAGTAGAGGCCAGATCGATGCGGAATCCGCATCAGGTTACAAATCGGCTACTTAACCGAGCGCTCCGGGAACCTTGACCCAATTGACCCGGCGTGAGACTAGGTTCGGGGGTATGTACAGGCACCTTGGCGCGGGCCACGGGCTTTCTACCTATCCGGAGGATTGATGAAACGCAGTACCACAACGATTCGCCTCGCTGCAGTGGCAGCGGCCAGTGCTCTCGTTCTTGCTGCCTGTGGCGGCGGCAGCGACAGTGACGGCGGCTCCGACGGCAACTCGGCCGCCCCGGCTGCCAAGGGTGACGGCGTCCTGACCATCGGTTCCCTTCTCCCGGCCACGGGCAACCTGGCCTTCCTCGGCCCCCCGGAGTTTGCGGGCGTCGACCTCGCGGTCAAGGACGTCAACGAGGCCGGCGGCGTGCTGGGCAAGCCCATCAAGAGCATCAAGGGCGACTCGGGTGGCAACGGCGAGGGCGACCCGGAGATCGCTCCGGAGGAGTCGGCCAAGCTGATCAAGGCCGGCACCGACGTCATCATCGGCGCTGCATCCTCGGGCGTCACCAAGTCGTTCGTCGAGGACGCCATGAAGGAAGGTGCGCTGGTCTACTCGCCGGCCAACACCTCGACCGACTTCGACCTGGTCGCGCCGTTCAACAAGCCCGACCTCTACTTCCGTACGGCGCCGTCCGACATCCTCCAGGGTGCCGTCGTCGCCAACCTGCTGACGCAGGACGGTCGCAAGAACGTCGCGATCCTCTCCACGCAGGACCCGTACGGCACGACGCTGACCGACGAGATCAGCAAGAACGTCGAGGCCGCCGGTGGCAAGATCGCCACCAAGCAGCTCTACGGCGCAACTGCCGCCGAGTTCGACACGCAGGCTCAGGGTGTGGCTGACGCCAAGCCCGACGCCGTCGTCGTGATCGCCTTCGCCGAGACCGCCAAGATCATCCCGGCTCTCGAGGCTGTCGGCGCTGGCCCGCAGGACGTCCCGACCTACTTCGTGGACGGCAACACGGCCAGCTACGCCGCTGACACCGACAACGCGCTGCCCGAGGGCACCCTCACCGGTACCAAGGGCACGATCCCCGGTGCGAAGGCTCCCGAGGAGTTCCAGGCGCGTCTGCTCGAGGTCGACCCCTCGCTGAAGGACTTCTCCTACTCGGCCGAGTCCTACGACGCCGTCATCACGTCTGCCCTGGCTGCTGCGGTTGCCAAGTCCGACGCCGGTGCCGACATCGCCAAGGAGCTGCCGGGCGTGACGAAGGACGGCGAGAAGTGCGAGACGTTCAAGGATTGCATCGCACTGATCGACGCCGGTACCGACATCGACTACGACGGCGTCTCCGGCCCGATCGAGCTCGGCTCGACCGGTAGCCCGACGGCTGCGTCCATCGGTATCTACGAGTACGGCGCAGACAACACCTACAAGCCGGTCGACTTCATCGCCGGCGCGGTTCCGGACCCGGCCGACGGCTGATTCCACCCCGCATCATCGATGCCCCCGTCCCCTCATCAGAGGGGGCGGGGGCATCGTCGTGGGCGAGCACCCGGTCGGTGGGGGGAGCGCAGACGTGCGAGGGCCCCGAGCAGATCATCTGCTCGGGGCCCTCGAGGGTGAGGGTGCCGGTCGGTCAGTCGTCCTTCTGACCCAGCGTGCCCAGGTACAGCTCGATGACGCGGGGATCGTTCACCAGGGCCTTGCCCGTGCCGGAGTACGCCGTCGTGCCGTGGTCGAGCACGTAGCCGCGATCGCAGATCTGCAGGCAGCGACGAGCGTTCTGCTCGACCATGATGACCGACACGCCAGCCTTGTTGATGTTGCGGGTCTGCACGAAGACCTCGTCCTGGAGGACGGGGGACAGGCCTGCTGAGGGCTCGTCGAGCAGGAGCACCGAGGGGTCCATCATCAGGGCGCGGCCCATCGCCACCATCTGCCGCTCACCACCGGAGAGCTGGCCGGCGCGCTGCTTGCGGCGTTCGCCGAGGCGGGGGAACAGGTCGGTCACGAACTCGAACCGCTCCTGGAACTTCTTCGGCTCCTGGAAGCACCCCATCTCGAGGTTCTCCTCGATCGTCAGGCTCGGGAAGACGTTCTCGGTCTGCGGAACGAAACCGATGCCCTTGGTGACGAGCTGGTCGGCGCGCTGGTTGGTGATGGAGTCGCCCTTCAGCAGGACGTCTCCCTCGTGGATCTTGACCAGCCCGAAGAGCGCCTTGAGCAGGGTCGACTTGCCGGCGCCGTTGGGGCCGATGATGCCGACGAGCTCGCCGGGCTGGCAGTAGAGATCAGCACCGTTGAGGATGTTGACGCCGGGCAGGTAGCCCGCGATCAGGTTGTCCGCACGCAGCACCGCGCCGTCGGCGTGGGCCAGGTGCTTGTCCCGTTCGGACTGCACGGGGGTCTCGGTCATGAGTGTGCCTCCTCGTCGAGCTCGGCCTCGGCGGCCTGCTCGAGGTCCTCGACGTCGATCTCGGTGATGTCGGTGTCGTGATGGGCACCCAGGTAGGCGTCGATCACCCGTGGATCTGACATGACGGTCTGGGGATCGCCCTCTGCGACGATCTTGCCCTGGGCCATGACGATGACCCAGTCGGAGATGTCGCGCACCATGTCCATGTCGTGCTCGACGAACAGGACCGTGCGGCCCTCGTCGCGCAGCGACTTCACGTGGCCCAGCAGCGACTGCTTCAACGCCGGGTTGACGCCTGCCATGGGCTCGTCAAGCATGATCAGCTCGGGGTCGACCATCAGCGCGCGAGCCATCTCGAGCAGCTTGCGCTGACCGCCTGACAGCGATCCGGCGAAGTCCTCGCGCTTGGCGTCGAGCTTGAACCGTCCGAGCAGGTCGTCGGCACGCAGGGTGTTCGCGTCCTCCTGCGACTTCCACAGCGACCGGAAGGGAGCAGTCCAGAACTTCTCGCCGCGCTGGCCCGTCGCACCCAGACGCATGTTCTCGATGACGGTGAGCTTGGAGAGCACCTTCGTCAGCTGGAACGTGCGCACCATGCCGAGCCGGGCGACCTTGTAGGCGGCCACCTTGGCGAGTGGGGTGTCGTTGAAGGTCCAGTGCCCGCTGTCGGGCTCGTCGAATCCGGTCAGCAGGTTGAACAGGGTCGTCTTGCCGGCGCCGTTCGGGCCGATCAGCGCGGTGATGACACCTCGCTGGATCTCGATGTGGTCGACGTCGACGGCCGTGAGACCGCCGAACGTGCGGGTGATGTTGTCGCCGACGATGATCGGGTCCGGCTTCGGCGCTCCTGGTTGCGGCTGGACGTCAGCGAGTGCGGCCTGGGCGGTGGAGATGTCAGCGGCCATCGATGGCCAGCTCCTTTCGGTCGCCGAAGATTCCCTGGGGTCGGAAGATCATCAGCAGCATGAGGCCGAGACCGACCAGGACGAATCGAACGAGCGATCCCTGACTGCTGTCGATGACCGACGCGGGCAGGATGGGGTCGGGCCCGGCGGTGAGCTGGCTCATGACCGTGCCGATGCCGTTGAGCAGGAACCAGAAGATCATGGCTCCGACGACCGGGCCGAGCACGCGCGCGGCGCCACCGAGCAGGAGCGCCGTGTAGGCGTAGAAGGTGATGTTGGTGCTGTAGTCGCCGGGTGAGGCGAACGACTTCTGGATGGCGAAGAAGATGCCGGCCAGTCCGCCGAAGAAGCCACCAAGCATGAGCGCCTGCATCTTGTACGCGTACACGTTCTTGCCCAGCGACCGGACGGCGTCCTCGTCCTCACGGATCGACCGCAGGATGCGGCCCCAGGGGCTGCGCATCAGCAGCCACACCAGGACGCAGCCCAGTGCGACGACCGTCCATCCGACCGTCATCGCCCAGAGCCGTCCGGGGGAGAAGCTGGCAATGCCGATGTCGAGCCCGGAGCTGTACGGGTTGAGGTCGTAGAAGGCCCCGGCGAATCCGGTGAGCCCCTTGGTGCCTCCGGTCACGTCGGCCGCCTCGACCGAGGAGATCACCAGGCGGATGATCTCCGCCGCGGCGATGGTGGCGATGGCCAGGTAGTCGGCTCTCAGCCTCAGGGTGGGTACGCCGAGGACCACCGCCAGCACCAGTGGCAGCACCATGCCGACCAGCAGGGCGAAGCCGAACGGCATGCCGTACGTCGACACGCTGACCGCCAGGCCGAACGCGCCGACCGCCATGAAGCCGGCCTGGCCGAAGTTGAGCAGGCCCGTGTATCCGAAGTGGATGTTGAGACCGATCGCGGCGAGCGCGTAGACGATCGCCGTCGGGCCGAGCGCGGCCGAGAAGGAATCGTTGATGATCGAGGAAATGTCCATGTCAGCTCACCCAACCCGCTCTTTGCGACCGAGGATTCCCTGGGGTCTGACGAGCAGCACCAGGATCAGCACGGCGAGAGCGCCCGCGTTCTTGATCGATTCGGGGACCCCGAACAGCACGGGCCCCACGTTGACGAAGACTCCGATGACGATCGACCCCAGCAGCGAGCCCCAGATCGTGCCGAGACCACCGAGGGTCACCGCGGCGAAGATCAGGAGCAGCAGGTTGAAGCCGAGCGTGAACGTCACCTGGTTGAGCAGGCCCTGCAGCGCGCCCGCGAGTGCCGTGATGGCGGCACCGACGATCCAGACCGTCGAGATGACGCCATCGACCCGCAGGCCGGAGGACGCCGCCAGCGCGGGGTTGTCCGAGACCGCCCGGGTGGCCTTGCCGATCCGTGTCGTCATCAGCAGGGTGACGACGACGGCGATGACGACGACGCAGATGCCCATGGCCCACAGGTCGCGGGGGGCCAGGGAGAACGGACCGAAGTCCTTCTGCCGCTGGACCGCGTACTCGTCGTACGCGCGGGGGGTGGTGCCGAAGAAGAACTGGAACACGCTGCGCAGGAAGAGCGACAGTCCGATGGACACGATCATCATGGCGATCAGCCCGATGCCCTTGTGCCGCAGAGGACGCCAGAGGATCCGTTCGTTGGCCCACCCGTAGAGGCCTCCGATCACCACGGCCACGATCGCGGCGGCCGCGACAGGCAGCCCGATGGACACGTTGACGACGTATGTCGCGAACGCTCCGAACGTCATGATGTCGCCGTGCGAGAAGTTGGTGAGGCCCGTGGTGCCGAAGATCATCGACAGCCCGAGCGCGGCCACGGCGATGATCAGGCCGTTGCGCAGGCCGGTGACCGTCGCCTGGGAGAGCCTCTCGGCGAACGGTGTCGTGACGACGTCCTGGACACCGATCTGGAACTGCACGAAGGTGCCGCCGCTCAGCACGACGGTGACGGTCTTCGTGGTCGCCGCGTCGCCGCTCAGCTCGACGCCGTCGGGCAGCGAGTCCTGGTCGAGCTCGACGATGAACTTGCCAAGGCCCTCGATCGGGATGAACACCTGGCCGGCCTCGTCCGTGGTCTGCGTGCCGACCTCGTCACCGTCGCCCGTGGTGACCGTGAGGTCGACCCCGGCGACGGGGCTGCCCGCGTCGTCCTTGGTGGCCTTGGAGCTGTCGATGAGGGTCACACCGATGTAGGAGCCCTCAGCAGGACGTTCGTTGACTGTCGGCGTGCCGCCCGCTGCGGTCGGCGCAGGTGTCGGGGTGGTTGCCGCCAGAGCAGGTGCGGAGGACAACAGCATGAACACCCCCGCTACTACTGCGAGAAGGGCCGCGATTCGCAATCGCACGCTGGTACTCCTGTCGGCTTGCAAGGGTGGTGCTCGGTGGTCTTCGGACTATAGCCACATGACGGAGTCATGTGCGCGCTGATTAGTCCGATTCGGGTAACAGTTGGGTTTCGTTCGTTCTGGTCCCGAATCAGCGGACGACGATGACGATCTGGCACAGAATCGGTGCCACGACGAGTGCTGGCAGCAGGTCGGCGACCGCGAACGTCCGGAGGTCGAGCAGCCGCATCGCGACCCCGATCAGGATCAGTCCGCCAGTCGCTGTCAGGACGGCCAGATGGGCGTCCGGCAGGAACGTCCCGACGACGGCGCCGACCGCCGTGAGGGAGCCCTGGATCAGACCGACCGAGAGTGCGGACGCCATGACGCCGATGCCGAACGAGGCGGCGAAAGCGAGCGCAGCGAAGCCGTCGAGGGTCGCCTTGAGCAGCAGCTGGTCGGCTCCGTTGCCGAGGCCCTCGTTGATCGACCCCAGGATCGTGAGCGGTCCGATGCAGAACACCAGCGAGCTGATGACGAAGCCCTCGACGAACCGGTCGTCCTCGCCGCGGGACCACCTGTCCTGCAGCCAGCCGCCGAGGTCCTCCACCCGCTGCTCGAGCCGCAGGAGCGACCCGATGATGCCCCCGATGACCAGCGAGCCCAGGACGATCAGCATCGGCGCGCTGGTGCCGACGGCGTCGCTGAGTGCCCGGTCGGACACCGCGACGGCGGCCTGCCCGGCGATCAGCAGGGTCACCAGGCCGAGGGCTGCCGTGACCGTGGTGCGGACGTGCGGGGTCAGGCGGTGGCCGATCAGCAGACCGAGACCGGATCCGACGACGACGGTCAGCACGTTGGTGACGGTGCCGAAACCGACGAACATGTATGGTCTCCCTCGACGACTGAGTCACGTGCCGGGCACGAACGCCCGGCCCAGCGCGTAGTGTGTCAGTTCAGCTCGGCACGGTTGTGGGAGTGTCCCGGACGAGAGGCAGCAACGGCATGTCAGCCCGACCGCACATCGTCCTGCGAGACGCCGATCGCGAGGATGCCGCCGCGCTCGTGACGCTTTGGGCCGAGTGTGTCGGAGCGAGCCAGGACGAGGGGTCCGAGGCGTTCACGCAGCAGTCGCTGTGGCGCGAGCCGGGTGTGGCCGAGGCCGCGTCAGCGCTGGAGCTGACCCTGAGTCGCCCCGACAAGCGCATCATCCTGGCGCTGGTCGACGGCGAGATCATCGGCGCCACCGTGTGCGACATCGGCACGCTGACGCCGATCAACCTGACGCGCATCCTGATCGTGACCGAGATCCAGGTGTCACCGCGCTTTCGTCGCAAGTCCGTCGCATCGACGCTGTTGTCGGCGGCCGCGAGCTACGGCGAGGACCACAACTGCGAGATCGTCGTGGCGGCGATCCCGGTGCACTCGCGGGAGCCGCACCGCTACCTCACCAAGATCGGGTTCAACCAGATCGCGGTGCTGCGGGCCATCCAGTCCAGCAAGCTGCGCTCTCGCCTGACGACGAAGGCGACCAACTCGCGCGACACCGGCAAGCTCATCGCGGTGCGTCGCACGCTGCGCCGGCGGCAGGGCGAGCCGCGCAGCATCCGACCGCGGTCCTAGCCAGGCACCCCCGCCTCGCTGTCGGCGGTGGCGACTAGAGTCAGGCGGGTGGACCGCCTCCTGCTGATCGACGGCCATTCGGTCGCCTACCGTGCCTTCTTCGCCCTTCCCGTCGACAACTTCGCGACGACGACCGGGCAACACACCAACGCCGTCTTCGGCTTCACGTCGATGCTCATCAACGTGCTGCGCGACGAGGCGCCGACGCACGTCGCGGTGGCCTTCGACGTCTCGCGCCAGACGTTCCGTCTCGAGCAGTACCCGGACTACAAGGGCAACCGCTCGAAGTCGCCGCAGGAGTTCACCGGCCAGATCCCGCTGATCAAGCAGGTGCTCGACGCGCTGCACATCCAGACGTTCGAGAAGGACGGCTTCGAGGCCGACGACATCATCGGGACCCTCG
This sequence comes from Aeromicrobium sp., assembly GCA_046598255.1. GTDB lineage: Bacteria > Actinomycetota > Actinomycetes > Propionibacteriales > Nocardioidaceae > Aeromicrobium. Next base: position 2,920 of record JBKJIW010000032.1, on the reverse strand, counting down.
CGACGCAGGCCGAGGCGGCCGGCATGGACGTCCTGATCTGCACCGGCGACCGCGACGCCCTCCAGCTCGTGACCGACCGGACGACGGTCCTCTACCCGCGCAAGGGCGTGTCCGACCTCGCCCGGATGACCCCGACCGCGGTGCACGACAAGTACGGCGTGATGCCGGTCAACTACCCCGACATCGCGGCCATGGTGGGCGAGACCAGCGACAACCTGCCCGGCGTGCCCGGCGTCGGGCCCAAGACCGCCGCCAAGTGGCTCGGTCAGTTCGGGTCGCTCGACGAGATCATCGCCAAGGTCGACCAGATCCCGGGCAAGGCGGGCGAGTCCATGCGGGCCCATCTCGACGACGTCATCCGCAACCGCAGCATCAACGCCCTGATCCGCGATCTCGACCTGCCGGCCGGCCCCGCTGACCTGGCGTTCACCACCGAGTGGGACCGCGAGGCGATCCACACGGTGTTCGACGCCCTCGAGTTCGCGGCGCTGCGCACGCGCCTGTTCGAATACCTCGGTGGCGGCGACGAGCACGTGGCCGCCGATGCCGGCGTCGAGGTCGACGTCACGGTGCTGGCCGCGGGGCAGGTGTCGTCGTGGCTCGCGGAGCAGGCCGGGGCAGAAGCGGGCGCCGTCGGCGTCGACGTCGCCGGCGTCCTGCGTCCCGTGGCCGCCCGCGCCGACTCGATCGCCGTCGCCACCGCGACGGGGACAGCGGCCTGGATCGACACCGGCACCCTCACGCCCGACGACGACACCGCGCTCGCCGCGTGGCTGGCCGACGCCGAGCGCCCCAAGGTCATGCACGACGCGAAGGGTCAGCAGCACGCCCTCGCCGCGCAGGGGTGGTCCCTCGCGGGGGTGCGGGCCGACACGGCGCTCGCGACCTACCTCGTCAAGCCCGACCAACGGTCGTACGACCTCGCGGACCTGTCGTTGCGCTACCTCAAGCGCGAGCTCGGGGTGGGCCAGGACTCCGGCCAGCTCGCGTTCGACGACGACTCCGCCGGGGCCGACGCCGCCGCGCAGCGGGCCCGGGCGACGCTCGACCTCTGGGTCGTGCTCGAGGTCGAGCTGCAGCAGCAGGAGTCGCTGACGCTCCTGCGCGACCTCGAGCTGCCGCTCATCGACGTCCTCGCCCGCATGGAGGCACGTGGCATCGGGGTCGACTCCGACCACCTCGAGGCCCTCCACGGCGAGTTCACCGAGCGGATGCTCGCCGCGGCGCAGGATGCCCATGACGCGATCGGCCGCGAGGTCAACCTGGGCTCGCCCAAACAACTGCAGGAGGTGCTCTTCGATCAGCTCGAGATGCCCAAGACGAAGAAGACCAAGACGGGCTGGACCACCGACGCCGAGGCCCTGCAGCAGCTCTTCGTCAAGACCGAGCACCCCTTCCTGGCCGCCCTGCTGGCCCATCGCGACGTCACACGGCTGCGCCAGACCGTGGAGGGTCTGCAGAAGACCGTGCAGCCCGACGGTCGCATCCACACGACGTACGCGCAGACGATCGCGGCGACGGGGCGGCTGAGCTCGGCCGACCCCAACCTGCAGAACATCCCGATCCGCACCGAGTCCGGACGGCGCATCCGTGAGGCGTTCTGCGTGGGCGACGGGTTCGACACGCTGCTCACGGCCGACTACAGCCAGATCGAGATGCGCATCATGGCCCATCTGTCGGAGGACGCCGACCTGATCGAGGCCTTCCGCTCCGGGCACGACTTCCACACGGTCATGGCGGCCAAGGTGTTCGACCGTGATCCGTCGGACATCGACGGTGGCCTGCGGGCCCGCATCAAGGCGATGAACTATGGCCTGGCCTACGGGTTGTCGTCGTACGGTCTCAGCCAGCAGCTCAGCATCTCCACGGGCGAGGCGCAGGCGCTGATGGACGACTACTTCGAGACCTTCGGTGGCGTGCGCGACTACCTGCGTAGCCTCGTCGACGAGGCGCGGCAGACCGGCTACACCGAGACGATCATGGGGCGACGTCGGTACCTGCCCGATCTGCAGAGCGACAACCGGCAGCGTCGGGAGATGGCCGAGCGGATGGCGCTCAACGCCCCCATCCAGGGCAGCGCCGCCGACATGATCAAGGTCGCCATGCTGGGCGTGCACCGGGCGCTCGCCGCCGAGAACCTGCGCAGCCGGATGCTGCTGCAGGTACACGACGAGCTGGTGCTGGAGGTGGCCGAGGACGAGAAGGCCACCGTCGAGACGCTGGTGCGCCGGGAGATGGGGGCGGCCGCGGAGCTGAGCGTGAAACTCGAGGTCTCGGTGGGTTACGGGCGCAGCTGGGACGACGCCGCGCACTGACCCGGGATTCGGCGCCGCAACCCCGGGATGGGCCCGAAAGGCAAGCACCTGGGACATGCCGGGGCCGGCCGTCCGGCGCGCCCCTGCCGGCTCGCGTCGGCCCGCCGGTAACCTCCTCTCGAACGGCTGTTCGCGAGAGGGGAGATCAGGTGCGGGTGCTCGGCGTCGACCCGGGACTGACCCGGTGCGGGCTCGGCGTCGTCGACGGCTCCGGTGGCCGCGGCGTGCGGTGCGTCGCCGTGGACGTCGTGCGCACCCCTGCCGACGCGCCGCTGGAGCAGCGACTGCTGGCCGTGGGCGCGGAGGTGGAGCGCTGGATCGAGCGACACCGGCCTGACGTCGTCGCGATCGAGCGGGTGTTCAGCCAGAACAACATCCGCACGGTGATGGGTACGGCGCAGGCGAGCGGGGTGGTGGCGCTGCTGGCCGCCCGGGCCGGGCTGCCGGTCGCCTTCCACACCCCCAGTGAGGTCAAGGCCGCGGTCACGGGGCACGGCCGAGCAGACAAGGAGCAGGTAACCGCGATGGTGACGCGCCTTCTCGGGCTTGCCGAGGCGCCCCGTCCCGCTGACGCCGCCGACGCGCTGGCCCTGGCGATCTGCCAC
>JBKJIW010000063.1:0-13286 GCA_046598255.1 Aeromicrobium sp. | reverse complement strand
ACGGTGAAGCTCGGGACGGCGGGAAGCAGCGGGTAGGGATCGGGTGTGACGGATCGGTCGAGGCTCATGGCATCTACGCTAGCCCGGTGGCCCAGATCGTACGACTCGACGACATCGACGATCCGCGGCTACGTGACTACACCGATCTGCGCGACGTCCAGCTGCGCCTGCGGCTGGAGTCCGAGCGGGGCCTGTTCCTCGCCGAGGGCGAGAAGGTCGTGCGCCGGGCGATCGAGTCGGGCCACCGGCCTCGGTCGTTCCTGATGTCGCCGCGCTGGCTCGAGGGCCTCGCCGACATCCTCGACGGCACCAACGCGCCGTGCTTCGTGCTGGACGACGCGGCGATCGAGCAGCTCACCGGCTTCCACGTTCACCGCGGCTCGCTCGCGGCGCTCGAGCGTCCCGACCTGCCGACGCCGGAGGAGGTCCTGGCCGACGCGCGTCGCGTCGTGGTGGTCGAGGACCTCGCCGACCACACCAACGTGGGAGCGATCTTCCGCAGCGTCGCCGCGCTCGGCTTCGACGCGGTGCTGCTGTCGCCTCGCTGCGCCGACCCGCTCTACCGGCGCGCCATCAAGGTCTCGATGGGCTCGGTGTTCTGGCTGCCGTACGCGCGTGTCGACGACTGGTACGCCGCACCCGAGCTGCTGCGCGCGGCCGGCTACACGACCTACGCGATGACGCTGGCCGACGACTCGGTCGCGATCGACCAGGCGCCGCGTGATGCCGAGCGGATCGCGCTCATCGTCGGCTCAGAGGGACACGGCCTGTCTGCGCACTGGGAGCAGGGAGCCGATCACCGGGTCACGATCCCGATGGCGGCCGACATCGACTCGCTCAACGTCGCCTCGTCGGTGGCCGTCGCGTGCTGGGAGCTGCGTGAGCGTTGATCGGTGGCGACGGCCGCCCTAGGCTGCCGACATGCTCAGCTCCATCGAGGCATCGGACGTCCTCTTCGTCGCGCTGATCGTGATGCTGCTGGTGACCGTCGTCATCTGGGCCGTGGCCCGCGCCACGACGCGGAAGTCGTCGGACGACTGATCGACTCAGCGCTCGATGACGTCCTCGTCGACGAGGATCGTGACGGGCCAGTCGTCGGGGTAGTTGTCGGCGAGCTCGTCGTGCTGCTTGTGGAGCTTCTTGCGCGCTCGCTCGGGGATGCGGTCGCCGAAGACGGTGCCGAAGAGGTGGTCGGTCTCGTGCTGGAGGCAGCGCGCCATCAACCCGGTGCCGACGAACTCGACCGGTTCGCCGTTCTCGTCGAATCCGGTGACGCTGGCGTAGTCGGGGCGTGCGCACCCGGTGAATGCGCCGGGCAGTGACAGGCAGCCCTCGTCGGCGTCCTCGAGGTTGCGCTCCTTGCCCTCGGGCAACGTCAGGACGGGGTTGCAGACCACGCCGGTGACGATCATGTCGTCATCGTCGGGGCAGTCGAACACGAACACCTTGAGGTCGACGCCGACCTGGTTGGCGGCGAGACCGACCCCGCGGGCGGCGTACATGGTGGCGACCATGTCGGCGACCAGGGTCCGCAGCTCGTCGTCGAAGACCGTGACGTCGGCGAGCTCGTGGTGCATCACGGGCGTGCCCCACCGTGTGATGGGTCGGACGGAGCCGCCGCCCGGCAGCGGACGGGACTGCGGGTGACGGATGGGTGCTTCAGTGCTGTCGGCCACGTGCCGGCGCTCCTCTGGTCGGATCGGACCAAGGTTATCGAGCAACTCGTCGGTGCGTTCCTCTGGTGTCGCCCTGTGAGGTCGAATACCATTGGTATGTCAAAGTGCAACTCGCAGTTACACTTGTCCTCGGATGGGCAACTCAGTCCAACCCTTCGCATCAAGGAGTCCTAGTGGCCACTCGTCGTGATCCCATGGGGATCGGCCTGGCAGTGCTCAACCGCATCGCCAGCTCGCCGACCATCGACAAGCTCAAACTTCGCAAGACCACCGAGCGCGCCGTCTACGAAGGTGCCAAGGGCGGGTTCCGTGTCGCCGGTGCGACCACCCGGGCCTTCAAGAGCGTGAAGGGTGGCGGCAAGCCGACCCGCCTGGCGCGGACGTCCGACAGCGGCGTCTTCGACCTGGAGCCCACCGAGGACCAGCAGATGATCGTCGGCGTCATCAAGGAGTTCGCCGCCGAGGTACTCCGCCCGGCCGCCGCGGACGCCGAGAACTCGAACGACACCTCGAAGGAGGTCCTGGCCCAGACGAGCGAGTTCGGCCTGACCCTCCTCAACATCCCCGAGAGCCTGGGCGGACTGTCGGAGGAGCGCTCCGCGGTCACCGGCGTCCTCGTCGCCGAGGCGCTCGCCGAGGGCGACATGGGTCAGGCCGTCGCCTGTCTCGCACCCGCCGCCGTCGCGACCGCGATCTCGCTATGGGGATCGGATGCACAGCAGCAGACCTACCTGCCCGCCTTCTCCAGCGACGACGTGCCGGCCTCCGCGCTGGCGGTCGCCGAGCCGCGCGTCCTCTTCGACCCGTTCGTGCTGGAGACCACCGCGGTCAAGAACGACCACGGCTACGTCCTCAACGGCATCAAGTCCGGCGTGGTCCGCGGCGCCGAGGCCGAGCTGTTCATCGTCGCCGTCGACCTCGAGGGCAGCGGCCCGACCCTGGTGCTGCTCGAGTCGAGCACCCAGGGCGTCTCGATCGAGGCCGACCCGAGCATGGGCCTGCGGGCAGCCGGTCTCAGCCGGCTGATCCTGAACGACGTCCAGATCCCCGCCGACGCCGTCCTCGGCGACGGAGCGGCCGACGACTACCGCGAATGCATCCGCCTCTCACGCCTGGCGTGGGCCGGACTGGCTGTCGGCACGGGCAAGGCCGTCCTCGACTACGTCAAGGACTACGTCAAGACGCGCAGCGCCTTCGGTGAGCCCATCGCCCACCGCCAGGCCGTCGCATTCATGGTCGCCAACATCGCGATCGAGCTCGAGGGCATGCGCCTCGTGGCCCTCAAGGCTGCCTCGCGCGCCGAGCAGGGACTCGACTTCGCTCGCGAGGTCGCTCTGGCACGTCGGCTCGCGTCGGAGTACGGCATGAAGATCGGCACCGACGGCGTCCAGCTGCTCGGTGGTCACGGCTTCGTCAAGGAGCACCCGGTGGAGCGGTGGTATCGCGATCTGCGAGCCGTCGGCCTGATGGAAGGAGCAGTCCTCGTCTGAGGGCGGACCACACATGATCAATCTCGAGACCCCCCGCAAGTTCCGCCCGTTCATCAAGCAGGCGCACCAGGTCGCCGAGGAGTTCCTCCGGGCCAACTCACGCAAGTACGACCTCGCCGAGCACTCCTACCCCAAGGAGCTCGACCTCCTGGCGTCGCTCGTCGACGGCATGGGCGCCTCCGGCCAGGGCCAGGGCGCCGGCGCAGCCGCGGTCGGCAACCAGGACGACAAGGACGACCAGGCCGGCAAGGGCAAGGTCAAGAACGGCACCAACATGTCGTCTGTGCTCTCGATCATCGAGATGAGCTGGGCCGATGTGGGCCTGCTGCTCTCGATGCCCCGTCAGGGCCTCGGCAACTCGGCGATCGCGTCCGTCGCGAACGACGAGCAGCTCGAGCGCTTCAAGGGCACCTGGGCCGCCATGGCGATCACCGAGCCCGGCACGGGTTCGGACTCCGCCAACATCGTCACGACCGCGGTCAAGGACGGCGACGCCTACATCCTCAACGGCGAGAAGATCTACGTGACGTCCGGCGAGCGCGCCGACTCCGTCGTCGTGTGGGCCACGCTCGACAAGTCCCTCGGTCGCGCGGCGATCAAGTCGTTCCTCGTGCCGAAGAGCCTGCCGGGCATCCGGGTCGAGCGCCTCGAGCACAAGCTCGGCATCCGCGCGTCCGACACGGCCGTCATCCTGCTCGACAACTGCCGCGTGCCGGCCGAGAACCTTCTGGGCAACCCGGAGGTCGACGTCAAGCAGGGCTTCGCCGGTGCGATGGCGACCTTCGACAACACGCGTCCCCTGGTCGCCGGCATGGCCGTCGGCTGTGCGCGTGCCGCGCTCGAGGACACCCGCGAGCTGCTCGAGAAGGCCGGAGTCGTCATCGACTACGACCGTCCCCTGCAGACGCAGTCCTACGCCGCGGCGACGTTCATCTCGATGGAGGCCGACTGGGAGGCAGGGCTGCTGCTGACGCTCGAGGCTGCCTGGCTCGCAGACAACCGCAAGCCCAACTCCATGGAGGCGTCCATGGCCAAGGCCAAGGCTGGACGGGTCGGCAACGACATCACGCTGCGGTGCGTCGAGCTCGCGAGCACGCTCGGCTACAGCGAGAACGAGCTCATCGAGAAGTGGTCGCGTGACTCGAAGATCCTCGACATCTTCGAGGGGACCCAGCAGATCCAGCAGCTCATCGTGGCGCGCCGTCTGCTGAACCTGACGTCGTCCGAGCTGCGCTGACCAAGCAGCACCCGGTGCGCCCCCTCGGATGTCGAGGGGGCGCACAGACGTTCTATAGGGTTCACCCATGACGAATGAACTCCCAGCCGGCCTCGACGTCGACTTCGAGCTGACCCGCTTCGTCCGGCGTGTCCGCGTCCGTACGCTTCGCAACCTCGGCGAGATCCACCCGAAGCTGGACTACGGCAACTTCATGTTCCTGCTCGCGATCTGCGACGCCCCCGACGGCATCCGCGGATCCGAGCTCGCGGAGGACCTAGGGGTCCACAAGTCGACGGCCAGCCGGTCGGTCGCGACCCTCGAGAAGCTCGGGCTCGTCGCTCGGGTGCCCGACCCCGACGACGGCCGCGCGCAGCTGCTGGTGGCCGAGCCCGCCGCCCTCGAGCGGGTCACGACCTACCGCCAGGCGAGCCACGAGCGCCTGGCCTCGTTGATCGACGACTGGACGCCGGCGGAGATCGAGTCGTTCGCCCGCAGCCTCGTGCGTCTCAACGACCGGGCCGAGCAGGAATTTTGATCGTCCACCACCTCGCGCTGGAGAGCGCCTGGCAGGCCGCCCAGCCGACGGGCGCCTACCTGATCTCGACGCTGGGACTCGAGCTGTCAGAGGTGGGCTTCATCCACTGCTCGCAGCCCGAGCAGGTGGCCGGCGTGCATACCCGCTTCTATGGCGCCGTGACCGAGCCGGTGCTGCTGCTGACCATCGACACCGATCTGTTGATGTCGCCGTGGCAGCTCGATGACGTGCCGGGGGAGCTACTGCCCTTCCCGCACGTCTACGGCCCGCTCAACCTCGACGCGGTCGTCTCGGTCGAACCCTTCAGAGCGTCAGCATCGTCTTGATCGCCGTGCGCTCGTCCATCGCGCGGTAGCCCTCGGCCACCTGGTCCAGCGGCACCGTCAGGTCGAACACGTCGCCGGGGGTCACGGTGCCGTCGAGCACGTCGGGGAGCAGCTCCTCGATGTAGTTGCGGACCGGCGCGATGCCGCCGGCCAGGCCGATGTTGCGGCCGAACATCACGGGCACGTTGAGCTTGACGTCGTGCGGCACGCCCACGTAGCCGATCCGGGCGCCGGGCCGGGCCGAGAACATGGCCTGCTTCATGCTGTCACCGGTGCCGACACACTCGAGCACGAAGTCGGCGCCGATGCCGTCGAGGATCTCGCGGACGGCGGCCGCGCCCTCGGTGCCGCGTTCGGCGACGATCTCGTCGGCCCCGAACTGACGGGCCAGCCGCTGCCGGTCCTCGTGGCGGGACATCGCGACGATGCGGCCGGCTCCCAGCCGCTTGGCGGCCAGGATCGCGCTGAGGCCGACGGCCCCGTCGCCGACGACTGCGACGGTGCTGCCCGGCGTGACGCCGGCCGAGACGGCGGCGTGGTGGCCGGTCGGGAAGACGTCCGACAGGGTCAGCAGCTGCGCGACCATCTCCTGGCTGGGCTGCGACGGGGTGGCGACGAGGGTGCCGTCGGCCCAGGGGACCCGGACGACCTCACCCTGCCCGCCGTCGACCGCGTGGCCCTGCTTGTCCTTCGCGCCCCAGAAGCCGCCGTTGTCGCAGGACGTGTGGACGCCGCGCTCGCAGAGGGCGCACGTGTTGTCACTGAACGTGAACGGGGCGATGACGAAGTCGCCGGGCTTGACGTTCGCCACGGAGCTGCCGACCTGCTCGACGATGCCGACGAACTCGTGGCCGATGCGGACGGGCTCGTTGACCGCGTTGATGCCGCGGTAGGGCCACAGGTCGGAGCCGCAGATGCAGGACGCGACGACCCGCACGACGGCATCGGTGTCGAGCTGCAGCTGGGGCGCATCGACGGTGTCGAGGCGGATGTCACGGGGGGCGTGGAGGACGGTTGCGCGCATGTGGCCATGGTGTCAGACATGGCATGTGAAAGGATCGAGAGCATGACTGACAAGCCTGAAATCGACTTCATCGAGGGCCCCGCGCCCACTGAGCTCACGATCACCGACCTCGTCGTCGGCGACGGACCCGAGGCCGTTCCCGGCGGACTCGTCGACGTCCACTACGTCGGTGTCGAGTTCGACACCGGCGAGCAGTTCGACGCCTCGTGGGACCGCGGACAGTCCGCGAAGTTCCCGCTTCCGCAGCTCATCGCCGCCTGGCAGCAGGGCATCCCGGGCATGAAGGTCGGCGGACGCCGCCAGCTCGTGTGCCCGCCGGAGCTCGCATACGGCCCGGCCGGCGGCGGACACCGCCTCTCGGGCAAGACGCTCGTGTTCGTGATCGACCTCCTCGGAGTCTGAGCTTCACCGTCGCCCCTCGAGCGGGTCGAGAGGACCTTTCGACCTGCTCGAGGGGCGTCTTCATACCTTCGGGGGATGTGCGGGCGCCGGGTCCCTGATGGACTGACGGCATGACGTTCGCACTCCTCGGCTCCCTGGTCGTGCTCGCCCTGATCGACAGCACGAGCTTCGGGACGCTGCTGATCCCGATCTGGCTCATGCTGGCCCCGGGCCGGCTGCGGCCCGGGCGCATCGTGGTCTTCCTGGCCACCGTCGCGGCGTTCTACCTGGCTCTGGGCCTCCTGCTGGTGGCAGGCGTGGCGAGCTTCTCCGACCAGATCGCCGATGCCCTCGACACGGCTCCCGTCCAGGTGGCCCAGGTCGTTCTCGGCGTCGTGCTGGTCGCAGCCGGTGTTCGCATCGGCACGCGCGGGGCCGGCGGTGAGTCCGGCCGGCTGCTCACGTGGCGGGAGCGGGCGGTCGGCGACGAGGGCTCCATCCGCGGCCTGATGACGCTGGCCGTCACCGCTGCGCTGATCGAGGCCGCGTCGATGGTGCCGTACCTCGCAGCGATCGGTCTCATCGGCACCGCTGACCTCTCGTGGCCGGTGACCGTCGTGGTGCTGGCTGGCTACTGCCTCGTGATGGTGCTCCCGGCCCTAGTGCTGCTGGTGGCCCGCATCGGCGCCGCGCGGCAGGTCGAGCCCGTGCTGCGGCGCGTGAATGACTGGATGGCGCGCACCAGTCGGGAGAACACCGCCTGGGTGCTGGGCATCATCGGCTTCCTGATCGGCGCGAGCGCTCTGCAGGGACTCGGTGTGATCGACGAGCTAGAGGCCATCGACCAGTGCGGTGACCCGCTTCACCGAGACCGGGAACGCCGTGCGCAGCTGCTGGGCGAGCAGGCTCAGCCGCAGCTCCTCCAAGGCCCACCGGACGTGCTGCACCTGCGGCGACAGCCGCGCCCAGACCGTCATCTCGGCGGTGCGGGCGTGGAACCGCGCCTCGAGATCCTGTGCGGCGAGCAGGTCGTCCGTCAGCGGGGCGTCGAGGCGACGTGCGGCCGCCTGCAGGTAGAACGGCAGGCGGCGCAGCTGGTCGACGCCGGTGTCGCGGATGAACCCCGGGTAGACCAGCCACGACAGCTGCACGCGAACGTCCTCGCCGGCCTCGGTGGCGGGCAGCGGCATCACCTCGCCGAGGGCGCGTAGCGTCGCGAGCACGCTCTGGACGGTCCGCTCGGTCTCGTCGTAGGCCTCGGCCCGCACGGTGTCGTGCAGCAGCGAGAACGTCAGCTCGTCCCACACCGGCCCGCCGTGGCGGACGACGAGCACCTCGAGCGCCGCCAGCCAGCACTCCTCGACGACGGCGGCCGCGTCCTGGTGCGGGCCGGTCGAGAGCAGCAGCTTGGAGTGCAGGTCCAGCGAACGTCCCAGCTGGGGGACCGGTGTCGCCAGAGAGTAGGACAGCAGCCTGGCCTGCCCCTTGACCATCGCGACGGCCTGCTCAGCCGCCGAGTCGAGGATCCGGAGTCCGACGGACGTTCCCTCGTCGACCAGCGCGGGGTATCCCGTGACCTGGCCGGCGGTGATGGTCGGCGCGATCGTCCCGACATCCCAGGCGCGGATGCCCGACCTCTCCTCCTGGCGGGCGACGGCGGTCAGGTCGGCGCGCACGTGGGCGGTGAGATCCCGGCGGAGCTCGGCGAGGTCCTTGCCGCGCCCGATCTCCGTGGCGCCGTCCATGACCCGGAAGGTCACGCGCAGGTGGGTCGGCAGGGCGTCGAAGTCGAAGTCGCCGGGGGACACGACGGTGCCGTTCAGCATCCGCATCTGGCGGGCGAGCTCCTCGCTCAGGTCGGACGCGCCGGTGTCCATCGCCTCGACCAGGCGCGGTGCGAACTGCCCGGCGGGGACGAACTCACGGCGCAGTCGCTTCGGCATCGAGCGGATGAGCTCGGTGACGAGCTCGACGCGGTGTCCGGGGACGTGCCAGTCGAAGGCGCGGTCGTCGACGGTCAGGAGCCGTTCCACCGGGAGGTCGACCGTGACGCCGTCGTCGGACATGCCCGGCTCGAAGGCGTACGTCAGCGGGTACGACTCGCCCTCGGAGCGCCACTCACGGGGGAACTCGTCCTCGGCGCCCTCCGGGCCGTGGCTCAGCATCGCCGGGTCGAACGTCAGCAGCTCGGGCTGGGTCTGTCTGGTCTTCTTCCACCACGAGTCGAAGTGGCGGGTCGAGACCACGTCGGCCGGCACCCGCTCGTTGTAGAACGCGTGGAGGGTCTCGTCGTCGACCCGCAGGTCACGGCGGCGCAGCCGCTCCTCGAGCTCCTCGACACCGGCGATCATCCGCTGGTTGGCGGCGAAGAAGGCGTGCTGCGTGCGCCACTCGCCCTGCACCAGCGCGTGGCGGATGAACAGGTCGCGCGACACGACGGGGTCGATGCGCCCGAACTGCACGAGCCGGTCGGCGACGAGCGGGATGCCGTAGAGCAGCACCTTTTCGCGCGCCATCACGGCGCCGCGGCGGGTCGACCAGTGCGGCTCGCTGTAGGAACGGTTGACGAGGTGCTCGCCGGCCGCCTCGACCCACTCGGGCTGGATCTTGGCGGCGGTGCGACCCCAGAGCCGGCTGGTCTCGACGAGCTCGCCGACCATGACCATGCGCGGAGTCTTCTTCGCCAGACCCGAACCGGGGAAGATCATGAACTTCGCCTGGCGGGCCCCCAGGTACTCCCGGCCGTCGGCGTCCTTGAGCCCCACGTGCGACAGCAGCCCGGACAGCATCGCCTGGTGGATGCGGTCGGGGTCGGCGCCGGTCGCACCCGGCTTCAGGCCCAGCTCCTTGGCTGTCCGGCGCAGCTGCGAGTGGACGTCCTGCCACTCGCGGATGCGCAGCCAGTGCAGGTACTCGTCGCGGCACAGGCGGCGGAACGCCGAGCTGGAGAGCTCGTCGCGCATCTCGCGGATGTACGTCCACAGCGTCAGGTACGACAGGAAGTCGGAGTCGGGCTCACGGAACCGGCGGTGCTTCTCGTCGGCGGCCTGCTGGTGCTCCAGCGGCCGCTCGCGCGGGTCCTGGATGGACATCGCCGACACGATGACCAGGACGTCCGCGAGGCAGCCGTGGCGGTCGGCCGCGAGCAGCATGCGGGCCAGACGCGGATCGGTCGGCAGCGTGGACATGCGCCGGCCGATCTTCGTCAGCTGGTGACCACCGGCCTTCTGGGTGTCGAGGGCGCCGAGCTCGTAGAGCAGGTTGAGGCCGTCGGTCACCGAGCGGGAGTCGGGTGGGTCGAGGAACGGGAAGTCCTTGATGCTGCCGAGGTCGAGCGACGCCATCTGCAGCAGCACCGACGCGAGGTTGGTGCGCTGGATCTCCGGATCGGTGAACTCCGGGCGGCTGGCGTGGTCCTCCTCCGAGTACAGCCGGACGCAGATGCCGTCGGCGACACGGCCACAGCGTCCGGCCCGCTGCGAGGCGCTGGCCTGCGAGATCGCCTCGATCGGCAGGCGCTGCACCTTGAGCCGCTGGCTGAACCGCGAGATGCGGGCGAACCCGGGGTCGATCACGTAGCGGATGCCCGGGACGGTCAGCGAGGTCTCGGCGACGTTGGTGGCCAGCACGATGCGCCGGCCGGAGTGGCTGCTGAAGATCTTCTGCTGGTCGGCGGCCGCGAGCCGTCCGTAGAGCGGCAGGACCTCGGTGCGTGGGTACTTGCGGCCAGCGAGGTACTCCGCCGCGTCCCTGATCTCCCGCTCGCCGGACAGGAACACGAGGATGTCGCCCTCCGTCGGCAACTCCGAGACGGCCTGCGCGATGGCCTCCAGCTCGTTGTCGGCGCCGGTCTCGGCCAGCGGCCGGTAGCGGACCTCGACCGGGAACGTGCGACCACTGACCTCGATGACCGGCGCGTCGAACATCTCCGCGAAGCGCTCGACGTCGATCGTCGCCGACGTGATGATGACCTTCAGGTCAGGACGGCGGGGGAGCAGCTGCTTGAGGTAGCCGAGCAGGAAGTCGATCGACAGCGACCGCTCGTGGGCCTCGTCGATGATGATCGTGTCGTAGCGGGAGAGTCGGCGGTCGCGCTGCAGCTCGGCCAGCAGGAGTCCGTCGGTGACCAGGCGGATCACGGTGGACTCGCTCGTCTGGTCGTCGAAGCGCACGGCGTAGCCGACCTCGGCACCCAGCTCGACCTCGCACTCGTCCGCGATCCGCTTGGCGACCGAGCGTGCCGCGATGCGCCGGGGCTGGGTGTGCGCGATCGTCCGGCGGCCCAGCTCGTAGGCGATCTTGGGCAGCTGGGTCGTCTTGCCGGATCCGGTCTCTCCGGCGACGACCACCACCTGGTGGTCATGGATGGCCGCAGCGATGTCGTCGTGGCGGGCCGAGATGGGCAGGCCGGCGGGGTACTCGATCTTCACTTCAGGCCCAGGTTGTCGGCGAACAGCAGGTAGCCGACGAACGCGAAGACGTCGAGCAGGGTGTGCGCGATGACCAGCGGCATGACGCGTCCGGTCCGGTGGAACCAGTAGCCGAACACCAGCCCCATGACGAAGTTGCCGACGCCGCCGCCGACTCCTTGGTAGAGGTGGTAGCTGCCGCGCAGCGCTGCCGCCGCGATGATCGCGGGCCAGACGTTCCAGTCCAGCTGCCTGAGCCGGGTCAGCACGAACCCGATGACGATCACTTCCTCGACGACGGCGTTCTGGAAGGCCGCCAGGATCAGGGTCGGGATCGTCCACCAGTACTCGACGTCGGGCGCCGGTATGACCTGCGCCGACAGCCCGAAGGCCCGCGCCGTAAAGTAGAGACCCAGTCCGGGGATGCCGATCAGGGCGGTGAGTCCGAGCCCCGACAGCGAGTCGAACGCCGGCCGCGCGCGGTCGAGCCCCAGTCGCGTCCACACGGGTCGACCGCCGTCGAGTGACAGCAGGTAGAGGGCCAGCGCGACGATCGCGAAGGCGAACCCGATGTCGAGCACCGTGTAGATGAAGTCGAAGACCTGTCGGGGACTGCGCGAGGAGTTCAGCGTGGCGACCTGGCCGCCCAGCCCTCCGGGCTCGGTGGCCTTGCGGATGATCGTGACGAACGAGTAGACCCCGGACGCGCCCAGCGACAGGGCGAGGACGATCCAGATCTCCGCGGTCAGCTGGCCGCGGCTGCGCGGTGTGGGGTCAGGCCCGCTCACAGGTCGTTCGTGGCGAACGTGTCGCAGGAGTTGACGGTGCCGCTCTTGTAGCCGGCGAGGAACCACTTCTGGCGTGACTCGCTCGAGCCGTGGGTCCACGTCTCCTGGTTGACCGAGCCTCCGCCGAGCTCCTCCTGGATGTGGTCGTCGCCGACCGCCGCGGCAGCCGACAGCGCCGACTGGATGTCCTCGTCGGTCAGCGGCTTGAGCAGGGTGTTGCCGTCGGCGTCCTCGGTCGTCGAGGCGTGATTGGCCCAGACGCCCGCCATGCAATCGGCCATCAGCTCGATGCGGACGCCGCCGCTCTGCGGGCCGGTCGTGCCGTCCTGGCCCTGCGCGAGCAGTCCGAGGATGTTCTCGACGTGGTGGCCGTACTCGTGGGCGACGACGTACTCCTGCGCCAGCGCGCCGTCGTCCGCGCCGTAGGTCGCGGTGAGCTCGTCGAAGAAGCTGGCGTCGATGTAGATGCGCTCGTCGCTCGGGCAGTAGAACGGCCCGGTCTGGTTGGAGGCGGTGCCGCAGGGCGACTGCGTCTGACCGGAGTAGATGACGGTCTTGGCGGCGCGGTACTGGCGGCTCACGTCGGCCGGCAGGGCATCGGTCCAGTAGTCCTGGACGCTGTTGACCGTGCCGATGATGCGGCAGGTCGTGTCGCGGTTGGCGTCGGCGCCGGTCTTGCACTGGTCGAACGACGCGGAGGACTCCGTGCCGCCGGTCGAGACCTGGTTGGTGTCGAACTGGTTGCCGGTGGCCCCGGTGATGACCGAGGGGTCGACGCCGAGGAAGACCGCGACGAGGGTGATCACGAGGCCGCCGATGCCGCCGCCGATCGCGAGACCTCCGCGGGATCCGCCGCCGGTGACCTGGCTGGTGTCCAGCCTGGCGCCGTCGTTGAAGCTCATCGCGCTGCAGCCGTGACGTCGATCATGTCTAGCAGTCTACGCAGCGCACTGACGGGTGGACGCCGATAGTGTCGGAGCCGTGAGCACCCCCGACACGTCGACGAGCTTTGCTGTGCCCGAGGCGATGTCGGACGGTGATCGCGCCCGGTTGAAGGGCCTGCGGCGGATGCGGGCGCTGGCCCTGTCGCTGCTGGTTCTCGCGGCCGTCGTCTACGTGCTGACCCGTGAGCACGACACCGGCTGGCTGGGCTACGTGAACGCCGGCTCCGAGGCGGCGATGGTCGGTGCGATCGCCGACTGGTTCGCCGTGACCGCGCTCTTCAAGCACCCGATGGGCCTGCCGATCCCGCACACCGCACTGATCCCGCGCCGCAAGGACGAGCTGGGCAAGGGGCTCGAGGAGTTCGTCGGGGAGAACTTCCTGCAGGAGGACATCATCCGCGAGCGGGTCGCGGCGGCGACGATCTCGGCGCGCGTGGGCGACTGGCTCAGCGACCCGGCCAACGCCCGCCGGGTCGTCGACGAGGTCTCCGACG
>JBKJIW010000029.1:0-17572 GCA_046598255.1 Aeromicrobium sp. | reverse complement strand
AAGAAGCCGCCCTTCGGGATCGCCCAGATCGGCAAGAGCTTCCGCAACGAGATCACCCCGGGCAACTTCATCTTCCGCACCCGCGAGTTCGAGCAGATGGAGATGGAGTTCTTCGTCGAGCCCGGCACCGACGAGCAGTGGCAGGAGACCTGGATGAAGATCCGGATGGACTGGTACACCGGCCTCGGCATCGATCCCGACAACCTGCGGTTCTACGAGCACCCGGCCGAGAAGCTCTCGCACTACTCCAAGCGCACCGTCGACATCGAGTACCGGTTCGAGTTCGCGGGGTCGACGTGGGGCGAGCTCGAGGGCATCGCCAACCGCACCGACTTCGACCTCAAGACGCACGCCGAGCACTCCGGCAAGGACCTCCAGTACTTCGACCAGGCCAAGAACGAGCGGTGGACGCCGTACGTCATCGAGCCCGCAGCCGGCGTCAACCGCTCGATGATGGCGTTCCTGATCGACGCCTACACCGAGGAGCAGGTGCCCAACGCCAAGGGCGGCACCGACACCCGCACCGTGCTCAAGCTCGACCACCGGCTCGCGCCCGTCAAGGCCGCGGTGCTGCCGCTGTCGCGCAACGAGGACCTGTCGCCGAAGGCCCGGGCGCTCGCTGCTGAGCTGCGCGGCTTCTGGAACGTCGACTTCGACGATGCGCAGGCCATCGGCAAGCGCTACCGCCGCCAGGACGAGATCGGCACCCCGTTCTGCATCACGGTCGACTTCGAGACGCTCGACGACCAGGCCGTCACGATCCGTGAGCGCGACACGATGCAGCAGGAGCGCATCGCGCTCGACCAGGTCACGAGCTACCTGGCGGCGCGTCTTCCGGGTTGCTGAACCTCCGGTGCGTGAGAATCGGCGCGTGAGGCCCATGCGAGTCAGCGTCGTGCACATGGTGGCGCTGGTCGCTGCGGTCACGCTGCCGCTGGCCGGCTGCTCGTCGTCCGAGCCGCCCGCGCCGAAGAGCACTGGAACGACCACACCGGCGCCGAAGGAACTCGACCTGCCGGCCGGGGTGACGCTGACCAAGGGCGGCACGTCGGGCCTGAAGGTCGGCACGCCCGCCACGGTCGTCTACCAGGTCGGCGACCGGGCGGCGAGCGCCGTCACCGTCACGATCGCCGACGTCACCAAGGGCTCGATGGAGGACTTCCGCTTCTTCTCGCTCGACGAGGCCACGAAGAAGTCCACGCCCTACTACGTCAAGGTCGCAGTGAAGAACGAGGGCCCGGCCGGGCTGGGCGGCTCGGCGCTGCCGATCTACGCCTTCGACTCGACCTCCACCAACCTGCCCCCCAACGACATCGTCGGCACGTTCAAGCCGTGCCCCAACCCGACGCTGCCGGAGAGCTTCCTGCCGGGGGCAGTGGCCGACCTGTGCCTGGTCTACCTGATCCCCGAGGGCCGCACGCTCAAGGCCGTCACGCTGCAGACCGGGTCGAGCGCGGACGCCGTGACCTGGGGTCCGGGGCCCGCCACAGCCGAGGATGCTGGGTGACATCTGTCATGGGCATCTCGTGACGCACTGACGAGGGCCGTCGAGCCGAGTGGTTCGACAGTGGAGGCATGAACCTCTCCACTCCCGCCGCCCGGACCGTGGCAGCCGCGGTGCGCGTCGCTGTCGACGACGGCTGGCCCCTCCCGCACTGAGGGGCCGGGTTTCGACAAGGTCACGGGGCGGCTGGGACAATGGTGTCCATGTCCGTTGCCGCCATTCCTCGCTCGCTGCGGCTCGGTGACCTCGAGATCGCGACCCCCGTGGTGCTGGCACCGATGGCCGGCGTCACCAATGCCGCGTTCCGGCAGCTGTGCGCCGAGCAGGGGGCGGGCCTGTACGTCTGCGAGATGATCACCTCGCGCGGCATCGTCGAGGGCGACCGCACCAGCCTGTCGATGCTGACGTTCGCTCCCAACGAGACCTACCGTTCCGTGCAGCTCTACGGCATCGACCCCGACACGATCGGTCGTGCCGTCCAGATCCTGTGCGCCGACCACGGGGTCGACCACGTCGACCTCAACTTCGGCTGCCCCGTCCCCAAGGTGACCCGCAAGGGCGGTGGAGCGGCGCTGCCCTGGAAGGACGTCCTGCTCGGCCAGATCCTGACGTCGGCGGTCGCGGCCGCCGCGCCGTACGGCGTCCCGGTCACGATGAAGACCCGCAAAGGCATCGACGACGACCATCTGAACTACCTCGATGCCGGCCGCATCGCCCAGGACGCGGGGTGTGCCGCCATCGCGCTGCACGGACGCACGGCCGTCCAGCACTACTCGGGTCGTGCCGACTGGGCGTCGATCGCCGAGCTCAAGGCGTCCGTCGACATCCCGGTGCTGGGCAACGGCGACATCTGGGAGGCCTCCGACGCGATCCGCATGGTGGAGGAGACCGGGGTGGACGGTGTCGTCGTCGGGCGGGGATGCCTCGGCAGGCCGTGGCTCTTCCGCGACCTCGCAGCGGCCTTCGCCGGTGAGACGGTGGTGGGCCTGCCCGACCTCGGCGAGGTGGCCGGCGTGATGCGCCGGCACGCCGAGCTGCTCGGCGGGATCATGGGCGAGGAGCGGGGATGCATCGAGTTCCGCAAGCACATCGCCTGGTACCTCAAGGGGTTCGCCGCTGGCAAGGACGTCCGCAGCCGCCTCGGCATGGTGTCGTCTTTCGCGGCGCTCGACGAGCTGCTGGGACGCCTCGACCCCACCGAGGCCTACCCCGTCGCCGAGCTGGGCACGCCCCGTGGACGCCAGGGCACCCCCAAGCGGGTGTCGGTCCCCGACGGATGGCTCGACAGCCGTCTGGTCACCGAGCCGCTCGACCCCCTGGCGGAGGACGGCACCTCCGGCGGCTGAGCCCGGCCGCCGTCAGCGGGCGACGCGCGCCCGTTCGAGCTGCGCCAGGGCCACCGACCGTGCCGCGTCGGCCGGGAGGTGACGGCCGTCGGCGTTGACCGGTCCGTCCGGCGTGTGGACCTCGACGGTCGCGACGTCCCGACGCCGTTGCAGGGGCCCCTGCTTGATCTCGACCGACTGCGTGCGGGCGTGCGGGACGAGATCGGTGTGACGAGCGATCCACCCCGACCGCGCGACGAAGCCGGCAGCGTCCGCACCGACCCACCGGTAGCGCCATCCGACCGGCGCGAACGGCCACGAGCGCGCGGAGGCTCCGGTGCGCTGAGGCGGCTCGATGTCGATGCCCGGGATCAGCTGGTCGATGACGATCCGGGCCAGTGCGGCGTCCGCGATCGGCAGGAGCGTGCTGCTGGACAGCTCCTTGGAGGAGTCGCCGCCTCCGCCGCCGTAGCCGGCGACGTCGACCTCCAGGCTCCGCCAGCCGAACCGGCGCCACACGCACGGCTCGACGATGCGGATGCCCTGCACCCGGTCGAAGGGGATGGTCTGCGAGCTGCGGGACAGCAGGCCTCGCTCGATCCGCAGGCCGCGCTCGCCGGTGGACAGACGGAACCCCCACTGCTGCAGGATTCGGTCGACGATGATGCGGACGAGGATCGTGCCGAGCGCGAACGTCCCGCCGACGAGCAGCAGCAGCTGGTTCGTCCACAGCAGGGACACGAGGACGGCGATGGTGCCCAGGGCTGCGAACGCGAAGTCCAGGCTGAGCAGCGTGCCGATGATGATGCGGTCGGGACCGACCTCGGCGATGACGACGCGGTGCAGGTCGTCATCGATCAGGACGGCCTCCTCGCCGTCGACCGGTCTGCCGTGCGCGCGCTCGAGCAGGAGCCGCCGGGTCGCGAGGGCGTCGTCCTTGTGCAGGAAGCGCAGGACCGTCCGGGAGTCCTTGCCGCCCGCGGTCTCGACGCGCACCTCTGCCAGCCCCGCGAGGCGGGCCAGCAGCGGCTCGGCCAGGTCGACCGACTGGATGCGCTCGAACGCGACCCGCCGGGAGTTCTTGGTCAGCACGCCCGACGTCACCCGCAGCTCGTCCTGGTCGATGACGTACCGCAGGAACCACCAGGAGGCGAAGGCGGCGACCTGGCCGAGGACAACCACCGCGAGCGCCATCACCGCCAGCACCCAGACCGGCAGGTCGAGCAGCTCCCTGTTGCCGCTGAACACCTGGTGCCCGACGAGGGCCACCGCGATCGCGCCGGAGAGGGTGGCTCCGCGGACGAGACCCGTCACCGGGTGCGTGCGGGTGCCGACGACCTCAGAGTCCGGCGCCATGACTCTCCCCGATCTCGGTCAGGCGGTCGCGCAGGCGACGTGCCTCGGCCGCCGGCACGCCCGGGATCTCGGCGGCCGTCTCGGTGCTGGCGGTGTGCAGGGTGACCGTCGCGATGCCGAGGCGGCGGGCGAGCGGCCCGGCCGTCACGTCGACGTACTGCATCCGTCCGTAGGGGATCGCCACGAGCCGGCGGAACATGACGCCGCGGGTGACCAGCAGCTCCGCCTCCGCCTCCAGGTACCCCCACGACCGTCGGTTGCGTCCTGCCCAGCGCCAGATCCAGGCCGCCGCCGACAGCGCCGCGACCGTCGGGACGGCAAGCGGCCACAGCGACCAGGCGTCAGCCGCCACCGACGGGACGACGACCGCCGTGACGGCGATCAACCACAGGAGGATGACGAGGCCGAGGCCCTCGATCCGGCGGGCCGTCGCGAGTCGCGGCGAGACCTCGGACCAGGTGCCGAGGGGTGGGCGGAAGAGGTCGTCCATGTCCGTCAGCGTACGAGTCGGCGGCATCGCGGCGGAGTTTGACCCGCCACGCCCCGCGGTGGGACACTGGGAGACGCGGAACGGACCTTCTGCCCGTCCCCCTCAGCACCCCACCACAGCACAGCCCGCGGAGACACAGCCATGGCCAAAGCACTTGTCGGATACATCGGCGGACCCACCAACGACCAGCTGCGAGAGACCGCCGTCATGCGGCGTCGCATCGTCGATCTCGAGAACGAGGTCATGCGACTGAAGATCGAGAACGACGGACTCCTCGCAGCAGTGCGCGAGCGTGTCGACCAGGTCTCGGCGAGCGACCTCGCCCAGCCCGTCGCCCACTGACGTCCGGCCGAGCGTCGCGCGCTGACGCGCCGCCGCACTAGGGTGGCTCCAGTCCGTCGTCCGTAGGAGCCACGTTGTATCTCAAGAGCCTCACGTTGCGTGGGTTCAAGTCGTTCGCCTCGTCGACGACCCTCCAGCTCGAGCCCGGCATCACGGCCGTCGTCGGCCCCAACGGCTCCGGCAAGTCCAACGTCGTCGACGCGCTCTCATGGGTCATGGGCGAGCAGGGCGCCAAGTCGCTGCGCGGCGGCAAGATGGAGGACGTCATCTTCGCCGGCACGTCCGGACGACCGCCGCTGGGACGCGCCGAGGTCGTCCTGACGATCGACAACACCGACGGCGCGCTGCCGATCGAGTACACCGAGGTCACGATCTCGCGGACGATGTTCCGCAACGGCGGCTCGGAGTACGCGATCAACGGCAACACGTGCCGTCTGCTCGACGTCCAGGAGCTGCTGAGCGACTCCGGCATCGGCCGCGAGATGCACGTCATCGTCGGGCAGGGGCAGCTCGACAGCGTCCTGAGGGCGACCCCCGAGGAACGGCGCGGCTTCATCGAGGAGGCGGCGGGCGTCCTCAAGCACCGCAAGCGCAAGGAGAAGGCGCTCCGCAAGCTCGATGCGACGCAGGGCAACCTGACCCGGCTCAACGACGTCCTGACCGAGCTGCGGCGTCAGCTCAAGCCCCTCGGGCGTCAGGCGGAGGTGGCGCGGCGGGCAGCGGTCATCCAGGCCGACGTGCGTGACGCGAGAGCCCGACTGCTCGCCGACGACATCGTCACCGCCCGCACGACGATCGCGACCGAGCTCGCCGACGAGACCGCGCTCAAGGCCAAGCGCCAGTCGGTCGAGCAGGCCATCGAGGCGGCCCGTGAGCAGGAGACCGAGCTGGAGGACCAGCTCCGCGAGGACTCGCCGCGACTCTCGTCGGCGCAGGAGACCTGGTACAGCTTGTCGGGCCTGCGCGAGCGCCTGCGCGGCACGGCCGGTCTGGCGAACGAGCGGGTCCGACTGGCGGCGGTCGAGGCGCAGGACCGCCGGGTCGGCCGTGAGCCGGAGGAGCTCGAGGCGGAGGCGCGCCGGGCGCAGGAGCAGCACGAGCAGCTGAGTGCCGGCGTCGCGCAGGCGACCGAGGCGCTCCAGACGGTCATCGCCGAGCGCGGCGAGGCAGAGACGTCCTACACCGCCGAGGAGCGCCGGGTCGCCGGCCTGCTGCGCGCGGCCGCCGACCAGCGTGAGGGACTCGCCCGCCTGCACGGACAGGTCAACGCCCTCAAGAGCCGGGCGACGGCCGCCGGCGAGGAGATCGGGCGACTGACGGCGGCGCGCGAGGAGGCCGAGTCGCGCGCCACGGACGCCCAGCGGCAGTTCACGGCGCTCGAGAACCAGATCGCCGGGCTCAACGCCGGCGAGTCCGGCCTCGACGAGAAGCTGGAGGCGGCCGAGGCCGAGCTGGCCGGGGCTGTGACGCTGCTGACCTCGTTGGGGTCGCAGCTGCAGGACGCCGAACGGCAGCAGGCGGCCCTCGCCGCGCGCAAGGAGGCCCTCGAGCTGGGTCTTTCCCGCAAGGACGGCGCCGGCGCACTGCTCGCGGCGACCGACGAGATCAGCGGCCTGCTCGGATCGGTGGCGGCGCTGCTGACGGTTCGGGCCGGCTTCGAGACGGCCATCGCGGCCGCACTCGGCTCGGCGGCCGACGCGGTGGCCGTCGACCACCTCGACACCGCCGTCTCGGCGATGGAGAAGCTCAAGTCCGAGGACCTCGGACGAGCCGGGATGTTGCTGGGCGGGGGAGAGGTCGACGACTCGACCTGGCCGGGGCTGCCTGACATCGCCACCTACGCGATCGACGTCGTCGACGGGCCGCCCGCCCTGCAGGGAGCGCTGCGGCGCCTGCTGTTCAAGGTGGCTGTCGTCGACACCCTCGAGCAGTCACAGGACGTCATCCGGCTCGCGCCCGACGTCACCGCGGTCACGCGCGACGGTGACATCCTCGGCGCCCACTTCGCAGCTGGCGGTTCGACGTCGCGGCAGAGCCTCATCGAGGTGCAGGCCGCGATCACGCAGGCCGACGAGGACCTGGCGGCGTCCGCCCACACGATCGAGCGCCTCCGGTTCGAGCAGGAGGCCGGCGAGGCCGTCCGCGCGCAGGCCCAGGACCGGGTCGACGCGGCGCTGGCCGAGCTGCACGAGTCGGATGCGACCATGGCCGCCGTCGCCGAGAACCTCGGTCACCTCGGGGCGACGACGCGAGCTGCGCGCGGCGAGACCGAGCGCCTCACGACCGCGATCACCGCGGCCGAGACCGCCATGGCCGGTGACCTGTCCGGGCTGGCAGAGCTCGAGGACCGTCTCTCCCAGGCCGAGTCCGCCCCCGAGGAGGAGCCCGACACGACCCTGCTGGAGGAGCTCGCCGAGAAGGCGTCCGGGTGCCGTCGGGCCGAGACGGAGGCGCGCCTGGCGCTGCGGACCAACGAGGAGCGGGCCCGGGCACTGGCCGGTCAGGTGACGGCGCTGTTCGAGGCGGCCGAGGCCGAGCGCGAGGCCCGGTTGAGGGCTGCGGAGCGCCGCGAGCGCCAGCTCCGCGAGGCAGAGACCGCGCGCGCCGTGATCGCCGCCACCGACGTCGTGCTGGCCCGGCTCGAGGTGTCGATCGGGCAGGCGTCCGCGCTGCGCGCCGAGATCGAGACGTCCCGGTCGGGTCGTGAGGAGACGTTGCGGTCGGTCCGCGGGCAGCTCCGCGAGCTGACGACGCAGCTCGACGGTCTGACCGACTCGGTCCACAAGGACGAGATGGCTCGCGCCGAGATGCGTCTGCGGCTGGAGGGCCTGGAGACGCGGGCGCTCGAGGAGCTCGGCCTCGACGTCGAGACCCTCGTCACCGACTACGGTCCGGACCAGCTGGTCCCGCCGATCACGGTCGAGGGGGAGGACGACTCCCTGCCGGCCGACAGCGCTGTCCAGGCGCCTGTGCCCTACGACCGCGAGGCCCAGGTCAAGCGCCTGCGCAGTGCCGAACGCTCGATGGCGATGCTCGGCAAGGTCAACCCGCTGGCACTCGAGGAGTTCACGGCGCTCGAGGAGCGGCACCAGTTCCTGTCCGAGCAGCTCGACGACCTGCGCAAGACTCGCAAGGACCTGCTCGAGATCGTCGAGGAGGTCGACGCCAAGGTCGAGCAGGTCTTCACCGAGGCCTGGTACGACGTGGAGAGCGCGTTCCAGCACGTCTTCACCCGGCTCTTCCCCGGCGGTGAGGGATCGTTGATCCTCACCGATCCGCAGAACATGCTGACGACCGGCATCGACGTCGAGGCCCGTCCGGCCGGCAAGAAGGTCAAGCGGCTGTCGCTGCTGTCCGGTGGCGAGCGGTCGCTCGTCGCGGTCGCCTTCCTGGTCGCGCTGTTCAAGGCCCGGCCCAGCCCGTTCTACATCCTCGACGAGGTCGAGGCCGCGCTCGACGACGCCAACCTCGGCCGGCTCCTCGAGCTCTACGAAGAGCTGCGCGCCAACAGCCAGCTGGTCGTCATCACGCACCAGAAGCGCACCATGGAGGTCGCCGACGCGCTCTACGGCGTGTCGATGCGCGGCGACGGGGTGTCCGCGGTGATCAGCCAGCGACTGCGCGACGAGGCGAGCGCGTGAGCAAGGGGCTGGACACGACCTCGGAGGGGCCGCGCCTGCGGTCGGAGTTCCCGGCGCTGCGCACGATCACGACGCGCTGGGAGGACGAGGACGTCTACGGCCACGTCAACAACGTCGTCTACTACTCGTACTTCGACACCGCGGTCAACGGGTTCCTGCTCGCCACGACGGGGGTCGACATCCGCCGTATCGACGCGGTGGGGCTCGTGGCCGAGACGCAGTGCGAGTTCCTGCGGGAGCTGCGCTATCCGGGCGACGTGCAGGTCGGCATCTCCGTGGCACGCCTCGGCACGTCCAGCATCGTCTACCGCCTCGGCATCTTCCAGGGCGAGGACGACGAGGAGCCGGCCGCGATCGGCCGCTTCGTGCACGTCTACGTCGACGCCGTGACGCGCGAGGTGACCCCGATCCCGGAGGTCGTCCGCACCGCGGTGAGCCCACTCGTCCACCGCTGACACGGCACGCCGCGTAGGGTCCGAGCATGACCGATCGCACCACCCACGTCCTGGTCGACGGCGAGAACATCGACGCGACCCTCGGCCAGTCGATCCTCGGCGGGCGACGTCCGCAGCCGCACGAGCGTCCCCGGTGGGACCGGCTGCTGCAGTTCGCCGAGGGCCACTGGGAGCAGCCGGTCAACGGCCTGTTCTTCCTCGCCGCCAACGGAGACCTGCCGATGCCGTTCGTGCAGGCCCTCACGTCGATGGGCTTTCGCGCGGTGCCGCTGTCGGGGCGGTCGGACGAGAAGGTCGTCGACATCGCGATCCAGCGAACTCTGGCCGCGCTGCTGCACCGCGAGGCAGACGTCATGCTCGCGAGCAACGACGGCGACTTCATCGAGCAGCTCACCCCGTTGGTCGACGACGGTCGGCGCACGGCACTGCTGGCCTTCCACGAGTTCCGCAACGCCGGCTACGTCCCGCTGTTCGACCGGGGGCTGGAGTTCCACGACCTGGAGTACGACGTGCGGGCCTTCAACGACAAGCTGCCCCGCATCCGGGTCATCCCGATCGAGGAGTTCGACCCGCTCGAGTTCATCTGACCGGCGTCACCGGTTGAGCGTCTGCCAGGCGTGGGCCATCCACGGGATGGCCAGGAGGACGGTCGGGGCCAGCAGCACGACGGCCGAGATCGCGTAGGCCGCGACGGATGCCCCACGATGACGCGGGTCGGGATCGCCGAGGCGCGACATGCGGACCTGGGCGGCACCGCCGCTGCCGAGCGCGCCGGCCGGGGTCGGGGCTCCCGCGAGCGCCACGATCGCGCCCGCGACGGGCGCCTCGCCGTAGGCGCGGCGGGCCGCGTCGTCGGCGAGCAGCTCGACCATGATCTGGCTCTGCACCAACGGGGCGTCGGTGCGCAAGACCCGCGGGAAGGCGACGTGCAGCACCGTGAACGCCTCCAGCACCAGGTCGTGGCGACGGCGGACGTGCGCCCGCTCGTGCTCGAGCACGGCTGCGAACTCGGTCGCCGACAAGGTGGAGATGGTCCCCTGGGACACGACGATGCGCGCCGACGCGAGGCCGGGCACGCAGTAGGCGATCGGCGTCTCCTCGCGCAGGATGCGCAGCGCGGGGGCCATGCCGTCGGTGTCCGGGTCGCCGAGCAGGTCGACGAGGTGGCGCTGGCGCCGACGCCGGTCGTGGGTCTGTCGCCAGACGGTCCACGCCGCCCACCAGAACCGTGACCACACCAGCACGCCGATCGCGAGGATCGTCAGGTGCAGGCCGATGCGCCACCACGTCAGCCGGTCCTGGGTCACCAGCCACAGGGCCGTCGACAGCGCTGCGCCGGAGATGGCGAGGACGGCCGCGAGGGCGAACGACTGCCACAGCACGATGCCGGCGCGGGGGACGAGCAGCGGCCAGGAGGTGCGCGCCAGCAGGGCCGGGACGGGCAGCGCGAGGGCGAGTCCGATCAGGCCGAGCAGCACGGGGGTCATGGCGAGGTCCGCGCCGCGATCTCGTCGAGGGCGGCCCGCAGGGCCCTGGCCTCCTCGGGGTCGACGGTCTGCGCGAAGTGGACAAGCGCTGCGGTGCGGTCGGTCCCGGCCTGCGCGAGGGCGTCGTGGAGCAGCTCGGACGTCGCGGCGTCGCGGGTGAGGGCGGGGGCGTAGCGGAAGGCCCGCCCGTCCCGGTCGCGGAGCACCATCTGCTTGGTGCCGAGACGATCGAGCACCGTCATGACGGTCGTGTAGGCGAGGTCGCGCTCGCCGAGGGAGTCCATGACGTCGCGGACCGTCAGGGGAGCGGTGGCATCCCACAGGACGTCCATGACGGAGCGTTCGAGCTCACCGAGGCGGGGCATGACCAAAGACTACTACGCAGGGTAGTAAGTCACTTGCGACTGCTGGAGGTGTTTACTACGATCGGTAGTACTTACTACGCCGCGTAGTAGACTCGACCTAATGGATAAGTGGTGGGCATGGACGTCCTGGAGCTCTCGCGCTGGCAGTTCGGCATCACGACCGTCTACCACTTCTTCTTCGTGCCGCTCACGATCGGCCTGTCGGTCCTTGTCGCCACGATGCAGACGAAGTGGCACCGCTCGGGGGACGAGCGCTGGCTGCGGCTCACGAAGTTCTTCGGCAAGCTGTTCCTGATCAACTTCGCGATGGGCATCGCCACCGGGATCGTCCAGGAGTTCCAGTTCGGGATGAACTGGAGCGACTACTCCCGGTTCGTCGGCGACATCTTCGGCGCGCCACTGGCCATCGAGGGCCTGCTCGCGTTCTTCCTGGAGTCGACCTTCCTGGGGCTGTGGATCTTCGGCTGGGACCGGCTCAAGCCGGGCCTGCACCTCGCCTGCATCTGGATCGCCGCCGCCGGGACCGTCCTGTCGGCCTACTTCATCCTCGCCGCCAACTCGTTCATGCAGAACCCCGTCGGCTACACGCTCAACGCCGAGAAGGGCCGCGCCGAGCTCACCGACTTCGGTGCCGTCCTGACCAACGAGGTGCTGCTCGCGACCTTCCCGCACCAGATCTTCGGCTGCTTCATGGTCGCCGGGGCGTTCGTCGCCGGAGTCGCGCTGTGGCACGTCATGCGGCGCCCCGAGCGGGACGCCGACGCGTTCCGGCCGGCCTTCCGCATGGGAGCGGTCGTCCTGCTGGTCGCGGGCCTCGGCACGATGATCAGCGGCGACTTCCAGGGCAAGGTCATGACCGAGGTGCAGCCCATGAAGATGGCTGCCGCCGAGGCCCTCTACGAGGACTCCGCGCCCGCACCGTTCTCGATCCTGACCGTCGGCACCCTCGACGGGTCGAAGGAGGTCTACAGGCTCGAGATCCCGAAGCTGCTGTCGTTCCTCGGCACCGGCACCTTCGACGGGCAGGTGCGGGGCATCGACTCCCTGCAGGCCGAGTACCAGCAGACCTACGGCCCAGGCGACTACCGCCCCAACATCCCGGTGACCTACTGGACGTTCCGCCTCATGATCACGACCGGCGGGCTGGCGATGCTGGCGGCGCTCGTGATGCTGTGGAGCACCCGAGGCGGTCGGACGCCGACCTCCCGATGGCTGCTGCGCTCGGCGATCGCCCTGCCGCTGCTGCCCATGGTCGCCAACTCGTTCGGCTGGATCTTCACCGAGATGGGCCGTCAGCCCTGGGTCGTGTTCGGCCTGATGCCGACGTCCGCCGGCGTGTCACCCGGCACGACGATGACCGAGATCGCCCTGTCGCTCGGCACGTTCACCGTGTTGTACGGCGTGCTGGCCGTGATCGAGGTCAAGCTCCTGCTGCGGTACGTCCAAGCGGGCCTGCCCCAGCTCGAGGCCCCCGCAGATCCCGACGACGCGGACGCGCCACTCGCGTTCGCCTACTGACCCGGCCCCGGAGAGAAGCGCAGACACATGGAGCTCACGACCTTCTGGTTCATCCTCATCGCGGTCCTGTGGATCGGGTACCTCGTGCTCGAGGGCTTCGACTTCGGCGTCGGGATGCTCATGGCGCTGCTGGCGCAGGACGACAAGGAGCGTCGCGTCCTGCTCAACACCATCGGTCCGGTCTGGGACGCCAACGAGGTGTGGCTGCTGGTCGCCGGTGGGGCGACGTTCGCGGCGTTCCCCGAGTGGTACGCCACGATGTTCAGCGGCTTCTACATCCCTCTCCTGCTGATACTGGTGGCGCTGATCGTCCGCATCATCGGCATCGAGTTCCGCAGCAAGCGGCCCGAGGCGTCGTGGCGACGCAACTGCGACATCGCCATCGTCTTCGGCTCCATCGTCCCCGCGCTGCTGTGGGGCGTCGCCCTGACCAACATCGTGCGCGGCGTGCCGATCGACGCGGACGCCGAGTACGTCGGCGGGTTCTTCGACCTGCTCAACCCGTACGGCCTCCTGGGCGGGCTCGTCACCCTGACCCTGTTCCTGGTGCACGGCGCGTTCTTCGTCGGGCTCAAGACGGTCGGCGAGATCCGCGAGCGGGCCATCTCGCTGGGCCTGAGGGTCGGAGTCGTCGCCGGGGGGGTGCTGACGGCCTTCGTCGTGTGGACCGCCGCGCGTGACGGGTCGCTCGCGGTCTGGACCGTCGGCGCCGTCGTGCTCGCGTCGTTCGCCGCCGGGATGGCCAACGCGGTCGGTCGGCGTGACGGCTGGGCGTTCGCCGGGACGGCCGTCACGATCGGCCTGCTCGTCGTGCTGCTGTTCGTCGCGCTGTTCCCGGACGTCATGGTGTCGTCGCTCGACCCGGCCTGGTCGCTCACCACGACGAACGCCTCGTCGACGGCCTACACGCTGACGATCATGTCGTGGGTCGCCGTCGCGTTCACGCCGATCATCCTGCTCTACCAGGGCTGGTCCTACTGGGTGTTCCGCCGCCGCATCGGCGTGCACCACATCCCGGGATAGCGGCCATGCCCGCACTGGATCCGCGACTCGTCCGTCGCTCACGGGGGGTGCGCCGGCTGCTGGTCGTCAGCGTCGCCCTCGGGGTGGCCACCTGCGCCACGATCATCGGGGTCGCCCACGTCGTCTCCGAGGTCGTGGCCCGGCGGTTCGACGCGGCACCCGTGGCCGCCCTCCCGCTCGTGATCGTGATCGGCCTCGGCCTGCGCGCAGGGGTGGCCTGGGCCCACACCGCGGTCGCCGCCCGCGCCGCCGCGTCGGTCAAGGCCGAGCTGCGGCACGAGGTCGTCGACGACCTGCTGGACCCGCGGCGCGTCGGTCCGCGCCCCAGCAGCGCCGGGGTCGTGACGCTGCTCGGCCCCGGCCTGGACGCGTTCGACGGCTACGTCGGGCGGTTCGTCCCGCAGGTGGTCCTGTCCGCGCTGGTCCCGCCGATCGTGCTGGTCGCGATCGGCACGGCCGACCTGATGTCGGCGGTCATCATCGGCGTGACGCTGCCGATGACCGTCGTGTTCCTGGTGCTGGTCGGGCTGGTCACGAAGGACCGGATCGACCGCCGCTGGCAGGCGCTGGAGCGCGTCGGCCGCCACTTCGCCGACGTCCTCGACGGGCTCACGGTCCTCAAGGTCTTCGGCCGTCGCCAGGAGGAGGGCCTGCGACAGGTGGGTGCCCGTCACCAACGGGAGTCGGCGCGGGCCCTGCGCCTGGCGTTCCTGTCGTCGTTCGTGCTGGACCTGTTCTCGACGCTCGCGGTCGCGCTCGTCGCGGTCAGCGTCGGCCTGCGCGTCGTCGAGGGGCATCTCGACCTGGCGCCGGCCCTGTTCGTCCTGCTGCTCGCACCGGAGGCGTTCGCCCCCGTCAAGCGGCTGGGGTCCCTCTTCCACGACAGCACGGAGGGCGCCGAGGCGACCGCCGGGCTGCTCGCGCTGCTGGAGCACGACCGGCACACCGGCACCCTCGCGGCACCGGACCTGGCGCGGGTCGACCTCGTCGTCGACGGGGTCGTCGTGCGCCACGACGGACGTTCCCTGCCGAGCCTGGCGCTGTCTCACCACCGGGTGCGACCGGGGGAGTTCGTCGCCGTCACCGGCGCGTCCGGCAGCGGCAAGTCGACGCTGCTGTCGCTGCTGATGGCGTTCGAGCGGCCCTCCGCCGGCCACGTGCGGGTCGACGACGTCGACCTGGCCACGATCGACCCGGTCGCGTGGCGCGAGCAGATCGCCTGGGTGCCCCAGATCCCCGGACTGATCGAGGGGACCGTCGAGGACAACGTCCGCCTCGGGGACGTCCGGTCGTCGACGCAGGACGTGCTCGCGGCGCTGCGGGACTCCGGGGCGTCCGACCTCCCGACGGATCGCTGGATCAGCGAGTCCGGCGACGACATCTCGGCGGGCGAGCGGCGGCGGATCGCGATCGCCCGGGCGGTCCTGCGCGTACGGCGCGGCGCGGTGCGGCTGGTGCTGCTCGACGAGCCGACCGCCGGGCTCGACGCCGTGCGCGAGGCCTCGGTGCTGACGACGTTGCGGGCGCTGCCGGTGACGGTCGTCGTCGTCGCCCATCGCCCCGAGACGATCGCCGCGGCCGACCGTGAGCTGTCGCTCACGCGATCGGTGGTCACCGCATGACGCGGCTGGCCTGGGGACGCCTCTTCGGGGTGCTGTCCCAGCTGGCGGCCATCGGCCTGCTGCTGGTCTCGGCCTGGCTGATCGTGCGCGCGGCCGAGCAGCCCCCGGTGCTCTACCTGATGGTCGCGATCGTGTCGGTGCGGTTCTTCGGTCTCAGCCGCGCCGGGTTGCGCTACGTCGAACGACTCCTGACCCATGACGCCGCGCTGTCACAGGTCACCGAGGCGCGCATCGCGGTGTACGTCGATCTCGATCGGGTGGCACCGGCCGGGACACCCCGTCGCCGCGGTGACCTGGTCAGCCGCATCGTGTCGGACGTCGACGCGGTGCAGGACCGGATGCTCCGGCTGCGCAGTCCGTGGATCGTCGCGCTCGCGTCGTCCGTGGTGACGGTGGCCCTCGTCGCCGTCATCGACCTGCGGTCCGGGCTCGTCCTGGCGTCGTCCGCCGGCGTCGCGATGCTGCTGGTCCGGACGATCGTGCCGTGGTCCGTCCGCCGATCGGGCGACAGGTCGTCGGCATGGCGGGGTGAGCTCTCGGCCGACGTGGCGCAGAGCATCGTGGCCACCCCCGACCTGGTGGCGTACGGGGCGACGGACTTGTTGCGCGACGCGGCCCACCGACGCGTCGACCTGCTGGCCGGCGCGCAGCGACGGACCGCGCTGCTGGCGGGTGTCGGTGAGGCGATCGTCATCGCGTCGACGGGGCTCGCGGTGGCCCTCTGCGCGGCCTGGTCGGGCGGGCTCCCACCCGTGCTCGTCGGTGTGGTCGTCCTCGCGCCGCTGGCGCTCATGGAGCCGCTGACGGCACTCGCGGACGTAGAAGGTCTGCGGCCGGGCATCGAGGCGGCCGAACGTCGTCTGGCCGAGCTCGGGGACGTCCCGGCGGGCATCGACGACCCCGTCGCTCCCGCACCCCTCCCGCGCTCGTTCGACCTGGAGGTCTCGGACCTGGCGATCGGCTGGGACTCGACGTTGATGGACGGCATCGATCTGACGCTCGACGAGGGTGAGGTGCTGGCGGTCGCCGGGCCGAGCGGCTCCGGCAAGAGCACTCTCGCGCTGACGCTGGCCCGGCTCATCGAGCCACGGGGCGGCACCGTGCGTCTCGGGGACGTGGACGTCCACGCGCTCGCGGCGTCCGACGTGCGCACCGTCATCGGCTACCTCGGGCAGGACGAGATCGTCTTCGACACGACGATCCGGGAGAACCTGCGCATCGCGCGCCCGTCCGCCATCGACGACGAGATGCATGCCGCGCTCGCGCTGGCGGGCCTCTCCGACTTCGCCGGTTCGCTGCCGGACGGACTCGACACCCCGGTCGGCGAGAGGGGCAACCGCCTCTCCGGGGGCGAACGCCAGCGTC
The DNA here is from genome assembly GCA_046598255.1 of Aeromicrobium sp. GTDB lineage: Bacteria > Actinomycetota > Actinomycetes > Propionibacteriales > Nocardioidaceae > Aeromicrobium. Next base: position 1,079 of record JBKJIW010000029.1, on the reverse strand, counting down.
TGTGCCTGGCGCGGCTCGTCCTCGGCGGGCACCGCGTCCTGGTGCTCGACGAGCCCACCGAGCACCTCGACGAGGAGGCGGCGGAGTCGTTGCTCGACGACATCCTCGCGCTCGCGCCCGCACGCAGCATCGTGGTCGTCTCGCACTCGCCGCGGGTGCTCGAGCGCATCGGGCGCGTCATCGAGCTGGGTGCCACGGGGCAGATGACTCACGCCGCACGGGCCTGATCACGAGCACGTCCGTGAAATCCCCGGCCGGTGGCCATCGCGGTCTGCGAGATCATGACGTATGCGTGTGCATCTGGAGACATGGCTGATCGGGGACGGTCAGATTCCCGAGTTCACCACTGGCGATGTGCTCTCCGGCATCAGCCTCTGGTTCACGGCCCATGAGAGAACGGCGTCCAGCGGGTCGGACGTCGTCGGCCCCTGGGACGAGTCAGGTGCGCGCATCACATCCGAGCTCGACGGGACGGTGGAGTGGCTGAGGCGAGATCCCGACCTCGCGCTCGTCCGCACAGGCGACGTCCTGATGTTCCTCGAGGGGGAATGGAAGCAGGTGGGCGATCGGCGTGACGGGGAGGTCGAGCCGAGCTCGTTGCGTCTTCCTCCGGTCGGCTTCCGCACACGGGTCACGGGGAGTCTGTCCGTCGCGGCGGAACATCTGTTGGAGGACGTGCCACCGGAGGTACTGGCGAGACCGGATGTGTCCGCAGATTGGGCCGTGCGGCAGATCGAGTTCAACTACTCGCGCACAGGCAGGACGGAACTGTTCGACAGGGCGGACCGGACGGGTGACGGCAGGGGTGGGGCCTACGTCATCGACATCGAACGAGCGTGACGCACCTGTCGGGGTGTCGATCACATCGAAGCCACGTGCTCGGAGTCGCTACGCCGGCCGAACGCCGGTGCGCCTGACTCGATGCCAAGCCCGCCTGTGTGTAGCTGGTGCTCGGGATTCGTTATTGGCGGAGTCGTCCGGGGGACCGTCCAGGGAGCAGGGGTGGTGGGGTGGAGGTGTATTCGTGGCCGGTGGGGGTGCGCCAGGTCGTGATCTGGCCGTTGCCGCTGACGGTCCAT
>JBKJIW010000048.1:0-125116 GCA_046598255.1 Aeromicrobium sp. | reverse complement strand
ATGGACCGTCAGCGGCAACGGCCAGATCACGACCTGGCGCACCCCCACCGGCCACGAATACACCTCCACCCCACCACCCCTGCTCCCTGGACGGTCCCCCGGACGACTCCGCCAATAGGACCGGCCGAGCAGCAAGTAGGGACACACAGGCGGGCTTGGCAGCCCCCACACATCGGGAGCTCCGAGCTCGTCGGGCTTCCCCGAGGGCAACCACGGCACCGCACCACGGTCCGACCCGGGCACGAACGAAGCCGGGCGCACGACCCCGGCTCTAGTCGCCCTTCGGCTTCTTGCCGCAGATGACCCGGTCGGCGGCCTGGTAGACCGCGGTGTCCTTCTCGGTCTTGGCCGTCTTGCCGTCCTTGATGAACGTGCGGATGATGTCGATGTCGAAGCCGGCGACCGGCGCCTGCTCGACGCAGCGGTCGGTGTCGTCGTACTGCGTGCCGGGCTTGCGGGCGTTGCGGCGGGCGGACGAGGTGGACGTGACCTCGTCCCACACCTTCGTGCTGTAGAGCTCGACGCGCATGACGCCGGGCGACGAGGGGGTGCTCTTGCGGACGGTGGCCCGGATCAGCACGCCGTAGTCGGTCGGGTTCTTCCACCGCAGGTCGAGGCTGCCGAAGTAGACCGTCGCCTCGCGTCCCGCCGGGTAGCGGCTGATGTAGAAGGCGTGCGGGTGATGCTCGGTGTCGTCCATGCCCCCGAAGAAGCCGGCGTTGTACATCGTCGTCGCGACCTGCGAGACGCCCCCGCCGAGCTCCTCGCGGAAGACGCCGCCGTTGATGACGGTGCCGGTCGTGAAGCCGTTGGCGACGGTCCGCTCGCCGACGACGTCGTTGAAGCTGAACGTCTCCCCCGGCTTGATGATCGTGCCGTTGATCAGCTCCGCGGCACGACCCTGGTTGATGTTGCGGTACTCCGCGTACGGGAACTCCGTGTCGACGTCGCTGATCTTCTCGGTGATCTTGAGCGCCTCGGCGTCGGCGGTCGTGAACTTCGGCTCGACGACCTTGGCCTCGACCTCGACCGACCGCGCTGCGCCTGTCTGGGTCAGGGCCGGGACGAGCCGGGTCGCCATCTCCTCCGGCTGGAGTCCGAGTCCCTGCTTGCTGGGCACGACCACCGGCTTGCCGCCCTTGATCTCGACCGTCGCGTCGACGGCCTTGGTGCCGATGCCGGTGGTGGAGTCCGTCAGCGGCCCCGCCAACGCCTTCGGGTCGATCGAGGGTGCGAGCTTGCCGTCCTGCACGCTGACGGTCAGCGCCGGCGCGTAGGCAGTGACCGGCAGCGGGACGCTCTTGTCGCCGACGGTGAGCGTGATCGGGCCGCTGACCGCCGGCTCGGCGATCGAGGCCATCGCGGCGGCGAGACCCTCCGAGTCGACGACGGGCTCGACCGCCGCGGTCGCGACCTCGATCGGCTCGTCCGAGACCAGGAAGGCGTTGCGGATGGAGTCGGTCAGGTCGGATCGGGACACCACCAGCCCGTCGCGCGGCTCCCGGGCCTTCGGCGTGCCTTCGGGGAAGGTGATCTGCGCCTCGACGACGTCCTTGTCGATGCTCTCGCTGACGGTCTTGACGGCGCTGTCGAGGGCCGCCTGGTCGACCGTCAGCACCGGCGCGTGCTCGTGGTCGCCGACGAACAGCCCGATCATGTCGCGCGGATCCCAGCTGCGGGCGCCACCTGCCCCATCGACGGTCCGCTCGATGTCGAGCGCCAGCCCGGCGTCCGCCGGCGTGATCACGAACTCCTTCTCCCCGTTGACCAGGGTGATGTCGCGGCCGGCCCGCGGGGCCAGCGCCTGCTCGAGGGTGCCACGTGCCTCTGCCGGGCTCTGCCCCGACACATCGACGCCAGCGACGGTCGAGTTGGCCGGCAGCCGGGTGCCGGTCAGCGCGTATCCCGTCGCGTAGGCGGCACCGACCAGCACGATGGCGGTCAGTGCGAGCCAGCGGCCCCAGTGGCGGGACGTCGCCTCGTCGGTCTCGCCCTCGTCGGACGGCGGCAAGCGGCGGGCCTCGTCGTCCCACTCGTCACTGACGGCGTGGGCCGGGATGACGAGATCGGGATCGCGGTCGCGGATGGGCTCGCGGACCGGCTCGATCGGACCGGTCGCCTCGGTGGGGTCGGGCCGCCCGGGGCCATCGCCGGGGGTGGGCGTCGGCGTGTCGTCGCTCATGGCTGTCCCTCGTAGACGGTCTTCTCCGACTCCGGCAGACGAACGAGCGTGCCGTAGTGCGAGCGGTAGTAGAGCAGCGGGTCGTCGATGTCGTCACGCACGGCGGCACCGGTCACGGCCCCGATCAGGATCGTGTGGTCGCCACCGTCGACGACATTCGTCGTCGTGCACTCCAGCCACGCCGTCGACTGGTCGAGCAGGACCACGCCGGACGAGCCGCGGTGGTGCGCGATGGTGTCGAACTGGGTCTCCAGCGGCCGCCCCTTGTGCGCGAACCACGCTGACGCCGCCGTGCCCTCCTCCGCCAGGATCGACACCCCCCAGATTCCGCTGACCAGGACGGCGTCGTGGAAGCGGCTGGCCTTGTGCGAGCAGACCAGGACGAGCGGCGGATCGAGCGACACTGACGTGAAGGCGCTCGCGGTCATGGCGTGGTCGACACCGTCCGTCACCGTCGTCACGACCGTCACGCCGCTCGCGAACCGCCCGAGGGCTCCGCGAAAAGCTGTCTGGTCCACCGTCGCGGTCATGGCCCAACCCTAGGCCGCATCGACACGCAGATCACGATGCCCCCCAGACACGCCACCGTGAACGACAGGCCGAGCCAGTCGGAGGCGACGAGGTAGCTGCCGCCGGGCGACCACTGCAACGCCAGCAGCGCGGCGGCCCAGCCGAGCGCGATCCAGGCGCCACCGACGCGCGAGATCCCGTCGGCGGCAAGCGTCACGACGCACGTCATGGCGACGACGACGACAAGGCCCCACGGCCATGAGACGTCGCCGACCCGCCACACCTGCCGGTGCAGGACGGCGCCGAGCAGGCAGACGTAGATCCCGAGGACCACCAGGGCAGCTCGCCGCATGAGGATATCGTCCTACAGCCCGGCGAAGAGGTCTTCCTCGAGCCCGCTCTCCCCCACCGGCCCACGGACCCCCTTGACCAGGCGATAGAACTCGGTGCCCCAGACCACCGCCGCCATGTCCATCCCGCCGGCGAAGAACATCCCGTCCTCGGTGATCTGGCTGCGGTGCGCCTTCATCGCGGCGAGCTTGGCGCCGACGTGCTCCTGTGACTCGACGACGGCGTCGAGGAACTCGTCCTCGATCGCGAACGGCGGCAGGTTGTCGGGGTCCATGCCCTCGAAGGTCTTCGTGTCGCCGGCGTCGCGCAGCGCCCGCAGGCCGTCGCGGAAGCGAGAGGCCGACATCGCGACCCAGTAGATCTTGGGGATGTCCCAGGCCTCGCCGAGATCGGGGCGGAACGAACGCGCCGCCGCGAGATCGGCCGCGTAGTGGGAGACCCGGTGGGCCTGGACGTGATCAGGGTGCCCGTAGTTGCCGAAGTCGTCGTACGTCACCAGCACCTGCGGACGGACCTCGCGGATGATCTGGACGAGGTGCGCGGAGGCCTCGGTCAGGTCGGCGTGCCAGAAGGCGTTGTCGTGGATCTCGTCGGCGGCCGTCGCGTGCCCGTTGTCGTCCCACTTCATGCCGGAGTCGCGGAACCGTCCAGCCCCGCCGAGCAACCGGTGGTCGGTCACGCCCAGCTCGGCCATCGCCTCGGCCAGCTCACCGGCACGGTGCTCGCCGAGACGGTCGTCCCGGTCGGCGGCGAGGTGCTCGAGCTCGGGGACGAGGATCTCGCCCATCTCGCCGAGCGTGCACGTCACGAGCGTGACCTGCGCGCCCTCGGCGACGCACTTGGCCATCGTGACGCCGTTGTTGAGCGACTCGTCGTCGGGGTGCGCGTGGACGAGCAGGATCCGACGATCGGCAGTGGTCATGTGCCAAGGCTACTGACGACAATGATGGGATGGGGCCATGACCGTCTCCTACCCCCGACTGGCCGCCCGCACCCTGCGCTTCACGCTCGGGATCCCGCGCAACGTCACGGTGTCCCCGGACGGCCGGACGGTGCGGTTCATCCGGACGCCCGACGGGACGACCCGGACCGGGCAGCTGTGGGAGCTCGACGTCGAGTCGGGCGTCGAGACGGTACTGGTCGATCCGGCCGAGCTGCTCGGCGACGGCGGCGAGCAGCTCTCGGCCGAGGAGCGGTCGCGGCGCGAGCGCAGCCGTGAGTCGGCCGCCGGCCTGGTGGCGTACGACGTCGACGCGACCGGCCGGTGGGCCTGCTTCGCGCTGTCCGGCCAGCTCTGGGCCGTGGACCTCGGCGCGCGGGCCGTCACGACGCTGCCAAGCCTCGGGGCGGTCATCGATCCCCGCCTCGACCCGACCGGGCGCCACGTCGCGTACGCCTCGGGCGGCTCGCTGCGGATCGTCGGCGTCGATGGCGAGGACGATCGCGCGCTCGTCGCCCCCGAGACCGAGTCGCAGGTGTGGGGCCAGGCAGAGTTCATCGCGGCCGAGGAGATGGAGCGCTTCCGGGGGTTCTGGTGGGCTCCGGACGGCCAGTCGCTGCTGGTCGAGCGGTTCGACGACGCGCCGGTGCAGACGTGGCACATCGCCGATCCGGAGAACCCCGACCGTGAGCCGGTCTCCCAACGCTATCCCGCGGCCGGCACGCCGAATGCCGACGTGACGCTGTGGCACGTCGACCTCGACGGCGGACGCACCGAGATCGTCTGGGACCGGGAGGCGTTCGAGTACCTCGCCCGGGTGACCTGGACCCCGCACGGAGCCCCACTCCTGCAGGTGCTGAGCCGTGACCAGAAGGCGTCTCAGGTGCTGTCGGTCGACGTTGCCACCGGCGCCACGACGGTGCTGCGCACGCTGCGCAGCGACGCATGGGTCGAGCTCTCGTCCGCACCCCGGTTCACCCCCGACGGACGGCTCGTGACCGTCGAGGACGCCGCCTGGCGCGGAGTCGTGGTCGACGGCGAGCGCGTCACGCCCGACGGTTGGCAGGTGCGGTCGATCATCGAGACGTACGACGACTGCGTCATCGCGACGGCGTCCGAGGAGCCGGTCGAGGTCCAGGTCGTCCGGTTCGGGTTCGACGGCACGGTCACCCCGCTGACCGACGGCGCCGCGCTGCACGGTGCCGTCATCGGCGGTCCCACCACCGTGGTCGTCCGCTCCGGGCTCGACGTCGTCGGCACGACTGTGACCGCACACTCCGCGGACGGTGAGCAGACCCCGGTCCGTGTGCTCGCCGAGCCGGCACCCCACGAGCCGGCCGTCACGATCCTGCGGGCCGGGCCGGGCGAGATCCGCACCGCCGTCCTGTTCCCCAGCGGCCACGAGCGCGGATCACACCGGCTGCCCGTGCTGATGGACCCCTACGGCGGCCCGCACGCCCAGCGCGTCCTCTCCTCCGCCCGGGCCTACCTCGAGGCGCAGTGGCTCGCCGACCAAGGATTCTGCGTCGTCATCGCGGACGGAAGGGGCACCCCCGGCCGTGGCCGCCAGTGGGAGGTCGGCGTCCTCCACGAGCTCGCGACGGTCACCCTCGACGACCAGGTCACCGCGCTCGAGGCCGTCGCGCAGGCGTACCCCGACGACGTCGACCCTTCCCGGGTCGGCATCACCGGGTGGTCCTACGGCGGATACCTGTCCGCCCTGGCCGTGCTCAAGCGGCCGGACGTCTTCCACGTCGCGGTGGCCGGAGCGCCCGTGACCGAGTGGCGGCTCTACGACACCTGCTACACCGAGCGCTACCTCGGCGACCCGAACGTCCAGCCCGACGTCTACGACCGCAACTCGCTGATCCCGATGGCCCCGCTGCTCGAGCGGCCGCTCATGCTGATCCACGGTCTGGCCGACGACAACGTCGTGGCAGCCCACACGCTGCGGCTCTCGTCCGCGCTGCTCGCCGCGGGCCGCGCCCACACGGTCCTGCCCCTGTCGGGAGTCACCCACATGACCCCGCAGGAGGTCGTGGCCGAGAACCTCAAGCTCCTGCAGGTGCAGTTCCTGAAGGAGCACCTCAACGCCTGAGTCTCTGCTCAGGGGTCCGGGAGTCTCTCCTCAGCGGTCCTTGAGCCGCTTGGGCCCGTCCGGCAGCTCGGGCGGCTCGGCGGCGAGGCGGTCGTCGCCGGGCATCCAGCCTCCGTAGACGTCGACCATCTCGACGACCCGGTCGTCGAACGGCTCGACCAGCAGCACCCATGCGCGGTCCTCCCAGTCCTCCTCGCCCGCGAAGGACTCACGCGTCAGGGACGTCACGTAGCCCTCCGCGTCGAGCGCACCGATCAGCTCGGCGGCGTCGTCCTGTTCGTCGAAGTGGATCGCGGCCATGGCCAGATCGTATGACGACCTCGAGCCGGCCCGGCGTATCGAGGTGTGACGCACACTGGTCCGGTGACCGGACAGAACTGGGCAGGCAATCTCACGTACGGCGCGCGGACGCTCCACGAGCCAGCGACGATAGACGAGCTGATCGAGACCCTCGCCGGGTCGACCGGTCTGCGGGCGCTCGGCAGTCGGCACTCGTTCAACCGCATCGCCGACACGACCGGTGACCAGGTGTCGGTCGCCGGCCTGCCGGTGCTCGTGGACGTCGACGAGTCCGCCGGCGAGGTGACGGTGTCGGCCGGCCTCCGCTACGGCGAGCTCGTCGAGCAGCTCGACCACGCCGGCTGGGCGCTGCCCAACCTCGCCTCGCTCCCCCACATCTCGGTGGGCGGAGCGATCTCCACCGGCACCCACGGCTCGGGCGACCGCAACGGCAGCCTGGCCAGCGCCGTGTCCGCGATCCAGCTCGTGCGCGCGGACGGCGAGCTGCACGACGTCTGCCGTGGCGATGACGACTTCGACGGCATGGTCGTCGGCCTCGGCCGGATCGGGGTGCTGACGGCGGTGTCCCTCGACATCGTCCCGACCTTCCAGGTCCGCCAGGACGTCTTCGAGGGCCTGCCGTGGTCGGCCGTGCACGAGCACCTCGACGAGGTGACGTCCAGCGCCTACAGCGTCAGCATGTTCACCGACTGGGGCAACGGCGGCCCGCACCAGGTGTGGCTCAAGTCGCTGGCCGGCACCCCTGCGCCGACCGAGCTGTTCGGTGCGACGCCCGCCGAGCACGCCGTCCATCCCCTGCCGGGGGTCTCGGCGGAGTTCACCACCCAGCAGCTGGGCCGGTCGGGACCCTGGTGGGACCGGCTGCCGCACTTCCGCCTCGGCTACACCCCGAGCGACGGCGAGGAGCTGCAGACCGAGTACCTGGTCCCCCGCGTGCACGCGCTCGCGGCGATCGAGGCCGTGCGTGAGCTGGCACCACTGGTCCAGCCACTGCTGCTGGTCTCGGAGATCCGGACGATCGCCGGTGACGACCTGTGGCTCAGCCCGAGCCACGGCACCGACTGCGTCGCGCTGCACTTCACCTGGCGCCTGGACGTGCCGGCCGTCACGGCGTTCCTGCCGACGCTCGACGACGCACTGGCGCCGTTCACCGCCCGTCCCCACTGGGGCAAGCTCTTCGAGACGACCCCGGAGCGGCTGCTCGCGGCCTACCCACGCCTGCCGGACTTCCGTGCTCTCGTCGACCGGCTCGATCCGCGCGGGACGTTCGGCAACGAGCTCACCGACCGGTGGCTCGACGTCTGATCCGCACGCAGGGGCGGATGTGACGCGGTCGCGCCCGCCTCGACGAGCGACGGGAACCAGGACGGAGCACGATGGAGAAGTGAACACGTTCAACCCCATCGCGCCACCGCTCTCCGGCCTTCGCATCATGCAGCAGGACTGGAACCGGATCACGTTCGTGCACTGGGCGGTCGACCCCGAGCTCGTCGCACCGCTCCTGCCTCGCGGCACACGGCCGGACGTCCTGGACGGCGTGACGTACGTCGGGCTGATCCCGTTCGACATGCGCCACGCCGGCTTCGGACGTGGCCCGGCGGTCCCGTTCTTCGGTGACTTCGCCGAGACGAACGTGCGGCTCTACTCGGTCGACGAACAGGGACGTCACGGGGTGGTGTTCCGCTCCCTCGAGACCACCCGGCTCGTGGTCGCCGTCGGCGCGCGACTCGCGTTCGCGACCCCGTACACCTGGGCCCGGATGCGCATCCAGCAGCAGGGCGACCGCATCACCTACACGACCCGGCGCCGCTGGCCCGGTCCTCGCGGTGCCGGCGGCCGGCTCGAGGCGACGCTGGGCGATCCGGTCGAGCATCCGTCGCCGGTCGAGGAGTTCGTCACCGCCCGGTTCGGGCTGCACACCAGCTACCTGGGCAAGACCCTGTGGATCCCCAACCACCACGAGCCGTGGCCGCTGCGACGAGCGACCCTCGACGTCCTGGACGACACCCTCGTCGCCGCAGCCGGACTGCCCGGCCTCGTGGCCCGTAATCCCCAGTCCGTCCTGCACTCCGACGGCATCCACACCACCTTCGGCATGCCGACCCTCGTCCGCAGCTGATCAGCCGGACGAGTCCTCGAGGGCGAAGTCGTCGAAGTCGAAGCCCGGTGACACGAGGCAGCTGACCAGGGCGTCGTCACCGGCGGGAACGGTTCGTTGCCAGACCCCGGCGGGGACGTGCGCCTGTGGCAGCTCCCCTGCCTCGACGTCGAGGCCCACGATCCGCGTCGTCACCTCGCCGGGACGCTCCCCCGCTCCGCCCAGCTCGAGCTCCACCCGGCCGACCTGCGCCATCCACAGCTCGTCGGAGGCGACGGTGTGCCAGGCGGACGACTCGCCGGCCGGGAGCAGGAAGTGGATCAGGGTCGCCGTCGGCCGGACGCGTCCGTCGTCGAGGGTCACCTCGACCGGCGACGTCCACGTGCGGCGGTACCAGCCGCCCTCGGGATGCGGCTCCAGGTCGAGCGCGACGGCCAGCGGGTGCGGTCTCACAGGCAAGCCTCGATCTCGGGAAGGCGGGCACGGAACGCCGCGACCCGGTCGCGGGTGCGCTGCGGCTCGCCGACCTTCGCCAGGTTGAGGAAGCCCTGGTCTCCGCGCGCCTGGCCCGCCTCGATGCGGTCGGACGCCGTCGTCATCCGCCGGACGACGGCGTCCAGCACCGCCATCGGACCCCACTCGCCGTACACCTCGACGAGGATGTCGAGGCGGCGGACGACGTCCTCCACGGGGATCTCGCGGTACAGCGGGATCGCCGTCCACGCCAGGAACGCGAGGTCGTCGATAGCCCGACCCGGCCCGGCCATGTCCCAGTCGATCATCGCGACGAAGTGGCCGCTCTGGATGATCCAGTTGTAGGCCCCCGGGTCGTGGTGGCAGATGATCTGGTCGTCGGCGAGCTCGACCTCCCCGGGTCCGCGCCAGGTCCTCGTCCCCTCGGGGCGGAACCCCTCGACGATGTCGTGGAAGTCGCGCAACCAGGCGACGGCCTCCTCGAGCACCGTGTCGAGCACGACCTCCCGGTCGACCGGCACCCCGCGACCCTCGACGTGGTCCAGGACCTCGCGGCCCTCGTCATCGACGCCGTGCGCGGCCGGCACACCCCTCAGCCCCTGGTCGTGCAGGAATCCCAGCAGCTCGTGCACCGCCGGTGTCCACGGGCCGGTCGGACGGCGCACCGTGCGGCCGATGCGGGTCGCGCCACCGACGGCTCCGGGCAGCAGCTCCACGTCCGGGTCTGGCCCGTCCCCGTGGTCAGCTGGCGTGTCATCCTCTGGCACGCTGTCATCGTGGCACACTCGCACTCACACTCGCACTCGGCTCCTCCCGACGGTCCACCCCGCCAAGGCTTGGCCATCGGCCTGGCCATGGTCGTGATGGCGATCGCCACCGTCGCGGTCATCGCGATGATCCTGCTGTGGCCCGACGCCGACCAGGTGCCGCGCGACCAGAACCCCTACGGCGCCGAGGGCGTCAGCACCGTCGACGCCACCGTCACCGCCATCGCCCCCTTCGACTGCAACAGCGGTGGCGAGGGGCCCGACGGCACCGTCGAGGTCGCCGGCGACTGCGCCCGCATCACCGCGACGGTGCCGGGAGGCGCCGGCACCTTCGACCTGGACGCGTCGCGCTACAAGGCGGGCATCGAGACCGGCGACGAGATCCGCCTGGTCAAGATCCAGCCCGCCGGGCAGGTGGCGTCCTACGAGTTCCTCGACTTCCAGCGCGGGTTCCCGCTCGTCGCGCTCGCGGTGATCTTCGCGGTGCTGGTCGTGGCCGTCGCCCGGTGGCGCGGCCTGTTCGCGATGGTCGGCATCGGCATCACGCTCCTGGCCCTGACCAAGTTCATGCTGCCGGCGTTCCTGGCCGGCGAGTCGCCGCTCGCCGTCGCGGTCGTCGGGTCGACCGTCATCATGATCGTGGTGCTGTACCTCGCCCACGGGGTCTCGATCAGGACGACGTCAGCGCTGTTCGGCACCCTCGTCGGCATCGCGACCACCGCACTGATCGGGGTGCTGGCCACGGACTGGTCCCAGCTGACCGGAGTCGGCTCGGAGGACGACCAGCGCCTCATCGCGACGGTCCCCGCCATCTCGCTGTCCGGCATCGTCGCGGGCACCATGGTCATCGCCGGTCTCGGCGTGCTCAACGACGTCACGGTCACCCAGGCCAGCGCGGTGTGGGAGATGCGGGCGCTGAAGCCCGCCGCCAGGAGCCGAGAGCTGTTCACGTCCGCGATGCGCATCGGACGCGACCACATCGCGTCGAGCGTCTACACCCTCGTGTTCGCGTATGCCGGCTCCGCCATGACGATCCTGCTGCTGGCCACCGCCTACCAGCGGGGACTGGCCGAGATCGCCACGACCGAGGAGATCGGCCAGGAGATCGTCCGGACGCTGGTCGGCGCGATCGGGCTGGTGCTCGCGGTGCCGATCACGACCCTGTTCGCGGTGTGGTTGGCCCCACCGCGCCTCGAGGAGCCGGTCGCCAGCCCGTCGCGCGGCAGCCACGCAGGTCCCGCCGGGCGCTGACCTGCGAGTCCTGCGCCCTTTCGGACGTACGCCCCGGTTCGGGGGTAGCATGGAGGAGACACCGACCCCGCGTGCAGCGTTCCCGTGCCACCCACGGCTCGCCACATGGAAGGCGTCCGCCGGATGCGAAGTTCCCGGTGGTCGACGACGGACAGCCCCAGACGAGCCCCGGCCCGTCCGAACCGGCTTCCGACCGCGAGCGGGGTGGGTGGCGTCATGTGCCGGACGTACGCCCGGCTCTCCACAGGAGGAACTCTTGGCTCGACGAGGCCAGCGCCAGTCCGGCACCACCCGCACTGCATCGCGCCAGCGCACCACCCGTCCGCTCGAGAAGGGCGACATCATCCGGGTGCTCGCGCGCGCCGTGCGTGAGGTCGAGGCGAAGGCCCAGCGTGGCCCGCTGACCCCCTCCGGACGCACCAAGTTCCAGGTCGTCGCCCTGCTGGTGCGCGAGGAGCGCACCCGCGTCAAGGCCGACAAGGACGCCTCCGAGGCGCACCGGGCCGAGCAGCTCAAGCGTCTGGACGGCGTCGCCACGATCCTCGCCCAGACCGTCGCCCTGGACCCCACGGTCTACCCGTTGCTCGACGAGAACGCCGTCTTCACCGATGCGGCTGACACCCTGCGCAGCGAGATGCTGCAGGCCGCCGGAGTCGAGACCCCGGTCGTCGACGCCTCGACCGCCGACGGCAACGGTGCCGCACCCGTCGTCCAGGAGCGGCGTGTCGTCCCCCAGTCGGTCGTTGCCCGCCAGCTCGCCAACCCCTTCCTGGCCCCCGACTTCTCCGCGGCGGAGCAGCGTCCCGCCAGCCCCCGACGCCTCACGACGTGGGAGCTGCTCGGACCGCTGTTCCGCGCGTTCGAGTACGGCGGCGCTTCGTCATGCATGCCGCTGCCCCCGCCCGGCTTCCTCATGACGCCCGGCGGCCTCGAGCTCATGCCCCACCAGGCCCAGGTCGTCGCGGCCGCGGCGGAGGGTCACCGCACCTTCCTGCTCGCCGACGAGCCCGGCCTCGGCAAGACCGCACAGGCGCTGCTCGCCGCCCACGCCGCCGACGCCTACCCGTTGCTCGTCGTGGTGCCCAACGTCGTCAAGACCAACTGGGCCCGCGAGGCCGACATCTGGACCCCGAGCCGCAAGGCCACCGTCATCCACGGTGATGGTGACTCGATCGACGGCTTCGCCGACATCGTCATCGTCAACTACGAGGTCCTCGACCGGCACGTCGGCTGGCTCGGCGACTTCGGCTTCCGTGGCATGGTCGTCGACGAGGCCCACTTCATCAAGAACAAGTCGTCCCAGCGCTCCAAGCACGCGCTCGAGCTGTCGGAACGCATCCGCGCCCGCACCGTCCGGCCCCTGCTGATGGCCCTGACCGGCACCCCGCTGATCAACGACATCGAGGACTTCCGCGCGATCTGGCAGCTCCTGGGCTGGATCGACGACAAGAAGCCGCTCGCCGAGCTGATGGAGCGCCTCGAGGACACCGGGCTGTCCCCCGCCGACTCGGGCTTCTACTCGTCGGCCCGCACCAACGTCATCAGCATGGGCATCGTCCGTCGCCGCAAGGTCGACGTCGCCTCCGACATCCCGGCCCGTCGCATCGCCGACCTGCCGGTCGAGCTCGACGACGCCGTCGGTCGCTCGATCCGCGAGGCCGAGCAGGAGCTCGCCCGCCGCCTCGTCCAGCGCTACGACTCGGCACTGGAGAACCGCACCTCCGGCGTCACCGTCGACGGCATCGACCACGAGCTCGTCCGCAGCGTGGCGCGGTGGGAGCGCGAGGACGCCGACGACGAGAAGACCGGCCAGAACGTGTTCGGCATGATGCGGCGCATCGGTCAGGCCAAGGCCGGGCTGGCCGCCGACTACGCCGCCCAGCTGTCCCGCAACGTCGGCAAGGTCGTCTTCTTCGCCAAGCACATCGACGTCATGGACGTCGCCGAGGAGACGTTCACCAAGCGAGGCATCCGCTACTCCTCGATCCGCGGCGATCAGAGCGCCAAGGTCCGCCAGGCCAACATCGACGCCTTCGTCGAGGACGAGGACGTCGAGATCGTCGTCTGCTCACTGAGCGCGGCCGGCGTCGGCCTCAACCTCCAGGTCGCGTCGAACGTCGTCCTGGCCGAGCTGTCGTGGACCGACGCCGAGCAGACGCAGGCCATCGACCGCGTGCACCGCATCGGTCAGGCCGAGCCGGTCACCGCGTGGCGCATCATCGCCGCACAGACGATCGACGGCAAGATCGCCGAGCTGATCGACAGCAAGGCCAGCCTCGCCGCCCGGGCGCTCGACGGCTCCGACGAGGAGATCTCGTCCTCGGCCGACGTCCAGCTCGAAGCCCTGATCGCCCTGCTGACCGAGGCCCTGGAGGACCGGGGCTGAGGACGTCCCTGTGCCGTCCGCCTGACTAGGGACGGCCGGGCGCGGACGTCGGCTCGGTGTCGGCGGCGTCCTCCGCCTCCGGCGGGACCGGGCCGGGATTGGCCAGCTGGCCGTCCTCGTCCGCCGTCGTGTCGTCGGTGTCGTTGCGGGCTGTGGTGGGATCGGTCATGTCGGCGGTGTACCCGTCCCGGCGCCGTTCACGCGGGGCAGAGGTCGCGACCCGGTCTCACCGGGTGGCGACGGGTGACCCTTGTGCGTCCGGCAGGCCCGGCAGGCCGAGCAGGCCCAGCGCCGTGTCGGCCAGATCGAGGTTGCGGATCGGCTGGGCTCCCTCGTAGCCGGGACGACCCGCGCCGGGGTCGCGTCTCGTCGTGTCGAGGGCGTAGAGGTCGACGCCCGCCGCCACGCCGCGACCCCGGGCGATGAACGGGATCCGGTAGTTGGCCGGCGCCGCGGCGTCGCCGTGGTCACGCGCATCCCGCGGTCCGCCGTGGTCGGCGGTGAGCAGGATCGTCGTGCGGGCAGACAGCGCCGGGTCGGCGTCGAGGCCGGCCAGGATCTCCCCGATGCGCCGGTCGGCCTCCCGCACGGCCCGCAGGTAGGCCGGGGTCAGCCATCCGTTCGCGTGCCCGGCGACGTCGGGACCGGCCAGGTGCCAGAACACCAGCGCCGGACCGTCGCCGCGCATCGCGCCGAGGACGTCGTCGACGAGCTCGCCGGCCGGAGCGATGTCCGCGGTGTCGATCTTGTCGCGCCCGTCGTCCTCGCCGGTGACGTCGGGCGCCCCGTGCTCGGCGTCCCACGACCGCACCAGGAAGCGGAACTTGTCCTTCTCCGCGAACAGCGCCGTGCGCACGCCGCGGTCGTGCGCGACATCGAACATGCCGGGGACAGCACTGCCGTGCACCTGGTCGAGCGTGCTCCCGTTGTCGTCGTTGAACGTCACCGAGGTGCCGCGGGGACCGTCGATCGTCCGGCCTGTCATCATGCCGGTGTGGTTGGGCAGGGTCACCGTGAGCTCGTACGCCGTCCGCGCGTCGAGGGTCGAGGCGCCCTCGTTGATCAACCGTCTCAGGCTCGGCAGGTCATCGTCTGCGAGGAGGTCGAGTGCATCGGGGTTGAGCCCGTCGATCGACACCGCGAGCACCACCGGGGCGTCCTGCGCAGCGGGCGTGGGCTCGGCGATCGACGAGGGTCGCGCCGACGAGGGTGTCGGGGTCGGCGCTGGCACGCGGTCGTCCGATCCTCCGGACGAGCACGCGGCCGACGCCACGCAGAGCGCCCCGCACAGCATCGTGGCGACAGCCCGCGCGACGGGCGTCACGAGAAGGTCGGCCCGGCGCAGTCGAGCGAGGACATCGCCTCGACCATCCCCCTGGTGGCCAGGACGTCGGCCAGCTCGTTGTCGGGGACACCGGAGTGGCCCTTGACCCAGAACCACTCGACGTCGTGCTCGGCGCAGGCGGCTTGCAGGCGCTGCCACAGGTCGACATTCTTGACGGGCTGCTTCGACGCGGTGCGCCAGCCGTTCTTCTCCCAGCCGGCGATCCACTGGGTGATGCCGCTGCGGACGTAGGTGCTGTCGGTGTGGAGGTGGACGACCGACCGGCGGGTCAGCGCCTCGAGGGCCATGATGGGTGCCGTCAGCTCCATGCGGTTGTTCGTCGTCGACGTCGGCTCGCCGCCGAACATCTCACGGACGTGATCGCCCTGACGCAGCACCGCGCCCCACCCACCGGGTCCAGGATTGGGCGTGCAGCCGCCGTCGGTGTGGATGATGACCGGTTGCTCGTTGCTCACCGGACCATCCTGCCGTGCGTGGCGGCGCCGGTCAGGCCGCCCCGCCCAGAGCCGACCGTCCAGCAGGAGCGCGGGCCACGGCTCGTGCGAGCGCAGCAGGTGCTGGACGGCCTCCCGGGCCTCGTCCAGGGGCTCTGCGGCCCAGGGGCTGTCGTCGAAGGCCAGCCGCGTGGTTCGCCCGCAGCCGCGGCTGCGGGCGGCAGGGATCGCGTCGCTCCCATGGCGCCGGTCATCCTGGCCACCGGTTCCATCGGGATGCTCCTGATGCTGGTGCAGCTGTTCCGCCGCGAAGCTGCATCGATGAAGCGCTGCGGCTCAGACGGACCCGGCCACCTCGTCCACGACTGACACGGACGCTGGCCTGAAGGCAGCCGTGGCCACGAGACCGCCTTCGTCGCCCGGCCGAAGGTCAACCGCCGCCCCGCTCGCCTCGGCCAGACGCGCCACGATCGCCAGGCCCAGCCCGTTGCCGGCCGAGTCGGACTCCGCCCGCCAGAAGCGGTCGAATGCCTTCCGGCAGTCTTCCTCCGACAGACCCGCACCCTCGTCCGTCACCACGATCGCGACGGAACTGTCGACCGGCACCACCGTGACGTGGATCGAGCCACCCGAGCTGCTGGCCGACATCGCGTTGTCGAGGTAGTTGTCCGTGATCTGCTCGACAGCCGTCGGCACGGCCAGGACCGGCGCCGCCACCGGCGCGTCGATCGTCAGGGTCAGCCCGAGCTCGTTGGCGAGCGGCCGCCAGTCCTCCACCCGCCCCCGGGCCACGACGGCGAGATCCACGACCGTGCGCTCGACCGCGCGCGCGTCGAGGCGGCTGAGCAGCAGCAGTCCATCGACCAGCGTGGCCAGGCGTTCGGCCTCGACCTCGGCGGCGGCAAGTCGCTCCTCGGCCCCCACCGGATCGATGGCCATCAGCTCGCGGGCTCTCTCGAGCCTCAGCCGGAGGGCTGTCAGTGGCGTGCGCAGCTGGTGCGAGGCGTCGGCTGCGAACGTGCGCTGTTGAGTGAGCAGGGTGTCGAGCCGTGCGGCCATCTGGTTGAACGACCTCGAGAGCGACCTGATCTGGGGTGCACCCAGGTCCTCGTCGGCGCGAGAGGTCAGGTCGCCGTCCGCGAGCGCCTCGGTGGCCGATCGCAGCGCGTCCAGACGTCGGGTCACGCTGAGGGAGAGCACGTAGGCAACGACACCGGCCAGCAGGACCGTCGTCAACGCGACGATCGCGAGCCGTCTCAGCTGGTCGTTGACGGCAGCCGACACGACGCTCTCGGGATAGGTGAGGCGGACCGCTCCCAGGACGTCGCCGCCGCTGAGGACTGGGACGGTGACATACAGCAGCTGGGTCTGCAGCGTGTCGGAGAATCGGCGACCGGACGCGACCGCCCCCTCCAGCGCACGGCCGATCTCGGGTCGCGAGCCGTAGTCGGCGCCGACCGCCGACTGGTCGTCGTCGCTGGTGACGACTGCAGTGCCGGCAGCATTCACGATCACGACTCGCGCCCCGCCACTGCTCCTGTAGCGCCTGGCGAGCGCGATGATCGTGCTGTCATCGCCGACGTCCGGCGACTGCAGGGCCTCCTCGCTGCGTCCGGCGAGCACGAAGGCGTCCCGCTCCAGGCTCGTCATGATGCGGTCGGTCTCCACGCCGCGCAGGTATCTGGCGAGAGGGATGTCCTGCACCAGCAGGACCAGCAGGCCGAGCACGACGAAGGCCGCCATGAATCGACGCTTCACCGGATCACCTGGGCTCGCGCAATCGGAAGCCCACGCTGCGCACCGACTCGATCCAGGCCGGGTCGCCCAGCTTCTTGCGGATCGCGGCCACGTGGGCGTCGAGGGTCTTGGTGGTGCCGTACCAGGTCGTGTCCCACACGTCCCGCAGGATGTCTCCCCGTCGGTGCACGGCTTCCGGATCGGCGGCGAGGTAGCTGAGCAGGTCGAACTCCTTCGGCGTCAGGTGCACCTCCCGCCCTGCCAGCGTGGCGCGCCTCGTGCGGGTGTCGATGCACAGCGTCCCGACACGGGACTCGGAGGTGATGACCGCCGTGGTCCCGAGGGTCGACCGACGTGCGACCGCACGGATGCGTGCGACGAGCTCGCGCATGCCGAACGGCTTCACGACATAGTCGTCGGCCCCCATCTCGAGGGCGATGACCCGGTCGATCTCCTCGCTGCGGGCGCTGACGACGATGATCGGTGTGTTTGACGCGAGTCGGATCGTGCGACACACGTCGTTGCCGTCCATGTCGGCCAGGCCCAGGTCGAGCAGGATCATCTCCGGGTCGAACTCGGCGACGGCACGCAGGCCCTCGCTCCCGGTCTCGACATGCCGGACGTCGAACTGCACGGGGTCCAGGCCGTCGATGATCCCGGAGGCCACCGCCGCATCGTCCTCGACCACCAGCACTCGCATGGCGCCAGTATGGGGGTGGTGGGGATCACCAGCGGCCACGACGAAAGCCACCACCGATCTTGGACAAACCTTGGATGTTCGTCATCCCGGCGTTGGCTCTGGGCACCCTACGGTCGATCACATGAGATCACACGCAGTCACCATCCTCGCCGTCATCGGTGTCCTCGGAGCCGGCTCCGCGGCCATGGCCGTCAACGCCGACACGTTCGCCTCCGGCCCCGAGCCGATCGGCAAGGCCAGCAGCGTGCTGGTGCCGGACGCCGACGACACGCCGGCTCCGATGGCCCCCGAGGACCTGACGGACATGTCCGACGACGATCCGACGAGCGAGCCCGAGGACGACGCGTCGGTCGGAGCTCCGGCACCGTCGTCTGCGCCCATCAGCCGACCTGTGGCCGGTGAGGCCCCCCGGAATGCCTCATCCGCTCCGACGCGGGCCACCCGGTCGCCGAGCAGCGGCCGCGGCACGGAGAGCACACGCGGGACGTCCACCCCCTCGGACGACCACCAGTCCGATGACGACTCCGACGAGTCGGACGACAGTGACGACGACGCCGACGAGTCGGACGACGCCTATGACGACAGCTCCGAAGACAGCCACGGCGGCGATGACGACTAGTCAGTCCCGCGGCCGGGTCGAACCGGCCCGGGGAGCGAAGATCGCGACCGCGACCGCCACCGCAGTCGCGTTCGTCGGCATCGTGACCGGGCTGCAGGCAGCCGCGGCCTCGGATCAGGCAGCGACAGCCCAGCTGGAGCTGGCGAGCCAGGAGGCCGCCCGTGACGCGCAGGTCGCCGCCCAGGCTCAGGCACGTGCCGCGGCACAGGCACAGGCACACATCGAGGAGGTCGCGGCCGCGAACCAGGATGCTGCTCGGCGCGCAGCGGCGAAGCGGGCACCGAAGGCAGCTGCGACATCGGCACCGGCGCCGGCTCGAGCGCCCGCTTCGGCGAGCCCTGCACCGTCGGCGCCGCGTGCGACCACTCCCCGACCTGCTGCCACGAGGGCCGTGCCGCGTGCCACCACGCCGAAGCCGATCAAGAAGCCGGCACCGAGGGCCGCTGCACCGGCCCCGGCCCCCAAGGCGGCCGCACCTGCCCCTGCCCCTGCCTCGAAGCCGGCACCCCCCGTGGACGCCACCTCCGGCGGATCGGGCGGCTGAGGCGATGGCCGTCACGCCGGCGACCCTTCCGATCGCCCCCGCCAGCATCCGACCCGTTGTCGATGGCATCGCCTCTCGCAGCGAGACGTTGATGGGCGGCCGAGCCACCATCACGATCATCGGGGGCCCGTCGACCCTGCTCGACGCGTCCTTCGAGCTCGCCCACCGGTGCGAGTCGTTGTGGAGCAGATTCATCCCCACCAGCGACATCATGCGGCTCAACCGATCGGAGGGACGAGCGACGTCGGTGGACGCCCTGACCGCATCGCTGGTCGCCACGATGATCGACGGGCACTACCTCACCGCCGGCACGTTCGACCCGACCCTGCTGCCCGACGTGATCGCGGCCGGGTACGACCGGTCCGTCCTGGATCCGTCGAGGAACACGGTCCTGCCCGTCACGGCCGTGAGCCCCGGACGCCCGCTGGACGTCAGGATCGACGGTACAGAGATACGACTCCCCCTCGGGACCACCCTCGACGCGGGTGGCATCGGCAAGGGCGCCACGGCCGACGCCGTCTGCGCCCTCGCCATCGCGGGCGGGGCCACCGGGGTGATGGCCGAGATCGGGGGTGACATCGTCGTGGCCGGCGAAGGACCCCGTGCCTCCGGGTGGCACGTCGGGATCGAGAACCCGTTCGTCGGTGACGACCGCGTTGGCCGTGGACCGCATGTCGACGTCATCCGGCTCACCTCGGGCGCCGTCGCGACGTCCAGCACCCGCAGGCGAGTGTTCACGGTCGACGGCGTCGTCCGACACCACCTCCTCGATCCGGCGACCCGCCGCAGCGCTGACCGGGGGGTCCAGACCGTCTCGGTCGTCGCCGCGACCGGAGCCCGAGCCGAGGTGCTGACCAAGGCCGGGTTCTTCATCGGCCGGGACGAGTACCTCAGCTGGCTCCCCACCGTGGGGGCGGCGGGCCTCATGATCGACGCCGACGGCACCTGCCACGCCTCGACGAACTGGGAGCAGCACCGATGAACGACCCGCACATCTGGTGGTACGTCACACGATCGAGCGCCCTCGTGGCCTGGATCCTCATGACCCTGTCCGTCGTGTGGGGAGTGCTGCTCGCCACCCGCGCCCTGCGACACATCGACAATCCCGGCTGGCTCCATGACCTGCACCGCTACCTCAGCGGCCTCTCGATCCTGATAATCGGACTGCACGTCGTCTCGTTGATGCTGGACGGCTGGCTGCACTTCAGCATCTCGGAGGTGCTGGTCCCGTTCACGACCGACTTCAAGCCCGTCGCCACCGCGATCGGCATCCTCGGGCTCTACCTCTTCGTCGCGGTCCAGGCCACATCGATGGTCATGCACCGGCTGCCCCGCCGGTTCTGGCGGTTCATCCATCTGGCCAGCTATGCCCTGCTCGGCGTCGTCGCCTTCCACGCCGGGATGATCGGCACGGACGTCGGCAGCGGCTGGTACACCCTGCTGTCGGTCAGCCTCATCGTCGTCGCCGCCCTGGCGATCATCCTGCGCCTCGTCGTCGCCGAGCGCGTGGAGACCCTGGCCACCCACGCATCGGCGTACCGGGAGCCCGCCACCCGCACCATGGTCGTCGTCGGCGCCGAGCCCATCGCCGACGGCGTGCTGGCCATCTCCCTGGCGGTGGAGGACTGGGCGACACTCCCCCCGTGGCAGCCCGGCGCCCACCTCACGCTCCACCTGCCGAGCGGGCCACAGAAGCAGTACTCGCTGTGCGGCGACCCCGCAGATCACGCCCGGTACGAGATCGCCGTTCGACGGACCGCCCGCCCCACCAGCGGCGGCGCCCTGATCCACGACACGTTGGGCGTCGGTGACACCGTGCAGGTGTCCGGGCCGCTCAACCACTTCCAGCTCGTGCCGGCCGTGTCGTACCTGTTCGTCGCCGGCGGCATCGGGATCACTCCGATCAAGGCGATGATCGAGTCGTTGCCCGCCCACCGCGCCTGGACGTTGCACTACGTCGGGCCGTCCCGCCGCAGCATGCCGTTCGTGGACGAGCTGGTGGACGCCCACCCCGGTCGGGTCTTCGTCCACGCCCGCGACGAGGGGCCCCGGTTCACCGCCGCGTCCGTGGTCGGCGGCACCAACGCCGTGGTCTACGCGTGCGGCCCGGAGTCGCTCATGCAGGACGTGGCCGATCACGTCCCGCACGAGCGCATGCACCTCGAGAGGTTCGTGGCGCTCGAACGGGTCGGTGCACCGCCGGCACCGGTGACGATCACGTGCGCCAGGTCCGACCGGGACGTCGCCGTGCGAGCCGACCAGAGCCTCCTCGACGCCCTGCAGGCGCAGGGCATACCGGTCCTCGGATCGTGCCGCGAGGGCATCTGCGGCTCCTGCGAGG
Organism: Aeromicrobium sp.; assembly: GCA_046598255.1. Taxonomy (GTDB): domain Bacteria; phylum Actinomycetota; class Actinomycetes; order Propionibacteriales; family Nocardioidaceae; genus Aeromicrobium. Next base: position 104,039 of record JBKJIW010000048.1, on the reverse strand, counting down.
TCCGTGTGCTGTCGGGGGTCGCGGAGCATCTGGACTCCGTGAGCGACGACGTCGACAAGGACGCCGCCCGGGTCATGTACCCGTGCGTGTCGCGGGCTCGCGAGGGAATCCTGGTCCTCGACGTCTGAACCCGCTCCTCTCGGCGGCCGTTCGTTCCGCCGTGGGGATCCACCAGGACCGGTCTCCCGCCGTACGATCAGGGGGTGCCCACGACGAGGAAGGCCGCGACGTACGCCCGGCGCCGCAAGCGCCGGATGTCGCTCGTCGACCACGACCTGACCGACGACCAGTGGCACGCGCTGATGGACGCCTGGGGCGGCTGCGCCTACTGCCACCACGACGGTGACGGCGCGGCCCTCCAGAAGGACTGCATGCTGCCGATCTCCCGGGGCGGTCGCTACACGCTGGCAAACGTGGTCCCGGCCTGTCGCTCCTGCAACGCCAGCAAGTGCAACCTCGAGGTCACGACCTGGATGCGCCGCAAGAAGCTGGACGAGCGACGGTTCCTGCTCCGCCAGGTCGAAGTCCTCGCACTGGTCGCGGTCCGCGAGCCGATGACCGACCCGACCGCATGACCCCGACCGCATGACCCCGACCGCATGACCCCGACCGCATGACATCGGCGGAGACGGCGCTGGTGGCCGTCAGCGGCCTCCACCTCGGGTTCCAGGCCGTCGTGACGATCGTGGTGTACCCGGCGCTCGCCTCGACCCGTCCGCAGGACTGGGACGTGGTGCACGCCGACCACAGCCGGCGCATCGTCCGCCTCGTGGCTCCGCTGTACCTCACCGTCGCGGCCGTCTGCCTGTGGGTCCTGGCGACGGCGAGTCTCGACGCCCGGATCGTGCTGGCGCTCGCCGGTCATGCCGTGGCGGCCGCCGTCACCGCCGCCGTGGCAGCACCGACCCACGGACGGCTCGGCAGGCAGGGACCGACGTCCGGCGCCCTACGCAGGCTGCTCGTCGCCGATCGGGCCCGCCTGGCCGCGACGGTCGTGGCGTTCGCAGCGTCACTGACGGTCTGAGGGGCACGCTCCTCGCTCCTCGCTGCAAGGATGGGCAGGTGCGCCGCTCCGCTGCTCCCCTGCTCGCCGTGACCGTGGCCATGGTGCTGGCGGACTCCGCGGTCGTGACGCTCGCGCTTCCCGACATCCTGCAGCACCTGGACGCGAGCGTGGGACAGGTCGCCTGGGTGCTGATCGCCTACAACCTGGTGCTGGGACTGGTGGCCGTCCCCACGGCGGCCGTCGGCACCCGCACGCCAGCACACCGGGTCGGCGCGGCGGGGATCGCGGTCTTCGCCGGATCGTCGGCCTGGTGCGCCCTGGCCGGCTCGATCGAGATGCTGGTGGCGGCGAGATGTCTGCAGGCGGTCGGTGGCGCCCTGGCCCTGGTCGGCTGCCTGGAGCTGCTGGTCGCCGGCCGCGGCGAACGTCGAGGACTCTCGGCATGGATCACGGCCGGCGTGGTCGGCACTGCGGCGGGGCCCGTGGCCGGCGGCCTGCTCACCCAGGCCATCTCGTGGCAGGCCATCTTCGTGGTCCAGGTGCCCTTCGCGCTGCTGGCGGTCCCCGCCGCGCTCTCCATGCGGGCCGAGCCTGCCGCCGCCGCCGACTCGCACCGGCCGGCGATCCGGCCGAACGTGACCCTCGCTCTGATGTCGGCCGCCCTGACCGCAGCGCTGTTCCTGCTCGTGCTGCTGCTGGTCGAGGGATGGGGCCGATCGCCCGCGACGGCGGCCGTCACGGTGTCGGTCGTCGCCGTCAGCGCTCTGGCTGCGGCTCCGCTGGCGCGCATGTTCCGTCCGTCTGCCGAGGCGGAGATCGCGGCCGGCTGCTTCCTCGTCGCCGGAGGGCTGACCGGGCTCGCGCTCCTGCCGTCGGCGCACCTCGGCTGGACCGTCGCACCGCAGGCACTGGTCGGGCTCGGTCTCGGTCTGACGGTCGACCGCCTGACGTCACAGGCCATGGCCATGCGCCTTCCCCGTGCCCGGCACGCGGGATGGACGATCGGCGCCCGTCACGTGGGGGTCGTCGTCGGACTGGCGATTCTGACACCGGTCTTCACCGCCGACCTCCGGGACGCGCAGGTGCCGGCCCAGGAGGCGATCACCTCCCTGGTCCTCGACGCGCCGCTGTCGCCCGGGGCCAGGATCGAGGTCGCGAAGGCACTCGGCGGCGCCCTGACGGACCAGGAGGGTCAGGTGCCCGACCTGACCCCCGTGTTCGCCGGCCTGGACGTCGACGCCAGCGACCGCCAGGCGACGGCGCAGCTCGAGCGCGACCTCTCCGATCAGCTGGAGCGCGCCGCCAACCGCGCGTTCCGCGACTCGTTCCTCATCGGGGCGGGCCTGGCGCTGGTCGCGCTGCTGACCCTGGTGCCCGTCCCCTCCTGGGTCCGCCGACGGAGGTTCGCATGACCATCCCTCTCGCCCGTCGGCTCGGGCTGCCGGTCGTCGCCGTCGTCCTGGTGAGCGGCGTGATCGGCGTACAGGTCGCTAACGGTGGTGGACGGTACGAGCCGCTCCGACCACCCGACGCGTGCGTCGAACGACCTGTCACGTCGCAGGTCGACGGCATCGACGGTCTCACCGAACGCCTGGTGCTGATCGGCGTCGCCGGCGCCGCCTGCACCCTCGGCATCAGTCGCGAGCAGCTGACCCTCGACATCGCCCGGGGCGACGACCCGACCGGTGCCCAGGTCGAAGCGTTGAGGAGGGGACTGCTCGCGGCCGTGCGTCAGATGAAGGCAGACGGCTCCCTCCCGCCGGCGTCCGACCTGTTGGACGAAGCCCTCGACTCCGCGAACCTGAACGGCCTGCTGGAACGGGCCATCCGTGCCCTTCCCGACTCGGTCGTCGACGGAGCCTTGAAGACCGACGACGTCCTCGTCCGCGCGATCGACGACCTGGACGTCCGCGCCCTCCTGTCAGACCTCGACGACCAGGACGACCTCGAGCGGCAGGTCACCGCCGCCGTGACGACCGCTGTCGAGGACTCGCTGAAGACCCGTCTGCGTGACCTGCTGCCCTGAGCGGACGGCGCACTACGATCGTCGTAGCCATCACGAGGGAGCACCCGCATGACGACCGTCTCACCGGGCTGGTACGCGGACCCCTCGCGACAGCACGAGCTGCGCTACTGGGACGGGTCGGCGTGGACCGGCCATGCCGTGTCGGCCGCCGCGCACACCCCGTCGCTGACGCAGCCGTCCGGCCCCGGCAGCCGGCGGCTCGGCTGGGCCGGCGTGATCCTTGGCCTCGTCGCCGTCCTGGCCGTCGCGGTGCCCGCCATCGTCATGGAGCGCGCCGAGGGAAGGACGATCGAGCTGGACGGCAGCAGGCAGACGCTCTCGCTGACTCCCGACACGACGTACGGCATCTGGGTCGACGACGCCGACAACAGCGGATATTCGTCTTCCTGCAGTGCCTACGCAGCGGACAACCTCCCGATCCGGCTGTCAGACCCATCGTTCACCATCTCCCAGTCCGACACCGGGACCCTCGACCACGTCTTCGACAGCGGCTCGGGCGCAGTCTCGATCATCTGCGCGGTGCCGGGCGAACGAGTCACCACCCGGCCCTACGTGTCAGTGGTCCCGGTCGCCATCGGCGTGGTCGTGGCCAGCATCGTCGGAACGCTCGGCCTCGCGCTGCTCATTGCCTGGGTGCCCCGGCGGGTACAGGTCCGCCGGGCCAGACGTGCCGGCTCCACGTGACGCCCCGAGGCAGATGCTGACCCACGCCGATCGTGGCGGTCTGGCCCACCCCGTCAGCTCGCGGACCTCCCCCAGCATCGCCGCTCCGAGCCCTCGCGAGACCCCCTGCAGATCCTCTTCGCTGGCCTCAGGTGGTTGAGACGGGTCGCTCGGACGGCCTGCTTCTGCTTCGCCGTCCTCTGGTCGACGGCCCCGCCGTCTCAGTGACGGACGGCCCGGTCCACGCGGTTGTGGTAGCGGTGGCCGAGCAGACCGCCGAGGATCGCGGCGACGAGCGTGACGGCGATGACGGCCAGGCCGGCGACGATCGCACCCGACGTCAGCTCGTCGGTCGAGAACGGGATGCGCGGCAGGTCGACGCGGCTGAGCACGTCGTACGAGTCGCCGAACGCCGCTCCGAGCACGACGGCGACGACCGAGACGACGAGGCCGAGCAGCCAGACGCCGACACCCTGACGTGCACCGTCGAACCGCGACATGCGGCCGGCGACGTAACCGCCGGCGTAGTAGGCCAGGAAGAGGATGACGAGCAGCACGACGGCCGTCGACACACCGATCGTCCCGGCCTCCCGCTCCGCCTCGGACTGGGTGACCTCGATCGACGAGCTGACGGCGGTCAGCACAGCACCGACGATGCCGGCCAGGAGGACCGCCACGCCGATCGCGACGATCCAGCCGAAGAACGCGGCGCCGATGTTGAGCCCGCCGAACTTGTCGCGAGCGTGGGCATCGTCGGCGACGGCGACGGCAGGAGTGGTGTGACGCCCGTCTTGGACGTGGTCGTGGTCAAGGCCGTGGTCATCCGTCCGGTCATCGCGGAGGTGGTCGTCGCCGTGGACGCCGTCCTGGGCCACCGTGCGATCGGTGGGAACCGTCCCCTCGACATGGGTCTCGTCCGCCGTGCGGTCGTCGTTCTTGGCCATGATGTGCTCCTTCGTCGCGCTGCGGGCCCGGTGGCCTCGGCGAGACGTACCCGCATCCCCCACGGGCCAAACCGCACGATCCTCGCGGAGACCCCTCGGGAGGATCGCCTCACAGCCGGCGCTTCAGCCCCACGTGGCTCGTGTCGTAGCCGAGACGCTCGTAGAACAGCCGCGCCCGCTCCCGCGCCTCGTCGGTCGTGACCTGCGCGAGCGAGGCACCCCGCACCCGGCCGTGCTCGTGGCCCACTCCAGCATCGCCGCGCCGAGCCCGTGCGAGCGCTCCGGGGCCGCCACGCGCAGCCCCTCGATCTGCAGCCGCGTGGTGCCGGCGCGCAGCAGCCCCGGGATGATCGTCAGCTGCATCGTGCCGACGATCCGGTCCGACTCGTCTCGGACGACGGCCAGGTACTGGGACGGGTCGCGGGCGACGACGTCGAAGGCGGCCTCGTACCGCGCTGACTCGAGGTCCTCGCGGTCGTGCCCCAGGTCGTCGTCCGCCAGCAGCGCCACGACGGCCGGCACGTCCGTCCGGGCGGCGCGCTCGATCCGGTAGCGACGGTCGCCGACGGAGAGCCTGCCCCCGGCAGACGACCGCGCGATGCGCCGCAGGCGGTCGACGAGCAGGTCGAGCCACGCGCCGACGTGCGTCCGGGCGTCGCCGGTGTCCGGATAGCGGCACCGCAGATGGAGCCCGCTCTCGTCGAGGATGAACCACAGCATCACGCCGTCGGTGCGGATCGCGGCACCGATGTACTGTGCCTCGAGCCCGGCGGCGTCGACACGCACCGGCAGGCGGCGCAGGTCGAGCCACGAGATCGCAAACATGCCCGGTGCCTCCGGCATCCCGCCCCACGGCTCGAGGACGTCCTCGAGCGGCCACGACCCCAGCTGCACCGCCTCCCTCACCGCCGCGGCGCACGCGGCCGGGGCGGGGTCGTCCGACTCGAGCACCGAGTTGGTGATGAACCAGCCGACCGAGTCGTGCCACACCGTCTCGTAGCGGCTGTGCACGGGGAAGACCGCCCGCAGCGGCGTCCCCGCGAGCTCGCGGGTCACGTCGGTCATCGCCGAGACGGCCAGCGCCAGCGTCGAGACGCCGTCGGACCGGGCCTGGGCCGAGAATGCGGCACTGTCGTCGACGTCGAGGACGTCGCGGACCTCGACCCGTTCGGGATGCGGGACCTGTTCGCCCAGCGACAGCGGGAACAGCGGCATCGTCCCGCCGCTGGCATCGAGGATCTCTCGCCACCGTCGGTGGACCTCCTGCGGCGCCTTAGGACGATCGCGCAGGGCCGACGAGTGCTCGGCGAAGGCCGGTGCCGCGGCGAGGGTCGTCGGTCGACCTCCGCTCGCGTCGGCAAGAGCAGTGAGCAGGTCACGGACGATCACGAGCATCGACCACATGTCGACGTGCGAGTGGTCCGCCGCGATGACGACGGTCGGTCCGGTCGCGGTCTCGAGCACGCTGAGGCGGTGCGACGGGGCGCCATACGGGCTGCAGGCGCTGTCGAGCCGCTCGCGGAGGGCGTCGTTGACGGCTTGGCCGGGCGCGACCGGGTGCTCGGTCCACGCGCCGGGCAGCACGTCGATCTCGTACAGGTGCGGCTCGTCGTCGTCGCCCGGGACGAAGAGCGATCGCAGCGTGCCGTGTCGTGCGATCACCGCGAGCCACGCGTCGGCGAGGGCGTCCCTGCTGACCGGTTCGCGGAGACGGAACGAGATGGCCATCCACGACCCAGGGCGGTCCCCTACCCCGACGTGACGGCGCTGGTCGAACGAGACGGTCAACCGGCGACCCGGCTCGGAGACCCTCACGTCGTACCCCATCAGTCGTCCGAAGGGGAGGCGCAGATGGGCGACGTTGGTGAGTCGCATGGCCGATACCCTAGCCGTCCAGGACGACGGGACGCAGAAGGAGGGGACGCGCCGATGAGCACCTTCGCTGTCCCGGGCGCCGAGCTCGACGTCGAGCTGAGCGACGAGGGCGGTCACGCCGTCGTGCAGCTGCACGGGCTGACGTCCAGCCGGTCCCGTGACCGGTTGCTCGACCTGGACCTCGGGCGGGGCCTCAGCGGCACCCGCCTCCTGCGGTACGACGCACGGGGGCACGGACGCTCGTCCGGACGCGCGGAGCCCGCCGACTACCGCTGGCCGAACCTCGCGGACGACCTGCTGCGCCTGCTCGACTCCTGGTTCCCCGGGGAGCAGGTGCACGGCGTCGGACCCTCGATGGGCACGGCGACGCTGCTGCACGCGGCCGTCCGTGAGCCTGACCGCTTCAGCGGCCTGACCCTGCTCGTGCCGCCGACGGCGTGGGAGACGCGGGTCGCCAAGGGCGCCGAGTACCGCGCTGCGGCCGAGCTCATCGAACAACAGGGCCTCGACGTGTTCCTCGAGGCCGGCCGTCTCGCACCCGTGCCACCGGCGACCGCCGGCCTGCCCGAGACCCAGCCGGACGTGGAGGTGGGCGTCCTGCCGTCACTGTTCCGGGGGGCCGGGTCGAGCGACCTGCCCCCGGCCGCCGAGATCTCACGCGTGGGAGTGCCGACCACGATCCTCGCGTGGATCGGCGACCCGGCCCATCCCCTGTCCACTGCTGAGACGCTGCTGGACCTCCTGCCGGAGGCGACGCTGTCGGTGGCCACGACCCGCGCCGACCTCGAGGCGTGGCCCGCGATCCTCGCTGCCGACGTGGCCCGCCACAGCCCCTGACCCGCCGGGACGTCATCACGGATGCTCTGACGCACGTACTGATGTGATGACGTCCCGACCCCGGTGAGCGGGGCTACAGTCGCCGCATGCGCCGAAACATCCGGGCGCTCCACCACTTCGAGCCACCGACCACCGACGACGAGGTCCGCGAGGCCGCCCTGCAGTTCATACGCAGGATCAGCGGCTCGACCCGCCCGGCCGTGGCGAACACCGAGGCCTTGGAGCGGGCGATCGACGAGATCGCCATGGCCACCCGCCGACTGCTCGACGACCTCGTGACGAAGGCACCGCCGAAGAGCCGCGAGCTCGAGGCCGTCAAGGGACGCGAGCGCCACGAGAGGCGGATGGAGCGCGCGGTCCGCATCCGCACCGGCTCGGTGTGAGGGCTGCACAGCCCCCCGTCGGCGGGACCACACGTCCCGGCCACGGTTGCTGAGCCCAGCTACGCACCGGCACGACGACCAGCAGCCCGTCCGCGGACCCGAGGGCGTCGACTCCCCGTCCGATCAGCTCGGCCGAATCCTGTCGGCTCAGGAGCCTGGTGCGTCGGTGACGGCGGGAGTATGTTCGACAGATGGCCGAAGATGCCGGGAGGACCAGGGACGCACGCTTTGTCGGGCCAATTCCAGACCTCTACCAGCGCCTTCTGGTCCCGATGATCTTCGAGGCCGCCGCTGACAGTCTGGCCCACGCGGTCGCCGGCCTGTCACCGCACGATGTCCTGGAGACGGCGGCCGGCACCGGCGCCCTGACCCGCGCCCTGCTGGAGACCTGCCCCGACGCGACGATCACGGCGACGGACCTCAACCAGCCGATGCTCGACGCGGCAGCCTCCCACGACGGGAGCTCCCAGCGGGTGACGTGGCAGCAGGCCGATGCCGTCGACCTGCCCTTCGGCGACCAGACGTTCGATATCGTCGCCTGTCAGTTCGGAGTGATGTTCTTCCCCGATCGGGTTCTCGGCTACCGCGAGGCTGGTCGCGTTTTGCGGCCCGGCGGATCGTTCGTCTTCAACACGTGGGACCGGATCGAGAACAACGAGGTCACCTCCGTCATCCAGACCGCGCTCGTCGCGGCTGCGCCGGCCGAGCCGCTGCTCTTCATGAGTCGGACCCCGCACGGCTACTTCTCCACCGACCAGATCCTGGCCGATCTGACGACCGCTGGCATGCCCGGACCCTCGATCACGCCGGTCGATGGGACGAGTCGCACCACCGCGTCGGAGGCCGCCATGGCGTTCTGCCAGGGCACTCCCCTGCGGGTGGCGATCGAGAACCACAGCACACTGGACGTCGCGACGGCGACGGCCACAGCCGAGGCGGCGCTGCTGCGGCACTTCGGGTCCGGACCGATCGACGCGCCCATCCGCTCGTTCGAGGTGGTCGCGCGGCGCGCGGGCTAGTTTTGCTTCAGACGTTGAAGCGGAACTCCACCACGTCGCCGTCGGCCATGACGTACTCCTTGCCCTCCATGCGGACCTTGCCGACGCTCTTGGCCGCGGCCATGGAGCCGGCCTCGACGAGGTCGGCGAACGACACGATCTCCGCCTTGATGAAGCCGCGCTCGAAGTCGGTGTGGATGACGCCGGCGGCCTGAGGTGCCGTGGCGCCCTTCGGGATCGTCCAGGCGCGCGACTCCTTGGGGCCGGCCGTCAGGTAGGTCTGCAGCCCGAGCGTGTCGAAGCCGACCCGCGCGAGCGCGTCGAGCCCAGGCTCCTCGACGCCCATGTCTGCGAGCATCTCGGCGCGCATGATCTCGGCCTCCTCGTCGTCGCCCAGCTCGACGAGCTCGGCCTCGCCCTTGGCGTCGAGGAAGATCGCCTCCGACGGGGTGACGAGGTCGCGCATCTGCTGCTTCAGCGCGTCGTCGTTCAGCTCCTCGGCGTCGCAGTTGAAGACGTAGATGAACCGTTTGGACGTCATCAGGTGCAGGTCGCGCAGCAGGTCGAGGTCGAGCCCGGCCTTGAGCACTCCGACACCGGCCTCGAGGCACTCCTTGGCCCGGGTGGCCTCCTCGAACATGGGGACGAGCGACTTGTCCTTGCGCGACTCCTTGTCGAGGCGCGGCAGCGCGTTCTCGAGGGTCTGCAGGTCGGCCAGCGCCAGCTCGATCGAGATCGTCTCGATGTCGTTGCCGGGGTTGACGTCGCCGTCGACGTGGGTGACGTCCTCGTCGCGGAACACCCGGGTGACCTGGCAGATCGCGTCCGACTCGCGGATGTGGGAGAGGAACTTGTTGCCCATGCCCTCACCCTCGGAGGCGCCGCGGACGATGCCGGCGATGTCGACGAACTGCACCGTCGCGGGGAGGATCTTCTCCGAGCCGAAGATCTCGGCCAGCGCGGCCAGGCGCGAGTCCGGGACGCCGACGACGCCGACGTTCGGCTCGATCGTCGCGAACGGGTAGTTCGCCGCGAGGACGTCGTTCTTGGTCAGTGCGTTGAAGAGGGTCGACTTGCCCGCGTTGGGGAGTCCGACGATGCCGATGCTGAGAGCCACGAAGGACGATCCTACGTGGCTGTGCTCATGGGGAACGTGGGTGGTCGAGGTGGAACGCCCGCAGCTCCTTGTCGTACCAGTCGGTGCTCAGACCCAGGTCGGTCATGCCGAGGCGGCGGCAGACCGCCTGCGAGCGGACGTTGTCGGGGTCGGTGACGGCGTACAGCTCCGGGATGCCCGCCGCCCAGGCCCGCTCGACGAGAGCGATGGCCGCCTCCGTCGCGTAGCCGCGACCCCAGACGTCGGGGTGCAGGTGCCAACCGATCTCGTGGTCGTGCCGGTCGACGCCTTCGCTCGCGGGGATGGGCACCAGGACGGCCATCCCGACCGGCTCATCGTGTCCGTGCGGCACGGCCGCGAAGACATCCGCAGCAGGGTGGTCCCCCCGGCGGACCGGCATCCGTGCGATGCGCTCGACGGCCTCGTCACGATGCAGCATCGGCCTGCCCCGGCCGCTCCAGCGGGCGACCTCCGGGCGGCTCATCAGGTCGAACAGCGCGTCGGTGTCGGCCACCGTGAACGGGCGCAGCAGCAGACGTTCTGTCTCGATGACGGTCATGGACCGATCCTGTCAGGTCCGGTCAGGACTCAACCGACGACGGGCAGCAACGGGTCCCCACCCCGGGGCAGCCCGCCCGACCCGACGGCTTGCAGGATCATGGCGGCGGCCATCGACAGGCTCTCCCCCAGGTACGTGCCGGGAACACCCTCGCGACTGGTCGGGTAAGCGAACGCATTGCCCGCGTAGAACACCTCGCACCCCGTGCCGGCGACGGCCTGAAGCACCTCCACGGCCGGGCGACGCTGCGTCGCCAGGTGCGACACCACGACGACAGCCGATGCCGACGTCGCCGCGATGGCCGACAGGAGCCGATCCTGCGTCGTCGGCGGTCCGAGCACGCGACCTCGGCAGCCCTGCTCGGCCAGCAGCGCCGCGAGAGCGTCGAGGCCGACGGTGTGCAGGTCGCGCGGCCCACAGGCAAGGATCACCGGCGCCATGTCAGCAGGCGGCGTGGCCTGCATCACGAGCCGGGCCAGCCAGGCACGCGTCGCAGCCGTCGCGCGTCGCTCCTGGGCCACGTCGCATCGACCGTCCTCCCACCAGTCACCGATCTGGCGCATGCTCGGCATCAGCACCTGGTCGATCGTGACGGCCAGACCGAGGTCGATCCGACTCTGCTCCAGCGCGGCCGCCACTCCCGCTGGATCGCTGCGGCTGACGGCGTCGAGCATCTGGTTGACCCGTTCCATCGCCGGGTTGTTGCCGTCGCGCATCGCGTTGACCGATCGCGCGGCGCTCGCAGCACCCCGGCCTCGCGCGATCTCATCGCGCATCAGTCGCAGGTCGATCAGTGCCTCCGCGGAGTAGCGGCGGTGACCGCCGACCGATCGCGTCGTCGTCGGCAGGCCGTAGCGCCGCTCCCACGAGCGAAGCGTCGGCGCAGGGATGCCGAGGCGCTCGCTCACCTCGTGGATCCGCAGGCCGTCGTCGGCCGGCTCGTTCGTCGTCACGTCTGTCCCATCGCCCGCCGTGGTGGCAGTGAGCCCTTGCAACCCTCCCACGGACAGCAGGTCAGATGCGCATAGGTTTTGCATAGGTTTGCTGCTGTCCAGACGTTGTCGCGTTCGTCAGGCTGAGCGGGGGGAATGACGACAGGACGGTTGAACCATGACAGCTACCAGTGGCACCCACGTGCACGTCGGAACACCGTGGCGTCCCGTGCGCCTCGTCGATCTCGTGCCGGTCAGGTTCACGCCGGACGGACGTCGGTCACTCCGACTGCTGAAGTCGCACGGCGCGGCTCTGCATGCCGTCGCCGCCGTGCTCACGGACGACCAGACCCTGGGCGCGCGGCTCGCGGTGCTCGCCATCACCTCCGGCGGCACGGACGACGGCGACCCCGGAGTGCGCGACCTCAGCTCGGCCATCGTCGTCGCCTGGCTCGGCTCCCGGGTGAGCAGCGAGACGCCAGCAGGCGCCGCGGGCCGCGCGCCGGGTCCGTCGGTGCTGCAGGACGTCCACCGGCTGCCAGAAAGACAGCGTGCCCTGCTCGCGCTCTGCAAGTTCGGCGGACACACCTTCCGGGAGGCCGCGCTCGTCCTCGGGATCTCCGCCGACCAGGCCGCGGCGCTCCTGTGCGATGCCGTGCGTTCCCTGGCCGCCACTCATCCGTCGACCGGCGAGCGGCCCGTCATGGCGTGAGGCGTGGCCTGATCACGTCGAGCCTCGCCGAGACCTCCATGGCCGTGAGCACAGCGGTCCAGCACGCGTCGCACACCGCGAGGTGCTGCTCGAAGTGCCGACGGTCTGCCGCGTCGAGGGCGTCGAGCGCGTACGGCCCGACGAGGGCGTGCGGGTCGGCAACCATGTCCGCACCCTCCTCCGCCTCGACCTGCCCCACGTGGAGTTCGCCACGGCCAGCCCCCAGGATGGGTCATAGGCTGCTGGCATGACCGTCATCAAGATCAACGCCATCACCGTTCCGGCCGACGCCGGCGACGAGCTCGCCCACCGCTTCGCTGCCCGCGCCGGAGCCGTCGACGGAGCCGAGGGGTTCCAGGGGTTCGAGCTCCTCAAGCCCACCGATGACCGGACGCAGTGGCTGGTCTTGACGCGCTGGGCCGACGAGGAGTCGTTCCAGGCGTGGGTCGCGTCCCCGTCGTTCGCCGAAGGCCACCGGTCGGCCGTCGAACGGGCCGGTGGAGAGGCCCCGAAGCCCGTCTCGACCCACAGCGAGATCTGGAACTACGAGATCGCCGGCGGCTCGCAGGGCTGACCTACCGCCCGCACGTCCCGGAATTGTCCGTGGCGCCGCGCATGCTGAGGTCATGGAAGCCTTCCCCCTCCTCCTCACCGCCCTCCTCGCACTCGCCGCGGGCCTGGCCATCGGCATGCTGCTCGGTGGTCGGCGGCCCGCCCGGGCGTCTGCCCATGACCTCAGCCTGTCGACGGCAGCCACCGCACAGGCCGTCGAGCCGGTCAGGCAGAGCCTCGACCGCTTCGGCGAACGGCTGCGCGAGCTCGAGTCGAGCCGCATCGAGTGGCACACCCAGCTGCGTGAGCAGGTCGACGCGGTCCGACTGACCAGCGACTCCCTCCGCAAGGAGACCCAGTCGTTGGCCACGGCCCTGCGCCGGCCGCAGGTGCGGGGTCGGTGGGGCGAGATGCACCTCAAGCGCACCGCCGAGCTCGCCGGCATGCTCGACCGGTGCGACTTCGACCTGCAGGTCAGCGTCAGTGACGGTGACTCGCTGCTGCGCCCCGACATGGTCGTGCGACTGGCCGGGGGCAAGCGCGTCGTCGTCGACTCCAAGGTCCCGCTCGACGCCTACCTCGACGCGGCCCAGGCCGACACCGAGGCCGAGGCGGCCGAGCACCTGCGCCGGCACGTTCGTCAGGTGCGCACCCACATCGACCAGCTCGCCGCCAAGTCCTACTGGTCGCAGTTCGACCAGACCCCGGAGTTCGTCGTCCTGTTCGTGCCCGGCGAGTCGATCCTTTCCGCCGCCCTCGAGGCCGAGCCGGCCCTGCTCGAGCACGCCTCGGCCAAGAAGGTCGTCCTCGCCACCCCCACGACGCTGATCGCCCTGCTGCGCACCGTGGCCTACGCCTGGACGCAGGAGCAGCTCGCGGCCAACGCCCGCGAGATCCAGACCATCGCGCGCGAGATGTACGAGCGCATCGGCACGGTCGCCGGTCACGTCGACAAGCTGGGCCGCTCCCTCGAGAGCACCGTCAGGTCCTACAACGAGGCGGTCAGCTCGATCGAGTCACGATTCCTCGTCACAGCGCGCCGCTTCAACGCGATGCACGTCTCCGACGCACCCGTGGAGTCGCCACGGATCGTCGAGTCGACACCCCGCTCATTGACCGCTCCCGAGCTGGCCGATCAACTACCGTCGATCCCATGACGCAGGCGGTTCACCGCACGCCGGCTCGCATGGCCCGTCACGACCTGACGGCCCGCCACGCGATCATCGCCGCCTGCCTCGCCATGACCGCGATCGTCCTGCTCGACCTGATGGACGGGCGCCTCGGGCTGCTCTACTCCGTCGGCTTCGTGCTGATCGTCGTGACGGCCCCGCTCAGCGTCGACGTCCGCAGCCTCTTCCCCACCGGCGTCCTGCCGCCGACGCTGCTGATCGGCAGCCTGCTGGCCGTGTGCCTCATCGATCCGTCGGCGGTCCGGGTCACCGGCCTCGCCCCCGACGCCAGCCTCGTCGCCCGCATGATCGCCGGGACGATCGACCACGGCATGACTCTGTTCGTCGGTCACGGGCTGGCGCTGGTCATCATCACCCTGCGCATCCTGGCCGACCCCCGGGACTGACTCCGACCGTCAGCCGGTCATCTCGTCGACGAAGCACCAGCGCCAGGCCTCGCCGGGCTCGAAGCTGCGCATGACCGGGTGTCCGGTCTCCTCGAAGTGCAGCGCCCCGTGCTTGCCCGCCGACGAGTCGCAGCAGCCGACGTGGCCACAGGCCATGCAGAGCCGCAGGTGCACCCACTCGACGCCGTCGCGCAGGCACTCCTCGCAACCGGTCGGCGTCAAAGGCGGGGGGTAGTCGCGGGCCGCCAGAAGGTGCTCGCACCCGCTGTCCGGATCCCCCGGCAGCCGCAGATCGGTCTCGCGATCGGCGGTCGTCTCGCCCTCCGACAGGCGATCGAGGATCGACTCCTCGACGTCGAGGGCGTTCATGACCCCCTCCAGGATCGACTGGTCGACGCTTCCGAGACTGCGGATGCGCAACAGCTCCTGACGCTCGTGGCGCAGCATCCCGGCACGCAGCCGCGAGTACTGCGCGCTGGGCGTCTCAAGACCGCCGAGCCGCTCCCACACCGCGTTGGTCCGGTCGGTCGCCCGCTCGCGCAACCGGTGCATCACGGCATCGCTGACCGGTCCCTCTGCCTCGTCGTCGAGGTACTTCATGCCCGCGTCGGTGACGGCCTGGTAGACCGTCGCCTCCTGCAGGTGGTCCTCGTGGCGGTCGGGCCCCGGCACCTCGAGCCAGCGCACGAGCGCCGGGATGCTGAGTCCCTGGATCATCAGGGTGCCGACGGTGACCACGAACGCGATCAGCACGAGCACCTCGCGCTCCGGCGTCTCCTCGGGAAGCAGGAACACCGCCGCCAGCGTGACGACGCCCCGCATGCCGGTCCACGCGACCATGAAGATCGTCCGGGGATCGGGGCGCGGCTCGCCGTCCGCGACCCCCGGCAGCATCCGGGGCAGGTACGTCGCCGGGAAGACCCACACGAATCGCAGCACGATGACGGCGGCCAGGACGGCGACGCAGGCCACCGTGATGCGGGTCGCCGAGAGCTCGCTCTGGCCGAGCGCGTCGACGATCGACCGGATCTGCAGGCCGATCAGCAGGAACACGGCGTTCTCGAGGACGTACGAGATCGTCGCCCAGTTGGTGCGCTCGAACAGGCGGGACGCGCCGGACTGGATGATCGGAGACTTGTGGCCCAGGATGATGCCCGCCACGACGACCGCCAGGACACCCGACGGCTGGGAGTCCAGGCCGCGGACGTGGATCTCCTCTGCCGGCAGGTAGGCGATCCACGGCGTCAGCAGCGACACCGCGACGTCGGTGACCTCGTCCTCGATGAAGCGGCGGATCTTGCCGACCACGAAGGCCACGAGCAGGCCGATCGCGACACCGCCGACGGCCGAGACGATGAACCCGGCACCCGCCTGCCAGACGCTGATCGTGCCGCCGATGCCGGCGATCGAGGTGCGCAGCGTGACGATCGCGGTCGCGTCGTTGACCAGGCTCTCGCCCTCGAGGATCGTCACCACGCGGCGGGGCAGCCCCACCCGGCGGGCGATGGCCGTCGCGGCAACCGCATCCGGCGGAGCGACGACCGCACCCAACGCGAACGCGGCGGCGAGCGGCACGTCGAGCAGCCACCACACGAGCAGCCCGACGCCCGCGGTGGTGAACAGCACGAGCCCGACGCTGAGCAGGATGATGGGCCGCTTGTTGGCACGGAAGTCGATCAGCGAGGTGCGGATCGCGGCGGCGTACAGCAGCGGGGGCAGCAGCCCGACCAGGACGATCTCGGGGGTGAGCTCGAAGTCGGGGACGAAGGGCGCGTAGGACCCGACGATGCCGACGACGATCAGCACCAGGGGTGCCGACAGGCCGTAGCGGCCGGCGAAGGCGCTGACCGCTACGACGATGGCCATCAGGGTCACGAGCGTCAGGGCGATCTCCACCCCGCCATTGTGGCAGCCGCCAGCGGGTAGCGGTGCTGCATCGACGGTCGTACGGTGAGCAGACGTCCACGTACGTCTTCCGGGGGGAAGCCCCTGTCTGAGCCTGTCGTCCACCGCCACTCGCGCCGCCTGATCGCCGACGCGAGAAGCAAGGAGGTCAGCACGATCGACGGCCGAGAGACCGCCCCGGCCGGCATCACGCCGAACGCCTTCGTCGACCCGACGACCGGCCAGCCCCACCCGTTCACGCCTCAGCTCGTGTCGTCGGGCGTCGCCGTCGGCGTCCCGGGCACCGTGGCCACCTGGGACGCCGCCCTGGAGCGCTTCGGCACTCGCACGCTCAAGCAGTCCCTGGCCCCGTCGATCGAGCTGGCGAAGAAGGGGTTCGTCGTCGACGCGACGTTCCGCAACCAGACGCTCGACAACAAGACCCGGTTCGCAGCTTTCCCGGACACGGCGAAGCTGTTCCTGCCCGGCGGAGACGCACCACGGGTCGGCTCCCGGTTCCGCAACCCCGATCTGGCCCGCACCCTGACCGCGATCGCCGACCGGGGCCCGAACGCCTTCTACCGCGGCGCGCTGGCCAGGCGGATCGCCAGGACGGTCCGGGCACCCCGCAAGACCCCTTCCTCCTCCCTCCCCGCCCCCGCCGGCTCGATGACGGCCCGGGACATCCGGCGCTACCGCGTCAAGGTCCAGCAGCCGACCCGCGTGTCGTACCGCGGCCTCGACGTCTACGGGATGGCGCCCTCGTCGTCCGGCGGCACGTCCGTCGGTGAGGCACTCAACATCCTCGAGACCTATCACCTGGGCAGCGGCGCGCGGCTCGGTCGCAGCCTGCACCTCTATCTTGAGGCCTCGGCGCGGGCCTTCGCCGACCGCGCGAAGTACGTCGGCGATCCCGCCTTCGTCAAGGTGCCGACGCGCAAGCTGACCAGCCAGGCGTTCGCCGACTCGCGCCGGTGCACGATCGACCCGCAGCAGGCATCGATCCGTCCCGTCGCTGCCGGGCCACGGAATGGCGGCTGCGGCACGACGGCCGCCGTCGAGAAGCCCGACACCGAGAACATCTCGACGACCCACCTCTCGGTCGTCGACAAGTGGAGCAATGCCGCGGCGTACACCCTGACGATCGAGCAGACGGGTGGTTCGGCGATGACCGTGCCCGGACGTGGCTTCCTGCTCAACAACGAGCTCACCGACTTCACGACCGTCTACGACCCGAAGGACCCCAACCGCATCGCACCCGGCAAGCGTCCGCGCTCGTCGATGGCGCCGACGATCGTGCTGAAGGACGGCAGGGTCAGGTACGTCGTCGGCTCCCCCGGCGGGGCGACGATCATCACGACCGTGCTCCAGATCCTGGTCAACCGCATCGATCTCGGGATGAGCCTGCCCGAGTCCGTCGCCGCCCCCCGCGCGTCGCAGCGGAACACCGCGGCGACGCCCGCCGAGCCGGAGTTCATCGCGCGGTACCAGGGTCTGCTGGCTCCGTTCGGCCAGCACCTGACCCCGTCGGGCGACCAGTTCACGTCAGCCGCCGAGATCGGTGCGGCGGCCACCATCGAGGTCGGCACCGGCGGGCAGATGACCGCCGTTGCCGAGCCGAAGCGCCGTGGCGGGGGCAGCGCCCTGGTGGTCAAGCGCTCGCGCTGACCCCGGCGGAGCGGTCGACCTACGTGTAGGGCATCCCGGCGGCCTTCATGTCCTTGCGCAGCTCGGGTGGCAGCGCGAAGATCAGGCTCTCGTCGGCCGTGCGCACCGCATCGGCGTCGGGATGTCCGTGCTCGCTGAGGTAGCCGAGCACGTCCTGGACCAGGTCGTCGGGCACCGAGGCGCCGGAGGTGACGCCGACGGTCTCGACCCCCTCGAGCCACGCCTCGTCGATCTCCGAGATGTCGTCGATGCGGTAGGACGCCTTGGCCCCGGCCTCCAGGGCGACCTCGACCAGCCGCACGGAGTTGGACGAGTTGGCCGAACCAACCACGATCACCAGATCGGCGTTCTTGGCGATCTCCTTGACCGCGACCTGGCGGTTCTGGGTCGCGTAGCAGATGTCGTCGCTGGGCGGATCCTCCAGCTGCGGGAACTTCTCACGCAACCGGCGGACGGTCTCCATGGTCTCGTCGACGCTGAGCGTCGTCTGCGAGAGCCACGACAACCGCGTCCCCTCGGGGAACTCGAGGCCGTCGACGTCGTCGGGCGTCTGCACGATCGTGATGGCGTCGGGCGCCTCTCCGGCCGTTCCCTCGACCTCCTCGTGCCCCTCGTGCCCGATGAGCAGGATGTGCTTGCCCTCGCTCGCGAAACGCCTCGCCTCGTGGTGCACCTTGGTGACCAGCGGGCAGGTCGCGTCGATCGTCTTGAGCTGCCGCTCGGCGGCCTCCTCGTGGACCATCGGCGAGACACCGTGGGCGGAGAAGACGACCGTGGCACCCTCGGGCACCTCGTCGAGCTCCTCGACGAAGATCGCACCACGGGCGGCGAGATTGTTGACCACGTGCTTGTTGTGGACGATCTGCTTGCGGACGTAGACCGGAGCGCCGTAGAGGTCGAGCGCCTTCTCGACCGTGATGACCGCCCGATCGACGCCTGCGCAGTAGCCGCGCGGATCGGCGAGGAGCACGCTGCCGCCGACCGGGGGCATGCCGAGAGAGACCTGGGAGGACATGCCCTCATCGTAGGCGACCCGGCATGACGCCCGCCGAGAGCGCGGTCACGCGACAGACCTCACACCCGCTCGGTTGGACACATGACCTTCTCCTGCATGTAACGTCTCTCCGGTTGGCCTCCCCCGGGCCGCACTGCGTACGCGCCGAGGCCCGTCACGTCCGCAGCCACCGATTCATCAGCGACGGGCATGGAAGACCCAGCAGCACGGCTCCTCCCGAGTGAGCCTTGGGGTTAATCGGACATCGTCCGACAGGCAACCTTCGCGCCTGAACCCGACAGGTCATCTTTCACAGGCGTGCACGAAGGAAACCCCCTTATGCGCACATTTCCACGCGCCCTGGCGACTCTTTCCCTGGGATCCGCCATCGTCCTGACCGGCCTGGCCGGTCCCGCCATTGCCTCGACGTCCGAACGCATGACCAGCAACGAGAAGCGGGTCGAGCGGGCCGAGAAGATCCTCGACGAGGCCAAGGACCTCAAGGGCACGCCGTATCGCTACGGAGCCAACGGCCCCAGCGCCTTCGACTGCGCCAGCTACGTGCAGTACGTCTACAAGAAGGCCGGCAAGAAGATCGGCCGCACCTCCGGTGCCCAGCTCGCCGGCAAGAGCATCGACAAGGGCGACAAGCGGGCCGGTGACATCCTGATCTTCCTGCGGGGTGGCACCGCCTACCACTCCGCCATCTACGCCGGCGACGGCCAGATGTGGGAGGCCCAGCGGACCGGTGTGCCGGTCGGCAAGCACGACATCTGGTCGAGCAGCTACGTCGTCCGCCGACCGTCTGTCGGCTGACACGACCACGACGGCCCGGCATCCACAGCCTCACGGCCGTGGATGCCGGGCCGTCGGTGCTGCGCCCTAGTGTGAGGACATGGCCCTCGACACCAGCGCGGACACCCCCGCACCGCTGCGGCAGATCTCGCAGCTGCTCGACGGCTACATCGGCCGTCTGGGTGCGGTGTGGGTCGAGGCCGAGATCGCCCAGCTCACCCGCCGCTCCGGCATCTGCTTCCTGACCCTGCGTGACCTCGAGGCCAAGATCTCGATCGAGGCCAAGTGCCACGTCAGCGTGCTCGACGCCTCGCAGGCCCCCATTACGGAGGGGTCACGCGTCGTCGCGCACGCCAAGCCCGCCTTCTACGCCCCGCGCGGCAGCCTGTCGCTCGACCTGCGGGAGATCCGTCCGCAGGGCGAGGGCGAGCTGCTCGCCCAGCTCGAGCGTCGCAAGCAGCTGCTCGCGGCCGAGGGCCTGTTCGACCCACGGCTCAAGAAGCCGCTGCCGCTCCTGCCGCGGGGCATCGGGCTCATCACCGGCCGCAACTCCGCCGCCGAGCGCGACATCCTGCAGAACGCCCGACTGCGCTGGCCCGACGTGCGCTTCATCGTCCGCCACGCACTGATGCAGGGCAACGAGTCCGCCCGCGACGTCATGGCCGGCCTCGCCGAGCTGTCCGCGGACCCGTCGATCGACCTGATCGTCATCGCCCGCGGAGGGGGCTCGGTCGAGGACCTCCTGCCCTTCTCCGACGAGGGCCTGATCCGCGCCGTCCACGCCTGCACCGTCCCGGTGGTCAGCGCGATCGGGCACGAGCCCGACACCCCGATCCTCGACCTGGTCGCCGATCTGCGGGCCTCGACGCCGACCGATGCCGCCAAGCGCATCGTGCCCGACGTCCGCGACGAGCTCGCGGGGGTGGCGATGATGCGCGAGCGATCCGCCCTGGCGGTCCGCTCGATGCTCGACCGGGAGATCCGCGGCTTGGCCGATCTCCGGTCACGTCCCGTCCTGGCCCAGCCCTCGTCGCTGATCGATGCCCAACGAGGTGTCGTCCTCGAGTGGCGCGGCCGGGCCCGTCGGTCGCTGGTCCACCGGCTCGATCGAGCCGGCGACGAGGTCG
The DNA here is from genome assembly GCA_046598255.1 of Aeromicrobium sp. Lineage (GTDB taxonomy): Bacteria > Actinomycetota > Actinomycetes > Propionibacteriales > Nocardioidaceae > Aeromicrobium. The sequence continues at coordinate 83,391 of JBKJIW010000048.1, read as the reverse complement.
TGCACCATCTCGCGCGCGTCCGCGGGCTGTCCCCGCTGGCCACCCTCGAGCGTGGCTACGCCGTCGGTCAGCTGCCCGACGGCACCGTCGTCACCTCGGTCGACCAGGTCTCCTCCGACAGCGAGCTCACGCTCCGCGTCGTCGACGGCACGATCGCCGTCCGCACCCTCACCACCACGACCATCGAGACGGGCACCCATGACTGACACGACCACCCCCGACATCCCCTACGAGCAGGCCCGCGACGAGCTCATCGCCGTGGTCGGCCGCCTCGAGCAGGGTGGCACGTCCCTCGACGAGTCACTGGCGCTGTGGGAGCGCGGCGAGCAGCTCGCGGCGATCTGCCAGCAGTGGCTCGACGGCGCCAAGGCCCGTCTCGCCGCCGCCACCGCGAAGAGTCAGGACGTCGACAGCGACGTGATGTAGCGCTCGAGCACCGGCCGTGTCGACGAGGTGCTGACCAAGGTCGTGAGCCCGTCCTCGGACCGGACGTACGTCCACCGTCCCTTCGGGCCGGAGCGGACGCTCCAGGTCTGCCCGGCGACCTCGGCGGTGCCGGCGCTCTCGCTGTCGGCCGCGAAGCGATCGACAGCGCGCTCCACGCTGACCTTCAGCTGCTCCAGGCCCACGTACTGGTCGTCGTCGGTGAGCACGCCCAGGTGCCAGCCCTCGGGCTGGAACCGAGCCGACGTCGCCCGCCATCCCTCAGGCAGGCTCGTCGGAGCAGCCAGCGGGAAGGTCGCCGCCGGACGCGCCTGGGCGACGACCGTGGCGTAGTCGACGGTGTCGACGTCGACCTCCGGGTTGGACGTGAAGAGCCGGCCGAGCCCGTAGAGGGCCAGGATGATGACGGCGATCACGGCCACGGACCGCAGGATGTCGCCCATCGCCGGATTGCCCCGCGAGGATCCCGTCGAGCTCATCCACATCCCCTGGTCGCGATCGCGGAGCCCCGGTGGCGTCCACTCCTCCACCTTACGGTGGCGACGCGGCTCCCGCCGTCGGCCACCTCGACGCCCGACCGCGTCAGTCGGCCCGCCCGCTAGGATGTGCCCGTGGACAGCCTCAAGCCCGCCGCCCAGGCGCCCGACCGCAACCTCGCCCTCGACCTGGTCCGCGTGACCGAGGCAGGAGCCATGGCCGCTGGCCGGTGGGTCGGCCGAGGAGACAAGAACGGCGCCGACGGTGTCGCCGTCAACGCGATGCGCTCGCTGATCAACACCGTCCAGATGCGCGGCGTCGTCGTGATCGGCGAGGGCGAGAAGGACGAAGCCCCCATGCTGTTCAACGGCGAGGAGGTCGGCGACGGCTCCGGCCCCGCGTGCGACGTGGCGGTCGACCCGATCGACGGCACCACGCTGACCGCCAAGAGCCTGCCCAACGCGGTGTCGGTCATGGCCGTCGCCCCGCGCGGCTCGATGTACGACCCGTCGGCCGTGTTCTACATGGAGAAGCTCATCGCCGGACCCGAGGCGGCCGACGTCGTCGACATCCGCCTGCCCGTCGCCGAGAACATCGCGCTGGTCGCCAAGGCCAAGGGCATCTCCAACAGCGACGTCACGGTCTGCGTGCTCGACCGGGCCCGCCACCAGGGCCTCGTCGACGAGATCCGCGCGGCCGGCGCCCGCATCAAGTTCATCATCGACGGCGACGTCGCCGGTGGCATCACGGCCGCCCGCCCCGACACCGGGGTCGACCTGCTGGTCGGCATCGGCGGCACTCCCGAGGGCATCATCACCGCCTGCGCCATCAAGGCGATCGGTGGCACGATCCAGGGCAAGCTGTGGCCGATCGACGACGACGAGCGTCAGCGCGCCATCGACGCCGGCCACGACCTCGATCGGGTGCTGCACACGAACGACCTGGTCGACGCCGATGACTGCTTCTTCGTCGCGACAGGCATCACCGACGGCGAGCTCATGAACGGCGTCCGCTACGGCGCCGGCAAGGCGTACACCGAGTCACTCGTGATGCGGTCCCGCAGTGGCACGATCCGCAAGATCACGAGCGAGCACCAGCTCGGCAAGCTGCAGGCCTACTCGGCCATCGACTACGAGCACTGAGCACCGCGATCATCGGTGGCAGCACTGCGAACCGCCCTGCTGCCACCGCACCACCGGTAAACTCGAGCCCATGCCTTCTGCGCGTTCGGACGAGCTCTTCGCCACCCTGCCCTCGGGCATCGACATCTGCCATGAGACCTTCGGCGACCCGGGCGACCCCGCGGTCCTGCTGATCATGGGGCTCGGCGGGCCGATGGGCTGGTGGTCCGTCGAGTTCTGCGAGCAGCTCGCCGAGCGTGGTTTCTTCGTGGTCCGCTACGACAACCGCGACACCGGCCGGTCCACCAAGCTCAAGCAGCACAAGGTCAGCCGGTCCGACGTGATCCGGGCTTTCACCGGTCTGCCGATCGTCGGACGGGTGTCGGCCCCCTACGGTCTCTCCGACCTGGCCGGCGACGCGATCGGCCTGCTCGACCACCTCGGCGTCGAGCGGGCCCACCTCGTCGGCGTCTCGATGGGCGGCATGATCGCGCAGACGTTCGTCATCGAGCACCCCGAGCGGGCCCTCAGCCTGACCTCGATCATGTCGTCCACGGGCCGGCGCACCGTCGGGTTCCAGCACCCCAAGGTCCTCCCGGTCATGCTCTCGTCGGCCGGACGCACCCGCGACGCCTATGTCGAGCGCTCGCTGCGGGGCCAGAAGGTCATCGGCTCCACCGCGTTCCCCTCGGACGAGAACGTCGCCCGCGAGCGCGGCTATGAGACGTACGACCGTGGCTGGACCGCCAGCGGCGTGACGCGGCAGATGCTGGCCGTCCTGACGCAGCCCGACCGCACCAAGGCGCTGGCCGACCTCGACCTGCCGACCGTCGTGATCCACGGGCTGGCGGACCCGCTGGTCCACCGGTCCGGCGGCAAGGCCACGGCCGCGGCGATCCCCGGCGCCGAGCACCTCGAGATCGCCGGCATGGGCCACGACATGCCGGCGCAGCTCTACTCGACCTTCATCGACGCCATCGTCCGGACGGCCGATCGGGTCTCCCCCGCAGACACCTCTCCGTGACCGGGTCGGACCGATGAGGCACAACCCCCGCCACGCCACGACCGACGAGCACGTGGCGCGGCAGATCGTCGCCGACCATCCGTGGGCGATGCTCATCAGCTCGGGCGGCAGCGAGCTGGTGGCGTCCCACTACCCCGTCCTGATGGATGGCAGCGCCGACCGGCTGACGCTGCTGACGCACGTCGGTCGCCCCGACGACCGCCTCCACGGACTCGGCGACGGCGAGGTGCTCGTGGTGTTCCAGGGAGCCCACGGCTACGTGTCGCCGAGCTGGTACGTGCCCGGCACGAGCGTCGCACCGACCTGGAACTTCACGGCGCTGCACTGCTGGGGGACCCCCCAGGTGCTCGAGCCGCAGGAGAACCTCGACGTCCTCGCCCGCCTGACCGAACGCTTCGAGCAGCACGTCGACGAGCCGATGTGGCTCGACCGCGAACGCGCCGCCCCTCTCGCGCGGGGCACGGTCGGCCTGCGCATCCCCGTCGACCGGTTCACGTGCAAGGTCAAGATGAGCCAGGACAAGGATCCTGAGTCGGTGCAGAACGTCATCGACATGCTGCGGGCACCCGGGCCCTATCAGCAGATCCAGGTCGCCGCCGACATGGAACGGGCCCGCGAGCAAGGTATCGGCTACGCATCTGCGGACTGATTCACGCTGCATCTCCTCAGGTGATGCCATAAGGTCTGTCTCATGTCGCACGTACGGATCGCGGATGCCGCCCAGTTCCTCGGTGTCAGCGATGACACCGTCCGCCGATGGATCAGCGCAGGCACGCTCACGTCCACCACCGACCCGTCGGGCCGGATGGCCGTCGACGGACGGGTGCTGGCGGCGTTCGCCAAGGACCAGGCCCGCGCATCGTCCGAGCCGAACGGCGCGGCCAGCTCGGCGCGCAACCGCTTCGTCGGGCTCGTCACCGCGGTCAAGGCCGACACGGTCATGGCCCAGGTCGAGATGCAGTGCGGGCCGTTCCGGGTCGTGTCGCTGATGAGCAGCGAAGCGGTCGACGAGCTCGGTCTCGAGGCCGGATCCGTCGCGGTGGCCGTCATCAAGTCCACCAACGTCATCATCGAATCGCTGGAAGGCACCTCATGAAGCGTCTCCTCGCCACCCTCGCGGCCGGCCTGCTGCTCACGACCGCCGCCGCGTGCGGCTCGTCCGATGCCAGTGAGTCGACCGGCGACGCTGCCCCCGTCGCGCCACAGGAGGACGTGTCCCTCACCGTCTTCGCCGCCGCCTCGCTGAAGGGCTCGTTCACCGAGATCGGCAAGGCCTTCGAGGCCGAGAACGCGGGCGTCACCGTGACGTTCAACTTCGCCGGCTCGTCCGACCTCGTCTCGCAGATCCAGGCCGGCGCGCCGGCCGACGTGTTCGCCTCCGCCGACACCAAGAACATGGACAAGGCAACCGCCGACGACCTCGTCGACGGCACCCCGGCAGACTTCGCGACCAACACCCTGGAGATCGCGACTCCGCCCGACAACCCGGCCGGCGTCGACTCCCTCGATGATCTCGCCGATCCCGACGTCAAGGTCGTCATCTGTGCCGCCGAGGTGCCGTGCGGTGCTGCCGCCGCCGGCGTCGAGGCGGCCAGCGGTGTCGACATCAGGCCGGTCAGCGAGGAGCAGTCGGTCACCGACGTGCTGGGCAAGGTCATCTCCGGCGAGGCCGATGCCGGTCTGGTCTACGTCACCGACGTCAAGGGTGCCGGCGACCAGGTGCTCGGCGTGACCTTCCCGGAGTCGGACGAGGTCGTCAACACCTACCCGATCGCGGCCCTCACCGACAGTGACAACCCCGACGTCGCGAAGGCGTTCGCGGCGTTCGTGACCGGCGCGAAGGGCCAGGCCATCCTCGCCGCCGCCGGCTTCGCCAAGCCGTAGGTGGGGCGCATGGGGTCCGCGCGGTACTCCGGCGTGCCGCGCTGGGTCTACGTGCCCGCCGCCGCCGGGGCCCTGTTCATCGTGCTCCCGCTGGCTGCGATGGCCTCGCGGGTGGAGTGGAGCCAGTTCTTCACGCTCGTCACCTCGGACTCGTCCCGCGCGGCCCTGCAGCTGAGTCTGCGGACGTCCGCGATGAGCACCCTGCTGTGCATCCTCCTCGGCGTGCCGATGGCATTGGTGCTGGCCCGGACGTCGTTCCGAGGGCAGGGGCTGCTGCGGTCGCTCGTGCTGCTGCCGCTGGTGCTCCCGCCGGTCGTGGGGGGCATCGCGCTGCTCTACACCTTCGGCCGGCGCGGTCTGCTCGGCGAGACGATCGACGTCCTCGGCCTGCAGATCGCCTTCTCCACGACGGCGGTCGTGATCGCTCAGACCTTCGTGTCGCTGCCGTTCCTCGTGGTCAGCCTCGAGGGCACGCTGCGCACAGCCGGTCAGCGCTACGAGGTGGTCGCGTCGACGCTCGGAGCCCGGCCGACGACGGTGCTGCGCCGCGTCACGCTCCCGCTGGTCGTGCCGGGACTCGCCGCCGGGGCGGTCCTGTCGTTCGCGAGGGCTCTCGGCGAGTTCGGCGCGACGATCACCTTCGCCGGCAGCCTCGAGGGCGTCACCCGCACCCTGCCCCTCGAGATCTACCTGCAGCGCGAGACCAACCCCGACGCCGCCGTCGCCCTGTCGCTGGTGCTGGTCGTCGTGGCCGTCCTCGTCATCGGCCTCGTCCGCGGGACCCGAAGCACGGGGCAGCTGTGAGCCTCGACGTGACGGCATCGGTACGCGATCGGGACGTCGAGTTCGCGCTCGGGCTCGCCGACGGTCAGACCGTCGCGATCCTCGGCCCCAACGGCTCCGGCAAGTCGACGGTGCTGTCGGTCGTCGCCGGCATCCTGCGCCCGGACTCCGGTCGAGCCGTGCTCGACGGGACGACGCTGTTCGACATCGACGCCGGCACGTGGCGGCCGCCCCATGAGCGGGGCGCGAGCCTCCTGGCCCAGGACGCGCTGCTGTTCCCCCACCTGAGCGTGCTCGACAACGTCGCCTTCGGACCGCGCAGCACCGGTGCGTCCCGGGCCCGCAGCCGGGACGTTGCTCGCTCCTGGCTCGCCGAGGTGGATGCCCTCGAGCTGGCCGACCGCAGGCCGTCTGGCCTGTCCGGCGGTCAGCAGCAACGGGTCGCCATCGCCCGCGCGCTGGCCGCCGAGCCGCGGCTGCTCCTGCTCGACGAGCCGATGGCGGCGCTCGACATCACGGTCGTCCCGTCGATGCGACAGGTGCTGCGCCGGGTGCTCGACGGACGCAGCGCCGTCATCGTGACGCACGACGTGCTGGACGCCCTGCTGCTCGCCGACCACGTCGTCGTGATGGAGGCTGGCCGCGTCGTCGAGCAGGGGCCGACCAAGGACGTCCTCGCCCGCCCCCGCAGCACGTTCGGCGCCGGCATCGCGGGTCTCAACCTCTGCCGGGGACAGATCGAGGCCGGCGCCGTGCGGACGTCCAGCGGCCTGCTCGTCGCCGGGCTGCACGGCGACGAGCCGGTGCCGGACGGGGCGACCGCGGTCGCGGTGTTCTCCCCCGGCGCCGTAGGGGTGCACCGTGTGCGTCCGTCGGGCAGCCCGCGCAACGTCGTCGAGGCGACGGTGCGCGAGCTGGAACCACGCGGCTCCCAGGTGCGGGTCCAGACCGACGAGATCAGCGCCGACGTCACCGTCCCGGTCGTCGCGGAGCTCGACCTGCTGCCCGGCACCCGGGTGTTCCTCGCCGTCAAGGCCAGCGAGGTCGCGATCTACGAGGCGTGATGGCCCACCCGTCCACGACCGGTTCCGCACCGAACCACTCGTGACCCACCCGCCTCCGGACGGACATCATGCAGAGACTTCGCGCCCTGATCAGCAGGCTGCGCGGGTCGCCGCGCGCGATGCTGGCCACGGCTGTCATCACGGTGCTGCTGGCAGCAGCGGTCCTCGACGTCCCGGGACGCCTCGGCGATCTCGCGCCGGCCGAGTCCCCCGCCGCGAAGGCGACCCCCACCCCGACGGCGACCACCGACCCCGGCCGGCTCATCAACCTCAAGAACGCCGACAACGCGGGACTCGACCGGTGCACCCCGGGCAGTGCCGTGCTCGCGCAGTGCGGGCCGGCGCCGGCCCTCGGCGACGGGACCTGGCTGGGCGGCTTCCCGACGCGCATCGAGGACCTGCAGGGATCCGTCGCGCTGGTCGACTTCTTCTCCGGCTCGTGCATCAACTGCCGGCGCGACGCCCGCTACCTGAACGCCTGGCAGGAGCTGTACGGGCCGGCCGGGCTGCGGATCGTCGGCATCCACACGCCGGAGTTCGACTTCGAGAAGGACATCGGACAGCTCGGCCGCACATTGAAGAGCCTGTCCATCGGCTTCCCGGTCCTGCAGGACCAGGCGTTCTCCACCCTGACCGACTACCGCAGCCAGGTGCTGCCGTCGAAGTACCTCGTCGACCGCTCCGGCACCGTCCGCGCGATCACGTTCGGCGAGGGCGGCTACCTCCGCATCGAAGCGCAGATCCGCAAGCTGCTGACCGAGGGGCGTCCGGGCGTGAAGCTGCCGGACCCGTTGCGAGAGCTCGACGACGGGGAGGACGTCCAGCCCGGCACCACCGGACAGATCAACGTCGGCGAGTCGCGCGGCCGTCGCTACGACAACGAGTCCGACACCGTCGTCGGGCTCGACACCCGCTTCCGGCTGCCGCGCGACCAGCCCGAGGGGACGTTCAGCTTCGGCGGGCTGTGGCGGATCGGCCCGCAGGACGCCTCGCCCCGGGAGGCGGCCGTCGCACGGGTCAGCTTCCGTGGCACGCGGGCGTACCAGCTGGTCTCCGGCACCGGGGTGCTCACGGTCACCGGGCGTGACGGGACGGTGCGCCGCATCGAGGTCGACGGCGGGCCCGACCTGCGCCAGATCTCCGACTCCGACGACTTCGGACCCCAGACGCTGACCGTCCGCTACGAGGGCGACCTCACGGTGTACGCCTTCTCGTTCGGGTAGGTCCTGCCTAGGCTGACGTCGTGGACGAGGTCACGCTGCGCCGCCGCACGGACGGCGCCATGGAGCTGCGCGTCAACGGCGTCTTCGTGATGGACGACGTCGAGACGTCGTCCGAGCGACTGCTCGCCCGGTCGGCCGTCGAGGCCGGCGCGCGGGACGTCCTCGTCGGAGGGCTGGGGCTCGGGTTCACCGTGCGCGAGCTGCTGTCCTCGGACGTGTCGCGGGTCGTCGTCGCGGAGCTGCACCGCGAGATCGTCGAGGCGATGCGCGCCGGGACGATCCCCGGCCGCGACCTGCTGGGAGACCCCCGCACCGACGTCGTCGTGGGCGACGTCCGTGCGGCGGTGGCCGGGCAGCCTCCCGGGTCGCTGGACGCGATCCTGCTCGACGTCGACAACGGTCCGGACTTCCTCGTGCATGACGACAACGCCGCCGTCTACGGCCCCGGCTTCATCGCCCGGTGCGCCCGATGCCTGCGAGCGTCCGGACGGCTCAGCATCTGGTCCATGGCCGACTCCGCCGTGGTCCGCGCCCGCCTCGCGGAGCACTTCGAAGAGGTCGTCGCCAACGGCGTCGACGTCCGCCTGCAGGGTCGTGACGAGCGCTACTGGATCCTCACCGGTCTGCGACCGAGGCGCAGCGATATCGTGCGGGCATGACCGAATACCGCATCGAGCACGACACCATGGGTGAAGTTCGCGTCCCAGCACACGCGCTCTGGCGCGCGCAGACACAGCGCGCCGTCGAGAACTTCCCGATCTCCGGCACCCCGATCGAGCCCGCACAGATCCGCGCCCTCGCGCAGATCAAGGCAGCCTGCGCGACGGCCAACGCCGAGCTGGGCATCCTCGACCAGGACATCGCCGACGCGATCGTGGCCGCGGCCGACGAGGTCGCCACCGGCGCCCACGACGCGCACTTCCCGATCGACGTCTTCCAGACCGGTTCGGGCACGTCGAGCAACATGAACACCAACGAGGTCATCGCGACCCTGGCCACGAAGGCCCTCGGCAAGGACGTCCACCCCAACGACCACGTCAACGCGTCACAGTCGTCCAACGACGTCTTCCCGACGTCGATCCACGTCGCCGCGACCGCCTCGGCGACCAACGAGCTGATCCCGGCCCTCGACCATCTCGCCACGTCGCTCGAGGCCAAGGCGAACGAGTTCGCGACCGTCGTGAAGTCCGGCCGCACGCACCTGATGGACGCCACTCCCGTCACGCTCGGCCAGGAGTTCGCCGGCTACGCGTTCCAGGTCCGTCGCGGCATCGAGCGCGTCGAGGCCTCGCTGCCCCGCACCGCGGAGGTGCCTCTCGGCGGCACCGCGGTGGGCACCGGCATCAACACCCCGATCGGCTTCCCGCAGCGGGTCATCGAGATCCTCGCGGCCAACACGGGTCTGCCGATCACCGAGGCCGTCGACCACTTCGAGGCCCAGAGCGCACGCGACGGGCTCGTGGAGATGTCCGGCCAGCTGCGCACCATCGCGGTCAGCCTGACCAAGATCTGCAACGACCTGCGGTGGATGGGCTCCGGCCCCCGCACGGGCCTCGGCGAGATCGCCCTGCCCGACCTTCAGCCCGGCTCGAGCATCATGCCCGGCAAGGTCAACCCCGTCCTGCCCGAGGCGACCCTCATGGTGGCCGCCCAGGTCATCGGCAACGACGCCACGATCGCGACGGCCGGCGCCTCCGGGTCGTTCGAGCTCAACGTCATGCTGCCGGTCATCGGCCGCAACATCCTGGAGTCGATGCGCCTGCTCGGCAACGCCTCTCGGGTGCTCGCCGACCGCTGCATCGACGGCATCACGGCCAACGAGGAGCGCTGCCTCGAGCTCGCCGAGTCGTCGCCGTCCGTCGTCACGCCGCTCAACCGGTTCATCGGCTACGAGAACGCCGCCAAGGTCGCGAAGACGGCGGTCAAGGAGAAGAAGACCATCCGTCAGGTCGTCGTGGAGATGGGCTTCGTCGAGCGCGGCGAGGTCTCCGAGGCCGACCTCGACCAAGCCCTCGACGTCATGAGCATGACCCACCCCTGACCCCCACCCCACCGCTGACGGGTCACTTGTTGCTCGGTGACGGGTCACTTGTGGCAGGGCGAGGGGTCACGTGTGCACCGGTCACCGGTACACAAGTGACCCCTCACCAGTCGATAAGTGACCCGTCAGCGTGGGGGGGCTAGCGGCGTTGGGCGAGGACGTAGCCGTTGCGGTCGTAGATGACGTCGTACGTGCCGCCGTGGGCGCTCTCCGCGTACGTCTTCACGTCCTCGGGTGAGCCGACCCCCGCGTCGAGGTCGAACAGGACGTAATCCGGCTCCGCGTCACCGACCGTTCCCACCCAGTAGACGGTGTGATCGGTCACGAGGTGGCCCATGAGGCCGATGTCCGTCTCGACCGACGCGCCCTCCGGCACCAGCGACAGCACCAGCCGGGCAGCATCGGCGCGCGGCGACTCGTCGTACGTCGCCGGATCGGCCAGCGCCAGCACCGGCGAGCTGACCATCATGAACCCACCGACGACGAGCCCCGCGACCGTGGCCCACCGCAGCGCCGGCCGGTGCCTCATGGCGTCGATCATGGCGACGAACACGATGGGCATCAGGACCAGCGAGTAGTGCCACTCCGTGCCCCAGTAGAACGGCACGTCACCGACGAACCGCCACGCGAACGTCGGCAGCACCAGCACGGCCCAGGGCGAGGCGAGCGCCGCGAACCCGGTGATCGCGAACGTCAGCAGCACCGTGGCGACCTTGCGATCGACGCTGTCGAACAGCGTGATCGCGACGCCGCGGTCGCCACCGATGTTCGAGGTGTAGGCATAGGAGCCCCCGGCGTTGAAGCCCGGGACGATGACGAACAGCACCAGGGCCATCGCCGCGACGGCGCCGACGGCGAGCAGCGCGCCGCGACGCCGCTCCCCCGCCCACCACAGGACCACCCCGACCAAGGCGACCGTGAGCCCCATGTCCTCCTTGACGAGCAGCAGCGGCATCGACCACCAGACCACCCGGTCGTACCGCCCGTCGACGTAGGCCGCACCCGCCAGGGCCAGCAGCGGAGCGGCGAACGCCACCTCGTGGAAGTCCGCCTCCACCGCCGACTGCAGGCCGAAGGACAGGCCGTACGCGATGCCGATCGCCATCCCGACCCGCGTGCCCAGCGTCCGCATGGCCAGCGCCGCGATGACGTGGATCGACACGGCGATGAGCACGACCTGGGCCAGCAGCACCGTCTGAGCGGACGGGAGGACCCGGTAGAACGGTGCGACCAGCGCCGTCACGGGAGAGAAGTGGTCGCCGAGGATGTTGAAGCCCGGCCCCTTGATGTCGACGATCGGTGCGCCGAGCGAGGCGTAGCTCTTGATCGCCTGCTCGAAGATGGCGTTGTCGAACGACGAGACCGTGAACCGGTCGAACCGGACCAACGTCACCAGCGCGTAGAGCACCCCGCAGACCACCGCCAACGAGCCGGCGAGGATGCGCTGGGTCCGCGACGTGGTCATCGTGGATGGGTGAGGTTCTCGCCCGTCTCGGGGTCGAAGACGTGGACCTGGTGGCGCGGGACGACCACGCGGATCGACATGCCGGGCCGCAGCGGGCTCTCGGCGGAGAGCTGGGCGACCAGGAAGCTCTGGAAGAGGTCGAACTCGAGCAGGTCCTCGACCTCACCCATGAGGGCCTCGACCTGCGGCTCGATCTCGTAGCCGAGGTAGGCGAACTGCGAGCTGCCTCGCCACTCGACGTCGTCGATGCGGGTCGTGAACTCGACACGGTCGGGGATGGCGTCGATGCCTGGCGCCGCGGCGTCGTGACAGTGCTCCGGTCGGATGCCGGCGACGACGATGCTGCGCTCGCCGATGCGCTCGATGAGGTCGTCGTCGAGCAGCATCGTCGCCAGCGGCATCACGAGCTGCTGACCGTCGAGGAAGGCCGGGATGAGGTTCATGGGCGGCGAGCCGAGGTAGCCGGCGACGAACATGTCGGCCGGGGTGTCGTAGAGCTCGCGCGGGGTGCCGATCTGGTGGATGAACCCCTGGTGCATGACCGCCACGCGATCGGCCGTGCTGAGTGCCTCCTCGACGCTGTCGGTCGTGAAGATCGACGTGCGGTCGGCATCGGCCTGCCACTGCGTCGTGACGGAGCGGACGTGGGTGCGGACGCGCTCGGCCTGCACCGAGAACGGCGAGTCGAACAGGTAGGCGTTGGCGTCGCGGATCAGCGAGCGTCCGAGGGCGACCCGCTGTCGCTGCGGCTCGTCGAGCTGGGCCGGCTTGAGGTCGAGGAGACCGGTCAGCGCCAGCAGCTCAGCCACCTCGTGGAGCCGGTCGGACAGCTCGGCCTTGTCGTGCCCCTTGCGCAGGATCGACGAGAACGCCAGGTTGTCGAACACGTCGAGGTGCGGGTGCAGGGCGTAGTCCTGGAACACCATGGCCAGATCCCGGCCGCGGGCATCGACGGCGTTGACGACGATGTCGTCGATCAGGATCTCGCCGGACGTCTGCTCCTCGAGCCCGACGAGCGTCCGCAGCAGCCGGCTCTTGCCCGCACCCCTGGGACCCGTGATCGCGAGCGTCGTGCCGGCGGGCACCGAGAAGCTGATGTCGTCGAGCAGCGGGCGGCCACCGGGACCGTCGGTCGTCACGTGGCGAAGTTCGATCGATGTCATCGGTAGGACCTTCCGAGGAGGTGGTTGATCCGGCGCGGGAGGGCGAGGAGCAGGGCGAGCGGCAGCAGGAGCCACAGGAGTCCGGCAGCGGCGACGGCCTGGCTGGAGCCGTCGAGCCGATCGGTGACGAGCAGCAGCGTGGCCGGCAGCGGGAGGCTCGGCTGGTCGGACGCCAGGCCGGCCCCGAGCACGAAGTCATTGCAGGCGGCGACGAACACGAGCAGCGCCACGACGGCGACGCCCGGGCCCAGCTGCGGCAACGCGAACTGTCGCAGCACCTGTACGCGGGTCGCTCCGTCGGCCCGCACGGCGTCGAGCAGCGACCACGGAGCGTCCCTGAACACCGTGACGCACAACCAGGTCGCGAGCGGCAGCGTGATGAGCAGGGACGGCACGACCAGGCCCAGCCGGGATCCGTACAGACCGAAGGTGAGGAGCTGATCGGCGAACGGCCCCGCCAGGGACACCACCGGCACCAGCAGCGCGGCCAGGACGAACCCGTAGACGAGTCGCCGTCCGCGCACCTCCAGGTGCACCAGCGCGTAGGCCGCCGAGACCGCCAGTGGCAGCGCGATGATCGTCGCGATCGCCGCCACGAGGAACGACGTCAGCGCGGCGTCGCGCAGGACGTCCGAGCCGAGCACCCCCTCGAACCCGTCCCACGTGAGGTCCTGGGGCATCAGCGTCTGGGCCGTCGAGCCTGCCGGGGTGGTGGCCACGGTGAAGGTCCACAGCAGCGGGACGAGCGTGACGACGGCGAAGACCTCGATGCCGAGGATGACCCAGAACGACACCGCGCGGGTCGTGTCGGCGAACAGCACGCCGGCGGCCCCGGTGAGCATCAGGAGCACTGCGACGACGATCCACAGCCAGCGGTCGGGCTGCGCGATCATCAGGATGCCGTAGTTGGCGGCCGCGAACCCGAGGCCGAACGAGACGGCGGAGGCCCACAGGCGCGAGCGGACGGAGGGGATCACACGATCCTCCTGACGCTCAGCACGGGCACCAGGACGGCCGCCAGCAGGCCGGCCAGCACGAGCAGGACCACCGACATCGCGGCGCCGAGGCCCAGCTCGAGCGACGAGAACGTCGTGTCCCAGACCAGCAGCGGTGCGGTCCGGACGTTGGCACCGGTCTGGTCGGCCACCAACGGCCCCTCGAGCATCCGGAACGCATCGAGTGCGCGGTAGGCGGTCGCGACCGCGAGCGCCGGGCCCATTGCCGGCACGACGACTCGGGTGAATCGCTGCCACCCCGTCGCACCGTCGGCGACGGCGGACGCCATGAGGGACGACGGCACCCGCTGCAGCCCGGCCAGCAGGATGACGGCCGTGATGCCGGTGCCCCGCCACACCTCTCCGGCGCACACCGCGACGAGGGACGCGAACGGTCCGACGTCGTCGAGGCGGAACCAGGAGGCGGCGAAGCCGGTCGTGACGGCATCGCGCCACATCACGGCGGACACGACGGCGAGCAGTCCGAACGGAAGCAGCACCAGGACACGGGTCACGGGCCAGATCGCCCCTGCGCGCCGCAGTGCAGCGGCGAACGCGAGTCCGAGCACGAGCTGCGCCGCGACCACCAGCACGACGATGACGAGCGTCGCCGCGACGGCCAGCCACCACGTGCGGCTGCTCAGGACGTCGACGTAGTTGTCGACGCCGACGAACCGGCGGTCGTCCGGGCTGGTCAGCGGATACGTGGACAGCGAGTTCCACACGGCACGCCCCAGCGGCCACGCCGTCACGAGCAGGAGCACCACCACGGCGGGTGCGAGCCACCCCCAGCCCGTCAGGTCGCGCGAACCGCTCAGTCGCGGCACGCGCAGGGACGGCGCCCGCAGGGACGGCGCCCGCAGGGACGGCACGCTCAGTCGCGGCACGCGCAGGGACGGCAGACGTCGCAGCACTCCGAGTCCCCTCATCTCAACGTCCCCTCGACGGCGGCCTCGACCTCGGCCTGGGATGCCTCGGGGGTCTCGTCCTGCGTCACGGAGGCGATGGGGCGCCAGGTCTCGTCGAGGGCGTCGACGACGTTGGCCCAGAACGGTGTCTGCGGCACGCTCACGGCGGTGGCGAGCGACGTCAGGGCGACCTCTGCGCTGCGGAACGCCGTCGCCACCGCCGGGTCCTGGTACGTCGCGAGGCGGCTGGCGCTGTGCTGCGGCCCGGTCATGAGCGTCTGCAGCGAGGTAGGGGACGTCAGGCAGTCGATGGCGGCGAAGGCCTGTGCCCGGTCACGAGCAGCGGCCGGCACGGCGAGGCCGACACCGGCGACGGGAGCGATGCTCGCGGCAGCGGTCGCGGGATACGCCGCCGCCAGCATGTCGGCCTGCACCCCGGCGAGGGCCGGGTCGGCGATCGCCGACGTCGACGCCAGCAGGAAGCCTCCGCTCGGTCCGGCGAACCGTGACAGGGCATCAGCCGACGGACCGGGCCCTACGCCCGACTGGTGGTAGAACTCCACGATCGAGGCGGCAGCACGACCCGCTTCGCTGTCGAGACCCACCTTCGCCGAGCGCCCCTCCCCGGAGATCAGGCTGCCGCCGCTGCCGGCGACCAGCGCGTCGACCCACTCCGACAGACCGCTGCCGTCCCGGTCCTCGATCTCGACCGTGACGCCCAGGCGCTGGGCCCCGGCGACGAGGTCGTCCCAGCTGATCGGCTGCGTCGTGTCGAGCCCGGCCCGCTCGGCGGTGTTGCCGCGGTACCAGAGCACCTGGGGATCGAAGAACCACGGCGCTGCGACGAGCGTGCCGTCGCGGGTGGCTGCGGCCAGAGCCGGCGGTGCGATGCCCTCGCTGTACGCAGCCGCTCGGTCGGTGGGGATCGGCGCGAGGAAACCGGCCGACGCGAACTCCGTCGTGAACGACGAGTCGAGGCTGAGGACGTCGATCGAGTCGTCCTTCGCGAGCAGCCGTCGCACCAGCAGCGCGTGGCGGGCGGTCACGTCCTCCGGCAGCTGCTCGACCTCGATGCGGTACGCGCCTGCGGCCTGGTCGGTGCACGCAGCGGCGAGCGCGGCGGCGTCGAGGCGGTCAGGACCGACGGCCCAGGTGACGACGTTGGCCGGCCGCGGGTCGGAACCGCACGCGGCGACCGTGACGAGGCCGGCGACCGATGCTGCCACGGCCACCCGGTGCCGCCACCGTGACGCGGGTCTCCCTAGTGCCCTCACGTGCGCAACTTTGCCACAGACAGGGACCCTTCCCGGCACGTACACCCCATGTCCGGGAAGGGCCCCTGTCGCGCAGGTGCGGATTCAGCTCACAGCGACACGTCCTCGAGCATCTCCGTGACGAGCGCGGCGACCGGCGAACGCTCGGAGCGGGTCAGCGTGACGTGGGCGAACAGCGGGTGTCCCTTGAGCTTCTCGACCACCGCGACGACCCCGTCGTGCCGGCCGACCCGCAGGTTGTCGCGCTGGGCGACGTCATGGGTCAGGACGACCTTGGAGTTGGCGCCGATCCTGGACAGCACCGTCAGCAGCACGTTGCGCTCGAGCGACTGGGCCTCGTCGACGATCACGAAGGAGTCGTGCAGCGAACGACCACGGATGTGGGTCAGCGGCAGGACCTCGAGCATCCCCCGGTCGAGGATCTCCTCGATCACGGCCTGCGACGCGACCGCCCCGAGCGTGTCGAAGACGGCCTGCCCCCACGGGCCCATCTTCTCGGACTCGCTGCCCGGCAGGTAGCCGAGCTCCTGGCCGCCGACGGCGTACAGCGGGCGGAAGATCACGACCTTCTTGTGCTGGCCTCGCTCCATGGTCGCCTCGAGGCCTGCGCACAGAGCCATGGCCGACTTGCCGGTGCCGGCGCGACCGCCGAGCGACACGATGCCGATGTCGGGGTCGAGCAGCAGGTCGAGGGCGATGCGCTGCTCGGCCGACCGTCCGTGGATGCCGAAGGCGTCGCGGTCGCCGCGGATGAGCTGCACCTGCTTGTCGGCCGTCACCCGTCCCAGGCCACTGCCCTTGTCCGACACCAGGACGAGGCCGGTGTGGCACGGCAGCTCGCGAGCCTCCGCCAGGTCCACCGTCCCCGACTCGTACAGGGCGTCGAGGTCGAGGCTGTCGATCTCGAGCTCGCGCATCCCGGTCCAGCCCGACTCGAGCGCGAGCTCGGCGCGGTACTCCTCGGCCACCAGTCCCACGGCCGATGCCTTGACGCGCATCGGCAGGTCCTTGGAGACGATGGTGACGTCGAGACCCTCGTCCGCCAGGTTCTTGGCCACCGACAGGATGCGGGTGTCGTTGTCGCCGAGCCGGAAGCCGGACGGCAGCGAGGACGTGTCGGTGTGGTTAAGCTCGACCCGGATCGTGCCGCCCTCCTCGCCGATCGGCAGCGGCACGTCGAGAGTTCCGTGCAGCACCCTGAGGTCGTCCAGGAATCGCAGCGCGCTGCGAGCGAAGTAGCCGAGCTCAGGATCGTGCCGCTTGCCCTCCAGCTCCGTGATGACGACGACCGGGATCACGACCTCGTGCTCGTGGAACCGGTTGACGGCGTTCGGGTCCGCGAGCAGGACACTCGTGTCCAGGACGTACGTGCGGCGGGTGGAGCTCGGGCTCTTCTTGGTGCGCGATGCGGCCACAGCTGTCTCCTCAACGGGCCCGCGCGCGCCTGCGCCGGCCCTACTCGTGGGTAGGGGTTCCGGGCTCAAGCGCGAGCGTCAACACACCTCGAACGTACGACCGCGAAACGGCGAATTCCGGCACGACACGCTCGTCCTGTGTGACATCCACGTGAACGAAAACCCCACCCGCCCCCGCGGGTGGAGGTGTACCTGCAACCTCATTCCCGAAGATGAGGTTGCGGATCCACCTCCACCCCAGAGGTGACCCCCAGCCGAGTGAGCGCCAGCGAACGAGGCAGGCGCCCGGGCGAAGCCGCGCGCCCTACGTCCCGAAGCGGCGTTCCCTCGCGGCGTACGAGCGCATCGCGCGCAGGAAGTCGACGTGGCGGAAGGACGGCCACAGGGCGTCGCTGAAGTAGAACTCCGAGTGGACGCTCTGCCACAGCAGGAAGCCGGAGAGGCGCTGCTCGCCGGACGTGCGGATGACGAGGTCGGGGTCGGGTTGCCCGCGCGTGTAGAGGTGCTCGGCGATGTCGTCGACCTCGAGCGTGGAGGCGACGTCGGCGAGCGACCGCCCCTTGGACTCCTGGTCGAGCAGCAACGAACGCATCGCGTCGGTGAGCTCCTGCCGCCCGCCGTAGCCGACGCAGATGTTGACCCGCATGGCCTTGACGTCGCTGGTCGACTCCGCGAGGTGCTTCATGCGCGCCGCCGACTCCGCCGGCAGCATGTCCAGGTTGCCGATGACCGACAGCGGCCAGCGGCGCTCCTCGGCGATCTGCTCCATCAACGTCTCGACTGCCGCGAGGATGCTGGCGACCTCCTCGGCGGGACGTTGCAGGTTGTCGGTCGACAGGAGCCACAGCGTGACGATCTCGACACCGAGGTCGTCGCACCACTGGGAGAACTCGACGATCTTGTCGGCGCCGGCCTGGTAGCCGGCCTCGAACTTCGCTCCACCGCGCTTGGCCCACCGCCGGTTGCCGTCCACGATCGCGCCCACGTGTCGAGGGAGACGGGTGGGGTCGAGGCTCTTGGCGAGGCGGCGTTCGTAGACGCCGTACGCGAGGTGGGTGACTCCCATGGACAGAGCCTAACGCCCGCCGCGGGCACCTCGGTCGAGCAACGGCGACGTAGACCCCCGTGCCCTACCCTGATGCCATGACGAACAGCGGACACGAGGGTGTCGTCCAGGAGGCGACGGAACGACTGCGTGAGGCTGCCGACGAGATCAAGCCGAAGCTTCGCGGATGGCTGCATGCCGTCACCGTTCCGATCGCCTTCTTCGCGTTCGTCGTGATGCTCGTCATCTCCGACGACATCCTCGTCCGCGTCGGCGTCGCAATCTTCATGGTCAGCTCGATGCTGCTGTTCGGGGTCAGCGCGGTCTATCACCGCGGCACCTGGAACGACCGGGTCAAGGGCTTCTGGAAACGCTTCGACCACGCCAACATCTTCCTGCTGATCGCCGGCTCGTACACGCCGTTCTCACTGCTGCTGCTCACGCCGGCGCACGCGACGATCATGCTGTCGCTGGTGTGGGGTGGCGCCCTGCTCGGCGTGGTGTTCAAGATCTTCTGGATCGGTGCACCCCGCTGGCTCTACGTCCCGCTCTACCTGCTGCTCGGCTGGGCCGCGGTGATCTACTTCCCGGAGTTCGTCGACAACGCCTCGACGGCGGTGATCGTGCTGCTGGTGACCGGCGGCGGCCTCTACTCCATCGGGGCCCTCGTCTACGGCTTCAAGTGGCCCAACCCGTCGCCGACCTACTTCGGCTTCCACGAGATCTTTCACGCCTTCACCATCGCGGCGTTCATCGTGCACTACATCGGCGTCAGCCTGCTGGCCTACCAGCAGCGTTGACGGCCCACGCCCCGGCCCACGTCCACGACGACATCCTGCTGAGGGCGGCCCTCAAGGTCGGCCTGACCCACTGACGTCGAGGGCGGCGAGAGCTGTGAGCTCGTCGGTCGTCGTCACCGGCCGCTGGCACACGAACCCCTCGCAGACGTAGGCCGCGGCCCGGCCGTCGACGAGGTCCCGCTGCTCGAACAGGGGGATGTCCAGGCCCACGTCTCCTGCCACCACGACGGCCCCGGGCGAGCTGAGGTGCAGCGCCGCCCGGTGCAGGTCGGCCCGCTGGTCGGCACTGCCGACGACGGCGACCTCGAGCGGACCGGCGAGGACGGCCTCGGCCGCAGCCAGGGTCCAGCCGGCGAACCGGGGCACCCCGGTCGCGATCGTTGCCGCCGACGCGATGCCCGACTCGGCCGCGGCGCGGTAGCGGTGCTCGCCCGTGACGGCCGCGAACGAGATCAGCGCGTGCACCGCGGCCGACGTGCCGGACGGGTAGGCGTTGTCGGACGCGTCCTGGGGACGCACGACGAGCACCTCGGCATCGTCGGCGGTGTCGAAGAACCCGCCGGCCGGGTCGGCGAAGTGGTCGACGACCCGGTCGAGCAGCAGCCCCGCGCGGTCGAGCCACACGGCATCACCGGTGACCCCGAGCACTGTCAGGAAGCCCTCGGCCACCGAGCCGTGGTCCTCCAGCACCGCGGCGTTGCGGCCGGCGATGCCGTCGCGCGACGTGCGGACGAACCGCTCCCCCAGGTGCACCTCGGCCAGCAGCTCGGCAGCCCGGACGGCCGCCGCGACGAAGTCGGGGGCGTCGAGCAGGATGCCCGCCTCGGCCAGTGCCGAGATCGCCAGACCGTTCCAGGATGCGACGACCTTGTCGTCGCGGGCGGGCCTCGTCCGGCCGGCACGCGTCGCCAGCAGCTGTGACCTGACCCGCTCCCACCGGTCGGGATCAGCGGGATCAGCGAGCAGCTGCAACGTGGAGAAACCCCGCTCGAACGTCCCCGGACCCGTCACCCCGAGCAGCTGCGCCGACCAGGCGCCGTCCTCGACACCGAGCGTGCGCATCAGCTGGTTCGGGTTCCAGACGTAGAACGTCCCCTCGTGGCCGTCGCTGTCGGCGTCGAGCGCGGACGCGAAGCCACCCTCGGGCGTCTGCAGCTCGTCGATCAGGAATCGCCCGGTCTCGCGCACGACCCGTTCGGCCAGCGGCGACCCGGTCTGACGCCACCAGTGCAGGTAGACCCGCATCAGCTGTGCGTTGTCGTACAGCATCTTCTCGAAGTGCGGCACCCGCCAGAAGCGGTCGACGCTGTAGCGGGCGAAACCGCCGGAGAGCTGGTCGTACAGACCGCCGCGGGCCATCGCCTCGCACGTCCCCTCGACCAGGTCGAGTGACTGCTGCGACCCGGTGCGCGCCGCGTGCCGCAGCAGGAACTCGAGCACCATGGACGGCGGGAACTTGGGGCTCGTGCCGAATCCGCCCGCGTCGGCGTCGTACCCCTTGGCCAGCTCGACGACCGCCGCGTCGAGCTCGCCCGGCCCGAGGGCGCCGCCGACCGGGTCGATCGTCGACTGCAGGTGCGACATCACGTCGACGCTGACCGCCAGCACCTCGTCGCGCCGGTCGCGCCACGCCTCGGCCAGCGCCTGCAGCACCTGGGTGAACGCCGGCGTGCCATGTCGGGGCTCGGGCGGGAGGTACGTCCCCGCGAAGAACGGCTCACCGTCCGGCGTCAGGATGCACGTCATCGGCCACCCGCCGTGGCCGGTCATCGCCTGCGTCGCGCGCATGTAGACCGCGTCGATGTCGGGCCGTTCCTCGCGATCGACCTTGATGTTGACGAAGTGCTCGTTCATGTACGCGGCGGTGGCGGCGTCCTCGAACGACTCGTGGGCCATGACGTGGCACCAGTGGCAGGCCGCGTAGCCGACCGACAGCAGGATCGGCCGGTCGAGACTCTTCGCGAGGGCGAGGGCCTCGGGACTCCACTCCCACCAGTCGACCGGGTTGTCGGCGTGCTGCTGGAGGTACGGGCTCGTGGCATCGGCCAGGCGGTTGGGCATGCCGCCAGCCTAGGCGGCGCGCCTGAGGTCAGCCGCGGTCGTGCGGGGTGGTGCGCTTGATGCTGGGATCGGCGTCCTCGCCGTCCCACGGCAGCTGGGCCCGGCGGGAGTGCGACAGGAACGAACGGCACAGGAAGAACGTCGCGACGATCAGGATGACCACGATGCCGAGCGCGACCCAGCCGGGCTTGACGTCATTGGGGTCGAGCGGCTTGTCCCGCGTGACGGCCGCAGCGAGATCGGCAAGAACGACATAGGCACTCATACCGTCATTCTACGCGTCACGCCCGTGGTCGCAGCAGGACGGGCCTCAGCGCAGCCCGGCGAACAGGTCCGTCTCGGGAAGGCTCGTCTCGACCGCGCTGTCGACCAGCTGGTAGTCCTCCGACGGCCACGCCTCCGCCTGGATCTCGTGTGGCACGGCGAAGAACCATCCGTCCGGGTCGATCTGCGTCGCGTGCGCGATCAACGCGGCATCGCGCACCGGGAAGTACTCGGAGCACTCGACCTGCGTCGTCAGGCGCGCCTCGTCCTCGGGCTTGCGCTCCCAGTCCTTGAACCGCTCGGCGTACGGGTTGTCGAGCCCGTGAGCCTCCAACGCCTGCGCGATCGCCTCCATCTTCTTGAAGCTCCAGCCCAGGTGGTAGTACAGCTTGGAGACCTGCCACGGCTCGCCCGAGTCCGGGTACTGCTCCGGGTCGGCCGCGGCCTCGAAGGCCCGGACGCTGATCAGGTGGCACATGATGTGGTCGGGGTGCGGGTAGCCACCGTTCTCGTCGTACGTCGTCATGACGTGCGGCTTGAACGACCGGATGAGCCGAACCAGCGGCTCGGCCGCCTCGTCGACCGGGACGAGGCCGAAGCATCCCTCCGGCAACGGCGGCTTGGGGTCACCCTCGGGCCAGCCCGAGTCGACGAAGCCGAGCCAGTCCTGCGTGACGCCGAGGATCTCGCGGGCCCGGTCCATCTCCTCGCGGCGGATCTCGGCGATGAGCTCGGGGTTGTCCTCGATGCCCGGGTGCTGGAACTGCGGGTTGAGGATCGAGCCGCGTTCACCACCGGTGCAGGTCACGACATGGACGTCCACACCCTCGGCGACGTACTTGGCGGTCGACGCGGCACCCTTGCTCGACTCGTCGTCGGGATGGGCGTGCACGTGCATGAGGCGAAGCTTCTCGGCCACGGTTCTCCTTCTGGGGCGAGCTCAAATCCTTGCACCTTGGACAACGCAGCCGGCCCCGAGGGTGTTCCGCCCCGTCCGCCGGACCGACGCACGGGGCCATCAGGTGCCGCAGTGGGAGCGGCCTGAGACACTGGTGCACGTGACCGACCTCAGCTCTCGCTACGGATCCCGCCAGCGTCCCCGATGGTTCTGGCCTGTCGTCGCAGCCGTCGGCATCACGCTGGGCATCGCGTTCGCCGCGTGGGTGGGCTTCCAGAAGGACCCCGTCACGGGACGCCTGTGGGGCTACGAGGTCATGAGCGACTCCGAGGTCGCGGTCAAGCTCGACGTCATCCGTCCCGACCCCCTCGCCGTCACGTGCACGGTCTACGCGCAGGCCGAGGACCACTCGATCGTCGGCGAGAAGACCGTCGACGTCCCGGCATCCGACCGCGAAAAGGTCCGCGTCTTCATCGACATCGAGACCGAGCGACGGGCCGTGACAGGTGTGCTGAGAACGTGTGTGGCCACTGATTGAGTGCTAGCCTCGTCGTTCACCCCGGGCGTTGGCCTGGGGTGCATTGCGTAAAGGAGCACCCGCATGACTCAGCCCACAGAGACCGACACCATCTGGGTGACCCAGGAGGCGTACGACCGTCTGAAGCAGGAGCTCGAGCACCTCAAGGGCGATGTCTGGACCGACATCACCACGAAGATCGCCGCTGCCCGCGACGAGGGCGACCTCAAGGAGAACGGCGGCTACCACGCCGCTCGCGAGGAGCAGGGCAAGACCAAGGCCCGCATCGACCAGCTCGAGAGCATGCTCCGCCGTGCCGAGGTCGGCGAGAAGGCCACCGATGACGGCACCGTCGACGCCGGGATGATCGTCACGATCCGGTTCGCCGGCGACACCGCCACCGAGGACTTCCTGCTGGGCTCGCGTGAGCTGCTGAGCATGGACTCGAGCGTCGAGATCGACGTCTACTCCCCCACGTCGCCGCTCGGTGCGGCGATCGTCGGCAAGAAGGTCGGCGACTCCGCGTCGTTCGAGACCCCCAACGGCAAGAGCATCTCGGTGGATATCGTCGGCGCGAAGCCGTTCTGACACCACCCGCACTGGCGGTGACCTGGTCGCCCTTCGCAGCCGGGTAGGGCGACTCCCGCACCGCCCCACTCCCGTTCCGCCCGCCCCGGGGATCGGTCAGACGAGCTCGTAGCCGAGCCTCAGCAGGTTGGCGCTGACGTCGGCGCGCTGCTGGGGCCCGCGGGTCGCGACCTGGACGTCGACGTCGACCTGCCTCACGCGCAGCGACTCCGACGCACGGTCGTGGTTGACGTTCAGGACGTTGACCTGCATCGCCGCGAGGTCGCTGAGCAGGCGCATCAGCTCGCCCGGTCGGTCGGAGATCCGCACCCGGAAGTTGAGGAACCTGCCAGCCGCGACCAGCCCGTGCCGGATGACGTCGAGCAGGACGAGGGCGTCGATGTTGCCGCCCGACAGGACCGCGACGACAGGCCCCTCGAACTCGGTCGGCCGTTCGAGCACCGCGGCGACCGCGGCGGCACCGGCCGGCTCGACGAGCAGCTTGGCCCGTTCGAGCAGGTGGATGAGCGCGGTGCTCATCGAGTCCTCGCTGACGGTGATGATCTCGTCGAGCAGCGAGGCGATGATCTCGAACGGGATGTCGCCGGGCTGCGCGACCGAGATGCCGTCGGCCATCGTCACCCCCATCGCGGTGGCCACCGGACGACCCGCCGCGATCGAGGCGGGGTACGCCGCAGCATCCGCCGCCTGGACGCCGATGATCCGCAGATCGGGGCGCTCGGTGCGCAGCAGCGCCAGGCCGGCGGCCAGACCGCCGCCGCCGAGCGGCACGAGGATCGTCTTCACGCCCGGGCACTGCTCCAGCACCTCGAGGCCGAGGGTGCCCTGCCCGGCGATGATGTCCTCGTGGTCGAACGGGTGGATCAGGACCGCACCCGTGCGCTCGGCGAACTCCCTGGCCGGCACCAGCGCCTCGGTGACCCCGGACCCGTGGAACTGGATGTCGGCGCCGTAGCTCTCGGTCGCCGCGACCTTCGGCAGTGCCGCGCCGACGGGCATGAAGATCGTGGCCTTGGCTCCCAGCAGCGACGCCGCGAGCGCGACGCCCTGGGCGTGGTTGCCCGCACTGGCCGCGACGACACCCCGCGACCGTTCCTCCTCGCTGAGCCGCGCGATGCGGACGTACGCTCCGCGGATCTTGAACGACCCGGTGCGCTGCAGGTTCTCGGCCTTGAGGAAGACGTCCTGCCCCGTGCGGGAGCTCAGCCAGCGTGAGTGAGCCATCGGGGTCGTCTCGGTGACTCCCTCGAGCAGCTCGCGGGCCGCCCTCACATCGTTCAGGTCCACGCACCCCACCCTAGTCGCTGGCCGGACCCACCTATTGATTGCGCATGGCAACTTGTTATATGCTTGCGCCATGCAACCAGCAGCAGTTGCCCCCGACACGTCCACGGAGACCGCCACCGCCGAGGACGCCCTCGTCCGCCTCATGATGGCCATCGGCCGACGGTTCCGGGCCCGCGCGGACGGCGACACCGTCGACCCGTCGCAGGCGGCCCTGCTCTACTCGCTGTCCTGCCGCGGGGCGATGCGCCTGGGCGACCTCGCGGACACCCTGAGGCTCGACGCCTCCACCGTCAGTCGCCACGTGCAGCAGCTCGGCGAGCACGGGATGATCCACCGCGACCCCGACCCCGCCGACGGGCGGGCCAGCATCATCGACCTCACCGCAGCGGGGCGAGACGCCCTCCGGCTCACGTTCGACCAACGCCGAGCGTTCCTCACCGCGGCCCTCGCCGACTGGAGCGACGCCGACCGGCAACGGCTCCACGACGACATCGTCCGGCTGACCGCGAGCCTCGCCGAGGCCTAGGGTCGGTCCCTGAGCGGCAGCTTGTCGACGATCAGGTCGTAGGAGTCCTCGATGAGCTCCTCGACCAGGCCCGGCGGCAGGGTGCCGTCGAGCCGCACCGTGATCCAGTGCTTCTTGTTCATGTGGAAGCCGCGCGTGATGGAGTCGTGCGTCTGGACGAGCCCCGTGACGTCCGGCGGCTCCGCCTTGAGGTTGATGCTCTCCGGATCCGCCACACCGGTCAGGGCGAAGATCCTGCCACCGACCTTGTAGACCGCGGTCTGCTCGTTGAACGGGAAGGTCAGCACCGCTCCCGGCAACCCCGCACAGAAGCCGTGGACGTCCGTCATGCCGGCGCGGGCTCGATCTCCACGTCGTCCTCGGGCTCGTCCTCGTAGGGCTGGGCCGCCGCCGCCAGGTGCCTGACCACCCCGTTGACACAGGCCGCCAGCGGCACGGCGATCAGCGCCCCGACGACTCCGGCGACCGTCACGCCGGCCGCGATGGCGATGATGATCGCGAGCGGGTGGACGGCCACGAGCCGCCCCATCAGGAACGGCTGCAGCACGTGCGACTCGAGCTGCTGCACCGCCACCACGATCAGCAGCATGAACAGCGCGACCCACGGCCCCTGCGCCACCAGGGCCACGAGCACCGCCACCATGCCCGACAGCAGGGCACCGATCACGGGCACGAACGCTCCGAGGAACACCAGCACGCCGATCGCAAAGGACAGTGGCACGCCGAGCGCCCAGGCCCCCAATGCGATGCCGACGGCATCGGTGAAGGCCACCAGCACCGTGGCGCGGACGAACGCGACCAGCGACGCCCAAGCCGTGGCACCGGATGAGTCGACCCGCTCGCGGGCGGCCCGGGGGAACAGCGCGACCACCCAGCTCCAGATGCGCTGGCCCTCGTACAGGAAGAAGAACGCCGCGAACAGGGCGATGAAGAACCCGGTGAGCACGTGGGTCAGCGTGGTGCCGACTTCACCGACCCGGGCCACGACCGACGTGTCGCTGGAGGCGATGGACTCGCGGGCCCGGTCGACGTAGCCCTGGATCTGGTCGTCGGTGAGCTTCAGCGGACCCGTCTTGGCCCAGTCCTGCACCTGCGCGATGCCGTCCACCACGTTGGAGCGGAGCTCGGAGAGCTGGGAGGCCAGCTGTTGCCCCACCAGGGCGAGCATCCCGAAGAACGCCGCCAGCATGGTGATCACGACCACGAACGTGGCCAGCACCCGCGGCAGCCCCTTGGCCTCCAGCCAGTTGACGGCGTTGATCGTCAGCGCGGTACCGAGGAGTGCGACCGCGAGCGGGACCGTGATCTCGGAGAAGTAGCGCAGCAGCCACACGCCGGCCAGACCCGCGGCCGCGATGACGAGCAGGCGCCACGCCCACTGCGTCGCGATCTCGACCCCGGGGGGCACCTGATGTCTCTCGCTCACAAGCTCACTCTCCTCGGGCGCCAGACTATCCGCAGGCCCGACGGCCGGTCCCCCGGCGTGATCGACCGGGTCCACGGACGTGCGTGCATCCGTAGACTTGACGGGAAAGGTGGTCATCATGATCTTTGGTCGCAACAAGTCCGAGCTCCCCACTCCCGAGAGCGCACTGCCCGGCCGCGAGGGCCGCCCGTTCCAGGTCGGCGGCACGCACCTCGTGCTCGGCAACCCGGTCGAGACGCAGGCTCCTGACGGCTTCGAGGTCGCGGTGTTCGGGCTCGGCTGCTTCTGGGGCGAGGAGAAGACGTTCTGGGAGGTCCCGGGCGTCTGGTCGACGTCGGTCGGCTACGCCGGGGGCCAGACCGCTCACCCGACGTACGACGAGGTCTGCTCCGGTCGCACCGGCCACGCCGAGGTCGTCAGGGTCATTTGGGACCCGTCGAAGCTCACCTTCCAGCGACTGCTCGAGGTCTTCTGGGAGAACCACGACCCCACCCAGGGCATGCGCCAGGGCAACGACCGCGGTACCCAGTACCGCTCGATCATCCTCACCACGACGCCCGAGCAGCAGGAGCAGGCCGAGGCCTCCCGCGCCGCGTACCAGGTCAAGATGACGGCCGCAGGCTACGGGGAGATCACGACGTCGATCCTGCCGCTGGAGCGCTACTACTACGCCGAGGACTACCACCAGCAGTACCTCGTGAAGAACCCGTTCGGCTACTGCCCGCTGCACGCGACGGGCGTCGCGTACGCCTGACCCGCCTCGACGGGGAACATCCCAGTCACCTAATCACTGGGATTTTCCCCGTTGGCGTGTCGCCGCCGGGCGGACGTAGGCTCGCCCGGTGGACCGTGCGGAGCTCGAGTCGTTCGCGGGCCGGACAATCCCGGACGTCGTGCCCGACGAGCTGCGACTGCTGTTCGTCGGCATCAACCCGGGCCTGGTCAGCGCCGCCACGGGGATGCACTTCGCGCGGCCCGGCAACCGGTTCTACCCGGCGCTGCGGCTGGCCGGCATCCTGCCCGATGACGTCCTGACCCCGGAGGATGCCCGGCCGGCGCTGTTGTCGCGGGGCATCGGCATCACCAACATCGTCGCCCGCGCCTCGGCCCGCGCGGACGAGCTGGATGACGCGGAGCTCGTCGAGGGGCGTGCGCGACTGGAGGCGTTCGTCGCGGAGCACCGGCCCCGGGTCGTCGCCGTCGCCGGCATCACGTCGTACCGGATCGCGTTCGCCGAGAGGAAGGCTCGCCCCGGCAGGCAGGAGCGCACCCTCTCCGGGTCGCAGGTGTGGGTCGTCCCGAACCCCAGCGGGCTGAACGCCCACGAGACCGTCGCCTCACGCGTCGGCGCGTACGGGCAGGCGGCGAGCGCCTCGGGGATCGTCTAGCGCTTGTCGCGCTGGCCCTCCACCATCGAGGCGGCGACCTTGTCCGCCCCGCCGGCCTTCTGCAGGGTGGCGGACAGCGTCGGGAAGACGCCACCGATCGCCGTGCCGATGCGCAGCTCGACCGGCGCCACGACGATCTCGGCGCGGTCCTTGCGGATCGCCCGCACGACCGACCGTGCCACCTGCTCCGGGCTGACCGTCCGCACGCCCCGGGGCAGCGAGCCGCCCGCCTCGACGAACATCCCGGCGTCACGGACGAAGCCCGGTTCGACGAGGGAGAGACCGATGCCGAGCGGCGCGAGATCCTGCCGGAACGCCAGGGAGAAGCCCCGCAGCCCGAACTTCGTGGCGTTGTACATCGCCGCATCACCCGAGGCGACCCGGCCGGAGACCGAGCCGATCATGACGATGTGACCACGTCTGCGGGTCGCCATGGCGGCCGCCGTGTCGCGGGCCATCAGCACAGGGGTCTCGAGGTTGACCGCTAGGTTGCGGCTGATCTGCTCGTGGGAGTACTCCAGCACCGCGCCGGAGGCCGGCAGAGCGGCGTTGGCGACGAGGATGTCGAGGTCGCCGGCCTCGGCCAGCAGGCGCCGGACGTCGTCGGGGACCGACAGGTCGGCCACGACGACGGTCGCACCGAGCTCGGCGGCCAGCGACTCGAGGACGTCGCGACGACGGCCGCTCACGATCAGCTCGCAGCCCTGCGCGGCCAGCGCCCTGGCGATGGCCTGCCCGATGCCGCCGGTCGCGCCGGTCACGAGCGCCCGGGCGCCTCCGAAGTCGAATCCCATGCTGTTCCTCTCGATGGTCCCCGTCGGACAGCGTAGGCCGATGGCGTCAGGCGGGCTCGACGACCTGCTGGCCGGCCACGGGCAGGACTCCCCGCGACTCCCCCTCGCCGAGACGCTGCACACTGCGCTCCGACCCCCGTCCGGGGCGGACGACCGTGTCCGTCCCTGCGGATAACGTGCAGCGCATGGACCAACGACTCAGCCTCATCACCCTCGGCGTCGCCGATCTCGCCCGCGCCCGCCACTTCTACGAGGACGGCCTCGGGTGGACGCGCGGCAACGTCGAGGACGAGGTGGCGTTCTACCAGCTCAACGGGCTGATCCTCGGCCTCTGGTCACGCGCCGAGCTGGCCGGCGACGCCCGCCTGCCCGACACGGGAGCGGTCTTCAGCGGCATCACGATCGCCTACAACACCCGGTCCCACGCCGAGGTCGACGAGGTGCTCGCCCTCGCCGCCGCGGCGGGCGGGACGATCCTCAAGGCCGCGCAGGAGCAGCCGTGGGGCGGCTACTCGGGCTACTTCGCCGACCCCGACGGGCACCCGTGGGATGTGGCGTTCAACCCGGGCTGGTCGATCGACACGGCGGGGCAGGTCCTACTCGGCTCCTGACGGCACGTCAGCCGGCACGGGGACGGGCGTGCGGGGTGTCAGCGTCAGCTCGAACCCGGACGGCATCAACGTGAGCCGCTCGGCGATGGCCAGCTCGTAGGACGCGTCGGGAGTGACCTCGTAGCGGTGCAGCATCCGCGCGAGCACCAGGATCGCCTCGTGCAACGCGAACTGGCGGCCGATGCACGACCGCTCGCCGGTGCCGAACGGCTTGTAGGTGTGCGCCGTCCTGCCGCGTGAGCGCTCCGGCAGGAAGCGGTCAGGGTCGAACTCGTCAGCCGTGTCGCCCCACACCGCGGGGTCGCGGTGCACCAGTGGCAGCACGACGATCGCCCAGTCCTGGGGACGCATGACGTGACCTGTGCTCAGGGTCGTGACCTCGCGCGGGCTGCGCGTGAACGCCGGGGCGGTGGGCCACAGCCGCAGACCTTCGTCGAGCACCCGGCGCAGGTGGCGGAACTTGGGGATCTGCTCGAACGTCGGCTCGGCGTCGCGGTCGGACCCCAGGACCCGGTCGACCTCCTCGTGGGCCCGCGCCAGCATCTCGGCGTCCCGCGACAGGTAGTGCAGCGCGAACGACAGCGCCCCCGAGGTCGTCTCGTGACCTGCCACCAGGAAGGTCAGGATCTGGTGCCGGATGTTGATGTCGTCGAGCCGCTCCCCCGTCTCGGGGTGGGGCGTGTCGAGCATGATGCCCAGCAGGTCGTGCTCGAACCCCTCGCCACCGGCCCGCCGTTCGGCGATGATGCCGTCGAGCAGGCCGTCGACGTACTCCAGGTGGTGAGCGTTGCGCTTGTCGATGCGCTTGGCCATCAGCGACGATCCCGGCATCGAGTTGAGCGTGCCCTTGCGCTGGCCGGCCTTGAGGGCCGCGATCATGGCGGGGATGAAGGGGTGCGGCTCGTCCTGGCTGAACGAGCCGAAGTCCTGGCTGAAAGCGGCGCGGCTGATGGTCTCCATCGTCAGCTTCGTCATGTCGGCCGAGACGTCGACGGGCCCCGTCCGTGCGTCCCAGTGGTCGAACAACTCCTGCGCCGCGGCGAGCATGATCGAGTGGTACCGCTGCATCGCGTCGCGGGTGAACGCCGGACGGAGCAGGTCGTGGGCGAGCGCCCAGTTCGTGTCGTCGTTGTAGGCCGTGAAGAGGCCTTCGCCGGCGAACTCGCGCAATGCAACGAGCGCCGGCGACAACGCCTTCTCGAACCGTGACTCGTCGGCGAGCTCGGCGGCCAGCTCCGCGCCGGACACTAAGACGAACTTCTGGTCGAAGACCTTCAGCTCGAAGATGGGCCCCAGGCCGTCCGCACGCCGCATCGTGCTCTGGAGCGGGCTCGTGGGGTCCGCGCCCAGCACGTCGCCGATGACGGGTCGGCGCCCCGGGGGGTGGGGGAACGTCTGGCCCGACCAGTCATTACGCATCGCTGCCCTCACCACTCTCTATTGAACCCGCATTCAGTAGGCCCACACTAGCCCGGACTGAACCGGTGTCAAGTAGTGTGCGGCCATGGCCACCCGCACCCGCCTGAGCCGCGAGGCCCGACAGGACCAGCTGCTGGACCTCGGCGCCGAGCTGTTCGCCGACCGGTCGTACGAGGACGTGCACATCGAGGAGCTGGCCGAGGTCGCCGGCGTCTCCCGCGGCTTGCTGTATCACTACTTCCCGACCAAGCGGGCCTTCCTCGCCGCCATGATGCGGCGCGAGTCCGGGCGCATGTCGGAGCTGACGCTGACCGACCCGACGCTCCCGATCGTCGATCAGCTGCACACCGGCGTCGGGGCCTACCTCGACTACTGCGAGGCCCACAAGATGGGGGTCAAGGCACTGTTCCGCGGCGGCGCGTCGGCCGACGCCGAGGTGCAGGCCATCATCGACGCCGACATCCAGGTGCAGACCGAGCGGATCATCCTCGCCGTCGAGCCGGACCGCCCCTCGGAGCTCCTGCGGATCGCCGTGCGTGGGTGGCTGCAGATGCTGCGATACATGAGCCACGACTGGCTGGACTCCACACACACCACCCGCGACGAGGTGTGCGACCTCGCGGTCGACGTCCTCGTCGCGACGCTGCTGGCCCTGCCGGACTCGGCACGGCCGGCAGCGATCGACGCACTGGCTCGATGAAGGCTGGGCCGGCCTAGAGGCCCGAGCGCTTGCTGGCGGAGGCCACCAGACGCTGGTAGCCCGAGCCGGTGACGCGCACGAGCTTGTCGAGCACCCAGGCGTCCGCGCCGATCAGCACGCGGGCCTTGTTCTTCTCCACGCCCTTGAGAATGACGTTGGCGGCCTTGGCCGGAGAGGTGCGGGCCATCTTGTCGAACGAGCTGGCCAGCTCGTCATGGTCGCGCCCTTCGACCTGCTCACCGTTGCGGGCGATGTTGGTCTTGATGCCGCCGGGGTGCACGCACGTCACCTTGACCGGCCGTCCGCCGTTGATCATCTCCTGGCGCAACGACTCGGTGAATCCGCGCACGGCGAACTTCGCGGCGTTGTAGGCGCTCTGCGTCGGCGCCGCGAAGAGGCCGAAGATGCTTGAGATGTTGACGACGTGGCCGTCACCCGAGGCGACGAGGTGCGGCAGGAAGGCCTTGGTGCCGTTGACGACGCCCCAGAAGTCGACGTCCATGACGCGGTCGATGTCCTTGAACGACATCTGCTCGACGCTGCCCGTGAAGGCGATGCCGGCGTTGTTGAACACCAGGTTGACCGCACCGAAGTGCTCGGCGACCGCGTCGGCGTACGTCAGCACGAGCTCGCGCTGCGAGACGTCGAGCGTGTCGGAGCGGACCTCGGCGCCGATGGCCTTCACAAGCGCCTCGGTCTCGGCCAGGCCGGTGACGTCGACGTCGGAGATCGCCAGGCGGGCGCCGCGGCGGGCGAGCTCGAGGGCGAGGGCGCGGCCGATGCCGGATGCTGCGCCGGTGACGACGGCGACCTTGCCGGTGAAGTAGGTCATGCGAGGGTCCTTTCGATGTCAGATACTGACGGTATCTGAAGTGTCCAGATTACCAGATAATCCCGTTAGGTCGATAGGTCCGAGGTGCCTTGGTCGAACTGGGTGCGGTGCAGCTCCTCGTAGCGGCCACCCACGGCAAGTAGCTCGGTGTGGGTGCCCTGCTCGACGACCCGACCGTCCTCGACGACGAGGATGTGGTCGGCCGCGCGAACCGTCGACAACCGGTGCGCGATGACGACCGAGGTACGTCCCGCGAGAGCGACCGACAACGCCTCCTGGACCGCCGACTCCGAGGTCGAGTCGAGATGCGCGGTCGCCTCGTCGAGGATCACGACGCGCGGCTGGGCCAGCAGCAGACGGGCGATCGTGAGCCGCTGGCGCTCCCCACCGGACAACCGGTAGCCGCGCTCCCCCACGACGGTGTCGAGACCGTCGGGCAACGACGCCACGAGATCGTCCAGACGGGCGTCGCGCAGGGCGGCCCACACCTGCGCGTCGGACGCCTCGGGCCGCGCGAGAAGCAGGTTGGCCCGCACCGACTCGTGGAACAGGTGCCCGTCCTGCGTGACCATCCCGAGTGTCGAGCGCATCGACGCCATCGACAGGTCGCGCACGTCGACGCCACCGATGCGGATCACGCCCGCATCGACGTCGTACAGCCGTGGGATGAGGCTCGCGATCGTCGACTTGCCTGCCCCCGACGACCCCACCAGCGCCACCATCTGCCCGGGCTGGACCGTGAACGAGACGTCGTGCAGGACCTCGACACCGCCGCGGTTGTCGAGCATCGCCACCTCCTCGAGGGAGGCGAGGGAGACCTTGTCGGCCGACGGGTAGGCGAATGTGACGTGGGAGAACTCGACCGACACCGGGCCACCCGGCACGTCGACCGCCGTCGCGCTCTCGCGGATCAGCGGTGGCAGGTCGAGCACCTCGAAGACCCGCTCGAAGCTCACCACGGCGCTCATGACCTCGACCCGTGCGGTCGCAAGGGCGGTCAGCGGGGCGTAGAGCCGGGTGAGCAGGAGGGCCAGCGACACCACCGCCCCGGGATCGAGCGAGCCGCGGATGGCGTAGAACCCACCCAGCCCGTAGACGACCGCGAGGGCCAGTGCCGAGACGGTCGTCAACGCCGTCACGAACACCGACTGCAGCATCGCCGACCGGATGCCGATGTCACGCACCCGTCGAGCGCGGGCCGCGAACTCGAGCGACTCCTGATCGGGGCGGCCGTAGAGCTTGACCAAGGTCGCTCCCGGGGCGGAGAAGCGCTCCGTCATGCGGGTGCCCATCACGGCGTTGTGGTCGGCAGCCTCCCGCGACAGGGCGGCCAGACGCCCACCCATGCGGCGGGCCGGCACCACGAACACCGGCAGCAGGACGAGCGCGACGACCGTGATCTGCCACGAGATGCTCAGCATCACGACCAGGGTCAGCGACAGGGTCACGAGGTTGCTGACCACGCCCGACAGGGTGCCGCTGAACGCCCGCTGCGCACCCAGCACGTCGTTGTTGAGCCTGCTGACCAGCGCACCGGTGCGCGTGCGGGTGAAGAACGCGACCGGCATGCGCTGCACGTGGTCGAACACCGTCGTCCGCAGGTCGAGGATCAACCCCTCTCCGATCGTCGCCGACAGGTACCTGCTCCAGAGGCCGAGCCCTGCATCGGCCAGGGCGATCACGGCGATGAGCCCGGCGATGCCGAACACCGTGCGGGTGGAGTCGCCGTCGACGATCGCGTTGACGACCCGGCCCGCGAGCACCGGCGTCGCGACCGCCAGGCAGGCCGAGACCACGCTCAGCGCGAGGAACTGCACGAGTGAACGCCGGTGCGGGGCGGCGAAGCCCGCGATACGACGCAACGTCGCCCGGGTGATCCGCTGCGAACCCGTCTGGCTGTGCAGGGTGCGGTACAGCGAGCTCCATGCGGCTGAATCCATGCTCATGCTGCGTCCTCCAGGACTGTTGTGCCTGCTGCCCGGAGCGGGTGCCGCGGGGATCCGACCGTACGACCTCAACTCGACATGAGGTCAAGCGGTCGTCGGGTGCTGCCGGCTGGCTCAGGCGATGCTGCGACGCCGTGGAGTCAGCCGTACCTCGGGCAACGGGGGCGCCGGGATGACCCGGTCGCCGTGGCCCTCGACGTGTCCGAACCGTTCGGCCGCGCGCTGCCAGTCGTCGCGAGCGCTGACGATGTCGTCGTGCGAGCGTCCGATGAAGTTCCGCCACATCACCAGCTCCTCCTCGAAGGGCTCGCCGCCGATCAGCAGGAGGATCGTGTCGGTCGGCACCTGCAGACCCACTGACGTGCGCCCCGGCGCCAGGTAGCGCAGCTCGCGATGGGCCACGTCGACGCCGTCGATCACCGCCGGGCCGTCGACCGCGAGGATCGCGTGCTCGAAGTCGGGCCGCAGGGGGAACGTCGAGAACCCCGCACGGAGGCGGAGCTCCGCACCGACGATCGGCGTGTGGGTGGTCGCCGTCGACACGGCACCGTCCACCTCGCCGAGCAGCACCTTCGCCGTCCACCCGGCGCCCTCGGCGACCGGCAGGTCGGGGTGGTGCTCGAACGCTGCAGCACCGTGACGGGCATCGTT
The DNA here is from genome assembly GCA_046598255.1 of Aeromicrobium sp. Classification (GTDB taxonomy): domain Bacteria; phylum Actinomycetota; class Actinomycetes; order Propionibacteriales; family Nocardioidaceae; genus Aeromicrobium. The sequence continues at coordinate 48,357 of JBKJIW010000048.1, read as the reverse complement.
CGGGAGGGCGACCCACAGCTGGATGCCATGCATCGGCGCAGCCGGGTCGCCGACGGAGAACTCCGAGTGGGAGACCCCGTCGCCGGAGGTCATGAGGTTGAGCTCGCCGGGCTTGAGCACGACGTCGCTGCCCAGGCCGTCGCGATGACGGATCTCACCGGCGAGGGGCCAGGTCACGGTCTGCAGGCCCGTGTGGGGATGCGGCAGCACCGCCATCGGCTGATCGGTCGGCCCGAAGTGGTCGACGAAGCACCATGCACCGACGGTGGGAAAGCCCCGCTGCGGGAGCGTGCGGTGCACCGTGAGGCCACGCAGACCTCCCAGCGGCACCTCGCGGGCGCCCAGGGTCAGGTCGCTCGGTCGCGCATCACTCATGCGAGGAGCGTACGCCGCAGCCGGTCGACGTCGTCGGACGATCCGCCCGCGGACAGGAACCATCCTTCGGGCCCGTCAGGATGCTGGTCCCAGGTCGACAGGACACCGACGATCGCCTCGGGGGACACGTCGAAGAAGGCCGCCGGCAGGGTCCGGCGGTGCTCGGCCCCCGCCGCCCGGTTGAGCCGTGCGGAGATCTCCCGCTCGGCCTCGGCGGTGAGGAGGTAGTCGGCGATGACGTCGTCGTGCCCCACCCCGACCAGGCGGAGCAGCAGGGCGATCGAGACGCCCGTCCGGTCCTTGCCGGCCGCGCAGTGGATCAGCGTCGTGCTCTCGGCGGCGGCGACCTCACGCACGAGGTCGACGAGCAGCGAGGACGCCTGGTCGAGCATCAGGAGGTAGAGCGCATGGAGGGTGTCGACCGGCGCCACCCCCGGCCGAAGGGCGCTCAGCAGCGGCAGGTTGACGACCCTCGAACCGGCCGGAGCGAGCGGGTGCACGGGGTCGGCCTCACCCGGTGACCTCAGGTCGATGACCAGTGGAGGCGGCCAGACCAGGCCGCCGGGGCCTACGTCGGCGGCTTCGGGGACAGCGCTGCGCAGCACCCGCCCGGTGGCGATGCGTCGGCCGCCGCCTGCGGGAAGGTCACCGATGTCGCGAAGATTCGGGGTTGTCTCTGGCACACCCCGAGCCTAGACGCGACGAGAGACACATCACGCGGGGCCGTCCGTGGCCAATCGCGCTCTGTCGGCACCGTAAAATCGTGGCATGGCCCGTACCCGCAGAGTTGCTGCTGCCGCTCTGATCGGGAGCGGCGCCACCGTCTCAGGGTTCTACGGGTTCCTGGTCGGCGAGGCGCTGATGGCGCGACGCGCGATCGGCACGTCCGCCGACCGACCGCCGTCGCCCGACGCCGTGTACGGCGACGACCTCCCCGGCAGCCCGATCCGTGTCGTCGTGCTGGGAGATTCCGCCGCCGTCGGCTACGGGATGCTGACCAGCGAGGCCACCCCGCCGGCCATGATCGGCCTGGGACTCGCCCACGTGATGGACTCGCCCGTCGAGGTGCGGTGCCATGCCGTCGTCGGGGCGCAGACGTCCGAGTTGATGCAGCAGGTCGATCAGGTCATCGACTGGGAGCCGCACGTCGCGGTGATCGTCGTCGGCACCAACGACGTGACCCACCAGGTGCCGCCGAGCACGTCGGCGCGGCTGCTCGGCGACGTCGTCCGACGCCTCGTGACGGCCGACTGCGAGGTCGTCGTCGGCACCACCCCCGACCTCGGCTCGGTGCGACCCATCATGCAGCCGCTGCGCGCGGTGGCCCGACGGTGGAGCAGGAACCTCGCCCGCAAGCAGACCATCGCCGTGGTCGGCGCGGGTGGCCGGGCGGTGTCGCTGGGCGACCTGCTCGGCAACCTGTTCACCGAGAACCGCGACATCATGTTCGGCCTCGACCGCTTCCACCCGTCGGAGACCGGCTATGCCAACATGGTCTCGGTGCTGATCCCCGCCGTGGCGGCGTCGCTGCGCGAGCGGGCCCGCCACCTGGCGTACGCCGGATATCCCGTCACCGAGCCGCCCCGCGACCTGATGTCGGTGCACGAGGCTGCGGCCGAGGCAGCTGAGCACGCGGGCACCCAGGTCGTCCAGCAGCAGGCCACGATCGGCGGCCGCTGGGCCACGGTCCTCCGCCGTCGCCGCACCTGACCCCTCCCCCGCCCGCGCCCCGGGCAGGTGGATCCTCCACCTCACTCGGTCCCATCGTTGCGGTGCAGGTGGATCCTCCACCTCATTCAGCTCCATGTGGTTGCGGATCCACCTCCTCCCCCGGATGAGGTTGCGGATCCACCTCCTCGGGTGGCCAGGGGTCCCGGACAGACCGATGGCCGGCCCCCGCAGGGACCGGCCATCGTCAGGTGGTGCAGCGGATCAGCGGGCGAGTGATCAGTCGCCGCGCAGGATCGCGAGGATGCGCAGGATCTCGATGTAGAGCCACACGAGCGTGACCGTGAGGCCGAACGCCACGCGCCAGGACTCGCGCTCCGGCAGACCAGCCGCGATGCCCTTCTCGGCGTAGTCGAAGTCCATGATCAGCATGAACGTCGCGTAGACGACGAGCGCGCAGGAGACCAGCAGGCCGAGGGTGTTGAAGCCGCGCAGTCCGCCCGACTCGAAGACGCCGGTCAGGCTGAGCACCATGTTGATCAGCAGGACGCCGACGATGGCAAAGCCCGAGATCGTCATGATCTTGCGGAACTTGTCGGTGACCTGGATGTTGAAGTACTTGTAGGCCGCCAAGGTGCCAGCGAAGGCCACGACCGTGCCGAGCACCGCCTGGAAGACGATCGACGTCTCGCCGACGTAGGCGGCGATGATCTTGGAGAAGGCGCCGATGAAGACGCCCTCGAAGACCGCGTAGGCCAGCACGAGGGCCGGGCTGACGACCTTCTTGAAGGAGTTGACCAGTGCGAGCACGAGTCCGATGAGGGCACCGGCCATCGCGAACGTGGCCGCCTTGCCCATGATGGCCTCGCCCGTGGTCGGGTCGATGACGTCGCCGATCGCGAACCACGTGACGGTGGCTGCCACGGTCAGCAGACCCAGGGTGAGCGCGGTCTTCTCGACGACCGAGTCGATCGTCATGCGTCCGGCGCCCGGCTGGGTGTGCGTGGGCGATCCGTTCAGGTCGACCTGCCACTGGGACGGGTCGTTGGCGATCGCGCCGCCGCGGCCGTTGAACTCGGCGCTGCGGGCGAAGACAGGGTTGCTGCTCTTCATGGTTTCCCTCCGTGGGATCGGCTCCGAGGTGGAGTCGTTGGTTCTACTGTATCCAACGCGCAGGACAGCCTGTTTGATCCCGATTCACTCGTTGGGCTGCGCAACCGGTTGAGCGCTGGACCTTCCGCGCCCCGCGCGTCACCCGCGCACGTCGGCGAGGTGGTGCACCACGTCGTGCAGGAAGTACTGCGCCAGTGACTCGATGGTGAAGGTCGACCCGTTGCCACGCCGACCGGTGCGCTGCCACGCGTCGTCGGGCACCGCGTCGAACGTCACGGAGATGGCGCGACCAGCAGCCACCAGCTGCGTGGAGACCTCCGACGGAAGCTGTGAGGCGTAGTCGTCCTCGAGCGCGGTCTCGTCCTGGTCCCAGTTGGCGAACAGCGGGTCGTCCTGGTCCAGCATCAGCTGGATCCGCTGCCCGAACAGCACGAAGACGTCCCTGACGTGGCAGGCGTACTCGGTCGGCGACCACGTCGTCGGCGCCGGCCGCTCACGCGCCTCGACGCGGCGAAGGACGGCCTCCCACCGGGGAAGGTCTGCGACGACCCGGGCGGCGACCTCCGTCGCGGAGACCTGTCCGGCAGCCAGCCCGCACTCCGGGCACGGCTGCGCCAGCACCCACGTCCAGTCCTTGGTGTCCGGCTCGATGTCCACACGTCTACGCTAGCGCGCGTGACTGATCGACCCGCCGGAGCGCCGTACCGCACCACGCCCGTCTCCTTCACCCGGCGCGGCGGACGCCTGTCCGAACGGCAGCAGTCCGGCTGGGACGCCCTCGCGGGCACGTACGTCGTCCAGGTTCCGGACAACGGCATGAGCACCTCGGTGGACCCGTCGTACGAGCTGGACGTCGCGGACCTGTTCGGCCGCGAGGCGCCGCTCGTCGTCGAGATCGGCACGGGCCGCGGCGAGGCGCTGGTGCACGCGGCGAAGGAGCATCCCGAGCTCGACTTCCTGGGGCTGGAGGTCTACGTCCCGGGCATCGCGCAGACGCTCGTGACGATGCGCGTCGAGGGTGTCACCAACGTCCGGCTGATGATCGTCAACGCCGCCGAGGCCCTGGCCACGATGCTGCCCGAGGCATCCGTGCACGAGCTGCGCGTCTGGTTCCCGGACCCGTGGCACAAGAAGCGGCACAACAAGCGCCGGCTGGTCACCCCCGCGTTCGCCGACCTCGCCGCCCGCGTCATCGAGCCGGGGGGCACGTGGCGCCTCGCGACGGACTGGCAGGACTACGCCGACCAGATGCGGGACGTCCTGGCGGGCGCACCACAGTTCGACTTCCCCGGCACCTGGGCGCCGCGGTTCGAGGGACGTCCGACGACTCGCTTCGAGGGCAAGGGACTGCAGGTCGACCGGGCGATCCGCGATCTCGAGGCCGTCCGCAGGACCCCCTAGGATGACAGGGTGACTTCTGAGCAGAGCAGCGCCGAGAAGCTTCGGATCTCCGACGGGTTCGTCGTGTGGATCATCGGCACGTCCGTCGAGGAGACGTCGGTGCTCGACCCGATGCCCGAGGGCGCCGAGATGATCGAGGTTCGCGACGAGGAGGAGCCCGAGTCCGTCGATGCGGCGATCCTCTTCGCCGACGGCCGCACGCAGCTGGCCGACAGCTTCGACGACGTCCTGCCCCAGCTCGGGTCGATCCCTGTCGTGTGGATCGCGTTCCCGATCCGCGATGCCGACCTCGGCGAGGACGCCATCCAGGAGCTCATCGCCGACTACGGCTGGTACGCCGTCGAGTCGATCCTGCTCGACGAGACCTGGGCCGGCCTGCGCATCGAGCAGTCCTAGCTCGCCCGGTTCAGCGGTTCAGTCGCAGCCGGCTGATCCAGATGCCGGGTGGCACCTGCTCGTCCGCCTCGTGCACGAAGCCGTGCTTGGCGTAGAGCGACACCGCGGGGATGTTGTCGCGGCCGGTCGCCACGACGGCGGACCGTGGGGACGCCTGGAGCACACGACTGACGAGGGCTGACGCGATCCCGCAGCGCATCACGGCGGGACTGACCATGACCTTCGCGATGTCGAGGTCGTCCCCGTGATCGGTCCAGGCGATCGCACCGACGAGCTCGACGCCGTCCCAGGCCATGACCCACCGTCCACGCCAGGCCGCCAGCGCGTGCTCGTCCTCCTGCAGCGGCGGCAGGCGGTCGTCACCGACGAGCTGCGCCTCGACCGCGTAGGCCGACCGCTGGAGCTCGAGCACCGTCCGCACGACGTACGGATCAGCGGCGGGGTCGGGCGAGGAGAAGATCACCGCACTCCCCTTCCGCCGTCGTCCCTCCCAGCCTAGGCGGTCAGCCGACCTCGGTCACCGGTTCTTCCACTGCGGCGTGCGCTTCTCGGCGAACGCCATGATGCCCTCGAGCGGGTCCTCGCTGATCAGCAGCTGGTCCATCGCGTCGGTCTCGTGGCGGGCTGCCTCGACCGGGTCGGCGATGCCAGACGTCGCGTCGATGACCTCGAGCGACAGGCGCACCGACGTCGGCGAGGCCGCGATGATCTCGGCCGCGAGCTCGCGCGCCGCCTCCAGCGCACCACCGGCGGGCGCGACCCGACTGACCAGGCCGAGGCTCAGCGCCTCGGCCGCGTCGAGCGAGCGCCCGGTCAGGATCAGCTCGTGGGCGATCTTCGGCGGGATCGCCCGCGGCAGCCGGACCACTCCACCGGCGGCGGCGTAGAGGCCGACCTTGACCTCGGGCAGGGCGAAGCGCGCGTTCTCGGCGGCGACCGCCAGGTGGGAGGCGAGGACGATCTCGAAGCCGCCGCCCATCGCGACGCCGTTGACGGCCGCGATGACGGGCTTGTGCATGCCCCGGCGCGACGTGAGGCCGCCGAAGCCACCCTCGGGGAACCACGGCAGCTCGCCGGTCGTCGCCGACAGGTCGTTGCCGGCACAGAACGCGTCCTCACCCGCCCCGGTGATGATCGCGACCCAGAGCTCCGGGTCGGCGAAGTACGCGTCGAAGACGCTCTCCAGCTCGACGTGCGCGGCGGCGTGCAGCGCGTTGCGCAGCGTCGGACGGTCGATCGTCACCTCGAGGACACGCCCGTCGCGGCGCACCGAGATGAACTCGTGGTCGTCGCGCAGACCTGTCGCGGGCCGTGGCAGCAGCTCGTCCGCGCGCTCTTTCGTGAGCGTGACCCGGTTGCCGTAGCCGAACGAGCGGACGAACAGCCGCGCCCCGACGGGCTCGGCATCGCCCGACAGCAGCCCCGTCACCTCGTCGTCGCCGGGGACCGTCATCGCCAGGAACCGCCTGCCGTCGCTCTCGAGACGTCCGACGACGATGCCGACCGGGCCGGAGCGCTCGTGCTTGACGGTGTAGGTCTCGATCGTGGCCCAGCCGTTCGGCGTCGACGTCGTCGGCGCGACCGGCACCCCGTCGAGCTCGGACTGCAGCGCCACCGCGTCGACGGACGGCCAGGCGGTGGGCGTCGCGGCGTAGACGCCCGCGGAGTACTTGGAGATGATGCCGCCGTTCGCGCCGACCAGACCGTACGACCCCGGGTGCGAGCGCACGCGGCCGACGACCTCGGCGATGCCGTGCATCGAGTAGTTGTTGCCGGGACCGCCGAAGAAGGGGAGCCCGCCCGTCAGCGTGAGCCCGCGAGGGTCGTCCGCCGACAGGCCCAGCCCGTCGCAGACCGCCGCGACCGCGACCGGGTAGCAGCTGTAGAGGTCGATGTGCGCGACGTCGGCGATGCCGATGCCGGCGACGTCCAGGGCAGACGTCACCGCCGCGACGGCCGCCGGGGACGCCCCCAGGTCGGGACGGTCCATGATCGACCGCTCGGCGGTGTCGGCCCGGCCGTGGAGGAAGACCCAGCGGTCCTCGGCCACACCCAGACGGCGGGCGGCGGCGACCGACATCAGGAGGACCGCTGCCGCCTGGTTGACCTGGTCGCGGGCGATCAGGAACTTCGGGTAGGGGTCGGCGACCATCCGGTTGCGATCGCTCACCGCGACGAGCTCGTCGGCACTGCGCTCGGTCGGCGCGGCCGACAGGGGGTTGGCCGCCGCGACCGTCGTGAAGGGGGCGAACAGCTCGCCCATCGAGCGGGCGTACGCCTGCCGATCGAGGCCGAGCCGGGCGCGACGGGCGTGCTCGAGCAGCGCGTACTGGCTGGTGGCGTCGACGAGCCCGTGGCGCACCTGCGGAAGGGTCACGATGCCGCGCAAGCCGTAGCCACGGTCCTCGACGGATCCGCCCGGGTCGTCGGTGAAGTCCGGCTTGTCGTCGGCGGCGGAGAGGTGGCGCGCCGTCGAGATCGCCTCGGACCCGACCAGCAGGACGACCTCCGACTCGCCGCGGGCGATGGCGTCGCCCAGCTCGGACACGAGGTGCTGCGGCCCCTGTCCGCCGGTGACCTCGAGGATCGCCCGCGCCGGGTCGGCGCCGATGTCGCGCGCGATCGAGCGGGCGACGTTGGTCGAGCGGCCGAGTGGGGCGTGCCCGATCGGGGTCGAGATCTCGAACTGCCGGATCGCGGCGATCGTGTCGATGGCCGCCGCCACCTCGGTGCCGCCGGCGTCGGCCAGGGCGATGGTCGCTGCCTGGGCCGCCAGACCGACGGCCGACAGCCCGCGGTAGCCGGCCTCGTCGACGCGCTCGGCGAACTGCCCCACGCCGACGAGGACGGGAGTGCGGGGATCCAGGTTCTCAGTCATGCCACCCACTATACTGACGGTCAACGTTCAGTAATAGGGAGATGCGATGGCCGAGCGCACGGCGGGACGTCCGCGCGACCCCGCGATGGAGCAGCGCGTCCATCTCGCGTCGTGCCGGGTCTACGGGCGTTTCGGGTGGTCGGGCTTCACCATCGAGGCCGTCGCCCGCGAGGCCGGCGTCGGCAAGGCATCCATCTACCTGCGCTGGTCCGACCGCACGGCGCTGCTCATCGACTCCCTCTCCTCGACTCTCGTGCAGGTCGAGGACGTCGACACCGGCTCACTGCGCGGGGATCTCGTCGCACTGGCCCGGCTGCACCTGACGTACTACTTCGGTGAGCTCAAGCAGGCTGGCCTGCGCATGACCACCGAGGCGTTCCTGACCCCTGAGCTGCAGGCGACGTGGGAGCAGCGCCGCGAGTCGCAGGTGCTGGCTGCCCGCGCGATCGTCCGCCGGGGCATCCGACGGGGAGAGCTGAGCCCCGACGCATCGGTGACCCTCGTCCTCGACACCCTGCTGGGTGGCGTGCTGATGCACGCGCTGGTGCTGCCCGACGAGCTCGCGCCCGACGACGGCTCAGACCTCGACGGGTACGCCGAGTCGCTGGTCGACTTCGTCCTCGCCCGCGCCTGACCCAGGCCGCGCGACACCCGACCCAGGTCGGGCGAAGCCCGACAGGCGGCCGCGGCGAGCGCCCGCGCGAGCCGCGAAGTGAGCGACGAAGGAGCGCCCGCCTACCAGTTGGGGTGGATCTCCGCCCGCAGCAGCCGGTCGTAGATCTCGTGCACGCCGGCGTCGAAACCGTCGGGCAGCACGACGGCGCCCGACTCGGCGTTCGACCGTGCCTGGGCGACGCTGCGGGCTCCGGGGATCACCGACGACACGCCGTCCTGCGCGACGATCCACGCGATCGCAGCCTGAGCCGGCGTGATCCCGTCGGGCACCAGGCCGGCGAACTCCTGCGCTGCCGCCAGCCCCGTCGTGAAGTCGACCCCGGAGAACGTCTCGCCCACGTCGAACGCCTCGCCGGAACGGTTGTAGGTGCGGTGGTCGTCCGCCGCGAAGGTCGTGTCGGCGGTGTAGCGGCCCGAGAGCAGACCGGAGGCCAACGGCACCCGGGCGATGATGCCCACGCCGGCCTCGCGGGCTGCCGGCAGCACCTCGTCGAGCGGCTTGAGCCGGAACGCGTTGAGGATGATCTGGATGCTCGCGACGTTCGGGCGGGCGATCGCCGTGAGCGCCTCGTCGACGGTCTCGACGCTCACCCCGTAGGCGGCCATGATCTTCTCGTCGACGAGGGTGTCGAGGTCGTCGAAGACGCGGTCGTCGGAGAACACAGCTGTCGGCGGGCAGTGCAGCTGGACGAGGTCGAGCGTCTCGACGCCGAGGTTGCCGCGGGACCGCTCGGTCCACGTCCGGAAGTTGTCCATCGTGAAGTGGACGGGATCCTGCTCGGCACGACGGCCCATCTTGGTCGCCACGAAGACGTCCAGCTCTGGACGGCTGCGCAGGAACTCACCGATCAGCTGCTCGCTGCGACCGTCGCCGTAGACGTCGGCGGTGTCGAAGAACGTCACGCCGTCGGCGACCGCGGCCTCGAGCACCGCGATCGCGTCGTCATGACTGACGTCGCCCCAGTCGGCGCCCAGCTGCCACGTGCCCAGTCCGACGACTGAGACCGATCGTCCGGTGCGGCCCAGCGTGCGTGTCTGCATGTGTGACTCCCTCGAGGTGGTGAACCACCAGCCTAGGGTGGGCCCATGCCTTCCGCCTCCGTGGCCGCGACCGAGGCGGAGCGTGCCGCCACGCTGCCGGGTGACGACATCGTCCCTGACGCGAGCGTGATCATGGACCGCGCCTTCACCCTCACCGGAGCACCAGCCGAGGTGTGGCCGTGGTTCGTCCAGCTCGGCAAGGCGCGGGCCGGGTGGTACCTGCCGCGGTGGGTCGAGCGGTTCGTGCCGTCCGACCGGCGCGCGTACCGCTCGATCGAACCCGGTCTGCAGGAGCTCGCGGTCGGCGACGTCATCCCGGACTGGGGCGGCCGCGACGCGACGTTCACGGTCGCCGCCCTGAATCCGCAGCAGTCGCTCGTGCACGTCAGCACTCGCGGACGGGTCCGCCTCTCGTGGGCGATCAGCCTCAGCGACGGCGGGGGCACGACGACGCGCGTCCACCTGCGGCTGCGACTCGGCGGCGTGCGCCGGGTGCGGGTGGCGCGTGTCGCCGGAGGCTTCTTCGACTGGCTGACGATCGTCGGCCTGGCGGCGGGGCTGCGCGAGCGCCTTCGCCGCCGGCGCACGTCCTAGCCGACGGTCAGCGGCTTGAGCGGGTGGATCGCCGGCGGGCCTGCCAGCTCGGTGCCGAGCACGGCGAGCGCGGACTGGATGTGCGGGGTCTGCATGTGGGAGTCGAGGTCGGAGGGATCGTTCCACACCTCGACGGTGATGAAGGTCCCCGGCGCCGCGGCCGACTCCGACAGGTCGTACGACTGGCAGCCCTCCTCGGCGCGGGTCGGCGCGACGAGTCCCTGCATGGCCTCGCGGACGGCGTCCTCCGAGCCGGGCTTGGCGGTGATGACGGCGACGACGTTGATGCTCATGGATCCTCCGGTGGTCGATGTTCTCCTGCGTCACGGTAGGCCCGGATCAGGTCACCGGCGCGGCGAACGTCCCGGCGGTGCTCCCGGTGGGGGTCGAACCCACACTGTGACGGGTTTAAGCCATCTGCCTCTGCCAGTTGGGCTACGGGAGCGTGGGGTCAGCCTAGGACAACGTCCTCCGGCGGCAGGCCGTCGAGCAGGCGAGCCACCTGCCGCCGGACGACGGCCTCGATGCGGGGCCGCATCGCCGTCGACATGCCGCCGACGTGGGGCGAGATCAGCACGCCGGGCGTCGTCCAGAGAGGATGCTCCGGCGGCAACGGCTCCGGATCGGTGACGTCAGCGGCGAGCCGCACCCGTCCCTGCTGCCGCACCACGGCATCGGTGTCGACGACCTTTCCGCGCGACACGTTGACGACGATCGACCCGTCGGCCATCGCCGCGAGGAAGGCGTCGTCGACCAGCCCGGTCGTCTCTGCCGTCAACGGCACGGCGAGCAGCACCGCGTCGACCGACGGCAGGAGGTCGGGCAGCTCGTCCCGCCCGTGGACCGTCCCCCGCTCGTCCTCGCGCCGGCTCGTCGCGACGCGGACCAGCTCGGCGCCGAAGCCGGCGAGCCGCTTCTCGATCTCGCTGCCGATGCCACCCGTGCCGACGATCATGATCCGCCGGTCGATCAGACTCGCCGTGAACCTCCTGTTCCAGCAGCCCCGTTCGCGGGCGTAGCGGTCGATCTCCCGCTGGGACGCGAGCAGCAGGGCGACGGCCAGCTCGGCGGTCGACTCCTCGTGGACCCCGACGGCGTTGCAGTACGTGATGCCGTCGGGCAGCACCTCGGCCACCCCGTCGTAGCCGAGCGCCTGCGACTGGATGACGTCGAGCCGAGCGGGGTCGAGCGCCTCGAGGCCGGCCGCAGAGACCGTGTACGGGCGGACGGCCAGGTCGATGTGACGGTCGGGCTGAGGAGCCGAGACGTCCCAGATCGAGACGTCGACGGACTCCAGGTCGGCGAGGCTGTCCGCCCAGCCAGCATCCGGGACGGTGACGTGGAGCGCGCGGAGACCCATGGGCCGATCATGCCGTGCCATGCGCCCGGGGCACGAGTGGCGCGTGGCCGAGCCCGGGTGGGGTCAGGGTCGGACCATGTCCCAGGCGATGCCGTCGAGGATGTCGTGCTCGCTGACGACCAGGGTGTCGGTCGCCAGCGGGAGGAGGTCGATGAGCCGGTCGAGGATCAGCGAGCCGGCGCCGATCACGTCGGCACGTCCCGGGTGCATGAACGGCAGGGCACGGCGGTCGGCGACCGACATCTGCACCAGCGAGAGGCAGGCGGCCCGGACGTCGGCGAGGTCGAGCCGGGCGAGGTGGATCGCCTCGGAGTCGTACGACGGCAGCGCCAGCGAGTGCGCCGCAACGGTCGTGATGGTCCCGGCGACGCCGACGAACGAGCCGATCGGTGCCAGGTCGGCGACGACCGGACCCAGCACGCTGTCGAGATGGTCCATGCAGGCCATTACCTCGGCGACCGGTGCGGGATCTCCGGCGAGGAACCGCTCCATCAGCCGGACGGACCCGATGTCGAGCGAGACGGACCACTCGATCTCGTCGCCGGTGCCGACGACGAGCTCGGTCGAGCCGCCGCCAATGTCGACCACCAGGGTCCGCTCGGTCGGCAGGTCGCGGGTCGCGCCCAGGAACGAGGCTCGGGCCTCGTCCAGCCCCGCCAGGACCTCGAGCCGCACGCCGAGGATGCCCTCAACCGCGTCCTCGAGCTCGGCGGCGTTGTCGGCGTCACGGACCGCTGACGTCGCACAGAAGCGGATGTCGACGACCCCGAACATCGCGATGATCTCGGCGTACTCGCGGGTCGCCTGCAACGTCCGCTGGATGGCCTCGGGCGCCAGGTGGTGGGTGCGGTCGACCCCTTCGCCCAAGCGCACGACCCGCATCTCGCGCAGCAGGTCGGTCTTGTGCTCGTCGTCGATGTCGCTGATCAGGAGGCGGATCGAGTTGGTGCCGCAGTCGATCGCAGCGACCCGGGCGCGATGCTCTGGCATCCCCCGAGCATAGCGACGGGACCTGTCCCCCCGGACAGGTCCCGTCGCGGCTCGTCCCCGAGCGGCCCGCTCAGGCCCGGACGACCTCCGTCTCCGGCGCGGGCTGTGGTGCGTGGTGGTCGTCGACCATCGTGGACTCGTCGAACGGGCTCTCACCGGCGAGCGTCCGGTCGAGCTGCTCACGGTCGAGCGTGCCCGTCCACGACGCGACCAGGACCGTGGCGACGGCGTTGCCGGCGAAGTTGGTGACCGCACGCGCCTCCGACATGAACCGGTCGATGCCGACGATCAGGCCGACGCCGTCGAGCAGCTCGGGCCGGTGCGAGCTGAGGCCACCGGCCAGAGTCGCCATCCCCGCTCCGGTGACCCCGGCGGCGCCCTTCGAGGCGATCATCATGAACAGCAGCAGCGAGACCTGCTCGCCGATCGACAGCGGGTCGCCCAGTGCCTCGGCGATGAACAGCGACGCCATCGTCAGGTAGATCATCGTGCCGTCGAGGTTGAAGGAGTACCCGGTCGGGACGACGACGCCGACGGTCGGCTTGGCGACGCCCACGTGCTCCATCTTGGCGATCAGCCGGGGCAGGGCAGACTCCGACGAGGACGTCGACACGATCAGCAGGAACTCGCGACCCAGGTACTTCAGCAGCGAGAAGATGTTGATGCCCGTCGCTAGGCGCAGGATCGAGCCGAGGACGACGAAGACGAACAGCGCGCAGGTCGTGTAGAAGCCGATCATGATGACCGCGAGCGCCTTGAGGGCGTCCACGCCGGTCTCACCCACAACAGCCGCCATCGCGCCGAACGCGCCGATCGGGGCCGCCCACATGATCATCGCGAGGATACGGAAGACCAGCTTCTGGATGTGGCCGATGCCGGTCAGGACGGGCGCGCCGGCCGAGCCCATCGCCTGCAGCGCAAAGCCGACGAGCAGCGCGACCAGGAGGGTCTGCAGCACCTCGCCGGACGTCAGCGACGAGACCAGCGTGTCGGGGATCATGTGCAGGAGGAACTCGGCCGTCGTCTGCGACTCCTTCGAGACCTGGTCCGCACCGGCGGTGGCGACGTCCGGCGTGATCTGCAGGCCGTCGCCCGGCTTGAGGAAGTTGCCGACCACGAGGCCGATGCTCAGGGCAGCGAACGACATCGTCACGAAGTAGCCGAGCGCCAGCCCGCCGACCTTGCCGACCTGCGACGCGTTCGCGACCGATCCGACGCCAAGGACGAGGGTGCAGAAGATGACCGGCGCGATCATCATCTTGATGAGGGCGACGAAGCCCGTGCCGAGCGGCTTGAGCTCCACGGCGAAGTCTGGCGCGACGAGGCCGACGGCGATGCCGGCGACGACCGCCGCGATGACGGCGAGATACAGGTAGTGCGTGCGGTCCTTGCGGGGCGCTCGCGTCGCATTCGATGACATGTGTCCTCCTGGACGGGTCGGGGTGCCCGCCCAGCATCAGCCACCCTGTGACCGTCATCACTCTTGTGTTCGTAAAGTTCATGACCACCGTCACAGGGCGAGGGTCGCCGGTCGCGCAGCGTCGAGGAGAATGCCCACATGGCTCGAGCCGGCGAACGCACCGTGGCCCGCCAGATGCTCCTGTGGCAGCTGGCGGTCGTCCTGGTGCTGGTCGGCGGCGGCATCGCCCTCGCCTGGGTCGATGCCCGCGGCGACAGCCGGGCCGAGGCGCGCGACCGCGCCCTCGACATCTCGCTGGCCGTCGCGGCGGCGCCGACCGTCCGCGAGGCCTTCGCGTCCCCCGACCCGTCGGCGATCCTGCAGCCGTATGCCGAGCGGGTTCGCCGCGTCACCGACACCGACTTCGTGACGATCATGAGCCCCACCGGCATCCGCTACTCGCACCCCGACCCGGACAACATCGGCAAGAAGTTCCTCGGCCACATCGACGAGGCGGCCCAGGGGCGGGCCATCACGGAGAACTACACCGGGACGCTCGGCCCGTCGGTGCGCGCCGTCGTGCCGGTCACGGTCGACGGCACCGTCCGCGGGCTCGTCTCCATCGGCATCAAGAACGAACGGGTCAACCAGCAGGTGCTCGCCGCGCTCCCCCGCATCATCGGCGCGGCACTCGTCGTCGGAGCCCTCGGCGCCGTCGGCGCCTGGGTCGCGAGCCGCCGGCTTCGGCGACAGACCCACGGCCTCGGCGAGCGCGAGATCACCCGGATGTACGAGTACTACGACGCGGTGCTGCGCGCGGTGAGGGAGGGCCTGCTGCTGATCGACCAGCGTGGCCGGCTGACGCTGATGAACGACGAGGCGCGGCGGCTGCTCGATCTCGACGACTCCGCGACGGGCGCGCAGATCTCGCAGCTCGGGCTGGAGCCGGCCCTCGTCACCGCTCTCGGCGGGGCTGCGTTGCACGATGCCGTGCACGTCGTCGGAGACCGCGTGCTCGTGATCAACCAGGCCCCGGCGAGCTGGGACGGCCGCGTCGTCGGATCCGTCGTGACGCTGCGCGACCGCACCGACCTGCAGGACGTCACGGCCGAGCTCGACACCGTCCGCGGGCTGGCCGACGCGCTGCGCGCCCAGAACCACGAGTCGGCCAACCGGATGCACACCATGGTGTCGCTGATCGAGATCGGCCGCCCCGACGAGGCGGTCGACTTCGCCACCCGTGAGCTCGACCTGGCCCGGCAGCTCGCCGACCACCTCGTCGAGCAGGTCGAGGAGCCGGTCGTCGCGGCCCTGCTGCTCGGCAAGACCACCCAGGCCATCGAGCGCGGGGTCGAGCTGGCGATCGGGCCGTCGACGTCCGTCACCGGGCTGCTGCTGACGTCGCACGAGGCCGTGACGCTGCTCGGCAACCTCCTCGACAACGCGATCGACGCCGCCCAGGCGTCCGCCGGACGTCAGGTGCGGCTGACCATGGTCTCGACGCCGACGGACCTGTCGCTGTCGGTCGAGGACAGCGGTGCGGGGGTCGACGAGGCCGACCGTGACGCGGTCTTCGTGGGGGGCTGGTCGACCAAGACGTCCGACCACGCGGCGGGACGAGGGGTGGGCCTGGCGCTGGTCGGCCAGGTCGTTCGGCGACACGGGGGCACGGCCGCCGTGGCGACGAGCGATCTCGGCGGGGCGCGCTTCGACGTCCGGATCGGCGAGCAGGCATGACGGCGGGCGGGCCGATCCGGGTCCTGATCGTCGAGGACGAGCGGATCGCCGCCGAGGCCCACCGCACCTACGTCGAACGGCTGCCCGAGTTCGTCGTCGTGGCGGTGTCCCGCACGTTCCAGGACGCCGTCCGGGTCCTCGGCGCCGCGCAGGTCGACCTCGTCCTGCTCGACATGAACCTGCCCGACGGCCACGGCCTCGAGCTGCTGCACCAGCTCCGCGCGACCGGACGGCTGCACGACGTCATCGCCGTGACGTCCGCCCGCGACGCAGACGTCGTCCGCCAGGCCGTCGCCCACGGCGTCGTCGCCTACCTCCTGAAGCCGTTCACGTTCGCGATGTTCGAGGTCAAGCTGCGCCAGTACGCCGAGTTCCGGCGCACGCTCGACAGCGACTCGTCGATCGACCAGAGCACGGTCGATGCGGTGTTCGGTGCGATGCGACCGGGCCCCGGGGGCCTGAGGCTGCCCAAGGGGCTCAGCGTCGAGACGCTCGAGGCCGTCCGCCGCGCCACCGCTGCCACCGACGAGGGCCCCGATTCCGCGCTCAGCGCCGGCGAGGTCGCCGAGGTCATCGGGGCGTCACGGGTGACGGCGCGCCGCTACCTGGAGCACCTGGTCGAGCTCGGCGAGCTGGCGCGCAGCACCCGCTACGGCGGCACGGGCCGCCCGCACGTGGAGTACCGCGCCGTCAGTCGGTGACGGCGGACGGCAGAGGCACCCAGTCGGCGCTGCACGAGTTGCCGTCCCACCACGCGCCGAGCAGCTCGATGGTCTCGTCGCCGAGCGGGTTGACGCCCGGGCCCTTCGCGAGGGAGTGGCCGACGAGGACGTGCAGGCACTTGACCCGGGTGGGCATGCCGCCGGCGGTGATGCCGGCGATCTCGGGGACGTGCCCGAGTGCCTCACGCTCGGCGAGGTACTCGACGTGGGCCTTCTCGTAGGCCGCCGCGAGCTCGGTGTCCGTGGTCAGCCGGTCGCTCATCTCGCGCATGAGGCCGGACGCCTCGAGCGTGCCGATCTCGCCTGCGAGTCGCGGGCACGTCAGGTAGAACATCGTCGGGAACGGGGTCCCGTCATCGAGCCGCGGCTCGGTCTTGACCACGTTCGGGTGGCCCGACGGGCACCGCGACATGATCTGGAGGATGCCGCGGGGCAGGCGACCGAGCTGTTCGGCGACGGCATCGAGGTCGGCCTGCGCGATGGTCTGGGCGCCAGTCATTGCTTCTTCAGCACCTTGTCGGGTTCGGGTTCAGGGGTCGCCACGGTCTCCGGCTCCTTGCCGGCCTCCTTGACGCTTCCCCAGAGCTTGTCGTACCAGGCCGGGGGCGTGGCCTGGGCGGGAGCGTCGAGGGTCGGGACGTCGGCACCCTGCACCTTGCCGTCGCTGCCGATGACCCGGTAGCCCACCTCGCCGGGCGAGACCCAGCCGAAGCGTTCCTTGGCCTGCTGCTTGACGTACGCCGGGTCGTCCCAGCGGTTCATCTGGTCCTCGAGGCCGGCGATCGCCTGCTTGCGCATCACGATCTCGGCCCTCGTCGACTGGATGTCAGAGCGCTGCTGCCACCACGCGTGCAGCGTCGACGTGTAGGAGGCGATCAGCAGCAGGACGACCGACAGCAGCACCACCGCGCGGGTCGTGAGCTGCGGACCCGTGCCGGCGGGCGAGGCCTTGGTGGGCTTGCGGGCCGCGGCGCCGGAGCGGGACGGGCCGGAACCGGCGCCACGCGCCGTCGGGCGTCCGCCCCTCGACCCGGCCGGCTTCCGCGGGGAAGGCCGGCCGGGGCCGCGAGGTGAACGTGCCGCCATGGATCAGAGCACCAGCCGCGGGAAGGCGGAGGCGCCGGCGTAGCTCGCTGCGGAGCCGAGCAGCTCCTCGATGCGCAGCAGCTGGTTGTACTTGGCGACGCGGTCCGAACGGGCCGGGGCGCCGGTCTTGATCTGGCCGCAGTTGGTCGCGACGGCCAGGTCGGCGATGGTCGTGTCCTCGGTCTCGCCGGAGCGGTGGCTCATCATGCACGCGAAGCCGTGGCGGTGGGCCAGCTCGACGGAGTCGAGGGTCTCGGTCAGCGAGCCGATCTGGTTGACCTTGACGAGCAGCGCGTTGGCGGCGCCCTCGGAGATGCCGCGGGTCAGTCGCTCGACGTTGGTGACGAACAGGTCGTCGCCGACGATCTGCACGTCGTCGCCGATCATCTCGGTCAGCGTCGTCCAGCCGGTCCAGTCGTCCTCGTCGAGCGGATCCTCGATCGAGACGATCGGGAAGTCGGCCGCGAGCTGGGCGTAGTAGGCCGACATCTCCTCGGCCGACTTCTGCGCGCCCTCGAAGGCGTAGGAGCCATCGGTGAAGAACTCCGAGGCGGCGACGTCGAGCGCGAACGCGATGTCGGTGCCCACTCTCAGGCCGGCGGCCTCGACCGCGACGGAGATGAGCTCGAGCGCAGCCCGGTTGGAGTCGAGGTTGGGGGCGAAGCCGCCCTCGTCGCCGAGACCGGTCGAGAGGCCCCGCTCGTTCAGGACGCCTTTCAGCGCGTGGTAGACCTCGGCACCCTGCTGCAGCGCCTCGGAGAACGTGCTCGCACCGATCGGCGCGATCATGAACTCCTGGATGTCGACGTTGGAGTCGGCGTGCGACCCGCCGTTGAGGATGTTCATCATCGGGACCGGCAGCACGTGGGCGTTGGGGCCGCCGACGTAGCGGAACAGGGGCAGCTTGGCGGAGTCCGCGGCAGCCTTGGCGGCGGCGAGCGAGACGCCGAGGATCGCGTTGGCGCCCAGCGTGGCCTTGTTGGGCGTTCCGTCGAGGTCGAGCATGGCCAGGTCGATGGCGCGCTGGTCGTCGGCCTCGAAGCCGACGAGGGCAGGCCCGATCGTGGAGTTGACGCCGGCGACGGCCTTGAGGACGCCCTTGCCGAGGTAGCGCTTCTTGTCACCGTCGCGCAGCTCGACGGCCTCGAAGGCGCCGGTCGAGGCACCCGAGGGCACCGCCGCGCGTCCGATCGTGCCGTCGTCGAGGGCGACCTCGACCTCGACGGTCGGGTTGCCCCGTGAATCCAGAATTTCCCGTGCGCCGACGGCGTCGATGCGTGCCAAGAGACTGCTCCTCTACGTGAACGAACGTGCGGGGTCAGCCTAGTCCCGCCCCCCTCGTGCACCGCACCGCCTCGCCGCGTCGCCCCACACCCCGGGCGATGCGTCAGTGGCGATGCCCGGGCGCCTGGCCGGACCGCTCCCGCTCCTTGATGCTCTGCCACTGGGCGTCGATCTCGGCGGAGGACGTCGGGACGTGGTCGAGGGTCTCGGGCGCGAACACGTGCGGGTTGCGGCGCACGAGCTTGGCCGCGATGCCGGCGGCGACGTCGTCGATGTCCCAGCCGTCGCCGCCCCCCTCCCCGTCCCGTGGCCCGGCCTCGGCGGCGATGCGGGCGTGGAAAACGACCTGCATGAGCAGGTCGCCGAGCTCCTCGCGCAGATGGTCCGGGTCGCCGTCCTCGAGGGTCTCGTGGACCTCCTGCGCCTCCTCCAGCACGTACGGCGCGAGCGACTCGTGGGTCTGCTCAGCCGTCCACGGGCACTCCCGGCGCAGCCGGTCCATGACCTCGACGACGTCGAGGAGTGCCGATCCGGGCAGGTCGTACGACCCGAAGACCACCTCGACGTCGCCCGCCTCGCCCGTCCCCGCCACGAGGTCGTCGGCCATGGTGCGTGCCCACGCGGCGTCACCCGTCGGGGCGATCCACACGGTCCTGCCGGCGGCCGGCGGCGCCTCGGCCGAGATGTCGACCTCGATGCCCGAGGCGACGATCGCCCGCACGTGCGGGTCGTCCAGCGCCGCGCGGACCGTGTCGGCGGACCGCAGCGCGTCCCACGCCGCCAGCGTCAGGATGCCCGGGGCGACCCGCGGGCTGAGGACCAGGATCTGCATCAGGAGCAGCGCAGCGCGGCCGGGAGCTCCTCGTCGACCGGAGCCTCCAGGTCGACCGGCGTCACGGCGACCGCGCCGGTGTCGGCGCGCTGCTTGCCGTCAGGTCCCAGACCGAACCGCGGCGCGAACCGCACGTCGTTGGCCGGGAACGCCTTCAGGATCGCGGCCTGGCCGAGCTCGGCGAACTGGGCCTCGTTGTCGACCGTGGCCTGCTGGTTGGTCGCCTTCTCGGCCAGGGCGACGGCGATGGCCGACACCTCCTGGCTGTCCTCGATGGCGCGCGTCAGGTCATCCGCGTCCTCCGTCGGGAAGGCCGTGCTGACCTGATCCCGCTGCGCCGCCGTCAGCTCGTACGTGACCGGCTCGACCGTGACGCCCTCCCGGCTGGCCAGCTGGCGAGCCACGACGATCGACACCAGGCCGACGATCGCCTGGCGGCGCACCTCGGCGTTGCTGAGCGTCGTGATGCCCTGCTGACCCGCGGCATCCGCCGTGAGCGCGCAGTAGGCCCGGGCCGTGTCGTCGAGCGTCCGCATCGAGATGGTGCGGCCGTCGACCACGGCCGCCGATCCGGGGTGGACGCTGCTGCAGGCCGACAGGGAGAGAGCCGCCGCGACGAGGACCGCGGCGCGCGCACGAGTGAGCATGGTCACAGGCTACCGGCCGGTTCAGCGGCTGGCGGGGCGCCTCGCGTCCTTGCCGTTGCGCGCCAGGTGCGAGTGCTGATGGCCGTACACCGCGTACGCGATCAGGCCGAGCGCGAGCCAGACCAGGAACCGCAGCCAGGTCTCCACGGCCAGGTTGGTCATGAGCGCGACGCAGGAGACGGCCGACACGACCGGCAGCAGCGGCACCTGCGGGGTACGGAAGGGCACCTGACGGGCCCGGACCGCCGCTCCGGGCCCGTCAGGTGCCCACCTCTCGGAGTGGGGTCTCCCCTAGGGTTGCTGCATGATCCGCCAACGGTTCGCCCGCACCGTCGTCCGCCTGACGCGCTACCGGATGGTCGGCGACGTGCCCCAGACCGGGATCCTGGTGGGCGCGCCCCACACGTCCAACTGGGACTTCATCACGATGCTGCTGGTCATGTGGCACGGCGGCGCGCACCCCCGCGTCCTGGTCAAGAAGCAGCTGTTCAAGGGCCCGCTCGGCTGGGTGCTCAAGGCGTTCGGCGGCGTGCCGCTCGACCGCGACAACGCAGGCCCGGTCGTGCGTGAGCTCGTCGAGGAGGCCGGCACGGGTCAGCCGTTCCGTCTGATCCTGGCCGCCGAGGGCACGCGGTCCAAGGGCGAGTACTGGAAGTCCGGCTTCCTGCGACTGTCGAAGCAGACCGGCCTGCCGATCACCCTGGCGTTCTTCGACCCGCCGTCCAGGACGATGGGATTCGGCCCGACCTTCCTGGCCGGCGACGACGTCACCGCCGACATGGACATCGTCCGGGAGTTCTACGCCGACAAGCTCGGCATCAAGCCGGGGAACGCGACCCCGCCGAGGCTCCGCGAGGAAGGCTGACGCACCGCCTCCCCCAGCAGGTGGATCCGCAACCCCATCCGGCCCCGCGCCGACCGAGGAGGTGGATCCTCAACCCCATTCCCAGGAATGAGATTGCGGATCCACCTCCCCCGCAGGGGTCAGGGGTCGAGGATCAGGCCGACGCAACCGGGGCCGGGGCGGGCACCAGGGTGTCGATGACCAGGCGGGTCCACTCCAGCAGCTCGCGGCCGACCAGCGGCGTGCCACCGATCGGCGCCGTCCTCGGTCGCGGGATGAGCGCCACCTCGGCGGCGACCTTGTAGGTGCTGCGCGGGTAGACCCGCTGCAGACGCATCTGTGCGGAGTCGGGCAGCTTGAGCGGGGCGAAGCGGACGTTCGGGCCGGCCGCGGTGACCTCGGTCAGGCCCGCCTCTCGCACGCGGACGCGCAGACGTGCGACGTCGAGCAGGACGTCGACGGCCTCCGGCGGCTCGCCATAACGGTCGACCAGCTCGACGCGGATCTCATCGACCTCCGTCAGGGTGCGGACGTCCGCGAGCCGCTTGTACATCTCGAGGCGCAGACGCTCGCTGCCGACGTAGTCGTGCGGGAGGTGCGCCTCGATCGGCAGCTCGATCTTGACCTCGCGCTCCGGCTCCGCGTCACCGCGGAACTCCGCGACCGCCTCGCCGACGAGTCGGACGTACAGGTCGAAGCCGACGTCAGCGATGTGACCCGACTGCTCGCCGCCGAGCAGGTTGCCCGCTCCACGGATCTCGAGGTCCTTCATCGCCACGGCCATGCCGCCGCCGAGCTCGGAGTGCTGCGCGATCGTCGCGAGACGGTCGTGCGCGGTCTCCGTCAGCGGCTTCTCCGGCGGGTAGAGGAAGTAGGCGTAGGCCCGCTCGCGCGACCGTCCGACACGTCCGCGCAGCTGGTGCAGCTGCGACAGGCCCAGGGTGTCGGCGCGCTCGATGATCATGGTGTTGGCGTTGGAGACGTCGAGCCCCGACTCGACGATCGTGGTGCAGACCAGGACGTCGTACCGCTTCTCCCAGAAGTCGACCATGACCTCCTCCAGCTGGTGCTCGCCCATCTGACCGTGCGCCGCGGCGACGCGCGCCTCAGGCACGAGCTCCTTGATCTTCGCGACGGCCTTGTCGATCGACTGCACGCGGTTGTGGATGAAGAACGCCTGACCCTCACGCAGCAGCTCGCGCCGGATCGCGGCGATGACCTGACGGTCCTCGTACGGGCCGACGAACGACAGCACCGGGTGACGTTCCTCCGGCGGGGTCGCGATCGTGGACATCTCCCGGATGCCGGTGATCGCCATCTCGAGCGTGCGCGGGATGGGCGTGGCGGACATCGAGAGCACGTCGACGGCCGCGCGCAGCATCTTCATGGCCTCCTTGTGCTCGACGCCGAACCGCTGCTCCTCGTCGACGATCACGAGGCCGAGGTCCTTGATCCGCACGCCCGGCTGGAGGAGGCGGTGCGTGCCGATGACCATGTCGATCGACCCGTCGGCCAGGCCCGCCAGGGTCTCCTTCGACTCCTTCTCGGTCTGGAATCGCGACAGCGGCTTCATCGTCACCGGGAACTGGCCGAATCGTTCGGCGAACGTCGCATAGTGCTGCTGGACGAGCAGGGTCGTCGGGACGAGCAGGATGACCTGCTTGCCGTCCTGGATCGCCTTGAACGCCGCGCGCACCGCGATCTCGGTCTTGCCGTAGCCGACGTCGCCGCAGACCAGGCGGTCCATCGGCACGGTGCGCTCCATGTCGCGCTTGACCTCGTCGATCGTGACCATCTGGTCGGGCGTCTCGACGAACGCGAACGAGTCCTCGAGCTCGGCCTGCCACGGGGTGTCGGCGCCGAACGCGTGGCCCTTGGTCGCCTGGCGGGCCGCGTAGAGCTTGATGAGCTCGCCGGCGATCTGGCGGACGGCCTTGCGGGCCTTGTTCTTGCGGTTGGTCCAGTCCGCGCCGCCCATCTTGTCGAGGGTCGGCGACTCGCCACCGACGTAGCGGCTGATCTGGTCGAGCTGGTCCATCGGGACGAACAGCCGGTCGGCCGGTTGCCCCCGTTTGGACGGGGCGTACTCGATCACGAGGTACTCGCGGGCCGCACCCTGCACGACGCGCTGCATCAGCTCGACGTAGCGACCAAGACCGTGCTGCTCATGGACGACGAAGTCGCCGGTCTTGAGCTCCAGCGGGTCGACCTGCTTGCGGCGGCGAGCCGGCATCTTGCGCTCGCTGCGGTCGGCGGCACGCTGCCCCACGAGGTCGTCGTACGTCATGACGGCCAGCGCGAGCGGCGGCGAGACGAACCCGTGCGCCAGCTCGCCGATGCTGACCTGGACGACACGGGCCGAGGGCGCCGTGACCTCGTCGTCGATCGCGGCCGGGACGCCGGCATCGGTCAGCCACTCGACGGTGCGCTGGGCCTGGCCGCTCGCGGGGGCGACGAACACGACCCGCATGTCGGCGTCGATCCAGCGGCGGATGTCCTCCAGCGCCGCGGTCGTGTCGCCGCGGTAGGCCGCGGCGGGCTCCATCTCGACCGCCCGCGAGCCCTCGTCGAGGTCGAGCCCGAACGGCGACTGGGTGAACCACGTATGTCCCAGTGCGAGCGTCTCGAGGCGGACATCGTCGAGCGACTGGAACGCCGCGGAGCCGAGGTCGATCGGCGACTCGGCACCCGTCGCCGCAGCCGCCCAGGACGCCTGGAGGAACTCCTCGCTCGTCGCGACCAGGTCCGCCGCGCGCGAGCGGATGCGCTCGGGGTCCATGACCAGGATGGCCGAACGCTCCGGCAACAGGTTGACGAACGACTCCATCTCATCCGTCAGCACCGGGGTCAGGGACTCCATGCCCTCGACCGCGTGGCCCTCGGAGATCTTGGTGAAGATCTCGACCAGGGACGGATGGGCGACGGCCAGCTCGGCGGCCCTGGCCCGGACCGCGTCGGTCAGCAGCAGCTCTCGGCACGGCGGTGCCCAGACGTGGGTGATCTCCTCGAGCGTCCGCTGGTCGGCGACCGCGAAGCGGCGGATCTCGTCGACCTCGTCGCCGAAGAACTCGATGCGGAGGGGGTGCTCCTCGGTCGGCGGGAAGACGTCGATGATGCCGCCGCGCACGGCGAACTCACCGCGACGCTCGACCAGGTCGACGCGCGAGTAGGCAGCGCCCGCGAGGTCCTCCACGACCTGGTCGAGCGAGACCTCGTCGCCCCGGTGCAGCTCGACCGGGACGAGGTCGGCCAGCCCCTTGACCTGTGGCTGCAGGAGAGAGCGCACCGGCGCCACCACGACCCGCAGCGGGCCGCTCGCAGTCTCGGAGTCGAGCGAGCTCACCGAGGTCGGGTGCACCAGGCGGCGCAGGACCGCCAGGCGCCGGCCGACCGTGTCCGAGCGCGGTGACAGCCGTTCGTGCGGCAAGGTCTCCCAGGCCGGGTAGTACGCGACCGCGTCGGCCCCGAGCAGCTCACCGAGCTGGACCGTCAGGTCCTCGGCCTCGCGGGCGGTCGCCGTCACCGCGACGACCGTCGACTGCTCGGCCAGGGCCGCCGTCAGGAACGGACGCAGCGGCTCGGGGGCCTGGACACCGAGGGTGTCGAGCCCGGAGGCACGATCGGCCAGGACCGACGCCACGGTCGGATCGGTGGCGACGAGACCGGTCAGGCGGGACAACGTCATGCGAGTGCCTTCGTCTGGGATGTCATCTACCGGTTGAACGCACTCTGGGTCTGATCCAGTCCCACCGTGATGAGGCTCTCGATCGCATCGGCGGCCTCCTCGACGTACGTGGGGAGATCCTTGCGCTCGGTCGAGGTGTACGCCTTGAGCACGAAGTCGTGCACGTCCTGACGGCCGGGTGGGCGCCCGATGCCGACCCTCACCCGGTAGAAGTCGCCGGTGGAGAGCGACTGGCGGATCGACTTCAGGCCGTTGTGGCCGTTGTCGCCGCCGCCGTGCTTGATGCGCAGCATCCCGAAGTCGATGTCGAGCTCGTCGTGGATCGCGATGACGTGGTCGGGCTCGACGCCGTAGAACTTCGCGAGCGTCGAGACCGGCCCGCCACTCTCGTTCATGTACGAGCGAGCGCGGCCGAGCACGACGCGCTCGCCGACGAGACGACCCTCGACGACGTCAGCGCGTCCGGACTTGTGCTTCTTCCACCCAGGACTGGCAGGCGTGCCGCCCATGCGCAGCGCCAGCGCATCGGCCACCATGTAGCCGACGTTGTGCCGGGTGGTGGCGTACGTCGGGCCCGGATTGCCGAGCCCGACGACCAGCCAGGTCACTCCGACTCGGCAGGAGCCTCAGCCTCGGCGGCGTCTGCCTCGGAAGCCTCTTCGGCGTCCGTCGGATCGTGCTCGATGCCGAGGTCGGCCTCGGCCTCGGCGAGCTCGGCCTCGAGCTGCCCCTCGGTGGGTGCCGACGTGACGTTGACGATGAGGAGCTCCTCGTCGACCGCAAGGGACGAACCGTCGGGCAGGACGATGTCCTTCGCGAGGATCTGGTCGCCGGCCACGAGGCCCTCGATCGAGACCTCGAAGGACTCGGGGATGTGGGTCGCCTCAGCCTCGATGGAGATCGACGAGTTCTCGAGGACGACCAGGTTGCCGCTGACGGCATCGCCGGTGGTGACGATGTTGACGTCGACGATGACCTTCTCGCCCTTGCGGACGATGAGGAGGTCGGCGTGCTCGATGAAGCCCTTCAGCGGGTCGCGCTGGACCTGCTTGGGGATCGCCAGATGCGTCTCGGAGCCGAGGTCGATCGCGAGCAGGGCGTTGGCCGAGCCCTTCAGGGCCAGCATGAGCTGGTGGCCGGGGATGGTCAGGTGGATGGGGTCCGAGCCGTGCCCGTAGAGGACGGCGGGGACCTTGTCCTCACGACGGATGCGGCGAGCCGCTCCCTTGCCGAACTCGGAACGTGCTTCGGCTGCGATCTTGATCTCGGCCACGAGTGAATCTCCTGTTGGGTCTGCGGCGTGCGTGCACTGAAAAGTCGGATGTCGACCTGGGGCAAGGCGCTCGACACAGCACTCCTGTGGAGCGCCCTGTCGATCACGGCCCGTGAGGACCCTCGCCGAGGCAACCGCAGGAGTCTATCGCAGCGGTCGAGGAGGAAGAAATCGATCGGGGCCAGAAGGTGGGGCCTGACGGCGAAGCCTGGCGGCCGTGAGGAACGAACGGCCGGACCGGCTGGGGGTACCTCCCGCGAGCGCAGCGAGTGGGGGCCGAAGGAGCCGCGCGCCTCAGGACTTGAACAGGCTCGTGACTGAGCCCTCTTCGAAGACCGCGGCGGTGGCCTGGGCCAGCAGCGGGGCGATCGACAGCACCGTCAGCTTGTCGAATCGTTTGTCGTCGGCGATCGGCAGTGTGTTGGTCACGATGACCTCGCACGCCGTCGAGTTCTTGAGCCGGTCGACGGCGGGCCCGGAGAACACCGCGTGGGTCGCCGCGATGACGACGTCCTCGGCTCCGTCGGCCATGAGCGCCTCGGCGGCCTGCACGATCGTGCCGCCGGTGTCGATGAGGTCGTCGACCAGGATGCAGACCCGGCCGGTGACGTCGCCGACCACCCGGTTGGCCTTGGACTCGTTGGGCTTGCGGGGGTCGCGCGTCTTGTGGATGAACGCCAGCGGTGCGCCGCCGAGGGCTGCCGCCCACTGCTCGGCGACCTTGATGCGGCCGGCGTCGGGCGACACGACGGCGAGGGGCTTCTTGCCGTAGCGCCGCTTGACGTGGCGCGTGAGGATCGGCATCGCGAGCAGGTGGTCGACGGGGCCGTCGAAGAAACCCTGGATCTGGGCGGTGTGCAGATCGACGGTCATCAGACGGTCGGCGCCGGCGGTGAGGAACAGGTCGGCCATCAGACGGGCCGAGATCGGCTCGCGTCCGAGGTGCTTCTTGTCCTGGCGCGCGTAGCCGTAGAACGGCAGGATCACGGTGATGCGTTTGGCGGACGCCCGCTTGAGCGCGTCGATCATGATGAGCTGCTCCATGATCGCCTCGTTGATCGGCGAGGCGTGGCTCTGCAGGACGAACGCGTCGCAGCCGCGTACCGACTCGTCGAAGCGGACGTAGATCTCGCCGTTCGCGAAGTCGTACGCCGTGGTGGGGACGACGTCGATCTCGAGCAGGTCGGCGACTTCCTGGGCCAACGTGGGGTGCGCGCGCCCGGAGAACAACAGCATGTTCCGCGTGGGCGTCCGCTTCGACAGGCTACTCACCGATGTCCTCCAAGTTGGGTTCTGCTCCTGCAGCGCGTGCAGCGTGATCAGATGGGGTGTCGGGACGCTTGGCCCCGACCCACCCCGCAATGTTCCTCTGTCGCACGACGGACACTGCCAGCGCCCCCGCCTCGACGTCGTCGCGGATCGTGGAACCCGCCCCCGTGAAGGCGCCGTCCCCGACCGCGACGGGCGCGACGAAGGTGTTGTGGGAGCCCGTCCTGGCGTGCCGGCCGATGCTCGAGCGGTGCTTGGAGACGCCGTCGTAGTTGGCGAAGATCGTGCCGGCCCCGACGTTGGCGCCCT
This sequence comes from Aeromicrobium sp., assembly GCA_046598255.1. GTDB lineage: Bacteria > Actinomycetota > Actinomycetes > Propionibacteriales > Nocardioidaceae > Aeromicrobium. The sequence goes on along the minus strand of JBKJIW010000048.1, from coordinate 20,779 downwards.
CGCCGATGTCGGCGTCGCCGACGTACGACAGGTGCGGCACCTTCGCGCCGGCCCCGATGACCGAGTTCTTGACCTCGACGAACGTGCCGATCTTGCCGCCGTCGCCGAGCTCGGCTCCGGGTCGCAGGTAGGCGAACGGTCCCACCGTGGCACCGGCGCCGATGACGGCGTCCGAGCCGTGGGTGCGGACAACGGTCGCGCACTCCCCGACCTCCACGTTGCGGAGCGTCGTGTCGGGGCCGACGGTCGAGCCCGGACCGATGACGGTCGCGCCGAGCAGCTGCGTGCCGGGCAGGAGCGTGACGTCCGGCGACAGCGTGACGGCCGAGTCGATCCAGGTCGTCTCGGGGTCGACGATCGTGACCCCCTCAGCCATCCAGTGCTGGGTGAGGCGACGGTTGAGCTCGCGCCCGAGGCGCGCCAGCTGCGCCCGGTCGTTGACGCCCTCGGTCTGCCACACGTCCTCGAGCACGTGGGCGCCGACGGGACGTCCCTCGGCGACGGCCTTGCCGACGATGTCCGTCAGGTACAGCTCACCCTGGGAGTTGTCCGACTCCAGGCCCGCCACCGCGTGGTCGAGGAACGCTCCGTCGACGACCAGGATCCCGCTGTTGATCTCGCGGATCGCCCGTTCGTCGTCGGACGCGTCGCGGTGCTCGCGGATGGCCGAGACCTCGCCGTCGGCGTCGCGGACGATGCGGCCGTAGCCGGTCGGGTCGGCGACCTCTGCGGTCAGGATCGTCACCGCTCGGCCGGAGACGCGGTGGTCGACCAGCAGCTCGGACAGCGTCTGCGCCGACAGCAGCGGCACGTCCGCGTAGGTGACGATGACGGTGCCGGTCGGCGGGGCGTCGAGCGCCTGCAGCGCGACGTGCACCGCGTGGCCCGTGCCGTTCTGGTGCTCCTGGACGGCGAGCACGATCGCCGGGTCGTGGGCCGCGATCGCGGCTGAGACCTGCTCGCGGTCGTGGCCGACCACGGCGACCGTCGTGTGCACACCGGCGCCGGACACCGCCATGAGGGCGTGCTCGACCATGCTGCGGCCCCCCAGCTCGTGGAGGACCTTGGCGCGGCTCGACTTCATCCGCGTGCCGGCACCTGCTGCCAGGACGATCGCGGTGACCTGATCAGACACGTGGCTCCTTCGTGGACGGCTGGACGGACCGTGTGCTGGCTCCCCGGGTAGGAGTCGAACCTACGTCGCTTGTCCGCATTCAAAGTGCGGCGGGCCCTGCCGGCAGACCAACCGGGGAACGCCATCGCTCGCAAGCGATCGCCACGCCAGCGTAGCGGAGTCAGGCCGCGCGGCGGGCGACGGCGAAGACTCGGGCGAACGGCATCACGGTGCCCCACGGGCGCCGCGGGTAGGCATCACGGAGCGCCGCTCCGTACTCGTCCACGAAGGTGGCCCGGAGGTCGTCCGGCAGCGCCGCGAGCACGGGCCGGGCACCGGTCCCGGAGATCCAGTCGAGCACGGATCCACCCCCGGCAGGACGTGCTGGTAGGTCGTCCCCCAGGCGTCGATCGACCAGCCGGCGCCGGCGAACAGCTCCAGATAGGTCTCTGGCGCCGTCCCGCGGTCCTCGTGCAGCCCCTCCGTCAGGTGCCCGTAGGGCGGTCGGGAGGCGATCTCCGCGAGCACCCGGTGGCTCGGCGAGGAGTAGTTGTTCGGCGTCTGGACGGCGAACGTGCCGCCCGGCGCGACGTGGCCCATCAGGCGCTCGATCACGGCGAGCTGGTCGGGGACCCACTGGAACAGCGCGTTCGAGACGATGAGGTCGACCGGTCCGGGCGGCTCCCAGGTCGAGACGTCGGCCAGCTCGTAGGACGCCAGGGGGTCGGCGCGGTCCGAGCGGGCCCGGTCGATCATCTCGGCGGACGCGTCGACGCCCAGCACGGTCGCCTCGGGCCAGCGGGCGTGCAGCACCGCGGTGAGGTGCCCCGGCCCGCAACCGAGGTCGACGATCGTGCGCGGATCGGCGTCGTCGCGGGCGACGAGCTCGACGAACGGGCGTGACCGCTCGTCGACGTACCGGAGGTAGCGGGTCGGGTCCCAGGTGGTGTGAGCCATGGCGCGACGGTATGACCGCTACATCTTGATGTCAAGATACTTGATGTCAAGCGAGGTTGAGGCGCTCCCACTGCCCCGCAAGCGCCATCAGCCGGGCGTCGTCGTCGCGGCGCGCGATGAGCTGGATCGCGAGCGGGAGGCCGTCGGCGGTGGCACCGGCCGGCAGGGAGACCGCCGGGACACCGGCGTGGTTCCACTGCGCCGTGTAGGGGTAGAACGCGTTCATCGACAGCACCGTCGACAGACCGCCCCTGCCCTTCCAGTGCTCGACCGGCACGGCCGGTCCGCTCATGACCGGGGTCAGGAGCACGTCCACGCCGAGCGAGTCGTGGACCTGATCGCCCCACGCGCGCCCCTGGCGCTTGGCCCACTCGACGCTGCGGTGGCCGAACGGGCGACCCAGCCGGGCGATCGCGCGGGTACGGGGCTCGAGCCCCGTGGGGTCGTCGACCCCGTCGGCTCCGTCGCGGATACCCGCCAGGTAGCGCACCGTCAGCGCCTTCGACGCCAACGGATAGGGGATCTCCAGCTCGGTCACGACGTGCCCGGCGGCCCTGAAGCTCGCTGCGGCTCGCTGGACCTGGTCGCGCACCCGCGGGTCGAGCGGCAACGCCTTGGTGGCGGCCGCGGCGCTGAACGACACACCGATCCGCAACGGCTCCGGGTCTGTCGCGGCAGCCTGCACCAGCGAGGTCGGGAACGTCCCGAACGTGTCGAGGAACAGCGCGCTGTCGGCGACCCATGCCGCGAGACCGCCCTGCGTCGAGAGGTCGTGCCATCCGCCGGAGCTCGGCATCGTGCCCTGGGTCGGCTTGAACCCGACCAGCCCGCAGCAGGCGGCGGGGATGCGGATCGAGCCGGCGCCGTCGGACGCGGTCGCGAGGCTGACCGCTCCGGCGGCCACGAGCGCGGCCGAGCCACCGGAGGAACCGCCCGGTGTGTGGCCGTGGTGATGCGGATTGCGGGTGATGCCGGTGAGGGCCGACTCGGTGAACCCGAAGATCGCCAGCTCCGGCAACGTCGACTTGGCGACGATGATCATGCCGGCGGCACGCATCGCGGCAACGAGGTCGGTGTCGGCACCGGCCACGCTCGTCGCGCCTCGGCTGCCCCGGCCGGTGACGGTGCCACTGATGTCGAGGTCGTCCTTGATCACCACCGGCACGCCAAGCAGCGGCCCCCGCTCTCCCGCTGCGCGTCGCCGGTCTGCCTCGTCGGCGGCGGTAGGCGCCGCCTGCGCGAAGACCGCGACCGTGGCGTTGATGTCGTGGTTCACGTCGGCGATCGCGGCGAGCGTGGCGGTCGTGAGCTCGCGGGAGGTCAAGGACCCGGCGTCCATGAGCTCGGCCTGGCGGGTGGGTCCGGCGGAGACGATGTCGTCGATCATGGCCCGAACGTACGCCTCAGACCGGCCCGAAGGCGTCGGACGCCACAGAACGTTCGTCATCGACGATCGCCCGGACGATGCGGGCAGCCACGCTGTCCGCGTCCAGACCGGCGGGCAACTTCGGCGCCGCGCCGGCGATCGGGTGGTCGGCCAGCCCGGTCTCGGTGTGCGGGGGCCGGACGTCGACGACCCGGATCTTCCGGCGCCTCAGCTCGGTCGCGGCCGCCGCCCCGAACGCCGCGAGACCGGCCTTGCTCGCGCTGTAGGCCGCCATGCCCGCCATCGGCCGCTCGGCGACGACGGCGCTGATCTGCACCGCGAAGCTGCCGGCCGCCAGGTGCGGCACCGCAGCACGCAGCACGCGGACCGGGGCGATGAGGTTGAGCAGGAGCAGGTCGTCGAGCGTGTCGTCGTCAAGGTCGACCACGTCGCCGAAGGCCACGACGCCCGCCGCGAAGACGACGCCGTCCAGCGAAGCCTCTCCGTCGGCAGCCGTCGCGACGACGCGTTCGGCCTCTCCCGGCAGTCGCAGATCGGCTGCCGTCGTGCCGAGCACCGCCTGCTCGCCGAGCTCGTCGGCCAGGAGCGCCAGGCGGTCCGGATCACGCCCCGACAACCAGAGCTGGGCCCCGAGACCGGCCAGCTGGCGACAGATCGGGGCTCCCAGCCCTCCTGTCGCTCCGAGGACGAGGACGCGGGCGCCGGCCAGATCTGTCATGCGCCCATCTTGCGGCGTCCGGCGGCGGTCCGCACGGCAGGACGACGACGGCCCGAAGGATCCCGAGGTCAGCGCGGCGCCGACGCCACGAGATCGCACCGCACCGAAGCCGTCGACGATCTCGCGCTCCGGCGATCCCCCCTCTCCACGAGCGCACACCCGACTCACCAAGCCTCGCCGCGTCAGAAAAGAATCTCGACATCAAGAATCTTGATAGACTGCGTGCATGGAGGACGACGTCGACCGACTCATCGCAGCATGGCAGCGCGAGCGACCCGACATGGACGTGACACCCATGCACGTCCTCAGCCGGGTCACCCGGCTGGCCCTGCACCTGGACCGGGCCCGCAAGGAGGCGTTCGCGGACCACGGCCTCGAGTCGTCGGAGTTCGACGTGCTGTCGGCGCTGCGGCGCTCCGGGGAGCCCTGCCAGCTGTCGCCCGGCCAGCTCGTCCAGGAGACGCTCGTCACCAGTGGCACCATGACCAACCGCGTCGACCGGCTCGTCCGCAAGGGTCTCGTCGACCGGCTGCCCGATCCGGCCGACCGCCGCGGCGTCCAGGTGCGGCTGACGATCGACGGGCGTCGCGCCGTCGACGGAGCTCTCGACGCGCTGATCGCCCGGGAGAAGGACCTGCTCGCCGCGCTCTCCCCCGCCGATGCCGACGACCTGGCAGCATCCCTGCGCGCACTGTCGCGCCCGTTCGACCGGTGATGCGCGCGGTCGGGACATGCCCGCGGGGCCTCTAGACTTCTGCGGTGGCTCATCTCCTTGGCGTGGAACAGATCGCGCTCGACTTCCCGACCAAGACTGTCTTCCAGTCGGTGACGATCGGCATCGACGAGGGCGATCGCATCGGCATCGTGGGGCGCAACGGTGACGGCAAGTCGACCCTGCTGCGCATCTTCTCCGGGACGCTACAGCCCGACTCCGGCCGCGTGACGACCCGTGGCGGCGTGACGATCGGCATGCTCGACCAGACCGACACCCTCGACCAGGAGGGCACCGTCGGCCGCGCGATCGTCGGCGACATGCAGGACTACGAGTGGGCCGGCGACGCCAAGATCCGCGACGTCATCGCCGGGCTGGCATCCGACATCCCGTGGGACGCGACCGTCGGGACGCTGTCCGGTGGTCAACGCCGTCGCGTCGCGCTGGCGAAGCTGCTGGTCGGCGACGATGACGTCCTGTTCCTCGACGAGCCCACCAACCACCTCGACGTGGAGGGCATCACCTGGCTGGCGGGGCACCTCAAGAAGCGGTGGTCAGCCAATGCCGGGGGCCTGCTGGTGGTGACGCACGACCGGTGGTTCCTGGACGAGGTCTGCACCGCCACGTGGGAGGTCCACGACGGCATCGTCGAGCCCTTCGAGGGCGGCTACGCGGCGTACATCCTGCAGCGCGTCGAGCGCGACCGCCACGCGTCCGCGACGGAGTCGAAGCGGCAGAACCTGATGCGCAAGGAGCTCGCCTGGCTCCGCCGCGGCGCCCCCGCCCGGACCACCAAGCCGAAGTTCCGCATCGACGCCGCCAACGAGCTGATCGCGGACGAGCCGCCGGCCCGCGACCCCATCCAGCTCAAGCAGATGGCCACGTCGCGCCTCGGCAAGGACGTCGTCGACATCCTCGACGTCTCGGTCTCGTACGAGCACGAGGTCCTGAAGAAGGTCGAGTGGCGCATCGGGCCCGGCGAGCGCACCGGCATCCTCGGGGCCAACGGTGCCGGCAAGTCGACCCTGCTCGGCCTGGTGACCGGCACGGTCGAGCCGACGTCGGGCCGGGTCAAGCGGGGCAAGACCGTCAAGGTCGTGACGCTCACCCAGGAGCTCAACGAGCTCAAGGACGTCGGCTCCGACCGGGTCAGTGACGTCGTGGGGCGCCAGCGCACGGCCTACGTCTCCGGCGGCAAGGAGATGACCCCGTCGCAGCTGCTCGAGCGGCTCGGCTTCTCCAGCGCGCAGATGTCGACGCCTGTGCGCGACCTCTCCGGTGGCCAGAAGCGCCGCCTCCAGCTGCTGCTGATCCTGCTCGACGAGCCGAACGTCCTGGTGCTCGACGAGCCGACCAACGACCTCGACACCGACATGCTGGCCGCGATGGAGGATCTCCTGGACTCCTGGCCGGGCACGCTGCTCGTCGTGTCGCACGACCGCTACCTGCTCGAGCGGATCACCGACCAGCAGTACGCGATCCTCGACGGCCACTTCCGGCACCTGCCCGGCGGCGTCGACCAGTACCTGCGCCTGCGCCACGAGCAGGACTCCCCCGCGGCGACGAATCCCTCGACCGCGGGGCACGTCAAGGTCTCCAAGCTGTCGAGCGCCGACGAGCGCAACACGCGCAAGGAGGTCGGCTCGATCGACCGCAAGATGCAGAAGCTCACGGCACGCATCGACGCCCTGCACGTCGAGCTCGCCGAGCACGACCCGGCGGACGTCCCCGGCCTGACGGCGCGCTCACGGGAGGTGGCCGACCTGGAGGCGCAGGTCGCCGTCCACGAGGAGCGCTGGCTCGAGCTCACCGAGCTCCTCGAGTCCTAACCCCACCCCCGACCGCTGACGGGTCACTTACCGACCACTGACGGGTCACTTGATGACTACTGACGGGTCACTTGATGCCCCGTCACGTGACGACAGATGGCCCGTCACCCACGACAAGTGACCCGTCACCCACCAGAAGTGACCCGTCGGCGCGAGGGGGTCAGGCGAGTCGGGCGCCGGGGACGGGGCCCCTCGACTGGACGACGTCGGCGCAGCCAGAGGCGCTGCTCAGGGCGAACGCGATGTCGAGGCTGTGCTGCTCGTCGGTGGCCAGGAACATCGCCGTCGGACCCGATCCCGACAGGATCGCACCCAGCGCCCCTGCCTCGATGCCGATGCTGAGCGTGTCCTCGAGCTCCGGGCGCAGCGACAGCGCGGCCTCGGTCAGGTCGTTGGAGAGGGCAGCACCGAGCGCCTGGGGATCACCGGCCCGCAACGCCGCGAGCAGCGCGTCGGGGACGGCCGGGTCCGGCACCTTCGACCCGTGGTTGAGCCGGTCGAACTCGGCGAAGACGGCCCTGGTGGACAGCCCTTCCGGGGCCATCGCGAAGACCCAGTGGTAGGAACCCCGGGCCAGGACGGGGCTGACGGTCTCACCCCGTCCGCCGCCGACGGCATTGCCGCCGTGCAGCAGGAACGGCACGTCGCTGCCCAGCTGCGCCGCCAGCACCTCGAGTGCCGCGCGCGACAGGCCCGTGCCCCAGGCGTCGTTGCAGGCGACGAGGGCCGCAGCGGCATCGGCGGAGCCCCCGGCCATGCCCCCGGCGACCGGGATGACCTTGCGGATGGCGAGGTCGACGCCTGTCGAGACACCCGTGCGGTCGCGGAGCAGCCGCGCCGCCCTGACGGCCAGGTTGTCGTCGTTCTCAGGCACGACGGCGACCTCGCTGCGCATGTCGAGGTCGGAGTCGACGACGACCGTGATCTCGTCGTCGTCGCGGGTCGTCGCCCGCACCTCGTCGTGCAGGTCGACGGCCTGGTAGACCGTCGCCAACGGGTGGTAGCCGTCGCCGCGCACGGGCCCGACGCCGAGACACAGGTTGATCTTGGCGGGCACACGGACGTTGGCTGAGCTCACCCGCCCAACCTAGACCAGCGACCGGCTCCGGGTGCCCGGCCCACCGGTCACCTGCGTCCGGTCGTCTGTCCGTAGTGCGCCAGGACCCTCCCTCGACGCTGGGCCTGACGAACTGGTGGCACCCTGGCGTGTCGTGCAGAAACCGGGGGCACCTCCCGATTGAAGTGCACAGGCCCAGCGTCGGGCTGTCAGAGGAAGCCCGCCAGGCGGGCGAACTCCTCGACCGTCAGCTGCTCACCGCGGGCCTGCGGGGAGATGCCCGCCTCGACGAGCGCCTCCTCGGCGGCGGCCCCCGATCCGGCCAGCTTCGACAACGCGGCGCGCATCGTCTTGCGGCGCTGGGCGAACGCCGCATCCGCGACCGCGAACGTCCGCAGCCTCAGGGCCTCGTCGCCGAGCGGCTCGTGGCGCGTCCAGCTGACGAGCGACGACTCGACGTTGGGCATCGGCCAGAAGACGTTGCGGCCGACCGACCCGGCCAGCTTCATGTCGGCGTACCAGGCGGCCTTGACGCTGGGGATCCCGTACGTCTTGGAACCGGGTCCGGCCGCGAGGCGGTGCGCGACCTCGGCCTGCACCATGACCAGCCCGGTGCGGATCGACGCGAACCGCTCGAAGAACGTCAGCAGCACCGGCACCGACACGTTGTAGGGCAGGTTGGCCACCAAGGCTGTCGGCTCCGGCCCGGGCAGCTCGGTGACCTTCATGGCGTCGGCGACCACCAGCCCGAACGAGCCGGCCTGGTCAGGGGCGTACTCGGCGATCGTCTGGGGCAGCTGACCGGCCAGGACCTCGTCGATCTCGACCGCCGTGACGTGCGCCGCGACCTCGAGCACACCGAGCGTCAGGGACCCCAGCCCTGGACCGATCTCGACCACGACGTCGTCGGCCGTGATGCCGGACGCCTTGACGATCCGGCGCACCGTGTTGGCATCGTGCACGAAGTTCTGCCCGCGCTGCTTGGTGGGCCGGATGCCGCAGGACTCGGCGAGGCGCCGGACGTCGGCGGCCCCGAGCAGCCGGGGCGGTGACGGTGTCGGAGGCGTCAGTTGAATCTCGCCCCGGCACAGCCCCACTGGCCCCAGCCCGAACGTGCCTGGAGGATCTTGGCGTACTTGATCTGGACCTCGCGGCTGCTCTGGTGCGGCAGCCCCGGTCCGCCGACGCTGCGCCACGTGGCAGCGCTGAACTGCAGCCCACCGTAGTAGCCGTTGCCGGTGTTGATCGACCAGTTGCCGCCCGACTCGCACTTCGCGATCTTGTCCCAGACGCTGTCCGGCGGGGTGCGGCTCGTGCCGCGCGAGACCACCTCGGTGACGGGCTTGCTGACCGGCTCGGACGCGATGACGACGCGATCGCGCAGCTTGCCGTCGGCGTAGACCAGCGCGACCTGCTCGCGGGCCTTGCCGTTCTTGCCGTCGGTGACCACCTGGGTCTCGCCCAGCAACGCCTCGGGATCCTCGCGCACCTCGGTGTCGTGCTTGACCTTGACCGTCTCGGTCTTCTCGACCTTCTCGATGCGGACGACCCGCACCTCCTGGCCGGGCGTCACGAAGGCGTCAGCGCCGGGGGCGATCTCGTCGTCGGCGTCGAGCGTGACGCCTACCTCGTCGAGCACGTCGGCCACCGTCGGCCGGGTCGTCGTGACGATCTTGGTCTGGCCGTCGGCCACGACCGTGACGTTCTTGGCCGAGCTCACGACGAGCTTCAAGCCGGCGCGCGGGATCTCACTGGACGGCTTGGCCGACACGTACGCGTCAGCGGCTGCGGCGACGCCGAGCGAGGCGAGAGCGTCACCGACCGTCCGGTCGAAGACGACCTGCTGCGACGCGACGCCGTCGACGGTCAGCGTCAGCGGCTTCGCGTACGCCACGTCGATCGAGTCGCCGTCGGCGATGGCGGCGGACGCTGCGAGGTTGAGCCGGTCCCCGTCGCGCACCACGACACCGTGGTCGTCGAGCACGTCGGCCACGGTGCCACCGAACGTGCGGACGGTGTCGCTCCTGCCGTCGACCGTCAGGGTCACCGTCTGGCTGAGGGCCCCGTAGGCCGCGGTGCCGCCGGCGAGGACGAGGACGATCGTCAGGTTGAGGGCGAGCAGCGGAAGGGACTTGCGGCGGCGGCGCTTCGCGCGCTGACCGTGGGGACGGCTGCTGTGCGTGGATGTCGTACTGGTGGTCTGGTGGTGCACGGAGTTCCTCGGGAGTCGATGACTGGGCCGACCTTCGACCATAGCCACACCCTCCCCATCGTCAAATCCGTTGTGCCCAGGTCCCACCGAAGGCCTGATCCGTGTTGGCGTCGATCGCTCGACACATGTCCTCGACCGAATTCCCTGTGATTCCAGCCATGTACCGCACCGTGAGGGGAATCAGGAACGACGCGTTCGGCTGCCCGCGATGAGGGGACGGTGTGAGGAACGGCGCATCGGTCTCGACCAGAATACGGTCGATCGGCGTCACGCGGAGCGCTTCGCGCAGGTTCTCAGCGTTCTTGAAGGTGACGGTCCCCGCGAACGACAGGTGGGCGCCCCGTTCCACGCACTCACGGGCGAAGTCGGCATCGCCGGAGAAGCAGTGCATCACCGTGCGTGTGGGGACGCCCTCGTCGTCGAGGATCGCGAGGATGTCGGCGTGCGACTCGCGGTCATGGATGACCAGCGTCTTGTCGTGCCGTTTGGCGATACGGATGTGCTCGCGGAAGGAGGTGTGCTGCGCCTCCCGCCCCGACTCGCCGGTCCGGAAGTAGTCCAGTCCCGTCTCGCCGACGGCCCTGACGTGATCGCCCGACGCAGCGAGCCGGTCGATCTCGGCCAGGGCCGCGTCGAGCTCGCCGGCCTCGGCCAGCAGGGGCGCCTCGTTGGGGTGCAGTGCGACCGCGGCGACCACCGAGTCGTACGCGGCCGCGGTGTCCACGGCCCAGCGGGAGCCCTCGAGGTCGCAGCCGACCTGGACGATGCGGGTCACGTTGACGGCAGCGGCCCGGTCGAGCGCCTCGTCGACCGGGATCAGCAGACCGCCCTCACCACCTCCGTCAGGAAGGGCCTTCGAGTAGGCCCGGTGGTCGAGGTGGCAGTGGTTGTCGACGACCGGCGAGGGCAGCGCCTCCGGCGTCTCGGGCCAGCCCGGCGTGGAAGTCATTGGGCCGTGACGGTCATTCGGCGGCAACGTCGATCCGCGGGAACAGCGAGGCCGGCTTGGTGATCGTCGAACCGGCGGGCAGCTGTCCCCAGCCGGCGACGGCGTCGATGCGCTGGTCGGCGAGCGCCCCCAGCGCAGGCTGGGCGCCGAGGGAGTCCCACAGGACCGCGGACGCCTTGGGCATCACCGGGTTGAGCAGCACCGCGAGCACGCGCAGGCCCTCGGCGGCCGTGTTGAGGATCGTGGGCAGACGGTCGCCGTCGGGGTCTTCCTTCGCGACCTTCCAGGGAGCCTGGTCGGTGATGTAGCCGTTGAGCTCGTCGACGATGCGCCAGATCGCCGCGAGGGCGTCCTGCGGTGCGACGGCCTCGATCGCGGCGTCGGCGTCGCGGACCGCCTCGGCCACGGTGTCGATGACGGTCAGCTCGGCGTCGCTGTGGTCGGCGGCCGCCGGCAGCGTCCCGTCGCAGTACTTGCCGATCATCGCGGCCACCCGCGAGGCGAGGTTGCCGAAGCCGTTGGCCAGCTCGGAGTGGTAGCGGGCGCTGATGTCCTCCCACGAGATCGACCCGTCGCTGCCGAACGTCAGGGCCCGCGCGAAGTAGTAGCGGTAGGCGTCGGAGCCGAAGGTGTCGACGATCTCGTCGGGGCGGATGCCGTTGGCCTTGGACTTGCTCATCTTCTGGCCGCCGACCAGCAGCCAGCCGTGGGCGAAGACCCGGTGCGGCACAGGCTCGCCCGCGGCCATCAGCATCGCCGGCCAGATGACGGCGTGGAAGCGGGCGATGTCCTTGCCGACCAGGTGGATGCTCGCCGGCCAGATGCGGTCGAAGCGCTCGCGATCGTCGCCGTAGCCGACCGAGGTCGCGTAGCTGAGCAGCGCCTCGATCCAGACGTAGAAAATGTGCTTGGAGTCCCAGGGCACGCTGATGCCCCAGTCGAACGTCGACCGGGAGATCGACAGGTCACGCAGCCCGCGGCTGACGAACGAGATGACCTCGTTGCGGGCCGACTCCGGCTGGATGAAGGTGGGGTTGGCGTCGTAGAAGTCGAGCAGCTTCTGCTGATAGTCGCTGAGGCGGAAGAAGTAGTTCTCCTCCGAGATGAGCTCGAGGCGGCTGCCGTCGAGCTTGGAGACCTTGAAGCCCTCATCGTCGCCCTCGCCGTCGATGACGTCGTCCTCGCCGACGAACTCCTCGCTCCCGACGCTGTAGTGGCCGGAGAACTCGCCCTTGTAGACGGCGCCGTTGTCGTTGAGCGCGGTCCAGAAGGCCTGGGCGCCGTCGATGTGGCGCTGATCGGTCGTGCGGGTGAAGTCGTCATTGGCGGCGTCGATCGTCTTCAGCAGCGGACGCCACTCCTCGGCGACGAGCTTGTCGACCCATTCCTGCGGCGTGACGCCGTTGGCCTCCGCCTTGCGGAGCACCTTCTCGCCGTGCTCGTCGGTGCCGGTGGTGTACCAGACGTCCTCGCCGCGCTGACGGTGCCAGCGGGTGATGATGTCGCCCATGACTGTCGTGTAGCCGTGCCCGATGTGGGGGGCGTCGTTGACGTAGTAGATGGGCGTGGTGACGTAGAACGTTTCGGCGGACACGCCCTCGATCGTAGTCGGGTCGGACGACGGGCTACGCGTGCGCGGCGTCGTAGACGTCCTTCTTGCGCACGCCGGTCTCGCCGGCGACCTGCTCGACGGCGTCCTTGCGGCTCAGGCCCTCGGCCTGGCGCGCCGCGACGAGCTGCCGGAGGTCGTCCGGGGCGTACGTCGTGGCCTCCTCCGCCACTCCCGCGACCACGATCGTGACCTCACCGCGCACGCCCTGTTCCTGGCCGGCGGCCCACGCGACGAGCTCGGCGAGGCCTCCGCGGGCCACCTCCTCGTACGTCTTGGTGAGCTCCCGGCAGACGGCGGCGGGACGGTCGGCGCCCCACACGTCAGCCATCGCCTGCAGCGACGCCTCCGTCCGGTGCGGGGACTCGAAGAACACCATGGTGCGGCGCTCGGTCGCGAGCTCGGTCAGCGCGCGGGTACGTTCCCCTGCCTTGCGCGGGAGGAAACCCTCGAAGCAGAAGCGGTCGACGGGCAGGCCCGACACGGCGAGGGCGGTCAGGACCGCGGACGGCCCGGGGATCGCCGTGACGGTGACGTCTGCGGCGATCGCCGCGACGACCAGCCGGTAGCCGGGATCGGAGACGCTCGGCATCCCCGCATCGGTCACGAGCACGACGGTCTGGCCGTCGGCGAGCAGGGCCGCGAGCTCGGGCGTGCGGCGCTCCTCGTTGCCCTCGAAGTACGACACGATCCGGCCGCTGATCTCGACCCCGAGCTCGGACGTGAGGCGCTTGAGCCGGCGGGTGTCCTCCGCCGCGACGACGTCGGCGGTGGCAAGGGCACCGGCCAGACGGCCACTGGCATCGGCCACCTGCCCGATGGGGGTCGCAGCGAGGATCAGCATCCCGCCATCCTCGCAGCACCACCCCACCCCGACGGGGGAGGTGGATCCTCAACCTCATTCCACCCGAGCAGGTGGATCCTCAACCTCATTCCGGACAATGACGTTGCAGATCCACCTCTGACACCAACGGCCCCGGAGATAAGGTGGCAGATCCACCTCCTCAGGCGCGTCGTGTTCCGGCGCGTCGATCAACGTTGCGGAGACGGCCACGAACCGGCGGCCGCCGGAAGAGGTCGTCCCAGGACTGGCCGAAGACGGGCGCGGGACCGTCGTAGCCACGATCCACGAGCGCCCGGTGGATCCGGCGCACCGTGTCGCGGGGATGCGACAGGTGCCGTTTGGTGATCTGCACGTAGTGCCATCCGTCGCGGCGGAACCCCGCATAACGGTCGACGTCGCTCGCGATCTGGTCGGCGTTCTCGAAGTGCTGACCTCCCTCGTACTCGACCAGCAGCCTCCAGATCAGGTAGACCAGGTCACCGCAGCCGAGGAACCGGCCCGACTCGTCATGCAGGTCGACGTTGGACTCGGGCCTGGGCAGCCCGGCGACCTCGAGGCACACGCGCGTCTCCGACTCGGGCAGGGACCGGGACCGCGGATCCAGCAACGGCACCAGCTCGATGACCTCGGTCGCCCCCGGTCGCCACTGCTGCTCGTGCGCGAAGGTCAGGAGCCCCTCGATCGTCGCGTGTCCGCGATGCAGCAGCCAGTCGCCGACGACGACCCGGTCGATCAGCCGTGCGGAGGAGGCATACCCGACGAATGCAGCCTCGACGCTGACCGCGACGCCATCGTCCGGGGGCATGAGGGCGGTGCGGTGCAACATGATGCCGTCGATCGCCAGGTGCAGGTCGCGTGCCACCGTGAAGTGAATCGGCACGAGGTCACCGCGCCGAAGACCCAACATCCAGAGCCGGGTCCCGTGACTGATCCGGGCGTCCTCCGGCAAGGCCCGTTGCGCCGCATCGACACGTGCCATCTCGTCGAGCCTGACGTCCTGGAGGCGGTAGACGGACGGGTGCACCTCGACGAATCGGCCGTGCTGCAGCATCCGAGGCGTGAAGCCGGCCGACAAGGCCTCCTTCCGGCTGAAGGCACGTGTGGCGAGGTGGGCGGGGACGGGGCGAGGCGGGCGCATCCTTCACCGTGCGCCGATGAGCTCGATGCCGGCCGCCCCAGATCCCGGTCCTGTGAACGGCCTGTACCGGCCCCGCACCCTGTGGACCCCCGCCCAGGAGGTGGATCCTCAACCTCTCCTTGACGGCGCAGGTGGATCCTCAACCGCATCCCGCGAAATGAGGTTGCAGATCCACCTCCACCGCGGGGGGGAACGGGATGAGGTGGAGGATCCACCTCCCCGGGGCGGGCTCACCTAGGCTGGTCGGCGTGACGGCCCTGACGCGACTGAACCCCCTGTCGTGGACCGACCGTGCGTGGGGCTGGATCGGGCCGGTCACGATCGCCCTCGCGGCACTCGTCGTACGGGTCTGGAACCTGGGCTACCCCCGTGCCTTCATCTTCGACGAGACGTACTACGCCAAGGACGCCTGGTCACTCCTTCAGCACGGATACGTCCAGGACTTCACGGAGGGCGCCAACGCCCAGATCATCCAGGGCAACCTGGCTGGCATCACCACCGGGGAGCCGTCGTGGATCGTCCATCCCGACGGCGGCAAGTGGGTCATCGCCCTCGGCGAGTGGCTCTTCGGCTTCGACTCCTTCGGGTGGCGCATCTCCGGCGTCGTGGTCGGCGCCCTGACGGTGCTGGTCCTGGCCCGCCTGGTCCGCCGCATGACGGGGTCGACCGTCATCGGCTGCATCGCGGGCCTGCTGCTGGCCGTCGACGGCATGCACTTCACGATGTCCCGGCTCGCGCTGCTCGACATCTTCCTGGCGTTCTGGATCGTGTGCGCCGTGGCGTGCCTGGTCGCCGACCGGGACTGGATCAACGACCGGATCGAGCGCTACCGCTTCCTCCGGCCGTGGCAGCTGCTCGCCGGGGTCTGCTTCGGCATGGCATGCGCCACCAAGTGGAGCGGCGTGTACGTCCTCGCGGCCTTCGGTGTCATGGCGGTGGTCTGGGAGGTCCTGGCCCGCCGCAAGGCCGGCCCCGCCCACGGCTGGCTGCGACGGACGCTCATCGTCGGCCTGCCCGCGTTCGGGTCGATCGTCCTCGTCGCCCTGGTCGTCTACCTCATCACCTGGACCGGGTTCCTCGTGCACCACGAGGTCTACGAGGCCCGGTTCGGTCGCGGGTACGGCGAGTACTCAGCCCCCTGGGGCGCCTACGTCGACGACCCGACCACCGGATTCCTGGGCGAGACCCGCGACGCCTTCCGCTCGCTGTGGCACTTCCACGTCATGACGTACGGCTTCCACACGACCGACCTCGCCAGCGCGACGCACCCCTACCAGTCGAACCCGCTCGGCTGGCTGGTCCAGTGGCGGCCGGTCGGCGCGGACGCCCAGTTCGACCTCCCCGCCTCGACCCGGTGCGGCCAGGCTGCGGGCGAGACCTGCATCCGGGAGATCCTGATCCTCGGCAACCCCGTCATCTGGTGGACGGGCGTCCTCGCCCTGGCCGCCGCCTTCATGACGTGGCTCCGCACCCAGACCTGGACCTGGGGCGTGCCGGTCATCGGGGTGGCCGTCTGCTGGCTGCCGTGGTTCCAGTACGACGACCGGCCGATCTTCTCGTTCTACGCCGTGGCGTTCATCCCGTTCACGATCATCGCCATCTGCCTGGTGATGCATGCCCTGCTCCAGTGGGCGTCCACCCCCCGGCAGCGCTACGGCGTGGCCGTCGGCATCGGCGCCCTCTGCGTCGCGGCCGTCGCGGCCTTCTGCTTCTTCCACCCCATCTACACCGATGACCTCATCTCGTACGGCGCGTGGCGCGATCGGATGTGGTGGAGCCGTTGGATCTGAGGGGGCGGGGTACTGCTCCACCGGATGCCGGGGAGAATGGACCGGCACGTGCTCTTCGACGGCGACATGGGGGGAATCCAGTCGTGACACCGCACCGACGACGTGGTCCTGTCGCGGGACTGGCGATCCTTCTCGCCGCCGGCGCCTCCGCGCTCACCCTGGCACCGTCCCCGGTGTCCGCGGCCGAGTGCCCCGACCAGCTGCCTGCCTGCGTGGTCGTGTCCTTCGTGGCGACCGTCGACGGGCAGACCACCTCGACCACGAGCTACACGGTCTCGCCGGCCGACCTGCAGGCATGGACGGACGCCGCGCTCAACGACCGCCGCTACGCACTGCGCAAGAATCCGGCGTCCCGCGGCGGCCAGCTCGACGACCGTTCCTTCGCCCAGGGGCAGCGCGTCTCGATCAACGCGTTGCTGACCACAGTCGATCCGACCCGGGCCGCCACGGCGACCTACACGGAGACGCCCAACGCTGCTGGCGTCCCGGCCGTGCTGTCAGCCGCTGACCTCGCCGATCCGGCAGCGCCCGACGACGCAAACGGCGACGGTCAGCCCTACCCGTTCCTCGAGAAGCTGCCACCCGCGGTGTACCTCGCCGGCGACGGACGCATCGGCTACATCCGACCGTTGCGCGACGCCGAGGAGGACACCAACGCGTCCGACTACTTCCAGGTCACCGGCCGCCTCGACCTCACGGTCCACACCACCGGGAGCCTGCTCGCTCCGACCGTCGCGTCGAGCGCCGGTGCGGTCATCGGCCGGGACGACAAGACCACGTTCTCCGCCGAGTTCGCCGAGAAGCCCGCCACCCGCATCATCAGCACGCGGTGGGACTTCGGTGACGGATCGTCCAAGAGCACGAAGGTCGACGAGCCGTCCAAGGCGTACGCCCGGCGCGGCACCTATCCCGTCGTCGTGACGGTCCGGGGCAACGACGGCTCCTACGGACGGTCGGCGCCCCTGGAGGTCAAGGTCGCCAATCCGCCCAAGGCCCCCAGCAGCGGCACCGGCGGCGGCAGCGGTCTCGGCGGCGGCGGCGTGTTCGAGCCGCCGGGAGGCTCCTTCGACGGGTTCCCGTCACCCGGCGAGGTCGAGGACGTGCCGCTGCCCGAGCAGGAGGACCTCCCCACCGCTCCGGTCGACGACGGCCTCGAGGCGGTCGAGGGGTACGTGCTGGCCGGCGCCGAGATCGTCCCCGGAGGCACGCCCGAGGCGATCCCCGGCACCGAGGACTCCTCCTCCCCCGCACCCGCCACCCAGGCATCGACGCGTGAGCGCCTGGCCACCTGGATCGTCGCGGCCCTCGCCGTGCTGGTCCTGGTCGGCCTCGGCGCCGCCGGCGAGTCCCGCTGGTTCCGACACCGACTGCGTCATCTCAGGAGATCCGCATGAGCGACACCATCTACGCCCTCATCTTCCGCGTGGCGGAGGTGCTCGAGCTGCCCGTCGTGATCCTGACGCTCGTCGCACTGGCCATCGCCCTGGTCGAGGTCGGCGCCTTCATCGCCGAGCTCGTCAAGCGGCGCGGCCGCACGTTCGCGGCCCTGGCGAAGGCCGGCGCGTCGGCCCGTCGTGCCGCCGACGACGACCGCATGGACGAGGCGTCCGCGCTGCTGCAGAACGTGGCCTGGAGCACACCGGTCGGCACGTCGTTCGCGGTGCTCGTCCAGGCCGTCGCCCAGCCCGGCGCCGACACCCGCATCGCCAAGGAGCTTGCCGACTTCGACTTCGGTCGCCAGGCCCGCCTCGGCCGCACCCGTCTGCTGGTCCGCCTCGGCCCCGCCCTCGGCCTGATGGGAACCCTGATCCCGCTGGCCCCCGCGCTCGACGGCCTCGCCCGCGGTGACGTCGACGCACTGACCGAGAACCTGCGGCTCGCCTTCAGCATCACGGTGCTGGGCATCCTGATCGGCGTCCTCGCCCTGGCGCTCTCGCTGTTCCGCGAGCGCCTGTACGGCCAGGACTTCTCCGACCTGGAGTACGTCGCGGCGATTCTCACCGACGACGGATCAGCGGCGTCATCGATCTCGCCGTCCGCGCCGACC
This sequence comes from Aeromicrobium sp., assembly GCA_046598255.1. GTDB lineage: Bacteria > Actinomycetota > Actinomycetes > Propionibacteriales > Nocardioidaceae > Aeromicrobium. The sequence goes on along the minus strand of JBKJIW010000048.1, from coordinate 2,416 downwards.
GCCACGAAGACGGCGACCGCCACGAAGACGGCGACGCCGGCATCAGCCACGACGACGACCCTGCCGCCCCTCGTGCCACCGACCACGAAGACTGCGGACAAGGCGTTCGAGAAGCCGTCGGACCCGACCTCATGATCAAGGTCACTCCGCGGGCCCGGGTCCACCAGGACCGTGCTGGCGACCCACTGGACGGCCTGGTCAACATGTTCGACATCGGCATCGTGCTGGCGGTGGGCTTCCTCCTCGCCGCGCTGTCGTCGCTCGGTCTGTCCGACGCCGTCAACGAGAACGGCCTGACCAAGCCCACGCTCGAGCAGATCCCGCTCCAGCCGGGCCAGACCCCTCAGCCCGTCCCGAGCGAGGGCGTCAAGACGGCGGGCCGCGGCACCCCGGTCGGCACGGTCTACCGCCTCGCCGACGGACGCCTCGTCTACGTCACCGGCGACGGCAGCACGGCGCCCGTGGCACCGCAGGAGACGGCGCCGTCGACCTCACCGGGCGATCTCGCGCCGGGCGGCACCGATCCGGGCAGCACCGATCCGGGCGGCGCCTTCCCCGACAGCGGCGCGCTCGAGGACCAGGGCTTCCCGGGCCTCGAGCCCCAGGACAGCCTGCCGCCGCAGGACACGGCGACCGAGGCTCCCTGAGCCACCGGTCCACCCGGGGCTGCGCGTCTGCAGGTCAGCTGCGGAGCGCCGCCCCGTCGAGGGCCAGCCCGACGATCCACGCGATGTCGGCGGCAGCCTCCTGTGGCGGCTTGGACGGCCGGGTCAGGGCGGACAGCACGAGCCGGACGACCGACTCGACGGCGATGCGGACCTCGGCCTCGCTGAGCGGCGTCGGCGGGTAGAACTCGTCGATGGCCTGGACCACGACGACGATCGCAGCCTCGACGATCTCACCGGACTCGGTGGTCAGGAAGGTCAGGAAGTCGTTGTCCTGGTCGGCCACCGCCGACCCGACGATCGTGCGGATCAGCAGACTCTCCTCACCCAGCAGGAGCGAGCCCTCACAGGCCGCCCTGATGCCGTCGACGATGGAGTCCTCGGCCGCCATGCGGTCTCGCACCACGTCGAGGAACCGCTGCAGCTCACGCAGGGTGAGCTGCTCGGCAAGCCCGTGCTTGGTGCCGAACTCGTTGTAGACGGTCTGGCGGCTGACGCCAGCCACGCCGGCGATCCCCGCCATCGTCAAAGAGGACCAGCCCGACCGTTCGATGACCGCCTGCGCGGCGGCGAGCAGACGCTCACGCACCGGTACGCGCAGGTCTGCCGTCACGACGCGTCTTCTGCGCCGCCACCGGAGATCATGTCGTCCAGCATGACACCTGAGCCAATCCAGTCACGGGCTGCCCTCACGTCGCGGGAACGCCCGATCGACACAGCGCCTCGCACCACTCCACCGTCGAGAAGGTAGGCGATGAAGTCGTGGTCGGCGATCGAGCCGTGCACGACGAGGTCGTGGGAGGCGCTCGGCCATCCGGCCACCTGGAGATTGAATCCGTACTGGTCCGACCAGCACCAGGGCACCTCCTCGAAGGCCTCGTCGCCGCCGGCCATGACCTTGCCCACCGCGGTGCCGTGGTTCTGGGCGCCCTGCCAGTGCTCGACCCGGTGGCGTCCGCCCAGGACGGGGCGTGGCTGGTTGGCCACGTCGCCGGCCGCGAAGACGCCGTCGACCGAGGTGCGACCGTGCTGGTCGACCAGGATGCCTGCGCCGTCGGACGTCTCGGCCAGCTTGATGCCGGCCGCTGCGGCGAGCTCGACGTTCGGCTGCATCCCGACGGCCACCACCACTACCGGGGCGGTCCAGGTGCGGCCGTCCGCAGCCCGCACCACCGTGGCGCCGTCGACGTCGTCGATCGACTCGACCGTGACGCCGGTGTGCAGGTCGGTGCCCTCGCCGCGGTGCAGGTCGACGTACATCGCGCCAAGCTCGGGCGGCAGGAGCCGTGGCAGCGGCAGGTCGGCTGTCTCCAGCAGCGTCACCGCACAGCCCATCCCCCGGGCGCTGGCAGCGATCTCCGAGCCGATCAGGCCTGCACCGACGATCACGATCGAGGTACCGGACTCCAGCTCGTCGCGCAGCGCCGGCACGTCGGCGAGGCTGCGCAGCGTGCGGATGCCGCTCGCCTGCCACGGGCTGCGTGCTCGTCCGCCCGTCGCGACGAGGAGCTGGTCGAAGCCCAGCGACTGCCCGTCGTCGAGCTCGACGGTGCGCCCAGCGGTATCGATCGCGGTCGCCGACCGCCCGGTGAGCAGCGTGACGTCCTTCTCGCCAAACCACTCGGCCTTCTTGATGCGGATCTCGTCGGCAGTCTTGTCGCCGCGGACGATCTCCTTGGAGACCGGGGGCCGCCGGTAGGGCAGCTCGGACTCGTCGCCCACCAGGTGGATCGAGCCCTCGTGGCCCGCCG
>JBKJIW010000052.1:0-4677 GCA_046598255.1 Aeromicrobium sp. | reverse complement strand
GACTACGTCCGCGACCTGTTCTTCCCGCCGCTGGCCGAGGTGCAGCATCCCTTCGGCTCACCGGTGGAGTTCGTCCGCCCGTCCGCGCCCTTCCCGTACGCCAACAGCTGGGGGGTCGCGATCGTGCTGCTGACCCCGGTCGCGGTCGCCTGCTTCCTGCAGTCCCGCTCCCGTCTGCTCCGGTCGGCGATCGGCATCGGCCTGGCCGTGATGATCGTCCCCGCCACCGCGACGTCCAACCGGGGGATGTTCGCCGGACTGCTGCTGGCGGCCGTCTACGTCATCCTGCGGCTTGCCGTGCGCAATCGTGCGGCACCGGTGCTGACGATGGTGGTGGTCGGGGCCGCCGGTCTCGTCGTGCTGGCCAGCAACGGCCTGCTGGCGCAGATCCAGGCGCGGCAGGAGTACGGGGACTCGTCCGGCACGCGGTTCACCCTCTACGGGGAGACGTTCGACCGAACCCTGCAGTCACCGCTGCTCGGCTACGGGGCTCCCCGCCCCTCGGCGTCGGAGCCGCTGATCTCGGCCGGTACCCAGGGCTACGTGTGGATGTTGATGTTCAGCTTCGGGTTCGTCGGCCTCGTCCTGTTCCTGGGCTTCCTCTGGGGCACGGCGGTGCGCACGCGGCGCGCCCCCGGCGACATCGATCTCGTGCTGCACTCGGTGCTGGTCGTCGCCAGCGTCATCATCGCCGTCTACGGGCTGGACATCATGCAGCTGCTGTCGATCATGCTCGTCGCGGCCGTCCTGCTGCGAAGGCGCCACGGCCTCGACGTCAGCGAGCCCGGTGCCTGAGCCTGGGCGGCGCGGCGTCGCCTGGGCCGGAGCGGTCAACCTGGTCGGCGGGGTGACCGGTGCATCGATCGGCCTGCTGCTCGCCGCCGTCATCAGCCGGCACCTGGGCACCGGGGGTGCCGGGGCCTACTTCCTGGTGGTGGCCGCCTTCATGATCGTGTCGAACGTCGCCGAGCTCGGCGCCGACACGGGCCTCGTGCGCTTCCTGTCCGCGGCCCGGGCGACCGGACGACCGGACCTGGGTCCCTACTTGGTGATGATCGCCGTGCGACCCGTGCTGCTCGTCGGAGTCGCGGCGGTCGTCGCGGCCGGGGTGTGGGCGGTGTCGTCGCCGGCCCTGCCCGCGGGCCTGCCGATCTGGTTCGTGGTCACGGCCTTCGCCGCTGCGATCCTCTCGTCGCTGATCGCCGTGCTGCTCGCAGCGACGAGAGGACTCGGTGACGTCGTGACCTACCCGATGCTGCAGAACGTCGCGCTGCCGGTGCTGCGCCTCGTCGGTGTCGTGGCGGTGCTGGTCGCCGGGGGAGGAACGACGGCCGTCCTCGTGGCCTGGATCGCTCCGGTACCGATCGTGCTGGCGGTGGGCGCCGTGGTCGTCGCCGGACTGCTGATCCGCGTGTCCAGCGCGGCGAGGTCCGGCACGATCGCCCTGCCTGACGCCGAGCGTCGGCGGGTCGGTCGCGAGTTCTGGTCGTTCAGCGCGGCGCGCGGGCTGTCGGCGGCGGCCGAGGTCCTGCTCGAGTGGGCCGACGTGATCATCGTAGGAATCCTGGCCTCACCCGAGAGCGCGGGCGTCTATGCCGTCGTCACGCGCTGTGCCCGCGCGGGGGAGGTCGTGCAGCAGGCCGCGCGCATCGCGGTCGGCCCGCAGATCAGCGCCGCACTGGCCCGCGGAGCGACCGGGGAGGCGGGTCGACTGTACGGCGGGGTGACGGCGGCCATGATCTGGTTGTCGTGGCCCTTCTACATCGTCGTCGCGGTCTTCGCGGACGCGCTGCTGTCGGTGTTCGGCCAGGGGTTCGAGCGCGGGGCCGTGTCGTTGGCGGTGCTGAGCGGTGCGATGGCCGTCGCCGCAGCGGCCGGCACCGTGCAGACCATCCTGTTGATGGGTGGCCGCAGCCGCTGGCAGCTCGCCGACAAGTCGGTGGCCCTCGCGATCAACATCGGTCTCAACCTGCTGCTGGTGCCTGCCTGGGGCATCGAGGGCGCGGCGGTGGCCTGGGCGGTGACGATCCTGGTCGACACGGCCATCGTCGTCCACCAGGTCCAGCGCCTGATGGAGGTACGCCCGCCCGGTCGGCCGATCGCCACGGCCGCGGTGCTGGCCGTGACGGTGGTGGGCGGATCCACCGTCACGGCTCGCCTGCTGTGGGGCGACTCCGTGACGACGATGCTGACCGCGACGACCGCGGCCGGACTGGTGTACCTCGCCGCGAGCGTCCCGCTGCGCCACCGGCTCGGGCTCGTCGCCCTGACCCGGCGGAGCCAGTAGTCAGGAGCCGGGCGTCAGCGGTGCAGCGACGCCATGTCGGGCCGCGGCGGGAACAGGGCGGTCAGGGCGATGCGCACGTTCTCCGAGCTCAGGAGCCCCGTCAGCCGCCGCAACGCACTGGCATCGTCGGCGGTGGTGCGGGCGAGCAGGACGCTGTCGGCCCGGGTGGCCAGGGCGACCTTGTGGGCGTCGGAGCTGACGTGGGTGGTGTCGATGACGACGACTTCTCCGGCCCACGTCTCGCGCTTGCGGTCGGTCGGCCAACCGCGGCTGATCTTGCCCTCGTTCACGATGCCGGCGTCGACGAACCGGGCCGTCTGGCCACGGCGGGCCAACGCGTCGACCAGCTCCTGGCCCGGGGTGGTCGACCGGCCGGGGGCCTCCTCCGCGTCCACCATGATGAGGAACGGGTCCTCGATGCCGATGTCCTCGGGGATCTTGAGCATGAAGGCCGCGATGTCCCAGGTGTCGGCGCGATGGGTGTCCTGGGTGCCGTCCAGGACGACCTGGTCGCCGATCGCGTAGAGCGCCTCCACGCTCCCGATGTCGGAGTTGTCCTCCCGGCGCAGCAGCGCGATGGGGATGCCGGCGAGCAGGCCGAGGAAGAGTCCGGCGACACCGAGCGGCATGCCGCCGGGTGTCGACCGCTGGGTCGACGATCCGGCGTCGCCCACCACCTGGCCCGGGTCGAGGGCCATGGTGCCGAGGCGGGCGAGGGTGTTGCCCAGTGCGTCGGCCTGGATGCCGAGCGACCGCTGGCTGAACGGTCCCGCATTGGCCGGGTCGGCTGAGGCCGCCTGGACTGCGGCGATCTGCTCCTGCGTCGACGACACCAGTCGCCCGATCGATGCGGCCGCGTCGGTGCGACGGGTGGTCAGGTATGCCGTCGCGACGGCGTCGGCGCCAGCGCTCGCCTGCCGGGCCGAGTCGCCGGAGAAGTGGATGTTGAGGATCAGCGAGTTCTCGGTGAAGTCGACCGTGGTCGCGTCGGCGACCCGGCCGGCCGTGAGGGTGTGGCGCGGCGCGAGGTCACGCGCGGCGGCGGCAGCGACCCGGGACGACGTGGCGATGCCGGCCTCGGTGGGCATGCTGACGGAGCGGCTCGTGTCGGCCGACGAGCCGACGGGATCGGCGTTGATCGGATTGACCGACACCATGGTCGTGGCCTCGTAGCGGTCGGGGATCACGACCGAGACGAAGGCCCCGAGCACGAGCCCCACGGCGGCCGACACGGCGATCACGGGCCAGCGTCGACGCAGCGCGGTGGCCAGGTCGGAGAGCTGTACGGGCGGTGTGGCGGTGACCATCGGGCTTCCTCACATGAGTCGGACCGCCGGGCGGCGGCCCCTACAGGTCAAGAGCAGATCGCGTCCGCGGCATGACGGGAGAAAGTTACGGGAGATGGTTGAGGGGTAAATCACAGTTGCATCCGTGGTGGCCGCGGGTGGGTTGGCCGATGACGGAAAAACCATGCAGGGTTCGTTGGGATCACAGGGAAGTAGCCCAAAATAACTAGGGCGGATTAGTTGCCGCGATCCACTTAAGATTTATCCGAACTGGCGTTGCAGCAAAAAAGGTTGCCAAACTCGCATGGCGAGCCGCTGAGTCCCATGGCATGCTCGCTGGAGCCGTCACCGCGGCCACCAGTCATCGTGGACGTCCACCGACGTCCTCACGACAAGCATCCAGGGGAAACACATGCAGAACGTTGACATCGTCGACGCGTCTGGGAGCGAGCTCGCCCTCGCAGAACTTGAAGACGGCGAGCTCCTGTCCATGGCGCGGACCGGCCACCAAGGCGCCTACGCGGCCCTCTTCGAGCGGTACAGCTACGCGGCGCACCGACTGGCGCGACACCTCGGCCAGCGCGAGGACTCGGACGACGTCGTCTCTGAGGCCTTCGCCCAGGTGCTCGATCTGCTCGGCCGTGGCAAGGGGCCCGAGCGCGCCTTCCGTGCCTACCTGTTCACGACGGTCCGCCACGAGTGCGGTCGCCGGGCCAAGGCGCGCCAGCGCGTCATGCCGACGGACGACCTGCAGCAGATCGACTCGCCGGTGCCCTTTGGCGACGGCCGGCTCGACGACTTCGAGCGCTCAGCGGTCCAGGGTGCCTACCAGTCGTTGCCCGCCCGCTGGCGCACCGTGCTCTGGCACCTCGACGTCGAGGGCCGCAAGCCCCACGAGCTCGGGCCGATGCTCGACCTCTCGCCCAACAGCGTGTCAGCGCTGGTCTACCGTGCCCGGGCCGGCCTGCGCGAGGCATACCTGGCGCAGCACGTGCGGGACGAGCGCCCGGGCGATCCGCGCACGTGTCGGGAGCAGCGTTCGAAGATGTCCGCCTTCGTGCGGCGCACGGCGTCCTCGCGTGACCAGGCGGGGTTGCACGCCCA
>JBKJIW010000031.1:0-19445 GCA_046598255.1 Aeromicrobium sp. | reverse complement strand
GCCCCTAGCATGTGGCACGAACTTGTCCTGCTCACAGGAGTTAACCGTGGCCTTGCGCTTCAAGCCCGTCGACAACGCTTTCTACACATTGCTCCAGACCTCTGCCACCCACCTTGTGGGGGGCGCCGAGATCTTGGCCGAGCTGATGGGGGAGGACGTCGACCGCCACGACATCGCAGCGCGGATGCGTGACGCCGAGCATCGCGCCGACGAGACCACCCATGAGATCGCCAAGCGGGTGAACTCCACGTTTGTCACCCCGTTCGACCGGGAGGACATCTACGCCCTGGCCTCCGGCCTCGACGACGTCATGGACTTCATGGAGGAGACTGTCGACCTCGTCGGTCTCTACGAGCTCGGCGACCTGCCCGCTGACTTCGCGCCGCAGGTCGAGGTGCTCCAGCGCGCGACCCAGCTGACCGCCGAGGCCATGCCCCGCCTGCGCACCATGAAGGACCTGGACGAGTACTGGATCGAGATCAACCGCCTCGAGAACCAGGGCGATCGTTCCTACCGCCGCATCGTTGCCCACCTGTTCGGCGGCAGCTACAAGTCGCTCGAGGTCATGAAGCTCAAGGACGTCGTCGACTCCCTCGAGCACGCCATCGACGCGCTCGAGTCCGTCGCGAACACGGTGGAGCAGATCGCCGTCAAGGAGTCCTGAGACGTGGACCTCGTCCTCGCTCTGGTGGTCATCACTGTCGCGATCGCCCTCTTCTTCGACTACACGAACGGCTTCCACGACGCAGCGAACGCGATCGCGACCTCGGTGTCCACGCGCGCGCTGACACCGCGCATCGCGCTGACCATGGCCGGCATCCTCAACTTCGTCGGGGCGCTCCTGGGGGTGGGGGTGGCCAAGACGATCAAGGACATCCTGAGCGGCTTCGACACCATCACCGCCGAGAGTCAGTCCCAAGCCCTCACCGTGGTGCTCAGCGCGCTCGTCGGCGCGATCGTCTGGAACCTCATCACCTGGTACTTCGGCATCCCCTCGTCGTCCTCGCACGCGCTGATCGGCGGCCTCATCGGCGTCGGTCTCGCAGCGGGCGTGACGGTCGACTGGGACAAGGTCATCGACAAGGTGGCGATCCCGATGGTGCTCAGCCCGGCGCTGGGATTCGGCGGCGCGTTCATCATCATGCTGTCGATCATGTGGATCTTTCGCCGGGCCAACCCCCACACCGTCAACCGTGGCTTCCGGCTCTCACAGACCGTCTCGGCCGCCGCGCTGTCGCTCGGCCACGGTCTGCAGGACGCCCAGAAGACGATGGGCGTCATCGTGCTCGCCCTGATCGCCGGTGGTTACCACACGTCGGCCAACGACGACATCCCGCTGTGGGTCATCCTGTCGGCCGCCACAGCGATCTCGCTGGGCACGATGTCCGGCGGGATGCGCATCATGCGGACCATGGGGCGACGCATCATCGCCCTCGACCCGCCACGCGGATTCGCGGCCGAGTCCACGGCCGCCATCGTCCTGTACGGCATGGCAATCGGTGCCCAGGCGCCTGTCTCGACGACGCACACCATGACGTCGGCCGTGATGGGAGCCGGCGCGACCAAGCGCTTCAGCGCCGTCCGCTGGGGTGTCGCCCGCAGCATCATCACGGCCTGGATCATCACGATCCCCGCCTCGGCCGCCGTCGCCGCTCTGACGTACGTCGTCCTGCGCTCGTTCATCCCGCAATAACGGACTGATTCCCAGGAGAACCCCGGAAGCTTTCGGGGAGAACCACTGAACCCGCCACCTCACCCCTGTTGCAACAGGGGAGAGGTGGCGGGCTCCTGGGTTCTCCTGGGAAACCGGCCGCGACGGAGGGTTATCCGAACCGGCCCTGGATGTAAGCCTCGGTGGCGGGGTCGGTGGGGTTGGAGAAGATCGTCTCGGTGCGGCCGACCTCGATCAGGCGGCCCGGCTTGCCGACACCCGACAGGTTGAAGAACGCCGTCTCGTCCGACACTCGCGCCGCCTGTTGCATGTTGTGCGTGACGATCACGATCGTGTACTCGCTCTTGAGCTCGTGGATCAGGTCCTCGATGACGCTGGTCGAGATCGGGTCGAGGGCCGAGCAGGGCTCGTCCATCAGCAGGATCTCGGGCTCGACGGAGATGGCACGGGCGATGCAGAGGCGCTGCTGCTGACCGCCGGACAGGCCCGAGCCGGGACGGGCGAGACGATCCTTGACCTCGGCCCACAGGCCGGCGCTGCGCAGCGAACGCTCCACGATGTCGTCGGACTCGGTCTTCTTCATGCGCTTGCTGTTGAGCTTCTGGCCCGCGAGGACGTTGTCGTAGATCGACATCGTCGGGAACGGGTTCGGACGCTGGAACACCATGCCGATCATGCGGCGGACGTTGACCGGGTCCATGTCGGCGCCGTAGAGGTCCTGGCCGTCGATCAGCACCTTGCCCTCGACGCGGGCGCCGCGGATGACCTCGTGCATGCGGTTGAGCGAGCGCAGGAAGGTCGACTTGCCGCAGCCGGACGGGCCGATGAAGGCCGTGACGGACTTCGCGGCGATCGGGATCGTCACGTCCTCGACGGCGAGGAAGTCGCCGTAGTAGATGTTCAGGTCAGAGACGTCGATGCTCTTGGCCATGGTGGTGGTCCTTCCGGGACTTAACGCTCGCCCTTGGGCGAGAAGAAGTAGGAGACGAGGCGTGCGATGAGGTTGAGGAGCATGACGATGAGCAGCAGCGTAAGCGCAGCACCCCAGGCGCGGTCAATGCTGAACTCCGGCGGCACGCCGGGGCTGCGGATCGAGGAGAACGCGAACACCGGCAGCGTGGCCATGCGGCCGTCGAACAGATTGAAGTTCACCGAGTCCGTGGTGCCCGCGATGATGAGCAGTGGGGCCGTCTCGCCGATGACGCGGGCGATCGCCAGCGTGATGCCGGTGACGATGCCGGCCAGGGCCGTCGGCAGGACGACCTTCGCGACGGTGCGCCACTTCGGCACGCCCAGCGCGTACGCCGCCTCGCGCAGCTCGTTGGGCACGAGCTTCAGCATCTCCTCGGTCGAGCGGACGACCACCGGGATCATCAGCACCGAGAGAGCCACCGAGCCGCCGATGCCCATCCGGACGCCCTCGCCGAAGAACAGCACGAAGAGCGCGTAGGCGAACAGGCCGGCCACGATGGACGGGATGCCGGTCATGACGTCGACGAGGAAGCGGATCCAGCGCGACATCCGGTTGTCGGCGGCGTACTCGACGAGGTAGATCGCCGCAAACAGGCCGATCGGCACGGAGATGACGGTGGCGGCGCCGGTGATGAGCAGGGTGCCGACCAGTGCGTGGTAGATGCCGCCGCCCTCGCCGACGACGTTGCGCATCGAGTAGGTGAAGAACTCCGCCGACAGGGCGGCCGCGCCCTTGCTGATCACGGTGTAGAGGATGCTGAACAGCGGGAACATCGCCAGCACGAACGACGAGGTCACGAGCACCGTGACCAGGCGGTCGGTGGCCTTGCGGCTTCCCTCGACGGCGACCGACCAGACCGGCAGCAGCAGCGAGATCGCGAACGTCAGCAGAGCGGCCAGCATCAGGTTGAGGCCGAGCAGCAGGTAGGCCGCAGCGGCGATGGCCAGTGCGCCGCCGAGGACGAGGCGGGGGCCCCACGACGGCAGCTGTGCCCCGTAGAGCTCCTTGCGTACGTCGACGGAAGGCGTGGAGCCGCCGGGGGGCGGTGTGAGGGTGGTCGTCATCAGTTGGCTCCGGAGAATTCCTTGCGGCGGTCCACGATGGCGCGCGCTGCGAAGTTGACGAGGAAGGTGATCACGAACAGCACCAAGCCGCTGGCGATCAGCGCGTTGACGGTCTTGCCGCTGGCGTCGGCGAACGTGAGCGCGATGTTGGCGGCGATCGTGCTGGGGTTGGTGCTGCTGATCAGGTTCGTGGTGACGACACCCGCGGTGGCCGAGAGCACCAAGGCCACAGCGAGGGTCTCACCCAGCGCGCGGCCGAGGCCGAGCATGGCGGCCGACACGATGCCCGAGCGTGCGTAAGGGAAGATCGCCATCCGGGCCATCTCCCAGCGCGTCGCTCCGAGGGCGAGGGCGGCCTCCTCGTGCAGGCGCGGCGTCTGCAGGAAGATCTCGCGGCAGATGGCGGTCATGATCGGCAGGATCATCACAGCCAGCACGACGCAGGCCGTGAAGATCGTTCGGCCGGTGGGCGACGGCGGCCCGGCGAAGAAGGGCAGGAAGCTGAGGTGGTCGTTCAGCCAGGTGTAGACCGGGACCATCTTCGGGGCGAGAAAGCCCAGGCCCCACAGTCCGTAGACGACGCTGGGCACCGCTGCGAGCAGGTCGACCAGGTAGCCGAGGATCTGACCGAGCTTGCGCGGCGAGTAGTGCGAGATGAAGAGGGCGACGCCGATGGCCAGCGGGACGGCCATGATCAGGGCGACGAGGGCGGCGATCAGCGTGCCGTAGACCAAGGGCCACACGTAGGACCAGAAGGTCTGGCCGCTCTTGACCTCGTCGGGGCTGGCCAGGATGCCGGGGATGCCCTCGATCAGGAGGAAGGCGGCGACACCGGCGAGCACGAGCAGGATCAGCAGGCCGGCGCCGGTCGAGAGCCCGGAGAAGATGCGGTCGCCGGGGCGGACGACGGTCGAGCGCTTGCGACGGGGATCCAGCGTGCTGGTCACAGGCGGTGCCTTTCAGCGAGTGGTGCGGACGAAGAATGAGGTGGCCCCATGGGGCCACCTAGGCGCTCCTTGGGCTGGTCGAAGTGTGGTCGACCAGCCCAAGGAGCAGGGTGTCAGGCAGCCGCGATCGTGTCGATCGCAGCCTTGACCTTGCTGGAGAAGTCGCTCGAGAGCGGCGCGGAGCCGGCGCTCGTGGCGGCGGCCGCCTGGCCCTCCGTGCTGGTGACGTAGGTCAGCCAGGCCTTGACGAGGCCGGCGGTGGCCGCGTCCTCGTAGGTCTGGCAGGCGACCTGGAAGGACGCGAGGACGATCGGGTAGACGCCGGCCTCCGTCGTGGTGCGATCGATGTCGACCGCGATGTCGGTTGCGTCGCGACCCTCGACCTGGGTGGCGGTGTCGATGACCTTGGCCGCAGCCTCCGGTGTCGGGGCGACGAACTCCTCGCCGACCTTCACGTTGGCCTTGCCGAGCTCGCCGGCCTGGCTCTCGTCGGCGTAGCCGATGGTGCCGCTGCCGCCCTGGACCGCAGCGACGAGGCCGGAGGTGCCGTTGGCAGCCTCGCCGCCCTGGATGGGCCACGTCTCGACGACTCCACCGGTCCAGCCGCCGTCGGAGGCCGCATCAAGGTAGTCGGTGAAGTTCTTCGTGGTTCCCGAGTCGTCCGAACGGTGGACTGGTGTGATGTCGGTGTCCGGCAGGTCGGCGTCCGGGTTGTCAGCCTTGATGGCGTCGTCGTTCCACTTGGTGATCTTGCCCTCGAAGATCTGACCGATCGTGTTGGGGGTCAGGTTGAGGTCGTCGACACCGTCCAGGTTGTAGATGACGGCGATGGGGCTGACGTAGGTCGGCACCTCGATGATGTCGCTCTTGCACTGTGCCTTGGCGCTGGTGACTTCCTCGTCCTCGAGGTACGAGTCGGTACCGGCGAATGCGACGCCACCGGCGATGAACTGCTCGCGGCCTGCGCCCGAGCCGGACGGGTCGTAGTTGACCGTGGCGTCGGGGTTCGCGGTCTGGAACTCCTTCTTCCACGCGGCAACGGCTGCCTCCTGGGCGCTCGATCCGGCGCCGTTCAGGGTGCCGGAGACGCTGTCGCCCGACGCGGCGGTGCCGCCGTCGGAGGAGGAGTCTTCGTTGCCGGCGCCACAGGCGCTGAGGGCGAGGGCGAGTGCGAGCATGCTCGCCGGGGCGGCGATGCGCAGGTTTTTGCGGTTCACGGGGGTGTCCCTCTCTGGGATCTGATGATGCGTACTCCGTGAATCTAGGGAGCGCAGGTGTATCGATTTCCGCCCGAGAGTGAACGGAAGGTGAACGGTGCCGTAACGCTGATCTTCGTCTGCTGGTCAGAGGACCTTTTCCGTCGCGCAGACCTTGCCGCCGCGGTGGTGGATGACGACCGCCTGTCCGGGAGCGAGGTCGTCGAGCTCGGTGCCGATCGCGTCGAAGACCCACGGCAGCGTCGGTCGGTGGGTGCACAGCACGACGGGCTTCTTGCGGTCGAGCAGCGTGCCCACGGACCGGTCGACCTGTGCGGGCCGGGTCTCCTCGGACAGGCGGTCGTCGATCTCCAGGAAGGTGCTGATCGACCGCGCGTAGGGGTCGACGGTCTGGGTGCAGCGGGTCGCCGGGCTGCTGACGACGCGCTTCACGCCGTACGCCTGGAGCAGGGGCACCAGGTCCTGGGCGCGGGCACTCCCGCTCGTGGTCAACGGACGCTCGAGGTCATCGACCTCGGTCGAGCGCGGCGCGGCCTTCGCGTGGCGCAGCACGATGAGCGTGCGGGTGCGGTGCGACTGGTGCTCGTGCAGCTCGCGGAATGTCTCGAGCAGGTCGATGTCGTGCTCGTAGGTCAAGGTCTCGTGGGCCTCGCGGAGGCCGAGCCAACGGATCTCGTCGACCTCCTTGTTGGGCGTGAACGGAGCTGCGTCGTCGGAGCCGACCAGCCGGGCGATCCAGTAGGAGACGTGCTTCGTGCCGCCGCTGATCGGATAGCTGATCGAGTGCAGCGGATGACCGAGCCGCACGCGCACGCCCGCCTCCTCGGCGATCTCCCGCACGGCCGTCTCCTGCAGCGTCTCGCCCGGATCGGACTTGCCCTTGGGGAACGTCCAGTCGTCGTACGAGGGACGGTGCACGACCAGCACCTCGATGCGCGGCTCGGGTCGACGAGGGCCCGGGCGCTTGCGCCAGACGACTCCACCCGCAGCGGTCGTGATCCGTTCACTTGCCATGGTGCGTATTGTCCCCTGCAGAAGTGAACGGTCGACGTGGGAGGTGTGGACGAGATGCATCGTCGGCCAGTGGTACGTCTCGTCCTGGCGCCGCTGCTGGCGATCGCGGTGGCCCTCGCCCTCGGCTCGTGGGCAGCAGGTCGCGAGCCCGACAGCCGCTCGGGTCTCGCCTCGGCTCTCGACGCGCTGCCGAGGGGGACGCTCGTCGCCGGCTTCACCGACTGGGCAGCCATCCGGAGCGCCCTGGACCTGGGCTCTGCGTCGACCGCTGCCGGCCGGTCCGCCCTGTCCAACGACGCGTCGCTGCGTGACCTGACCACCCGGTCGGTGCTCGCGGGGGCCATCGCCGACATGCATCAGGCGTACGGCTGGTCGGCGGCCGACCTCGACTGGGAGTCGTACGGGCAGTCGCCGTCGGGGGCCGTCATGGTCGGCCGGTTCTCCGACGACGTGTCGATCGGAGCCGTCGAGAAGCGGCTCGGCACGCTCGGCTACTCGCGTCGGGGTCAGCAGTGGACGATCGACCCCGACGGTTCGGGCAACATCACCCCCGAGCTCGCCACGACGCTGGCCTACCTCGCCATCGATCCACAGCGGCGCCTCGTCGTCGCCGCCGATCGTCCGGCGTACGTCCCGACCGTCCTGTCGACGATCCGCGGTGAGCGGCGTTCCGCGCTCGCGGACCGCGCGCTCGCCGACGTGGCGAACGCCCTGGGTGGCTCCGACTCCGCGGTGATCCAGGGGGAGGGCTTCGGGTGCCGCGCCACGGCGCTGACCGCCCTCGGTCCCGACGTCCAGGCACAGGCCGCGGCCGCTGTCGCCCGCGCGGGCGATCTGGTGTCGCCGACGTTCACGGGCCGTGGTCTGGTCGACGGGCCCAGGACCCAGTCGATCCGGTTCGTCTCCGCCTACGGGTCGTCGGCCGAGGCGTCCGATCAGACGCGGGTCCGGGCCACGTTGGCCACCGGACCGTTCATCGGCCGGACCGGTCGGGTGGAGGACTCGCTGGTGCTGCGCGACGCGACCACGTCGGGCACCGTCTCGACGCTCCGATTCGCCCTCGACCCCGATCGCGGCGCCTACATGAGCGGCGAGGGCGCGCTGCTGTTCGCCAGCTGCCCCTGACCGCTCAGCGGGAGCGGCGTGACCGGGCCCGGTCGATCAGGACCGTCTGCAGGTTGGACGTGCCCACGTGGCGCTCCCAGGTGCCCGCGGGGCTGAGGTGCCACGAGTCGGTCTCCGGATCGACCGACCGCGCCAGCAGGTCGCCGAGCGTCTGCGTGTGCTCGGTCGTCGGGACCCGTACCAGCACCTCGACCCGTCGGTCGAGGTTGCGGTGCATCAGGTCGGCCGAGCCCATCCACGCCTCGGGCTCGCCGCCGCCGGCGAACCAGTAGATGCGGCTGTGCTCGAGGAAGCGTCCGAGGATGCTGCGCACGCGGATGTTGTCGCTCAGGCCGGGCACGCCGGGTCGCAGCGTGCAGATGCCGCGGATCACGAGGTCGACCTGGACACCCGCTCGGGACGCCTCGTACAGCTTGTCGATCGTGGCCTCGTCGACCAGGGAGTTGACCTTGATGCGGATGCCGGCTTCCCGGCCCGCCGCATGGTGGGCGATCTCGGTGTCGATCCGGTCGATCAGGCCGTTGCGCAGACCTGCCGGTGCGACCAGGAGCTGCTGGTAGGAGAAGTCCTGCGCGAATCCCGACAGGTTGTTGAACAGGTCGGTGAGGTCGTGCGTGATGGCCGGGTCGGCCGTCAGCAGGCCGAAGTCCTCGTAGAGCCGGGCCGTCTTCGGGTTGTAGTTGCCGGTGCCGATGTGGGCGTAGCGCCGCAGGCCGTCGGGCTCGTCGCGCACCACGAGGGCCAGCTTGCAGTGCGTCTTGAGCCCCACGAGGCCGTAGACGACGTGGCATCCGGCGCGCTCGAGCTTGCGGGCCCAGCGGATGTTGGCCTGCTCGTCGAAGCGGGCCTTGATCTCGACCAGTACCAGCACCTGCTTGCCGGCGCGGGCCGCGTCGACGAGCGAGTCGATGATGGGGGAGTCGCCGGACGTCCGGTACAGCGTCTGCTTGATCGCGAGCACGTGCGGGTCGGCGGCGGCCTGCTCGATGAAGCGCTGGACGCTCGTCGCGAACGAGTCGTAGGGGTGGTGGACCAGGACGTCGCGCTTGCGGAGCGCGCTGAACAGATCGGCCGGCTTCGAGGTCTCGACCTCGGCGAGGTGCTGGTGGGTACCCGGGACGAACGGGTCGTAGCGCAGCTCGGGGCGGTCGAGGTCGGCGATCTCGTTCATGCTGCGCAGGTCGAGGGGGCCCTTGAGGCGGATGACCTCGTCGGGCTTGACGCCGAGCTCGGACACCAGCAGGTCGAGCACGCCGGGGTCGATCGACTCCTCCACCTCGAGCCGGACCGGCGGGCCGAACTTGCGCCGCAACAGCTCCTTCTCGAGGGCCTTCAGCAGGTTCTCGGCGTCGTCCTCCTCGACCTCGAGGTCCTCGTTGCGCGTGACGCGGAAGGCGTGGTGCGCGATGACCTCCATGCCCGGGAACAGCAGGTCGAGGTGGGCCGCGATGACCTCCTCCAACGGCACGAAGCGGCCGTGGTCGGCCTCCATCCAGCGGTTGATGATGGGCGGCACCTTGACGCGCGCGAAGTGGTCCTTGCCCGTCGCGGGGTTGCGCATCACGAGCGCCAGGTTCAGCGACAGGCCCGAGATGTAGGGGAACGGGTGGGCGGGGTCGACCGCGAGCGGCGTGAGCACGGGGAACACCCGATCGCGGTACTGCGCCGTGATCTGCTCCTGCTCGCTCGGACGCAGCGAGTCCCAGTGGAGCAGCTCGATGCCCTCGGCGGACAGGGCGGGCAGCAGCTCGCGGTGGTACGTCTCGGCGTGCTGTGCCATGAGCTCGCGGCTCGCCGCGAGGCTGCGGGACAGGACGTCGCGCGGGTTGAGGCCGCTCGCGGACGGGACGGCCACGCCGGCGGCGATGCGTCGCTTGAGCCCGGCGATGCGCACCATGAAGAACTCGTCGAGGTTGCTGGCGAAGATCGCGGCGAAACGGACGCGCTCCAGCAGCGGGAGGCTCTCGTCCTGCTCGAGCTCGAGGACACGGGAGTTGAACGCGATCCACGACAGCTCACGATCGAGGAACCGGTCGGCCGGGAGGGTGCCCTCGGCGGGGTCGAAGGGCGGGTCGACGTCGAACTCGTCGGGGGATGCGGGGTCCTCGAGATCTGCGACCGCCATGTCGTGTGTGTCCACATGACCAGAATGTCAGACGAAGGTGAACGCTGTTTGAACGAGCGTGTGGGCCTGCCCGAGGCGATAGCGTGTGCGCATGGCTCTTCTCCCCCAGCTCCTCGGCGCCGTCCGGGGCGTCACCGCCCGTTCGATCATGCAGCTTCCCCGGCCGGTGCTGACCCGGATGGCCGGGTCGCCGGTGATCGTCAACGGGCGAACCCTCGATCCGGAGATGCAGCTGCTGCTCAAGCTCCAGCACCTGGAGGGACCCGCGGCGGAGAGCGTCGCGATCAGCAGGGGTCGCAAGATCATCGTGTCGTCCTCGCAGCTTGCCGGGGGCAACCAGCCGATCGGCGCGGTGACCGACCGGACGATCGACGGCCCCGGCGGCCCGCTGCCCCTGCGTTTCTACACGCCGCGCGGTCTGTCGGGCGAGTCGCCCGCGCTGCTGTTCTTCCACGGTGGCGGATGGATCTACGGTGATCTCGAGAGCCACGACGCCACCTGCCGGTTCCTGGCCGAGGAGGCGCAGGTCCGCGTCATCGCCGTCGACTACCGGCTCGCACCGGAGGCGCCGTTCCCGGCGGCCGTCGACGACGCGATGGCGGCCTGGAGCTGGGTCGCCGAGCACGCCAAGGGCATCGGCATCGACCCTGCGCGCATCGCCGTCGGTGGCGACAGCGCGGGGGGCAACCTCGCGGCGGTCGTGGCGCAGCAGACCGTCGCGGCCGGTGGGCCGTCGCCGGCGTTCCAGCTGCTGATCTACCCAGCGACCGACTTCCTGAACACGAGCGCGAGCCGCCTCACGTACGCCGACGGCTTCTTCCTCACGAAGGCCTTCATGGATCTGGCGGAGGAGAACTACCTGGTCGGCGGTGAGGACCGTTCGGACCCCCGGCTCTCGCCCCTGCACGGGGACGTCACGGGGGTCGCCCCCGCCTACGTCGTCACCGCGGGGTTCGATCCGCTGCTCGACGAGGGCAATGCCTACGCCGACAAGCTCCGCGCCGCCGGCGTGGCGGTCGAGCACGTCTGCGAGGACGGGTTGATCCATGGCTTCATCAACATGGTCGCGATCGGCCGCACGGCCCCCAAGGCAGCCCGCCGAGCAGCCGTCGCCCTCCAGCGCGGTCTCTCCTGACCGAGCCCCCCCACCCCGCTGACGGGTCACATATCGACCGGTGAGGGGTCACTTTTCGTCGTCTGCCGGGACAGGAACTGACCCGTCGTGAGGCAACAAGTGACCCGTCAGCAGTGGGTGGGGGTCACTCGTGGTCGTGGGTGTGGGGGTCCGGGGGTGGGGGAGCAGCCGCGTAGAGGGTGTCCCTCGCGTGGTCCGCGAAGCCGAGGTTGCGGTAGACCTTCAGCGCCGGGGCGTTGTCGCCCTCGACGTAGAGGTCGACGATCGGCAGTCCCCGCTCGAACAGGTGGCGCAGCCCGCGGGCAGTCAGCGCGGTGCCGAGGCCGCCACCCTGGGCGTCCGGGTCGATGCCGACGACGTAGACCTCGCCGACGCCGTCCTCGACCTTGGTCCAGTGGAAGCCGACGACCCTGCCGTCGCGCTCGGCCACGAAGAGCCCGGCCGGGTCGAACCAGTCCGACGCCATCCGGCGGTCGAGGTCGGCCCGATCCATCGCACCCTGCTCCGGGTGGTGGGCGAAGGCCCGAGCGTTGACGGTGACGATCTCGTCGGCGTCGGCGGGCGTGTACGTCCGCAGGGTGATGCCGGCCGGAACCCGCTCCGTCGCCGGTGGCCCGTCGAAGGTCAGCCGCAGCACGAGCAGCGTCCGTTCGGCCGTCAGACCTGCTGACGCGGCGAGTGCCCGGGCTGCCGGGAGGTCGCCGTGCGCCCAGAAGTGCCGCTCGCCGTCGGCAACGAGCTCATCGAGGATGCGGCGTCCGATGCCGGTGCGTCGGCGGTCGGGGTCGACCACGACCTCGACGGGAGAGTCGCCGACGGCGTAGGCGGCAGCCACGACGCGGCCGTCGGCGTCGGACTGGTGGACGATGACCCGGGCCCGCTCCCGAGCGCGCAGCGAGAACAGGCTGGCCTCGTTGAACGGCGCGACGTCGTCGACCGCGATCGCCCGTTCGGCGAGCTCGAGGATGCTCATCGGGCCCTCAGCGCCACGAGCTGCGCGCTGACCTCGGCGGCGATGGCGTGAGCGAACGCCTCGGGGGTGTCATGCGGTGGCTCGGCGACGATGACGTGGACGGTGCCGTTGTCGAGCAGGTCGTGTGCACCGACGCGTTGGGCGTTGGCCATCTGCTCGGCGTGCTCGAGGTCGCCGTGGACGATGGCCGAGGCGCCTTCGGGTGGCAGGGGCGAGAGCCAGGCGTTCTCGGCGGCGATCACGATGTCGGCCGGCAGGAGGGCGAGTGCACCGCCCCCACAGCCCTGACCGAGCAGGACCGAGACGGTGGGGACCTTCATGGTCGACATCCAGCTGATGCACCGGGCGATCTCGCCGGCGATGGCGCCCTGCTCGGCGGCAGGCGAGAGCTCGGCACCGGGGGTGTCGATGAACGAGACCAGCGGCAGCCGCAGCTCGTTGGCCAGGCGCATGCCGCGGCGCGCCTCGCGCAGGGCGGCGGGGCCCATGGGTGTCAGGCGGGTCTGGGTGGTGCGGTCCTGGCCGATGACGATGCACGGCTGGCCGTCGATACGGGCGAGGGCCACGATCATGGCGGAGTCGCGTTCGCCCTTCTCGGTGCCCTGCAGGCGGACGGTGGCGTCGGAGCCGTAGCGCAGCACCTCGCGGACGCCGGCCCGCCCGGGACGCCGCGTGATCTGGATCGACTCCCACGCGGTCCGCTCGCTGCGCAGGTGGGGCTCACGGGGGCGACGGGTCGTCGGCACCGGCGGGTCGACGAGCACGCCGAGGGCCCGGTCGACCAGCAGGGGCAGCTCGTCGGGCAGGACGACGGCGTCGATGATGCCACGGTCGGCGAGGTTCTCGGACGTCTGCACGCCGGGCGGGAACGGCTTGCCCTCGAGGACCTCGTAGACCTTCGGCCCGAGGAACCCGATCAGGGCGCCGGGCTCGGCGATCGTGATGTGGGCCAGCGAGCCCCAGGAGGCGAAGACGCCGCCGGTCGTGGGATGGCGCAGGTAGATCAGGTAGGGCAGGCCGGCCGCCCGGTGGTCCATGATCGCCCGGGTGATGTCGATCATGTGGACGAACGCCGGTGTGCCCTCCTGCATGCGGGTTCCGCCGGATGCGGTCGTAGCGAGGATCGGGATGCCCTCGGCGGTAGCACGTCGGACGGCCGACACGATGCGGAGCGCGGATGCCTTGCCGATCGATCCCGCGAGGAACCGGAACTCGTTGACGATGACCGCGACGGGACGCCCGCGCATCAGACCCCGCCCGGTCAGCACGGACTCGTCGGTGCCGGCGCGCTCGGCAGCGGCCACGAGCTCCTGCCGGTACGCGGGGTCGAGGCCGGAGTGGTCGACCGGGACGTCCCACGACTCGTACGACCCGTCGTCGAGGACGAGGTCGAGCAGTCCCTGCGCGGTGAGATGAGCCATGGGGCCCAGTCTGTCAGTGCGGCGTGCGTCAGGCCTCGACGTCGGCCGTTTTGCGGACGGGCTCGGCCTTGGTGGCCACGAACCGGTAGCCCACGTTGCGAACCGTGCCGATGAGCGTCTCGTTGTCGGTGCCGAGCTTGGCGCGCAGCCGGCGCACGTGGACGTCGACCGTGCGGGTGCCACCGAAGTAGTCGTAGCCCCACACCTCCTGCAGCAGCTGCTGGCGGGTGAAGACGCGGCCGGGGTGCTGGGCCAGGAACTTGAGGAGCTCGAACTCCTTGAAGGTCAGGTCGAGCGTGCGGTTCTCGAGCTTGGCGGTGTAGGTCGCGTCGTCGACCACGAGGCCGCTGGAGGAGATGACGTGGCTCTCGTTGTCGCCGTCGAGGGTCGCGGCGACGCGGCCGATGCCCAGGCGCAGTCGGGCTTCGAGCTCGGCGGGGCCGGCGGTCGTCAGGATGACGTCGTCCATGCCCCAGTCGGAGGCGGCCACGGCGAGCCCGCCCTCGGTGAGGATCAGGATCAGCGGGCACTCGACGCCGGTCGTGCGGATGACGCGGGTGAGGCTGCGTACCTGGGCGAGGTCGTGGCGACCGTCGACGAGCACGGCGTCGCACGGCGGGGCGTCGAGGAGGGCGCTGGCCTCGGCGGGCAGGATCTTGACGTGGTGCGGCAGGAGCGCGAGCGCAGGCAGCACCTCGACCGAGGACTGCGTGCTCTTGGTCAGCAGGAGCAGGTGGGACATGGTCGGCCTCCGGTGCTGCGATTCGTGCGGGGCAAGCGTGCTTGCACTGTGTGCAGTTATGCGAAGAGGCCAGGTGGATCACCGTGGCCTCGTTGCATGGTCAACAATACGACATGTGTCGGATCAATTGCCCAGAGGTGACGTGAATGAGAACGAGGTCACAGTGCGGTACTGGGCGGCGGCGCGGGCCGCGGCCGGCATCGCTGAGGAGCAGGTCGACGCCCTGACGCTGGCTGACCTGCTGGCCGAGATCAGCCGTCGGCACGGCCATCGCGACCGGTTCGACGACGTCATCGAGTTCTGCTCGATCCTGGTCGGCGACACCCCCGTCGGCGCCAGGGAGCCGTCCGAGGTGCTCCTTCCCGCCGGCATCAACGTCGAGTTCCTGCCGCCGTTCGCCGGGGGATGACCGGACGGGTGCGACCGGACAGTGGCATCATGCGTGACGTGTCACGACTCGGATCCACCCTGTTCTCCCTCGCGCTGGCGGGAGTCATCACGCTCGCGGCCTACGCAGACCCGCTGCTGGTGGCCGGGGCCGTCGTGCTGGTGCAGGTGCTCGTCGCGTCCGCTCCGCCCCTGCTGACTGGCGACGGCGAGCTGATCTCGTCTCCCCGATTCGTCCCGGCGGTGGTTGCCGGTGTGGTCGCGACGATCCTCACCCTCGAGCCGGACCTGCTGTCCGGCGCCGACGGGGCCTCGGCCACCGTGATCGGCGCGACCGACACCGGCATGCTGTCGGGCGTCCTGCCAGCCATCATGGCGGCGGTGTTCGTCGCGCTGGTGGCCCAGATGCTCCGCTCGGACGGCCGGGGGCGACTCGTGCAGTCGCTGGCCTACGCGGAGACGCTGTCGGTGATCGCCGCCTTCGCCGCGGGGTGGATCGGTACCGTCCAGTCGCTCGGAGGCGCGCAGGCCGTCGCGGTGGCAGCCGCGGGTCTCGGCGCCGGCCTTGCGGCATGGATGCTGCCCATCGACCGGTGGCTGTGCCTGGGAGTGTCGACGCTGGCCGGTGCCATCGGCGGAGCGGCGGTCGCTGCCACGGTCGAGTCGAGCATGACGCCGTTCTTCGGCGTCGTGGTCGGTGCCGGCGCAGCGGTGTTCGCCGTGGTCGGACAGGTCGTGGCGCGGACCATGGCCGGCGACGACCAGCGTCCGGCCGCGCGGTGGGGCTTCCCGGGTGCGATGGCTGTCGCCTTCGTGGCGCCGGTCGCCTACATCGGTGGCCAGCTCATCACCGTGCCCGTCCTGAGATGATCACCGCAGGCCCACCGGCGGGTCGTACGCTGGACGCATGACCGGAGTCCTCGTCCTGCTCGCCGCCCTCGCGGCATCGGCGGCCCTGGCCCTGGCGCTGCGGTGGAAGAACGGACGCTTCTCGTCGACGTCGGCGTCGACCGACGGGCGCGAGCGACTCACGGCCGAGCAGGTCGGCGCGCCGCTGGGAGACCGCGCGACCCTGGTCCAGTTCTCGAGCTCGTTCTGCAGCCCGTGCCGGGCCACGCGAGTGGTGCTGCTCGACGTCGCGGCTCGCGAACCGGGTGTCGTCACGGTCGAGATCAACGCCGAGGAGCACCTCGAGATGGTGCGCGAGCTCGGCATCATGCGGACCCCGACCGTCCTGGTGCTGGACGCCTCGGGTGTGGTCGTGACCCGCGCCTCCGGTCTGCCCCGACGCGACCAGGTCATGACAGCGCTGAAACTGGCGTCCGCAGCACGTCAATAGTCGCTGTCCTGTTTGAGTTCGCACCACAATGTGGGACGAGCGTCCACATGGTGGGATCCGCACGTGATCCCCACGCCTCCTGTCCCTACTCTGGACTCATGTTCCTCACGACACACCTGACGCGCCGCCGAGCAGTGGACAACTGCCGCACGCGCTCGTCGCTGTGTCGTATGCGCTGATTTTCTGACCGTCAGCCCGCGCGCACCCGTCTCTCGACGGAGCGCCGCACCCGTCCCAGCGCAGGAGCAGCATGTCCCAGCCCACCCAGGTGGATCCCCGAGGTCTGCGAGTCGTCGCGGCGATCACCGCAGCCGTGCTCGCAGCGGTCCTCGTGATCCCCTCCGATCCGGTGCGGATCATCCTGCTGGCGATCCAGGTGGCGGTCTTCACGACCGCCTCGCTGATCGGCCTGACGACGTCCCCGTACGCGGTCCTCTACGCCAAGCTCGTCCGGCCGCGCATCGGCGCACCCGCCGAGCTCGAGGACGCGCGTCCGCCGCGGTTCGCCCAGCTCGTGGGTCTTGCGTTCACGGCGACCGCCTTGGTCGCGATCCTCGCCGGGGCGACGACGGTCGCCCTCGTCGCCACCGGGTTCGCCCTCGTCGCGGCCCTGCTCAACGCCGCCCTCGGCCTGTGCCTGGGCTGCGAGCTCTACCTGGTGCTGCGCCGGCTCTCGCCGGCCAGCGCCTGACCCGCAACCCACCACCCATCAGCACATCTCGCCACAACCAACGCCCCACCGGGCACAACGGAGGTAACCCATGAGCCGCGAATCAGCGCTCGTCACAGCAGACTGGGTCGAGGAGAACCTGAACGACCCGAAGATCGTGCTCGTCGAGGTCGACGAGGACGCCAGCGCCTACGACACCGGTCACATCCCGGGCGCGATCAAGATCGACTGGAAGAAGGACCTCCAGGACGGTGTCCGCCACGACTTCGTCAGCAAGGAGAAGCTCGAGGCTCTGCTGTCGGCCAAGGGCGTCAG
Organism: Aeromicrobium sp.; assembly: GCA_046598255.1. Lineage (GTDB taxonomy): Bacteria > Actinomycetota > Actinomycetes > Propionibacteriales > Nocardioidaceae > Aeromicrobium. The sequence goes on along the minus strand of JBKJIW010000031.1, from coordinate 2,326 downwards.
CAACGACGACACGCTGGTCTTCTACGGCGGCAACAACAACTGGTTCGCGGCCTACGCCTACTGGTACCTCGCGTACTACGGCCACGAGAACCTGCGCCTGCTCGACGGTGGTCGCAAGAAGTGGGAGCTCGACGCGCGCGAGCTGAGCAAGGACGTGCCCGAGCGTGCCGCGACGACATACACCGCCAAGGACGCCGACACCTCGATCCGCGCCTACCGCGACGAGGTCATCGACGCGATCGGCACCAAGAACCTGATCGACGTCCGCAGCCCCGACGAGTACGCAGGTCGCCTGCTGGCTCCCGCGCACCTGCCGCAGGAGGCCGCCCAGATCGGCGGTCACATCCCGACGGCCGGCAACGTGCCGTGGAGCAAGGCCGCCAACGACGACGGCACCTTCCGCAGCGACGACGAGCTGAAGGCCCTCTACGCCGACGCCGGCCTCGACGACGGCAAGGACACCATCGCTTACTGCCGTATCGGCGAGCGCAGCTCGCACACCTGGTTCGTGCTCAAGGAGATCCTGGGTCACGACAACGTCAAGAACTACGACGGATCGTGGAGCGAGTATGGCTCGCTGCGCGGCGTGCCGGTCGCCCTGGGCGACGAGCCGGGTGCTGCCTGATGTGCGGCGCAGTCAAGGGCGGACCCTCCCTCGAGGGTGTCGACGTCAAGAACCAGGCCGTGATCCAGGGTGTCGTGACGCGGGACGGCCAGCCGGTCGGCAACGCGTACGTCCGCCTGCTCGACCGCACGGGTGAGTTCACCGCCGAGGTCCCCACCTCGGCGACCGGGCAGTTCCGTTTCTTCGCCGGACCCGGTGAGTGGACGCTGCGCACCCTGGCACCCAAGGCCGTGTCGGTCGACCACGCAGTGACGGCCGCCACCGGCTCCGTCGCCGAGGTCGCCGTCTCCGTCTGACCTGTGCTGGGCGACGTCCCGTCGGTCTCGGACCGGCGGGACGTCGCCGATCCGCGGCCATCCGTCGGCCCGGGGCCGCCAGGTGGGCTATCGTTTCGGCATAACGTGAGCGGTTCGGACTCGTTAGGCAACACAAGACGTCGGCAACTGTCGGCGTTTTCGAGGGATCTGGAATTCGGGAGCAACGGGAATGATGACACTTCGACTGGCCATCGGCGCGATGCTCGCCGTCATCGTGATGATGGCAACCGGCTCGCTCGCCCACGCCGCGACGCCGATCGAGCCCGTGGCGACGCCCACCCCCACGCCCTCAATCGCTCCCGACGACGCCGCGATCGGCGACGACCAGAGTGGAACGGGCAACGGCGTCGCACCCGACGCCAACGGCATCCTGCCGAACACCGGTGGCGCCAGCGTCTACATCCTGCTGGCCGGTGGGGCGCTCCTCGTGGTCGGTGGCTCCATCGTCTACTCGAACCGCCGCCGCCACTCAGCTCGCTGAGTCCGGTCGCACGCAGCGCGTGCCGCTCACCTGTGGCGCTGATGCGCCGTGACGCCCGTAGCCGCGGACGCTGCCGGCTGACGCGCGCAGAAGGGTCCCCATGAGGCACGAGATCGCCCACCGCGCACGGACCACCGCGAGACGCCGGACGCGCCGGTTCCGTCGTTGGTACCGGCGCACCAGCACGCGCCGGACGGTCGGCCTGGGCGTCGCGGCACTGCTGGTGATCAGCGGTGCGGTGTTCGCGATCCAGGCACTCCATGCCGGCTCCGACCTCCGCCGGGCAGCCAACCAGGCGGCGGTGCTGCAGGAGCAGGTCACGTCCGGCAACCCGGGTGCGAAGGCAACGCTCGACGACCTGCTCTCGACGACGGCCTCGGCGGAGGACAACACCGACGGGATCCTCTGGTCGATCGGTGCCCGGGTCCCGTTCCTCGGCAAGAACGTCGAGGCGGTCCGCACCGTGTCATCCATCCTCGACCGGGTGGCTCGAGAGGCCCTGCCGCCGGTCGTGACGGTGTCGAACAATCTTGACCTGAATGCGTTCAGCCCCCGGAACGGCACGATCGACCTGGCCAACGTGATCGCGATCGCACCCGCCGTGGCCGCCGCGGACACGTCGTTGACCTCTGCTCGCGCCGACCTGGAGAAGCTGAGCCCGACCGGGCTGCTGCTGCCGCTGCGCGAGCCCGTGGCGACGATCAAGGACAAGATCTTCGCGGCGCAGTCGGCCGCTGCGTCCGCAGACGTCGCGGCTCGCCTGATGCCGTCGATGCTGGGTCAGGGCGGCACTCGTCGCTATCTCCTGCTGGTCCAGAACAACGCCGCCGTCAGGGCGACCGGCGGCATCACGGGGTCGTACGCGATCATCACGGCGAAGAACGGTCGCCTCCGCATGGGTCA
>JBKJIW010000010.1:0-87322 GCA_046598255.1 Aeromicrobium sp. | reverse complement strand
GTTCCCAAACCACACACGCCGTTCCAGTGGGCCTCACAGCTCGACCATGAGACGACCGATGCGCGGCTCCAGCAGTTGCGCGACTCGGTGCGCGCCGATCGCAAGTACGGCAAGTCGATCGGCTTTCGCTACCACGACGGCAAACCCGGCATCATCGAAGGCCTGCTGTCACGCGGTGACCGCCGCGTCGGCCGGATCATCGAGGCGGTATGGCGCGACGGCGGCCGTTTCGACGGCTGGAGCGAGCACTTCTCCTACGACCGCTGGGCCGCCCAGGCCTCGACGGTGCTGGCCGACGAGCCGGTCGACCTCGACTGGTACACCGTTCGCGAGCGCGAGTACGCCGAGGTGCTGCCGTGGGACCACCTCGACGCCGGTCTCGATCGCGACTGGCTCTGGGAGGACTGGCAGGACGCCATCGACCCCAACGGTGCGCTCGAGGTCGAGGACTGCCGCTGGACGCCGTGCTTCGACTGCGGCGTCTGCCCGCAGATGGACCTCGAGATCCAGATCGGCCCGACCGGTCGCAGCCTGATCCCGCTCAGCGTCGTCTGACCGCCTCTTCCTGCCCCGGGCGGATTCCCAGGAGAACCCCGGAAACTTCAGGGGTTCTCCCCGGTTTCCTGCACGTCACCCCTGTTGCGACCGGGGTGAGGTGCAGGATTCCCAGGTTCTCCTGGGAATCCCCCGATGGGGAGGTCTGAGGTAGCTCAGACGCCGGGTGAGGTGGGCGTCGCGCCGAAGATACGGAGTTCGTCCGATGTGGCGGGCCCACCTCAGCGACGACTGTTGATCATGACGAAAGGAACACCTCATGATCAACGAATTCACCTCCCAGATCGAGACCCACCAGGCTGAGCGCGAGCTGACCCGGCGCCTCGAGCGTCGTCGGATCGCGGCCGAGCGGGCCGTCCAGGAGCACGGCGGGGAGCGCCTCGCCCTCATCGCGCACCTGGCCCGACAGGCACGTGCCACCCGCCAGCTGGCATCCCGCCCCACCGTCGCCGGGTGCTGACCGGGACGGTCAGTCGCGCGGCCTGATGGTGTCCTCGAGCATCGCGGGCCGGGCGACGACCGTGCCGAACACGGCGATGAGTCCGGACAGCGCGATCAAGGCGATCAGCGGGACGTCCCACGAGCCGGTCAGGTCGTGCAGGGCGCCGACGCCGAACGGCCCGATCCCGGCGACCAGGTAGCCGAGCCCCTGGGTGGCGACCGACAGGGCCGCGGTACCGGCGGTCGTCCGGGTGCGCCGGGCGATCATCGTCAGCGTCCAGGTGAACGCGCCACCGCCCAGGCCCAGCAGCATGGCCCACACCACACCCACGGGGCCGACGACGGCGCGAGGAGGACGCCGAGCCATCCGCCGGCCGTCGACGCGGCGAACGCCCACGGCAGGTACGGACGGTTGCCGACCCGGGCGATGAGCCACGGGAGCCCGAGCGCGAGCGGGATGCCGATGAGGCTGATGACGCCGAGCAGTGCTCCGGCGCGGCCCTCCGAGACGCCGCCGTCGGTGAGGATCTCGGCGAACCAGCCGAACTGCGCGTACGCGCCGGCCGACTGCGATGCGAAGAGCAGCAGCATGGCCCACGCCAGGGGTGACCGGGACAGGTCGCGCAGGGACAGCCGGTCCCGGGCGTCCGGGCCGCGGCCGACGTCGTGCCGCGGCAACAGGGCGAGCCAGGGGAGCAGGGCGACCGCTGCCGCGACGGCCCAGAGGCCGACGCCGGCTCGCCATCCGCCGAAGGCGTCGGACAACGGCACCGTGGTGAACGACGCCAGCGCGGCTCCGCCCATCAGCGCCGCGCCGTAGAGCGCGCTCATGAGGGAGATCCGGTCGGGGAAGTGCACCTTGACCAGCGGCGGCAGGATCACGTTGCCGACGGCTGCGCCGGCAAGGCCGACGACGCTGCAGAGCAGGAACAGCGCCCCGTTGTCGACGAGCGCCCGCAGGACGAGGCCGGTCGTGATGAGCACCAGCACGAGGACCGCGGCGCGGTGCAGGCCCAGTCGGCGCACGGCTCCGGCCGAGCCGACGCCGACCACCGCGAAGCACAGCACCGGGAGCGTCGTGAGCACCCCGCCGACCGTCGCGCTCATGCCGAGGTCGCCACGCACCGTCTCGAGCACGACGCCGATGCTGCCGACGGCCATGCGCAGGTTGGCGGCCAGCAGCACGATCGCGATGCCGACGAGCCATCGGCCGCCGGTCGAGGGAGGGGGAGAGGCTCTCACATGGCCTCATCCTGCCGTGCGTCGCCAGCGCCGGATCCACTGGCTCGGTGGGCGTGGGCGGTTCGACGTACCGTGGTCGGGCAGGGGCACGAGGCCCCGGGTGAGGGGTACGTCATGCAGAAGCCGGGTCTCGTGGTGATCGGGGTGGTGATCGCCTTGGCGGGGGCGTTGTTCACGCTGCAGGGACTCGGCGTGGTCACGGGCAGCTCCATGACCGGCAGCTCGTTCTGGGCCGTCGCCGGACCCGTCGTGGCGCTCGCGGGACTCGCGACCACCTGGGTGGGTCTGCGCGGACGTCAGCGCTGAGCCTCGTGACCGGTCCCGAGGGTGACGGACGCCGTGCGGCAGCCGTCGAAGTCCCGGGGGCACCCGTGGGTCGGCGCACCGTGCTCGGACTGCTCGGAGTGGGGGCCGCCGGGATCGTGGGTGGCTCGGCGGTCCAGGAACGTCTCGCCGCCTGGCTCGCGCCGCTGGAGTCCCGCGACCCCACGGGGCTGGTGGCGCTCTTCCCGCTCGGCGACGCGTTTCGCTACTACTCCGTCGTCGGATCGGTGCCGCGCAGGACCACGACGTCCTACCGCCTGCGGATCGGCGGTCTGGTCGACCGGCCCGTCGACCTCTCGTTCGCTGATCTGCGCGCGATGCCGCAGACGACGTTCACCTCGACCTTCCGGTGCGTGACGGGCTGGAAGGTCCCCGAGGTCAGGTGGAGCGGCGTGCGCCTGTCGACGCTGCTCGACCGGGCCGGCGTGCAGGCCTCGGCCGGGGCCGTGCGGTTCCGCTCCTTCGACGGTACCTACACCGAGAGCCTCCCCCTGGACGTCGCGCGCCAGGACGAGGCGATCGTGGCGCTGCGCATGCTCGACGGCCCCGTCACCCACGAGCACGGTGGGCCCGTGCGGACCTGCATCTCCGGTCAGTACGGCTACAAGAGCACTAAGTGGCTCTCGGCGATCGAGCTGACGGCCCAGGAGATCCCCGGCTACTGGGAGGAGCGCGGCTATGCGCTCGACGGCACGATCGGCACCTGACGGTGGCGTCGGAGGGACCGACGAGACGCAGGTCGACCGCTTCGCGCTGACGCCACGGCTCGTGCACGGCGTCGTCGGCGTCCTGATGCTGGCGTGTCTCGTCACGGCGGCCTTCCTCTACATCGGTTCCCTTGCACTCCTGGTGGGGAACCGGCGCATCGTCGAGCTGGTCCACGTCTGGTCGGGCATCGCGATGCCGATCCCGCTGCTGCTCGGGCTGGTCTCCGGCGCCTACCGCGACGACCTGCGGCGTCTCAACCGGTTCATGCCGTCCGACTGGGCCTGGTTGCGCACCCGGTCGCGGCGCGACGGCCGGATCCGCGTGGGCAAGTTCAACGCCGGTCAGAAGCTCAACGCGAGCCTGTCGGTCGGCTCCATCGGGGTGCTGCTGGCGACGGGACTGGTCATGTACGTCCCCGGCGCCTTCGCGTTGTCGTGGCGATCGGGGTCCACGTTCGTGCACGACTGGTTCGCCCTCGGGCTCGGGCTCCTGGTGCTGGGCCACCTCACGTTCGCCCTGAACGACCGCGACGCCGTCCGGGGGATGCTGACTGGCCGTGTCCCGAGGTCGTGGGCCCGGCGCGAGCATGCTGCGTGGGTCGACGAGGTCGAGCCGCCCGCAGGTAACCTCGACGGGTGACGACCCTCGAGGGCACCCCCAATCCCGAAGCGCCCAACCCGCAGCTGCCGATCGTGCAGAAGCTGCGCATCCGCTACGCCAAGCGCGGCCGCCTCCGCTTCACGAGCCACCGTGACTTCGCCCGGGCCTTCGAGCGCGCCGTGCGTCGCGCCGGCATCCCGATCGGGTTCTCGTCTGGATTCACCCCCCACCCGAAGATCTCCTACGCCAACGCCTCACCGACCGGAGCCGCGAGTGAGGCCGAGTACCTCGAGATCGGCATGACCAGCCCCTGCGACGCCGACGAGGTGCGGCTCGCCCTCGACGCGGCGCTGCCGGACGGCATCGACATCGTCGACGTCGTCGTGGCGACCCCGGGTGCCCTGGCCGATCGTCTGCAGGCCAGCTCGTGGCAGATCGCCCTGCCCGGCGTGGCGCTTGCGCACGCCCAGTCGGCCGTCGAGGGCTTCCTCGCGACCGACGAGGTCCTGATCGAGCGGATGATGAAACGCGGCCTGCGCACCCTCGACTGCCGGGACGCGGTCCTGAGCCTGTCCGCGAGTTCTGACGACACCTCTCCGGAGCCATGTGCGATACTGACAGTGGTTGTGCGACACGACACACCGTCGATACGACCAGACGACGTTCTTGCCGGACTCCGTTCCAGTGGGGGCCTCGAGCTCGAGCAGACGCCCATCGCGACTCGCTTGGCCCAAGGTCCTCTCGACACGGACGATGGCTCGGTGGGCGATCCACTTGCCTTCGACCGCGACGCATCCTGACCGGGTGCCGACCGCGGCGGCAGGTGTGGGAGCTGATGTGACACTCCGGACGACGCCGTCACACCCCGGCGCGTGGCGCAGGGGTTGACCGAAGCTTCAGGTTCGCAGTGCGAGCCGCAGACGTGCCCCGGATCGGTCCCGATCGATCCGCGGCGAAGGAGAGCGCATGCTCGACGACAACGAGACATCCACCGACACCACCGCTACGCCGGCGAACGAGGCCCCCGTGGTGCGCCGCCGGGCCGCCGGTCGGCCCGCCGGGCCCCCGGCCGCCGTGAGCTTCTCGGCCCCCGTGGCACCCGCGGCGAAGGCAAAGACGCCGCCCCGGGAGACGATCGAGCCGGTCGTCGACGAGGCCGACTCCGAGGTCGTTTCGGCCCCGGCCAAGAAGGCCCCGGCCAAGCGCGCCGCGAAGAAGGCCGCACCCGCCAAGGCCACGGCAGACGTTGCCGCCGACGAGTCGGCCGACGACGCGGCGCAGTCGACGCCCGAGACCCCGGCTCCCGCTGCGGCGCCGGCCGTGGTGGCGATGTTCCAGGCTCCAGAGACGGTGCTCGCGCCGGCACGCCCCCGGCCCGTTGCTGCCGACGATGACGCATCGGCCGATCTCGACGACGAGGAGGACGGCGACGACGACGGCGATCCCGACGCACCGCGACGCCGACGCCGCAGCCGTGGAGGACGACGCCGGCGCAAGGGCGAGAGCGACTCCGACGACGCGTCGACCGACGAGGGCGATGACGACGACACGGAGGATGACGGCCAGGGTGGCACTCGCCGCCGGCGTCGTCGTGCCCGTGCGGGAGAGGGCGCCGACGTCCAGCCTGACGACCCGGAGAACACCGTGGTCCGGGTCCGCAGCGGCCGCAGCGCCGAGGACGAGATCACCGGGGTCCAGGGCTCGACCCGCCTCGAGGCCAAGAAGCAGCGTCGCCGCGAGGGCCGCGAGGCCGGACGCCGCCGCGCGCCGATCGTGTCGGAGGCCGAGTTCCTGGCCCGTCGCGAGTCGGTCAGGCGCGAGATGGTGGTCCGCCAGCGCGACGACTACACGCAGATCGCCGTGATCGAGGACAACGTCCTCGTCGAGCACTACGTGGCCCGCGAGTCGCAGGTCTCGATCATCGGCAACGTCTACCTCGGCAAGGTGCAGAACGTCCTGCCGAGCATGGAGGCTGCCTTCGTCGACATCGGCGCCGGACGCAATGCCGTCCTGTACGCCGGAGAGGTCGACTGGACGACGTTCGGCAACGGCAAGGCCCGCAAGATCGAGGACGCGCTCTCGCCCGGACAGTCGATCCTGGTCCAGGTCAGCAAGGACCCGATCGGTCAGAAGGGTGCTCGACTGACGAGCCAGATCAGCCTGCCCGGCCGGTTCCTGGTCCTCGTGCCCGGCGGCCAGACCAGCGGCATCTCGCGCAAGCTGCCCGAGAACGAGCGGTCCCGGCTCAAGACCCTCCTCAAGGAGGTGCTGCCCGAGAACACCGGCGTCATCGTCCGCACAGCCGCGGAGGGCGCCACCGAGGACCAGCTGACCCGCGACGTCACCGCCCTGTCGGCGCGCTGGGAGGTCATCGAGGGCAAGGTGGCCGCAGGCAAGGCCCCCGAGCTGCTCTACTCCGAGCCCGACCTGATGATCAAGGTCGTCCGTGACCTGTTCAATGAGGACTTCCACGGTCTCGTCGTGGAGGGCGACGACGCCTGGGACATGATCAAGGGCTACACCGACCACGTCGCTCCCGATCTCACCGACCGCGTCAAGCGGTGGGAGGACAAGGACGTCGACGCCTTCACGTCGTACCGCCTCGACGAGCAGATCCACAAGGCGCTCGACCGCAAGGTCTTCCTGCCGTCGGGTGGCTCGCTGGTCATCGACCGCACCGAGGCCATGACCGTCGTCGACGTCAACACCGGCAAGTACACCGGCTCGGGCGGCAACCTCGAGGAGACCGTCACCAAGAACAACCTGGAGGCGGCCGAGGAGGTCGTGCGTCAGCTGCGGCTGCGTGACATCGGCGGCATCATCGTCGTCGACTTCATCGACATGGTCCTCGAGAGCAACCGCGACCTGGTCCTGCGCCGCCTGGTCGAGTGCCTCGGCCGCGACCGGACGCGCCACCAGGTCGCCGAGGTCACCTCGCTCGGCCTGGTCCAGATGACCCGCAAGCGCATCGGCACGGGCCTGCTCGAGTCGTTCAGCCACGAGTGCGACCACTGCCATGGTCGAGGTGTCATGATCCAGGACGCCCCGGTCGAGCCGAGGCGAGACGAGCCCCGTCGCGGTGCCCGCGGCGGACGCGGTGGCAACGGCAACGGCGGCGGCAACAACGGCGGCGGCCGCGGCAATGGCAATGGCAATGGCAACCAGCGCGGGTCCGCCCGCCCGGAGGCACCGAAGGTCGAGGTGCCAGCTGCCGAGGCACTCGTCGTCGACGCCCCCTCCGTCGAGGCGCCACCCGCTGCGGCCGTGCCGGTGGCTGATGCCATCACTGCCGAGGCTCCCGTGACCGAGGCTCCCGCGGTGGAGGCAGCCCAGCCGGCCGCTCCCGCCGACGCGACGGCGCCGACTGAGACCCCGGTCGAGGCACCGGCCGAGAAGCCCGCCACGACCCGCAGGACGACCCGCAAGCGCGGCTCGGCCTCCAAGCCCGCCGGCCCTCCGGCCGCTCCCACGGCACCGTCCGGTGACACGGGAAAAGGTGGTGGAGAAGGCCCCGTTTTGACCAGCGAGGGTCAGGCTCCGTAAACTAGTCCTTCGGTGCGCTCAGCGCCCCGTTTTTCGCGCGTCCTGCCTGTCGGTGGGTGCGCCCCAGAGTTGAAATGAGTGAGGATTCCGTGGTGTACGCAATCGTGCGCAGTGGCGGCAAGCAGCAGAAGATTGCTGTGGGCGACGTCATCGAGATCGACAAGGTGGCTACGGCCGAGGGCGACACGCTGTCCCTGCCCGCCGTGCTGTTCGTCGACGGCGACACAGTGACGGCTGATGCCGACTCGCTGGCCAAGATCACCGTCACGGCCGAGGTTCTCGGCCTGACGAAGGGTCCCAAGATCGTCATCCAGAAGTACAAGAACAAGACCGGTTACAAGAAGCGCCAGGGGCACCGTCAGAAGTACACCCAGGTCAAGATCACCGGCATCAAGTAGAGGACTGAGCACATGGCACACAAAAAGGGCGCAGCCTCCACCAAGAACGGCCGCGATTCCAACTCACAGCGCCTCGGCGTGAAGCGCTTCGGCGGACAGCTCGTCAACGCCGGCGAGATCATCGTCCGCCAGCGTGGCACCCACTTCCACCCCGGCACCAACGTGGGCCGTGGCGGCGACGACACGCTCTTCGCGCTGTCGGCGGGTGCGGTCGAGTTCGGCCGTCGTCGTGGACGCAAGGTCGTCAACATCGTCCCGGAGGCTGTCACGGTCGGCAGCTCCGCCGAGTAACAACGGAGCTCAACTCCACGAAGGGGCCGTCCGCCGCTGCGGACCGGCCCCTTCGTTCATTCTCACAGCACAGTGAGTCACAGCACGATCCATCTCTGCCCGTGAACCGGGCCCGTACGGAAGGAGCGGCCGATGGCTGTCCCCAGCTTCGTCGACAAGGTGACGCTCCACGTCGCGGGCGGTTCCGGTGGCGACGGCGTGTCCTCCGTTCACCGTGAGAAGTTCAAGCCCCTCGGTGGTCCCGACGGTGGCAACGGCGGCAACGGCGGCAGCGTCATCCTGTCCGTCGGTGCCGACGTCACGACCCTGATCGACTACCACCACGAGCCGCACCGCCGGGGCACCAACGGTGCACCCGGCGCCGGCAACAACCGCAGCGGCAGCAACGGCGATGACCTCGTGCTGCGCGTGCCCGACGGCACGGTCGTCAAGAGCGCTGACGGCGAGGTGCTGGCCGACCTGATCGGTCCCGGCACCGAGCTCGTCATCGCTCAGGGTGGTCGCGGGGGTCTCGGCAACGCCGCGCTCGCCTCGTCCAAGCGCAAGGCCCCCGGCTTCGCGCTGAAGGGCGAGCCCGGTGACGAGCTCACGATCACCCTCGAGCTCAAGGTCGTCGCCGACATCGGGCTGATCGGCTTCCCGAGTGCCGGCAAGTCCAGCCTCATCGCGTCGCTGTCCCGGGCCCGTCCGAAGATCGCCGACTACCCGTTCACGACCCTCGCGCCCAACCTGGGCGTCGTGACGGCCGGCTCGACGACCTACACCGTCGCCGACGTCCCGGGCCTCATCGAGGGTGCCAGCGAGGGGCGCGGCCTCGGCCACGACTTCCTGCGTCACGTCGAGCGCTGCGCCGCGCTGGTCCACGTCATCGACTGCGCGACGGTCGACCCCGGACGCGACCCCCTCAGCGACCTCGACGTCATCGAGGCCGAGCTGAGGGCCTACTCGGAGGCGACCGGCAGCGATCTGCTCGACCGTCCCCGTCTGGTGGCCCTCAACAAGACCGACGTCCCCGACGCCAAGGAGATCGCCGGCTTTGTCCGCGACGAGCTCGAGGCCCGCGGGCTGGACGTGTTCGACGTGTCGGCCGCGAGCCACGCAGGTCTGCGCGAGCTGTCGTTCGCGATGGCCGAGATCGTCGCCTCGCGCCGGGCCGCCGCGCCCGTCGCCGAGGTCACCCGCATCGTGCTGCGGCCCAAGGCCGAGGCCGGCGTGGGACGCGAGTTCGCTATCACGCACACCGGTGGCCAGTGGGTCGTCCGCGGCGAGAAGCCCAAGCGCTGGGTGCGCCAGACCGACTTCTCCAACGACGAGGCCGTCGGCTTCCTCGCCGACCGGCTCAACCGCCTCGGCGTCGAGGACGAGCTGCTCAAGCTCGGCGCGGTCGCCGGCGACGACGTCGTCATCGGTGACGACGGCGACGGCGTCGTGTTCGACTTCGACCCCCAGGTGTCCGCAGGCGCCGAGGTGCTGGGTCGTCGCGGTGAGGACCTGCGCATCGACCAGTCCGACCGCCGCACCAACGTGCAGCGGCGTGAGGAGCTCGCCGCCCGCCGCGCGTTCGAGGCCGAGAAGCGCGAAGCCCGCACGGACAGCCGTGAGCCCGACTGGACCTTCCCCGAGGACGACTGGGAGCTGGACGGTACTGGCGTGGACGGTGAGGGCACCGACGGCGACAAGGAGAAGCCGGTCTGATGAGCCGCATCGTCGTCAAGGTCGGCTCGTCGTCCCTGAGCACGGCCGGCGGCGGCCTCGACGGTGATCGGGTCGACGCCCTCGTCGACGCCCTCGCGGCGGCTCGGCAGCGCGGGGACGAGATCGTCCTGGTCAGCTCGGGCGCCATCGCGGCCGGGCTCGCACCCCTGGGCCTGGTTCGTCGTCCTCGCGACCTGGCCACGCAGCAGGCAGCGGCCAGCGTCGGTCAGGGCGCACTGATCGCCCGCTACGCAGAACGGTTCGCCAGCCACGACCTCGTCGTCGGGCAGGTGCTGCTGACGGCCGACGACGTCACGCGCCGCAGCCACTACCGCAACGCGTCGCAGACGTTCACCCGCCTCATCGAGCTGGGTGTGGTGCCGATCGTCAACGAGAACGACACGGTCGCGACCAGCGAGATCCGGTTCGGCGACAACGACCGGCTGGCCGCGCTCGTCTCCCACCTCGTGCATGCCGACCGGCTCGTGCTGCTGTCGGACGTCGACGGCCTGTACGACGGTCCTCCGGCGGCCGAGGGATCACGACTCGTCACCGACGTCCGGGGCGAGGAGGACCTGGCCGCGCTCGACATCGTCCGGCCCAGTGCGTCCGCGATCGGCACCGGCGGCATGGTCACCAAGGTCGAGGCAGCCCGCATCGCCACGGGAGCGGGCATCCCGGTGCTGCTGACGTCGGCGGTCCAGGCGGCCGCCGCCCTCGAGGGCGCGTCCGTCGGCACCCGGTTCCATCCCACGGGTCGTCGTCGGCCCACACGACTGCTGTGGCTCGCCCACGCGAGCGACACGAAGGGCCGCGTGCACCTGGATGCCGGCGCCGTCCGCGCGCTGACGTTGCGCAAGGCGTCCCTGCTGCCGGCGGGCATCACCTCGGTGAGCGGGACGTTCACGGCCGGCGACCCCGTCGACCTCATCGGCCCCGACGACGTCGTCATCGCCCGGGGGATCGTCAACTACGACAGTGCCGAGCTGCCGGCACTGCTGGGTCGTTCGACGCACGAGCTCGCTGCCGAGCTCGGCGCGGAGTACGAGCGCGAGGTCGTCCACCGCGACGACCTGATGCTGGTCTGAGCCCGTTCCGCGCTGCGTGTGACGTTGGTCAGGTCGCTGCGCTCCGGTGCTGCGACGAGTAGCCTGCCGGGCATGGATCCGGTCCATCTGCTGAGCGTCGTGTCGTACGGGCTGACCCACGATCCCGAACGGGCCCTGCGCGACCTGCCAGGCGAGATCGACGGCGACGGAGATCGCGACGAGGCGGTCCGCGCGTGCGCCGTGTTCCTCCAGGTGCTGGCCTGCCGGTTCGACGAGGCGCTCGACGCCGCGCACCTCCTGGCGGGCCTCTCGGAGCCCTCCCAGCTGGGACGGGCTGCCGCCGACATGGCCATCGCGGTCTGTGCCGGTGAGGTGACTGCCGATCCGTCGGGCGGGCCCCAGGCCGGACCGCTGGACGAGCTGGCGACGATGCTGGAGATCGAGGCGGCGATGTCCTCCGGACTGATCGCGGCTGCTGCCCACGCCGCCGGGGAGATGGTCGAGCGCCGAGGGGTGGGTACGGCGTTCGGCGTCTGGAACGCCCTCGCACTGGCCCGGGCGAAGTGCTTCGAGGGACAGTTCGCCGCGGCCGACGAGCTGATCACCCGGGTGCTCGCCGCGCCGCAGATCGACGAGTGGCCGCAGCTCGATCTCCTCGCGGCAGGGGCACGGATCTTCGTCGACGCCCACCTGGGTCGCGCCGACCTGGTCACCGAAGGTCTCGAGGCGCTGCGAGCGCGGTGTCCGGACGTGCCCACCAACGACTACATCTTCGCCGGCGCCCACGTCATGGCCGCCTTCGGTGCCAGTACCATCGGACGCCTGCCTGAGGCCGCGGCACTCGTCCTGCGAGGCGGCGGCGGCGAGCACCTGCCCCGCCTCCAGGTCGTCGACCGTCTCTACGGCTACGAGATCCTCGTCGAGGATGCGTTGTCGCGCGACGACATGGTGGCGGCGCACGACTGGTCAGAGCACGCGGCCGGACTGCCGGTCGGCGAGCACCGCATGGCAGCGGCTGCGCTCGGCCGGCTCCGTGCTCGGCTGAGCATCGCGTCGGCCGACACCGAGTCGGGCATGCGCGAATCGGCCGACTCCGGCATGCTCGCGGCACTCGTCGGCAGCGACCTCGAGGTCATCCGGGCCCGCATCATCGAGTCGTCCGCACGGGTCGCTTCCGGCGACCGGATCCGCGGCATCGAGGAGCTCGAGGACGCGGCGCGGCGTGCGGGTGCCACGGGTGCCTCGTCCGTCAAGCGGTGGGCCGAGCGCGAGCTGCACCACCACGGACGGCGCCTGCGCAACGTCCCCGGGCACGGCTGGGATGCCCTGAGCCCGACCCAGCAGTCGATCGCCGGCCTCGCGGCGGCGGGTTTGCGCAACCGCGAGATCGCGGCGGCACTGTGGATCTCGGACAAGACCGTCGAGAGCCACGTCGCCGCCGTGCTCGAGGCGCTGGGCACCACCAACCGGGTCGGGATCGGTCGCGAGCTGGGCGGAGCCGCGGTCGACCCGCTGTTCGGGCTCGACCTCACGGCACGTCAGCGGGAGGTGGCCGTGCTCGTCGCAGAGGGCCACTCGAACGGCGAGATCTCCGCCGTTCTCGGCATCAGCGAGAAGACCGTCGAGAAGCACATCGCCGGTCTGTTCGACCGGCTGGGAGTCCGCACCCGGTCCGCGGTCGCCGCCCGAGTGCGCGGCGCGCGGTCGACCGCGCCCTAGAATCGGACACATGCAGACTCAGCCCACGAAGGACGTGGTCCACGCGGCAGCACGCGCCGCCCGGGTCGCGGCCGCCACGCTGGCGGTGACCACGCGGGCCGACAAGGACGCAGCCCTCCACGTGGTGGCCGACGCGTTGGTCGCGGGCACCGGCGCGATCCTCGCGGCCAACGAGGTCGACGTCGACACCGCCCGCGAGGCCGGCACCGGCGAGAACGTCATCGATCGGCTGCGCCTCGACGCGACCCGGGTGGCCGCCTTCGCCGAGGGCCTGCGCGACGTCGCGGCCCTGCCTGATCCGGTCGGCGAGGTCGTGCGCGGATCGACCCTGGCGAACGGCCTGCGGATGCAGCAGGTCCGCGTCCCGATGGGCGTCATCGGCATGATCTACGAGGGCCGTCCGAACGTCACGGCCGACGCCGCAGCCATCTGCCTCAAGGCCGGCAGCGCCGTGCTGCTGCGCGGCTCGTCGTCGGCGGCGCAGTCCAACGCGGCCATCATCGCGATCATGCGGGAGGCATTGGCAGGCACCGCCGTCCCGGTCGACTCGGTCCAGCTGATCCCCGCGGACGACCGGTCGTCCGCGACACACCTGATGCAGGCGCGGGGGCTGGTCGACCTCGTGATCCCCCGCGGTGGCGCCGGGCTCATCCGGGCGGTCGTGGAGGAGTCGACGGTGCCCGTCATCGAGACCGGGGTCGGCAACTGCCACGTCTACGTCGATGCGGACGCCGACCTCGACATGGCCCTGGCCATCGTCCTCAACGCCAAGACCCACCGCACCAGCGTCTGCAACGCCGCGGAGTCGCTGCTGGTGCACCGCGACGTCTCCGACACCTTCGTGCCACGGGTCGTCGCGGCTCTCCACGACGCGGGGGTCACGATCCACGGTGACAAGGACTTCTGTGCCGTCGATGCCGGCGTCGTCCCGGCGACGGACGACGACTTCGCCGCCGAGTACCTCTCTCTCGACATCTCCGCCGCGGTCGTCGACTCGATCGACGACGCCATCGCCCACATCCGGACCTTCTCGTCGGGCCACACCGAGGCGATCGTGACCTCGTCGCTCGCCGCCTCGACCCGGTTCACGAGCGGCGTCGACTCCGCAGCGGTCATGATCAACGCCTCGACCCGGTTCACCGACGGCGGCGAGTTCGGCTTCGGCGCAGAGATCGGCATCTCGACGCAGAAGCTGCACGCGCGGGGTCCGATGGGGCTGACCGAGATGACCACCACGACCTACGTCGTCACGGGCGACGGGCACGTGCGCTGAGAAGCGCACCGGCCCAGCACTGATAACCTTCAGCCATGTATTCGTTCCTCGCCGCAGCCGCCGAAGAAGAGCACCAGCTCCGTGACATCGGGATCAACCCGTACGGCGTCGGAGCGATCGCGCTGGCCATCCTCGTCCTCCTCGTCCTCGCACTGCTGCAGTTCGGCAAGGGTCGCGAGCACTCCTGACCCCCATCGACACCCGGCGTCGACGCGTCGGCGTGATGGGTGGCACGTTCGATCCCATCCATCACGGCCACCTGGTGGCCGCGAGCGAGGTCCAGTCGTGGTTCGACCTCGACGAGGTCATCTTCGTCCCGACCGGTCAGCCGTGGCAGAAGGCCGACCGCACGGTGTCCCCGGCCGAGGACCGCTACCTGATGTCGGTGGTCGCGACGGCCGCCAACCCGCGGTTCAACGTCAGCCGGATCGACATCGACCGGCACGGACTGACCTACACGATCGACACGCTGCGTGAGCTGGCTGCCCTGCACCCCGACGCCGATCTCTACTTCATCACCGGTGCCGACGCCATGGCCGCGCTGCTGACGTGGCGCGATCACGACGAGCTGTTCGACCTGGCGCATTTCGTCGGCTGCACCCGACCCGGCCACGAGATGGACGACACAACCCTGGAGGGCCTGCCCCGCGAGCGCATCACGCTCGTGGAGATCCCCGCCCTGGCGATCTCCTCGACCGACTGCCGTCACCGGGTCGAGCGGGGCGAGCCGGTCTGGTACCTCGTGCCCGACGGCGTCGTCCAGTACATCGGCAAGCACGGGCTCTACCGTGAGCCGTCCACCGAAGACCTTCCTTCATGAACACCCGGGACCACACATGACAGCCACCGACCGCGCCGTTGAGCTGACGCGCGCCGCAGCCGACGCGGCAGACGACAAGCTCGCCTGCGACATCATCGCGTTCGACGTCTCCGAGCAGCTCGCGCTGACCGACGTCTTCCTGCTCTGCTCGGCTTCCAGCCAGCGCCAGGTCAAGGCCGTGCAGGACGCCGTCGAGGAGCGCATGATCGCGCTGGGCGTCAAGGCCGTCCGCCGCGAGGGCGAGCGGGAGGGCCGCTGGGTCCTGCTCGACTTCCAGGACATCGTGGTGCACGTCCAGCACCAGGAGGAGCGGGTCTTCTACGCGCTCGAACGGCTCTGGAGCGACTGCCCGGTGGTCGCCCTCGCATGACGCTGGCCGCCTCGCAGCGCCGGCTCGTGCTGTGGCGCCACGGTCGTACGCCGTGGAACTTCGCCGGGCGCGTCCAGGGACAGACCGACACCGAGCTCGACGACGTCGGACGTGAGCAGGCCCGTTCGGCCGCCCTTCGGCTGGCCGCGCTCGCTCCCGACCGCATCGTGAGCTCCGACCTGGCCAGGGCGCGTGACACGGCCCAGTACCTCGCCGAGGCGACGGGTCGCGACCTCGAGCTCGACGAACGCCTGCGCGAGATGAACTTCGGTGGCCGCGAGGGCCTGACATGGCGCGAGGCGTGGGAGGCGTTCCCCGAGGGGATGAAGGCGTGGGTCGAGGGCGACGAGACCCAGATCCCCGGCAGCGAGACTCACCGCGCGGCAGGGGACCGGTTCGCCGGCGCCGTCCGTGACCTGCTCGCAGACCTCCCGCCCGGTGGGACGCTCGTGGTCGTGGCGCACGGGGCGGTCCTGCGCACCGGCACGTGCGCCTTCCTCGGTCTGCCGGAGTCGCACTGGAGCTCGATGGGCGCCCTGAGCAACTGCTCGTGGTCGATCCTCGAGGAGAACAGCCACGGCGACTGGTCGAAGTGGCGGCTGACGGAGTGGAACGCCGGCACTCTCCCCGACCCCGTCATCTCGGACGACGAGTGACCCGGTTTGGGGATGCCGACCGGCGTTGGGTAACATGGGCGAGGCCCTGCTGACGGGGCCACAGCGGGGCATTGGCGCAGTTGGTAGCGCGCTTCCATGGCATGGAAGAGGTCAGGAGTTCGAATCTCCTATGCTCCACAGATACAGCGCTCGTGATCGGCCGACAGGTTGGACGCGGGCGCTTTCTGGTTGATGGGCGACGGTTGATGGGCGACGGCGAGTCCGACCCCTCGCTGGCCGCAGCGCGCAGTCACTGTGCTCGCGTCCCGGGCTCCAGGTGACTGTCTGAGCCTGTCTCTAGGGTGGAGGAAAGGCAGCAACGACGGGGGCTCGCAGTGGTGGACGACCGGGAGGCGATCGATCAGATCGTGGTGCGTCGTCAGGCCTTGGCGTCGGTGGAGGCTGCCGAGGCTGATGATCTTCTGGCGTACGTCGACCGTGCCCGTGTCGCTGGTGAGGTCGCCGGGGGAGAGGCTCAGGGACGTCGTCGGGTTGATTCGGCGGTCCATGAGCTGTCGTTGGCGATGTGCCTGCCGGTCCCGACGATCGAGCGTGCTGTGGCCCGTGTCCGGCGGTTGCGGTCGGCGATGCCGCAGGTCTGGCGTGCGTGGCACGACGGACGGATCAGCTCCGCTGCCGTTCATGCGGTCGACCGGGCGGCCCGGCGGTTGGATCGGCCCGAGTCGGTGACTGCCCTCGATGACATCGCTGTCGATCGGTTGGCTCGTCTGACGCCGGGGCAGGCGTGCAGGTGGTTGGACCGGTGGGTCGAACGCACCGAGGCCGACGCTGCCCGCCGCCGTCATGAGAAGGCGTATGCCGACCGGTCGGTGGGGTTGCGTCCACTGGGTGATGGGATGACGCGTCTGACGGCTGATCTGGCGTCGGCTGACGCGGCCGCGATCATGCAGGGCCTGACCGCCGGCGCCCGGACGCTGCCCGCCAGCGATGACCGCCTCGTCGATCAGCAGCGTGCCGACCTGCTCGTCGACGCCCTGCTGGATCGTCGCGAGGGTGGTCTGGGTTACCGGGCCGTCATCGGTGTGACTGTCCCGTTGTCGTCCTTGATGGGTTTCAGTGACGCACCCGGTGAACTGAGCGACCGGTCGGCCACGATCCCGGCCCACATCGTCCGGGCCGCGATGGCTGACCAGTCGAGCCTGCTGTACCGGCTGGTCACCGACGACATCGGCAACCTGATGACCGTGACGTGGTTGGGCCGGTTCGCCCCGGCCCGGCTCAACCAGGTGCTGGAGTTCCGCGACGGCACCTCGGTGTTCCCGACCAGCAGTGTTCCGGCCCGCTCGTGCGACACCGACCACAGCGACCCCTGGCCAGCCGAGACCTGCGCCGCGAACACCGGCCCCCTCAACCGGCGGGCACACCGTCTCAAGACCGAAGGTCATCTGAGGCTGCGACAACCATCGCCCGGCGTCTTCGAATGGACCACGCGCACCGGGCACACCTACACCCGACACCCCGAACCCGTCCCGATCGCGGACTGGCACCACATCACGCCAGCAGAGGCGGCCTTGCCGGTCGACCCCTGGGCCGATGGCTTCGACGAGATGCTCACCGCACTCACAGCCGCCTGAGTCGAGCATCGGCAGCGGGAGGACGTGGCGTCGCCGGTCACGTCGGACCGGGTGGCGCAGACCCCCGGTTGGTAGCGTGTGCCCGTGCCCCGGCCGAGTCTGCGAACGAGCTTCATCGCGGTGGCCGTCACGATCGTGGGGCTGCACCTCGTGTCGGTGACGCTCGAGGCGCTGCCGCCCAACCGCTACTCGGACGCCGTGCGCGAAGAGACCTCCTACGTCGACCCGTACTTCACGCAGAACTGGCGACTCTTCGCCCCGAACCCCATCGCGGAGGACCGCAGCCTGCTGTTCCAGGGTGCTTACGTCGATGCCGACGGCACACCTGCGCAGACGAAGTGGATCGACTGGACCGAGGTCGAGCTCGACCTGGTGCGGCACCGCTTG
Organism: Aeromicrobium sp.; assembly: GCA_046598255.1. Taxonomy (GTDB): domain Bacteria; phylum Actinomycetota; class Actinomycetes; order Propionibacteriales; family Nocardioidaceae; genus Aeromicrobium. The sequence continues at coordinate 69,656 of JBKJIW010000010.1, read as the reverse complement.
ATCGGCGGGCGTGCCGGCTACGTGACGAACAAGCTGGTGTCACCGCTGCAGGCCCGTGCCGGCGCCCTGACCTCGGCCCAGCGCCTGGTGGTCTCCGGCTCCTCCCAGGTCGACCCCTCGACATGGGAGGAGCTGACCGACGACCTCGAGGCGGCCGACACGCCGCCGCTGGCCCTGCTCGGCTTCCTCCGTTACGAGCAGGCCGCGACGCGGCTCGCCTCCGACGTCATCCAGACGCGGTATCCGCAGCTCGACATCACGGCCGTCCGCTACAGCATCCGGACCCAGCCCGTCGTGCCGTACGCGGACCGCGGAGGTTCGACGGCCGAACGCGACGCCAGACGCGCACCCGCGACCGACACCGTCGGGGGATGGCGGGTCCCCAGCCCCGGCTCGACCTCCGAGCTCGACGCCGTGCGGGACTTCGACCAGGCGCACCGATGATTGGGCGCGCGACCGCATGGCTCACCGACGCCAAGCACTCCACGTACGGGCTGTCGGTGACGCGGATGATCCTGGGCTTCATCGTCGCGAGCCAGCTGGTCGTCAACTGGTCCGACCGGCACTACACCTGGGGCGACGGCGCGCACTGGGCGACGTCTGTCCTTGCGGGGCGCGGCTGGCCGTCCTTCCTCGGACTGTTCCAGCAGCTGAGCGGCATCGGCTTCGACCTGGCCTACCTCGCCACGATCGTGTTCGGCGCCCTGATGATGCTGGGCCTCTACACCCGGGCCTCGACGGTCATGACCCTGCTGCTGTGGGTGTCGCTGTACGTCAGCAACCCGTTCGTCGGCTCGGGCGGCGACGCGATCCTGCGGATGGTGCTCCTCTACATGTGCTTCACCGACGCCGGACGGCACTGGTCGATCGACGCGCGGCTGCGGGGCAGGCGCGGTGAGGTGCAGAGCATCGTCCCGGCCTGGATGAGCAACACGATGCACAACCTGGCGACGATCCTGGTCGTCCACCAGGTCGTGATGGTCTACCTCGCCTCGTCGTTCTGGAAGGTGCAGAGCCAGATGTGGCTGGACGGGACGGCCGTCTACTACCCGCTGCAGACCGACGCGTACTCACCGTGGAACGACGTGCTGCACCCGCTGTACGCCAGCTCGACGTTCATCGCCGGTGCGACCTGGTCGGCCATCGTGATCCAGATGTTCTTTCCGGTATTCCTGCTCTACCGGCCATCGCGCTTCGTGGCGCTCATCGCCATCACCGGGATGCACCTGGGCATCGGGTTCCTGATGGGCATCATGTACTTCTCGCTCGTCATGATCGCGGTCGACATGATCCTGGTGAGCGACACGTCGTGGATCCGCGCGCAGGACTGGATGAGAGCGCGGTGGGCGTCGCGGCGCCGTCGTCGTCGACAGGATGTACCGCATGATGAGACGCTCCCCGCGCCTCGTGTGGCCTGAATCTCGTCGGGATTCGCGGGTGCGGTGAGATGAACCTAAGAATGTGGTTAGACTGAGCGCGCAGCGACGATGCTGTGTTGCGATGTCTGCGGCCTCGGTGCGTGTCTGCACGGTGCCGGAACCAAAAAATCAAGGAGCACCCGCCAGATGAACAAACTCGCCAGGAACACCTTGGCTCTCGGAACGGCGACGCTGATCGTCACTGCCGGCCTGTCCTTCTCCGCCAACGGCGCCGACCCGATCGTCGCCCAGGCCAACTCGAGCGCCGTCACCGCTACCGGCATCACGCAGATCGTCGACAGCAAGCGCTGCAGCGTCTCGTCGACCGGTGCCCCGACTGTCGGAACGGCCGAGGTGTGTGGCACCGGCCTGTCCACGTCGGGAGTCAACGCGTTCGCTCAGACGGCCTCCACGGGTCTCGACGGCACCAAGGGCACCTCGACAGCTGCGTCCTCGGTCGCGCCTATCGACATCCCGACGCTGACGACGATCGATCCCTCGACACTTGGCGCCGACCTTGATCAGATCGATACGGGCACAATCCTCGATGACGTCGTGGCTGGGCTCGATCCGGTCACTGGCCCGCTGTTCGAAGCGCTCCTGACGCCTCTGCTGAGTGGGATCCAGGACGCGGCGCTCGCTCCGTTGCTGGCCGCACTCCAGGATGCAGTGCCCGTCTCGATCCAGGTGGGTGCTGTCTCTAGCCAGTGCACTCTGACCGCAGGCGGAGCGCCTTCGCTGACGTCGACGGTCGCTGGCATCAACATTCTCATCGAGCTCGCTCCGGGCAATGTCATCACGGTCCCGATCACGCTCAACACGTCGCCGAACTCGGCGCTAGTCGGTTCTGTTGCTCCGCGCCAGATCGTTGACGGTCTGCTGGTCGGTATCGAGACCACGCTGAGCGACAGCCTGGGTGGCGCACTCGGGACCCTCGCGACCCTGGTGCCCACGATCCAGGACATCCTGGTCGACGCGGTCCTGGTCCAGCTCGGACCGGCCCTTGACGCGATCGGAACCGCACTCATCCCGATCGTTGACGGCACCGTGAACAAGCAGGTCGTCAACGCAGACGGTTCGGGCGAGGTGACGGCACTCGAGCTGAACGTGCTGGGAACCACGGCCACGCTGAAGCTCGCTCGCTCCGCCTGTGGTCCGAATGGCACCGTCGTCGTCTCCACGACGCCGACGCCGACCAAGACCACGCCGACCAAGTCGACGGACGCCGACACGGCTGCTGACCAGGACGCCGCTGCTGACGCCAACGCCGACGCGAACGCCGACACCGTGGCCGACGCTGACGCAGCGGCTGACGCCGACGTGACAACGACCCTGCCTGCCACGGGTGCACCGAACCTGGTGCCCTTCTGGCTGCTGGGTATCGCCCTGCTGATGTTCGGTGGAGCGGTTCTCCTCAACGAGAAGCGTCGACTGAACCAGATCTAGTCGATCCGACACGACTGCCGGTGGCCCCTTCCGGGTCACCGGCAGTCGTGCGTTCCGGCCCCTGCACCACGAATGAGCACTCCTGCGAACTGGCACTCCCGCGAACTGGCACTCCCACGAACTAGGATGAACAGCATGCCTACTGAGTCTCCGGACGCCGCTGTGCGTCCGCGACACCGGTGGATCGTCGAGCTGCTCGTCGTCGTCGTGATAGCGCACTCGGTCGCCCTGACGCTGTGGCTGGCGCCCTCGAGCCCGATCCGCGACGCGGCCGGCGACAACCGGCTCGCGTCGTACGTCGATCCCTACTTCCAGCAGGGGCGCGAGGCCGTCGGCGTCGGCGTCCAGCGGGTCGACGAGTCGTTCCGTGTCCGCGCCGTGGTCGTCGAGGACGGCGCCGACGAGGGCACCGTCACACCCTGGGTCGACCTGACGGCGATGGACAACCGCGACAACCGGCACGACCTCACCTCCGCCCGGGTCCACGTCATCGCCCGCCGGCTCGCCACCAACCTGAACCTGGCGATGTTCAACCTGAGTGCCGCGCAGCGTGCCGTGGTCGCCGGTCTGGTCGGCACCGACGGGCCGAGCGCCGTGACCGTCAAGCTGCAGGAGGCGGGCGGCGGCGACGGCGACGCGATCCGCTTCTTCCAGGCGTACGACCAGATGGCCACGCAGTTCGCATCCCTCTACGCGCAGGCGAGGTGGACCGGGGGACGGGTCGACCAGGTGGAGTTCCAGGTCGGGCGTCGCACCGTCCCGCCCTACGCCGACCGCTCGAAGGTGGCGGTGCGCGACCTGCCGTTCCGTACCTTCTCGTTCGGCCCGCGCATTGCCTTCCGCGGCTCGGCCGAGGCCCGCGAGACGTTCGACTCCTACGTGAAGAAGTGATGATGCAGAACCTGTGGTGGAGTGTCGTGAGTCGCGTGCGCGACGCCCGAGGACGCGTGGACGACTGGCTCGTGGGGGAGGCGCATGCGCTCTACGCCGCGGCCGCCTGCCGCATCGGGACGGGCCTGGCGGTGCTGGGTCTGCTGTTGTCGAACGTCTCGACTCGCGACATGTGGGTCGGCCAGGCGTCGGTGTGGGCCGAGCCGGCGCGGGCCATCAGCCGGTTCCCCGAGCTGCGTCTGCTCGACGGCGTGAGCTCGGACATCCTGAGCCTGATCTACGGCGTCACGATGCTGGCTGCGCTGGCCTTCGCGCTGGGATGGCACGCGAAGGCCGCCAACGTCCTCACGTTCGTCGGGTTCATCGCCGTGGTCGGGCAGAACCCCGTCGTCGGCTCCCCGGGCGACAACCTGATCCGCCTGACCCTGCTGTGGCTGCTGCTGATGCGCTCGTCCGAGCACTGGTCGCTCGATGCGGCTCGTCGTCGTCGCCGGGTGGCAGCCGGCAAGCAGGCGTCTCGCGAGGAGGACGCGCTCCCGGCCTGGGTGTCGGCCGGTCTGCACAACGTCGGCCTGCTGGCCCTGGGGGCCCAGACGGTGCTCTTTGCAATGGCTGCCGGGCTCGACAAGTCCGGCGACCGCGCCTGGCAGCAGGGGACGGCTTTGTACTCGACGTTGCAGCTGCCGGAGTCGCGGCCCTTCCCGGGCCTGTCCGACCTGCTCAGCGGCAACGCCGTCCTGCTGGCGCTGCTGACGTACGGCGTGCTGCTGTCCCAGCTGTTCTTCGGTCCACTGCTGCTGAACCCGCTGACGCGCCGGTTCGTCATCGTCCTGGCGGTGGTCGTCAACATCGTGCTCGGAGTCGTGTTCGGCCAGCTCTGGAGCGGCATCGGCGTTGTGGCCGTGACGGTGCTGTTCGTCTCCGACGAGGCGTGGGAGCGCATCGAGGATGTCGTGCTGCGGGTGTCCCAGCCCGCGACGGACTGGCTCATCGAACGGGGCTACGACGTGGTCGACCGGCTCGACGACCTGCGCTACCGGTTCGTCCTGCCCGCGGTCGACTGGGTCAGGTTCACGGTGCTGCGGCGCAGCTAGGCGGCGTCAGACGGTCTGACCGGCGACCCGTCGCCCGGACAGCACCAGCACGATCACCGGCACGGTCAGCACGGCAGCCGCGGCGTTGAGGGTGCTGAAGCCGCTGAGGGCGACGACGACTCCGGCGAGCAGGCCGCCGAAGGCCCCGGCCAGGTTCATCACGAGGTCGGAGAAGCCCTGCACGAGTGGTCGATCGGCCGGGGCGACCGAGGTCGTGAGGGCGGCTGCTCCCGCGATCACCGATGCTGACCAGCCGACGCCCAGGAGCGTCAGCCCGATCGTGATCTGGACCTCTGAGCTGCCGGACGTGCCGGCCACGAACACCGCCAGCAACAGGATCGACTGGCCCAGAAGGATCGTGCGATCGGGTCCCCAGCGGTCGCTGAGCCACCCCATCACCGGCGACAGGGCGAACATCCCGGCGATGTGCAGGCTGATCGTCAGGCCGATGACCTCCAACGCGGCGCCGTGGTCCTCCATGTGGACCGGGGTCAGCGCCATGACCGACACCATCACGGCGTGGGACGACGCGATGGCCCACACGGCGGCGAACGTCCGGCCGCGCACGTGGGGGAGGGCCGCCCGGACACCGCGCGGCGCCGTGGTCGAGGCGTCGGTGCGCAGCGCCAGGGGATCGGGACGCAGCAGCGCGAAGGTCAGCAGGCCGGCAGTGAAGAAGCCGGCCGCCGAGAACAGCATCGGACCGGCGAGGTCGGGCAGGCCGACCGAGCGGGCCAGGGAGGCGCCGGGACCGGTCAGGTTGGGTCCGATGACCGCCCCGATCGTCGTCGACCACACGACGATCGACAACGACCGGCCGATCTGCGCCGGTGCGGCCCGGTCGACGGCCGCGAAGCGGGACTGCAGGTTCGCCGCCGTGCTGCCGCCGAAGAGGAGAAGACCGAGCAGGGCGACGGGCAGCGACCGGGTCTCGGACCCCACGACCGTGACGACGGCCCCACTGGCGCCGCTGAGCCAGCCGAGCGTCAGGGCGGGACGGCGGCCACGCTGGGCGGCGATCGAGGAGAGGGGGATCGTGAAGGCAGCCGCGCCCAGCGTCAGCATGACCACGGCCATGCCGGACCAGCCTGACGAACCGGTGATGTCCTTGACCAGGAGGCCGCCGACGGCCAGCCCCGCACCGTTGCCGACGCCCCCGACGATCTGCACGAGCACGAGCACGGAAACGATCCGCTTCTGGGCCGAGTCGGCGGCGGTGATGGTCACTCGAGCAATCTAGCCGAGAGGACGGGCCCCACCACAGGTCGAGCGACCGCCAGCGAGCGAAGGCAAGCGGCCGTGGCGAGCGCCAGCGAGTTGCGGACAGCGGCGACGAAGGAGCCGCGAGGCGGCGTAGCCGCCCCGCTTACCAGATGGTGACGCGATCACTCTCGTCCAGCCACAGCTCGTCGTCGGGGGTCACGTCGAAGGCGTCGTAGAACGCGTCGATGTTGCGGATGACCTGGTTGCACCTGAACTCCGGGGGGGAGTGCGGGTCGACGGTGAGCCGGCGCACGGTCTCGGCGGGGCGCACCTTGGACTGCCACGCCTGGGCCCAGGAGATGAAGAAGCGCTGGTCGGGCGTGAGGCCGTCGATCGGGTCGGCGGACGGCTGGGTGAGCCGGAACGCCTGGTGGGCGATGCCGAGGCCGCCGAGGTCGCCGATGTTCTCGCCGATCGTCAGCGAGCCGTTGACGGTCTTGCCGTCGGCGCGCACCGGGCTGAGCGCGTCGTACTGGGCGATGAGCGCGGTGGTGAGCTGCTCGAACGCGGCACGGTCGTCGTCGGTCCACCAGTTGCTGAGCGCGCCGGTGCCGTCGTACTGCGACCCCTGGTCGTCGAACCCGTGGCCGATCTCGTGGCCGATGACCGCGCCGATGGCGCCGTAGTTGACCGCGTCGTCGGCGTCGGCGTGGAAGAACGGGGGCTGCAGGATCGCCGCGGGGAAGACGATCTCGTTCATCGTCGGGTTGTAGTAGGCGTTGACGGTCTGCGGCGTCATGTACCACTCGTCGCGGTCGATCGGGGAGCCGATCTTGGCGAGCTCACGGTCGGTCGCGACGGCGATCGCGCGCCGCACGTTGCCGAGGAGGTCGTCCGGCGCGGTCTCGAGCGCCGAGTAGTCGCGGAACTGATCGGGGTGGCCGATCTTGGGGTTGAACGAGTCCAGCTTGTCGTGGGCGCGCTTCTTGGTGTCGTCGCTCATCCACGGCAGGGCGGTGATGCTCTGCCGGTAGGCCTCGAGGAGGTTGTCGATCAGCTCGGTCATCCGCTCCTTGGACGCCGGCGGGAACTCGGTGCGGACGTAGATCTTGCCCACGGCCTCGCCCATGGCGCCCTCGACGAACCCGACGCCCCGCTTCCAGCGTGGACGCATCTCGTCGGTGCCGCTGAGGGTGCGCCCGTAGAACTCGAAGTTGGCCGTGACGAAGGCCGACGACAGGTATGGCGACGCGCTGTGGACGACCTGCCAGCGGAGCCAGTCCTTCCAGGCCTCCAGGTCTGCCTCGACGAGCAGCGTCTCGAGCCCCTCGAGGAAGGAGGGCTGGGAGACCACGACCTCCGCGATGACGGCGGGCGCCACCTGTGCGCCCTGGGCCCACGAGGCCCAGTCGAAGGACGGCGACAGGGCCTGCAGGCCGTCGGAATCCAGCAGGTTGTACGTCTTCTGGGCGTCGCGGCAGGCGACCCGGTCCCAGTGGAAGGCCGCGAGCCGGGTCTCGAGGTCCATGATGCGGGCGGCGCGGCCGGCGGCGTCGTCGAGGCCGGCCAGACCGAGCAGCGTCGTGAGGTGCCCGACGTAGGCGGCGCGGATGTCGGCCGACTCGTCCTCGCGGTAGTACGACTCGTCGGGCAGCCCGATGCCGCCCTGTCCGAGGTGGGTGACGTAGCGGTCGGGGTTGCCGCGGTCAGGCCCGATGTACATCCCGAAGGCGCTGCCGACGCCCTGGCGGTCGAGCATCCCGAGCGTGGTCACGAAGCCCGGGATGTCGGTGATCGCGTCGACCTGGGCGAGCTCGGCGGCCAGCGGCTCGGCACCGAGCGCCTCGATGCGGTCCTCGTCCATGAAGCTGGCGTAGAGGTCGCCGATCTTGCGCTGCTCGTCGTCCTCGGGCGACTCGCTCGCCGCCTCGATGATGCGCAGGACGGTCGCCTCGGCCTCGTCGACCAACGTGACGAAGGAACCCGCCGTCGCCCGGTCGGGCTTGATCTCGGCGGTGTCCAGCCACGGGCCGTTCACGTGGCGGAACAGGTCGTCCTGGACGCGGGTGGAGGGGTCGAACTGAGTCATGTCGATGCCGTGGGTCACGCCGTTAGGCTACACAGGTGAAGGTAGACGCATGAGGCGAGACGAATGAGCAAAAACCTTCCGGTCCGACTGTCCGTGATCCGCACCGAGACGGTGGCGCCGTCGATGCGCCGGGTCGTCCTCGGTGGTGAGGGTTTCGCGCAGTTCCTGCGCCAGCACGAGGCGCTCCCGCAGCCCTACACCGACACCTACGGCAAGCTCGTGTTCCTGGCCGACGGGTTCGACTATCCCGAGCCGCTCGACCTCGAGGCCGTCAAGGCCGACATGCCCCAGGAGGCGTGGCCGGTGCTGCGCACCTACACGATCCGGTGGGTCGACGCGGACGCACAGGAGCTCGCGATCGACTTCGTCGTCCACGGCGCCGGACAGGACGGGGACGACGGGATCGCCGGACCGTGGGCCGCTGCCGCCCAGCCGGGAGACACGATCCACCTGCGCGGCCCCAACGGCGGCTACGCGCCCGATCCGTCCGCCGACTGGCACCTGTTCGTGGGCGACGAGGCGGGTCTTCCGGCCATCGCGGCCTCCCTCGAGTCCCTGCCTGCGGGGGCGCGAGCCACCGCCTTCATCGAGGTGCACGAGGAGTCCGACGAGATCCCGCTGCGCGCCGCAGATGGCGCCGAGGTCGACCTGCGCTGGCTCCATCGCGGCGACGCCCCGGCCGGCACGACCACGCTGCTCGACGAGGCCGTCCGTGCCTGGCCGTGGCCCGAGGGGCGGGCCCAGGTGTTCATCCACGGCGAGTCCGCGCTGCTCAAGAGCGTGCGGCCGTACGTCCTGAAGGACCGGGGCGTCGACCGCAAGGACGTGTCGGTGTCGGCCTACTGGCGCCGAGGCGCGACGGAGGAGGGCTTCCGGGTCTGGAAGTCCCAGCAGACCGAGGCCGTCATGCGGCCTGGCGCGCCCTGACTTGCCGCACGTGATCGACCGGTAACCTCGACGGGTGACTGAACTGCGCAACGTGGCCGTCATCCTCGCGGGTGGCACCGGGACCCGGGTCGGCCTGTCGATCCCCAAGCAACTCATCAAGATCGCGGGCAAGACGATCATCGAGCACACGATCGCCGCCTTCGAGGCGTCGCCGCTGATCGACGAGATCGTGATCCTGATGGCGCCGGGCCACCTCGACCCCGTCCGGGCGATCGTGCAGAACGGCGGCTACGGCAAGGTCTCGCAGATCGTCGAGGGCGGTCAGACCCGCAACGAGTCGACCAGTCGTGCCCTCGACGCGCTGGGCGCCGACGAGTGCAACGTGTTGTTCCACGACGCCGTGCGCCCGCTGGTGTCGCAGACGATCATCGGTGACGTCGTCGCCGCGCTGGCCACCCACCGCGCCGTCGACACGGCGATCCCGTCGGCCGACACCATCGTGCAGGTCCACGACATCCCCGCCGGCGAGACGGAGACGATCCAGGACGTCCTCCAGCGCTCGCTGCTGCGCCGCGGCCAGACGCCGCAGGCCTTCCGGCTGTCGGTCATCCGCCAGGCGTACGAGCTGGCCTGGAAGGATCCCGGCTTCACGGCGACAGACGACTGCACGGTCGTGCTGCGCTACCTGCCCGAGGTGCCGATCGCGGTCGTCCAGGGCCACGAGCGCAACATGAAGGTCACCGAGCCGATCGATGTCTACATCGCCGACAAGCTCTTCCAGCTGCACTCTGCCGACGCCCCCGACGAGCTGTCGGACGACGAGTACCGCGCAGCCCTCGCCGGCAAGACCATGGTCGTGTTCGGTGGGTCGTACGGCATCGGCGGCGACATCGCCGAGCTGGCCCGCGGGTTCGGCGCCGACGTGCACACGTTCTCCCGCTCGTCGACCAACACCCACGTCGACCGTCGCGAGGACATCGCCGCTGCCGCTGCGTCGGTGCTGCAGAAGGTCGACACGATCGACTTCGTGGTGAACACCGCCGGGGTGCTGCCGATCGGTGACCTGGCCGAGACGACGGAGGAGACGATCTTCGCGGCGACCGAGATCAACTACCTCGCCCCGATCTTCATCGCCCAGGAGTTCTACCCGCACCTGGCGACGTCATCCGGCTCGCTGCTGCTGTTCACGTCGTCGTCGTACACGCGTGGCCGCAAGGGCTACTCGCTGTACTCCTCGGCCAAGGCCGCCGTCGTCAACCTCACGCAGGCGCTGGCCGACGAGTGGGCGGGCGAGGTGCGCGTCAACTGCATCAACCCCGAGCGCACCGGCACCCCGATGCGCACCAAGGCGTTCGGCGAGGAGCCGGAGGGCACACTGCTCAGCTCGATGGCCGTCGCCCGGCAGTCGCTCGACGTGCTGCTGTCCCACCAGACGGGCCACATCTTCGACATCCGACGTGAGGACGGGCCGGCAGCGATCGGCGGCGGCAGCTAGCTGCCGCCGGCGTCGCCCGGTCGGCCAGTCACAGGAACCCCCCGGACCCAGCGACTCGGTGCCTCAGTGCTGGGCGTTCTTGGCGTTCTTGGCGTTCTTGCGCAGCGCGGTGCGCAGCTGGACGATCCGCACGATGCCGGGCACCGCCACGACCAGGGCGCCGATCACGGCCGACAGCAGCAGCGCGATGGCCAGCGACAGCTCGCCGGAGAAGCCGAGGAAGTTGATCGTCACCTTCTCGGAGTTCTGCGCGATGAACACGAGGAAGCCGACGGCGAGCACGGCAGCGCTGATGAGGCCGACCCACAGGCCGCTGGCGCGGGTTCGCTTGACGCGGCCACGGCTGTTGAGGCCCGCCGCGGCAGGCGCAGCCGGCTCCACGGCCGGCTCGGCGCGGCGCCGCCCTGCCGCCGCCCGGTCGTCAGCGGACGGGGGCTGATCGGCGGTGGGCTCGTCGGGGGTCACGGGCGTGCTCATGTCTGGCGGTTCCTCCGGGTCTGGGCGGTTCGAGTCTGGACGGCAAGAGTCCCGCGCCGTCGGTGTGCGACGACGCGGGACTCAGTGTGGCAGGCGCGCCGGGTGGTGGGTGTTCCTACTTCTTGAAGACGTCCTTGATGTCCTCGCCCACGTTCTTCACGCTGCCCTTGGTCTGGTCGGCCTTGCCCTCGGCCTGGAGGTCCTTGTCGTCGGTCGCCTTGCCGGCGGCCTCCTTGACCTCTCCGACGAGCTTCTCGGCGTTGTTCTTGGCCTTGTCGACGATTCCCATGATGGTTCCTCTCAACGGTCACATCCGGCTGGTGCCGGAGGGCTTACGTTGTAAGCCATGTTTTCACACTAGCGCGGCCCACAAGGGACTCAAGTCGAGCAGGCGTGACGTCGATCTCAGCACAGCCGCGCGGCGATCCCGTCGAGCATCTCGGTCAGCGCGCGCTCGAACTCGTCCCCGAAGTGATCCTCCGCGAGGCCCCGGGCGAGGCGGTGGATCGTCGGGAACTCGGTCGCCGCGATGTCGTCCTGGGGGTCGAGGAGCTCGGCAGCCGACTCGGCCTCCGCGATGCTCTCGGTCTCGGCGGCAGTCCGGGTGGGGCTGAGGCCACCCGGGACCGGCTCGGGGTCGCTGGCGCCGTCGGCCGCGAACGAGCCGTCGCCGTCCTGCGGATCACGCAGCGTGCGGGCCCCCGACTCCAGGAGCAGGTAGCCCAGCAGGAAGCTGTTGAACGAGCGGTAGGCGAACAGCACCTCCCGGTCGTCGAACCCCTCGTCGCTGAGGGTCGACAGCAGGGACTCGATCCACGGGAGCGATCGCAGCGGCGGGTTGACCCAGGGGGCGTCGGCCGGCCTCGTCGTCACCAGGGGGAACGCGTGCGGGTGGGCGATCGCGTAGCGCCGGACGCCGTGGGCGAGTCGTGTCAGGTAGTCGCGCCATCCGTCGACCGCCTCCCGCCGGACCTCGGGGTCGTCGTCCAGCTCGTCGACGATGCGGTCGACGACGGCATCGAGCAGGGCGTCGCGGGTCGGGAAGTGCTTGTAGAGGCTCATCGCCTCGACGCCGAGACGGGACGCGATCGAGCGCATCGAGGCGGCGCCGACGCCCTCGCTGTCGATGATCTCGAGGGTCACCCCGGTGATCAGCTCGCGCGACAGGCGGCCTGCACGACGCGGCTTCCGTCCGGTCGGGCTGGTCTCCTCGGTCATGGCTCCATCGTGCCAGCATGGGTCCACTGGCCGGGCGGAGATAGGATCCGACCCGTGAAGACGTTCATCAACATCATGCTCGGCATCGTCGCGGTGGCCCTGGTCGCGGCGGTCTACTTCATGATCAAGACCACCGGCGGTGGCGGCGAGGACGAGCCCGTGGCGGCGGAGCCGACGATCCGCCTGATGTCGACCAACGGTGTCGTCGACAACATCGAGCGTCGTCTCGAGGCCGAGGCCGAGGCGGGCTCCGGGCTGCGGGTCCTGTGCCCCGAGAAGGTCGACTCGGCACTGGGCACGACGTTCCGCTGCAGCGTCCGCTACGAGGCCCGCAAGGGACGGATCGCCATCGCGAGCGTCGTGATCGACGGGCCCAACGGCGAGTTCAGCTGGTCGTCCTCGTCGGACTCGCTCCGTCCCCCGACGCCCACGCCGACACCGACCTCGTAGGCGCGCCGGCCGGGCTTTGCGGCTCGGCGGCGTTGCCCCCGCCCGCAGACCGTCCACCGCGCCAGGGGATGTCCTCAGGCGCCTCGGCGCGATGCTGCGAACCGCCTCGCCGGGATCATGACGGCCGGTGGCAGCAGCAGGCTCGCCGCGTAGGCCGCGGTGCCCCGGACCGCCCCCCGGGTGCGGACGCGGCGGGCCAGTGCGTTGGACATCCAGCGTGGCTGGGGTGGGGCGTCGGACTGCGCACGGGCGATCGCGCAGCGGAAGTAGTCGCTGTGCCACACGTCGCGTGACGGTCGGCGACCCGACCGCAGGAGCTCCTCGACCCGGTCGACCACCACGACCGGAGCGGGACGGTCGCGCCCCGCGAACCAGCTGCGCAGGAAGGCGTCCGACGGGTGACCCAGGTCGTCCGCGTCGATCTGGTCGAACGTGCGCAGCAGTCCGCTGTCGAGGAACACGTGATTGCCGTGCCGCTCGTGGACGCCCAGGTCGAGCAGCAGCGCCACGCGGGAGCCCTGGTCGATCGCCTCCAGGCATGCCGTCGACGACATCGTCACCAGCAGGTCGACGCGGGGGAGCAGCTCGGAGATGGGGGTGTAGTCGATCCGGAAGTTGGCCGGGAGGTCCTCGGACGCCAGCAGGTCTGCCGGGTGGTGGGCCATGCGGTGGAACGTGTCCTCGCCCGGACGGTGGCGGGGCTTGAGCAGGACCTCACGGTCGGGGTGGCGGCGGGCGTGCTCCACGAGGCGCCGGTAGACGTAGGACCGCTCCTCCTGGGACGCCGGGACGGTGGGCTGGTCGGCGAACAGCACCGTCGTCACCGGCCCACCCCGCTGCGCAGGGGGTGCGCAGGACAGGAAGGGGAGTCCCGACAGGACGAGATTGTCGGTGGGGATCCCCAGGGTCGCCCCGGCCCGGCGGAAGTGGTCGAGGTCGTCGAGGGAGTTGACCGCGACGACGTCGGTCCCCGAGCGGTCGAGGTAGCCGGCGGTGACCTTCTCGATGATGATGCCGACCCAGCCCGACACCAGGACCGGCCCGCTGTGACCGTCCTGCCCGGCGCGCACCGCCGCCGCGAGGTCGAGGCTGAGGCGGTGGGTCAGCGGTCCGGCCAGCGAGCTGACGACGACGTCGCTGAGCAGGCTGGCGGCGACCAGGTCGGGCCAGGACGCCCGCTCCACGTGCTCGAACCCGGCGTCGCGGATCTGCCGCTCGGAGAGAGCCGAGCGGGTGTCCGGCACGATGACCCGTGAGGTGAACCCGCGGGCGTCGAGCTCGTCGCGGATGCCGGCGCACCACTTGAGCTGCGAGTCGAAGGCGGCGATGAGCAGCGCCGTACGCGGATTCTCGGGCATCACTCCCGCACGGTACCCACGTCCTGCGCCCTGCAGGACGGGTCAACGGAGGGTTCATCCAGTGTTGGGTCGCGGTTGTCCGTGTCGCCGGGCGGTGGTCGTCGTCGACCCCGGATGCCCCGGCACGACCGGCGACGTTCGCGGAGCCGAGGGGCGGCGTTCACCACCGCGTCGCCCGTGCTTCCTAGCGTCGAGAGGAGTGCGACAGCCCGTCGACCGACCGAGGAGGACTCCATGTCCCAGGACACCCTGGCCACGACGCGTCCTGCGCGGTACCCGCAGCCGACGACCGCCGTGTGCGCTGTCATCCCGGCGCGCGGCGGGTCGAAGGGGGTTCCCCGCAAGAACCTGCGCACGCTCGGCGGTGAGTCGCTGATCGCCCGTGCCGTGCAGACGCTGCTGGCCAGCTCGACCGTGGGCCCGGTGCTCGTCTCGACCGACGATCCCGAGATCGCCGCCGTCGCGAGCGCCGCCGGTGCCGGTGTGATCGAGCGGCCCACCGTCCTGTCGGGTGACGAGGCCTCGTCGGAGTCGGCCATCGAGCACGCTCTGTCCCACCTGGCCGCGCAGGGCGTCGTCCCCGACGTGACGGTGTTCGTCCAGGCCACCAGCCCGTTCATCCGGGTCGCCGACATCGACCGAGCCGTGACGTTGGTGCGCGCGGGGGAGTGCGACGTCGCGTTCAGCGCCGTGCGCTCCGACGTGCACCTCTGGCGTCACGACGTGGACGGGCCGGTCGGCGTCAACCACGAAGCGTCCGTGCGCCAGCGGCGCCAGGACCGCGTCCCCGAGCACGCCGAGACCGGTGCCTTCTACGTCATGCGCACCTCCGGGTTCCGTGAGCACGGCCATCGCTTCTTCGGCCGGCTCCGGCTGGTCGAGGTCGATCCGTCCGATGCGCTCGAGATCGACAGCGAGCACGACCTGGAGCTGGCCGAGCTCATCTGGTCGCGTCGAGAGGCAGCTGAGACGTCCCGGCCGTCGGCCGTCCCCGCCCGGGCCGTCGTGACGGACTTCGACGGCGTCCACACCGCCGACCGGGTCGTCGTCGACCAGCACGGTGTCGAGTCGGTCGAGGTCAATCGTTCCGACGGCATGGGCGTCGCCCAGCTGCGGAGAGCCGGCATCCCCTTCCTGATCCTGTCGTCCGAGACCAACCCCGTCGTCCGGGCCCGGGCCGCGAAGCTCGGCGTCGACGTCATCGCGGGCTGCGACGACAAGCTGCGGGCGCTGGCGGAGTGGTCCGACCGGCAGGGCGTGCCCCTCGCCGACGTCGCCTACCTCGGCAACGACGTCAACGACGCGGCCTGTCTGCGCGCCGTCGGCTGGCCCGTCGTGGTCGCCGGTGCGCATCCGGACATCACTGCCCATCGCGACGCCCGCTCGGCGTCACCCATCGTGCTGCGTCGCCGAGGTGGCGACGGGGCAGTTCGGGAGCTCGCTGATCGCGTGCTGGCGGGCCACAAGGCCCGAACGACCGACAGCGGAACCTCCACCGGCACCACCCCAACAGAAGGGCAACATCATGAGTGAATGGGTTCAGATCGGCGACAAGATCATCGGCCACGGCCGCCCCACGTACGTCATCGGGGAGATCGGCATCAACCACAACGGTGACGTCGCGGTGGCCAAGAAGCTCATCGACGTCGCAGCCCTCGCCGGCGCGCAGGCGGTCAAGTTCCAGAAGCGGACCCCGGACATCTCGACACCGGCGGACATGAAGGCCACCCGGCGGGAGACACCGTGGGGCGAGATGAGCTACCTCGACTACCGCTACCGGGTCGAGTTCGACCGTGAGCAGTACGCCGAGATCGGTGCCTACGCGCTCGCGCAGGGCGTCGACTGGTTCGCCTCCCCGTGGGACGTCCCGTCGGTCGAGTTCCTCGAGGACATGGGCGTCTCGACGCACAAGGTCGCCTCGGCCTCCGTCACGGACCTGCCGCTGCTGCGGGCCCTGGCCGAGACCGGCAAGCCCATCATCCTGTCGACGGGCATGAGCACGATCTCGCAGATCGACCGGGCCGTCGAGATCCTCGGCACGGACGACCTGGTCATCCTGCACGCGACATCGACGTACCCGCTGCCGCCGGAGGAGGCCAACCTGCACATGATCCCCGTGCTCTCAGCTCGCTACCGCGTGCCGATCGGCTACTCGGGTCACGAGCGGGGCCAGCAGATCTCCGTCGCGGCCGTCACCCTGGGTGCCACGGCCGTCGAACGCCACATCACCCTGGATCGCGCCATGTGGGGGTCGGACCAGTCCGCGAGCCTCGAGCCGCACGCGTTCATGGACCTCGTCCGCGACATCCGCATCATCGAGAAGGCCCTCGGTGACGGCGTCAAGCGGGTCGAGCCGGGCGAGCACGCCCAGCTCAAGCGCCTGCGCCGCGTCACCGATGTGGCCGTCGCCGTCGCCGCGGTGTGATGCAGAAGGCCCTGTTCGTCACGGACTCCGACTCCTACGTCAAGTGGGGGGCGGCCCTGGCCGGGCAGGTGCCCGACGACTGGCGGGTCCGGCTCCTGGTGCTGCGCGGCAACGCCGAGCCGAGCGCCCGTCAGCTCGCCGAGGCGCTGGCCGGCAGCAGGTTCTCGCCGGCTGACGTCGAGCTGATGGGCCGGGCAGCGTTGATCGACGTGCTGTCGTCCTGGGAGCCGGACGTCGTCGTCGGCGCCGCCCGAGGCATGGCGGTCGAGGTGCTGGGCGGTCTGCTCGGCGAGCTGGGCGCCCGCCCCGTGGTCGTCAGCGGCCTCGCGGGGATCTCCGTGCCGGTGCAGGCGCCCGGCCTGCGCTATCGGCGGTGCGCGGACGTCTTCATCGTCCACAGCCACCGGGAGCTGCGGGAGTTCGGCGAAGCCGACGGCGCCGAGGGGCACCGTTTCGAGCTGGCGACGTTGCCCTTCTTGGACCAGCTGAGCCTGACGAACACACGAGCGGCAGATACACCCCCGCCCGTCCGCGACCGCATCGTTTTCGCCGCCCAGGCGATGGTGCCGGCGGCCCTCGGTGACCGTCGCTGGATGCTGGGCAGACTCATCGAGACGGCGGGGGCCCATCCGGACCTGACGGTCGTGGTCAAGGTGCGCGCCCGCGACGGTGAGCCGCAGACGCACGTCGAGCAGTACCCGTACGAGCAGCTGCTGGACGAGCTCGTCCGGGAGGGGGTCGCCGTGCCCGACAACCTCGTCGTCGAGGCCGGCCCCATGGCGTGGCACCTCGAGCGTGCGGTCGGGCTGGCGACGATCAGCTCGACCGCGGTGCTGGAGGCGGTGGCCGCCGGTGTCCCGTGCCTGGCCGTCAACGACTTCGGCGTGGGCCACCGGCAGATCAACGTGGTCCTGGTGGGCAGCGGGCTGCTCGGCTCGAGCGCCTCACTGGTCCTCGGCGAGTTCCGTCAGCCGGCACCGGAGTGGCTCGAGGACAACTACCTGCACGACCGCGGCGACAACACCTGGGTCAGTGCGGTGCAGGAGCTGCTCGACGTCCGGGCGCACGGTGGGCTGGAGCCGCTGCGCGGGCGTCCGCGTGGACCCGCGCGGCGGGCCCGACGGGCCCTCTACGAACGGCTGTCGCTCGACACGCCGGCCGACCGGTCGTCACGGCTGCAGCGGGCGTTCCTGCGCGCCGGCTTCTGGGACCACCGTCGTCGGTGGCGCGGCGCCGGAGGGCTCGCGGCGGGCGCGGTGCTCCCACCACCCGCAACCCACCATGACGCCGACGGCGAGCGCCCAACCGGCGAACACGTCGATGACGTAGTGCTCGGCGTAGTAGACCAGGGCCGTCGCCATGAGCAGGGGGTAGACCAGCAGGAGCCAGCGCCACGCGCTGCGGAGCCGCACGATCCCGTACAGGGCGATCAGCATCGCCAGGCCCGCATGCAGTGACGGCATCGCGGCGACCGGGTTGCCGACCTTGGCCAGCACGACATGGAAGCCACCGAGGCCGAGCTCGTCCCACCCTCGACCGGTCAGGCGGGGCAGCGGCTGGTCGAGGTAGCCCTGGTTCGAGGCGAGCCACGGCGGCGCCATCGGGTAGAGGACGTAGATGACCAGCGCGGAGAAGTTGATGACGATGTACCGGCGCATCCAGGGCACCCACGTCGCCCGGTCGCGCAGCCACAGGACGACCGCGATCGTCAGTCCTGCCACGAAGTGGGTGAAGTAGACGGTCGTCAGCACCTCGTCGTACCAGCGGGGCGGGGATCCGGCCGAGCACGGGGAGGCGCACAGAGCGTCCTGCAGGCGTGCCGTGGGCAGCTGACCGCCGCCGATCCACTCGTCGACCCGGATCGGCATCGTCCAGTGGATCGGCATCGACACGATCTCGTCGGACAGCCCGCGGCTGTAGAGGTAGAGCACGAGCAGGCCGAACGCCGGCCACCAGTCGCGGGGGAACACCAGGTGCTGGCGCCAGGGTGCATGGATGTTGAACGCGATCGTGGCGAGCCACAGCCAGGCGAACAGCTGGAACGGGTCGGTCGGCACGCCGATCAGCACGACCCCGACGCCGAACGCGACGGCGAACACCGCGAGCGCCGGACCGCGCCACGCCCACGGCGTCCGGGCCGGCTGGACCGTCGTGTCGGTGCCGGCATCGACGACGCCCACGGCGTCCGTCTCCGCGGTCACGGGCACTCCCCGGGCAGCGAGAGCGAGCGGGGTCGGGACCGCTCGAGCCACACCGTCCTGCCGCACACGTCGGCCACCTGGCGGTAGCGCCGGTCGAGGACGGCGCGCAGCGCGGTGGGATCGATCGCCCACGAGTCGATGCCGGACCAGTCGACGAACCACGTGGGTCGGGTGTCGCCGTCCATGACCGCAGACATCGCGACCAGGTCGGGGTCGAGGGTGCGCACCGGCAGGCTCCACAGGTAGGGGTACGGGCTCGTCATGTCGGCCGCGGCCAGCACGTTGGGCTGCCCGTAGGCCACGACGACGGTGTCGCCGGGGACGGCGGAGGTCTTCAGCCAGCGTCCCACGACCCGTGCCTCGGCGCCGTCCGTGGGCGGCGAGACGAACGTCCAGAACAGGTTGCTGACCGTCGCGACGAGGACGAGGCCACTGACGGCGGTCCGGAGCCGGACGTTCATCCGGTGGGCGATCAGCCCGACCGCGAGCGCCGATGCAGGCACCAGCTGCAGCAGGTAGTGGGCCCAGTAGCTGCCGCCCAGCATCGCGGCGGCTGAGACGAAGGCGAGGACGGCCCAGGTCGCCAGCAGGATCGGCTCCCGCCGCCGCAGCGTGTGCCACGTCATCGACAGGGCGATGACGGCGAGACCTCCGCCGAGCCAGGTGGCCACGAGCACCGCGAGGCGGTCGGTGGTCGCACTCGAGGCGGACGTCCGGATGACCTCTCCCGCGTCGGCGCGGAAGGTCACCAGTGCGTCGAAGAGCTCGGTGGGGGAGGTGCCGCGGGTGGCTGCGCCTGCCAGGCCGATGCCGATCGTCACGGCGACTCCGGCGGCTCCGGCCAGCAGCACCCTGACCGCGACCTGTCGGTGCCGGGGCGTCCATCCGACGGCGACCGCCAGCACGACGGCGAAGACGATCCCGTCGGCCACGGTCTGCTTGACCAGCAGGGCGCAGCCTGCCATGACGCCGGCGCCGAGCGCCCACAGCCACGACCGCCGACCGGGCCGGAGCAGCGCCTGCGCCGTGAGAGCGAATCCCCAGGCGACGAACGCGGAGGCCAGCATCTCGCCGTTCGTGCGGGCGACGCCGAACCAGTGCGCGGCGCTGAACAGGGCAGCAGCGGCGGCCGCCCACCGTGCGGCCCGGTCACCGCCTGCCAGATGTGCCGTGCGGGCCACGCCGAGCACCATCAGGACGGAGGCAGCCAGGCCCATCAGGCGCAGCGTGGAGACCGAGCTGGCCAGCGACATCAACCAGATCAGCAGCGGAGGACGGTCGACCCAGAAGCTGCCGTAGAGCGACGAGCCGTGGTCCCAGCCCGCGCCGACCAGCAGGAAGCCCGCCTCGTCGCGTCCGACGGCCTCGCCCAGGAAGAGCAGCCGGACGCCGACCATGAGCACGAGCACACCGGTCAGGTAGACCGGCAGGCTCGTCGTCGGCCGCCCGTGCCCCTGACCCCGTCGCTGGACCGCCACGCGTCAGGGTCCGGTGGCGCCGGCAGCCTGCTGCGCCGCCCACTCTCGGTCGCGCAGGTCGATCATCTGCTCGCACGCGGCGATGAAGCGCGTGGTCGCCACGCCCGGGGAGGGGTCTCCGAGGTAGTGCTCGACCAGGGCGGCCCGGGATGCCGCAGTGGGGTCGTCGGCCAGGTGGGCGCCGACGATCGCCGCGACGTCGTCGTCCGGGGCGAGCTGTGGGACGACGTCCATCAGGGCACTGGGCGGGTAGGCGACGGTCGGCGTCGTGACGAGCAACGGCCGGCCGGTCGGCAGCCAGTTGAGCGTCACGGCAGAGACGTCCGTGATGAGCAGGTCGGCATCGGCGAACGACTGCTCGAGGGACACGTCAGTGTCGACCCGGTCGGCGAGCGCCCGCACGGCCGCATCGGCGGCCGCGTAGGTGGGACGGATGACGCCGTTGAGCGGGTGCGGCCGGTAGACCACCCGGTACGTGCTCGA
This sequence comes from Aeromicrobium sp., assembly GCA_046598255.1. Lineage (GTDB taxonomy): Bacteria > Actinomycetota > Actinomycetes > Propionibacteriales > Nocardioidaceae > Aeromicrobium. The sequence continues at coordinate 49,042 of JBKJIW010000010.1, read as the reverse complement.
GAGCGACTCCACCAGCCGGACGCCGTGGGTCTCGAGCGACCCGTACGACACCGACGGCTGGGAGGCCTCCCAGGTGGGGGCGTAGAGCACGGTCTGCCGGGTGGCGTCCGGTCGCGGCGTGGCGGCAGCCCCGCCGTCGAGCTGGGGCTGGCCGATCAGCACGCTGTGGGCGTCCGCGTCGTAGAGCATGACGGCGGACGCGGTGCGGTCGAGCGCGGCCTGGCCGGCGAGGAAGCAGTAGTCGTACGCCTTGACCTGGTTCGACACCGAGACGCCCTTGTCGCTGTCGCCGTGCCCGAGGTAGACGTGCAGCATCGACGTGAAGCGCAGGCTCTCGAAGTTGATCGGGTCGTGGTTGACGTACAGCGCCAGCTTGACGTCCGACAGGGACAGGATCTCGTCCAGCTGGCCGTAGCGGGCCAGGGTCACGCAGTCGAGGCCGGTCTCGTCGCGGACGATCCGCGCGGTACGGGAGTCCTTGAAGACGCAGACGACGGGGTGGACGTCGTCGAGGGCCTTCATCGCGTGGAACCACGGGCGCAGCTGGTAGAGGCTGTCGCGCATCGTCGGGAAGTAGAGCATGACCTGCTGGTCGAACCGCCGTCCGAGGCGGTGCTCGTCGGTGAGCTTGTCGGCCATGCCGGCCGGCAGGAACCGCGAGCGGCGCAGGCGACCGATGGCCCAGATGCGCAGGCGGTGCACCGGGCCGACGCGGGCGCTAGATGCCATGACCGTCCGCGACGCCGTCGGCGAGCGGGGTGCCGTCGGCGAAGTGGGGGGCGATCCTGTTGTCGAACATGCTGAGCGCGGAGCCGATCGCCATGTGCATGTCGAGGTACTGGTACGTCCCGAGTCGCCCGCCGAACAGGACGTCGGTCTCGCCCTTGGCGAGCTGGCGGTAGGCCTTCAGCCGTTCGCGGTCCTGCGGGGTGTTGATCGGGTAGTAGGGCTCGTCGGTCGCCTCGGCGGCGCGGCTGAACTCCCGCATGATGACGGTCTGGTCGGTCGGGTAGTCGCGCTCGGGGTGGAAGTGGCGGAACTCGTGGACGCGTGTGTGACGGATGTCGGTGTCGGCGTAGTTCATGACCGGGGTGCCCTGGAAGTCGCCGATCGGCAGCACCTCGGTCTCGAAGTCGAGGGTGCGCCACGACAGGTCGCCGTGGACGGAGTCGAAGTAGCGGTCGACCGGGCCCGTGTAGACGACGGGGATCGTGCCGACGGTCGCCGCCTTGTTGAACGGCTGGGACTCGTCGAAGAAGTCGGTGTCGAGGGTGACGGTGATGTTCGGGTGGTCGGCCATCCGCTCGATCCACGCGGTGTAGCCGTCGGTCGGCAGGCCCTCGTACGTGTCGGAGAAGTAGCGGTTGTCGTACGTGTAGCGGACCGGCAGGCGGCTGATGATGTCGGTGCCGAGCTCGCGGGGATCGGTCTGCCACTGCTTGGCGGTGTAGCCCTGGATGAACGCCTCGTAGAGGGGCTGGCCGATCAATGAGATCGCCTTCTCCTCCAGGTTGGTCGGCTCGTGCGTCAGCATCGCGGCCTGCTCGGTGACCCAGGCCCGGGCCTCGGTGGGCGAGTAGGCGGCCCGCTGGAACTGGTTGATCGTGCCGAGGTTGATCGGCATCGGGAAGACCTCGCCGCGGAACGTCGTGTAGACCCGGTGCTGGTAGGAGGTGAAGTCGGTGAACCGGTTGACGTACTCCCACACCCGCTGGTTGGACGTGTGGAACAGGTGGGCGCCGTAGCGGTGCACCTCGATGCCCGTCTCGGGGTCGGCCTCGCTGTAGGCGTTGCCGCCGATGTGGGACCGGCGGTCGATGACCTGCACCGAGAGGCCCAGCTCGGTGGCGCACCGCTCGGCGATCGTCAGCCCGAAGAAGCCGGAACCGACGATGAGCAGGTCAGCGGTCATGGACGTCCGCCCGGTCTGCTCGGTCTGCTGGGGGGAGGGCTGCTGGGACGTCGGCGGGATCCATCGGACGCCACGTCTGGTCCCGCCACAGCGCGCGGTTGGCGGCGAAGCCGCGCCGCAGGTCGCCGAGGCCCTTGAGGGTGTGCTGCACGACCACGAGGCGGAAGATCTCCTTGGCCAGGGTCAGCGCCGTGCCGAGGCCGAACCCGAAGCGGTTGAGCTTGCCGTGCTCGCGGAAGTACTTGCCGACGTAGGCCCGGTTGCGGATGACGTGGAAACGGAACAGGGGGCTGCCGTCGTTGAGGTGCCGGATGCCGAGGTTGACCTGCTTCTGCTCGCGCTTGCGCTTGAGCACGAACGCGTCGACGTAGACGACGTCGGTGTGCTGGGCGGCGAGCCACGCGTACGCGGCGTCGTCCCACGAGATGAAGAAGCGGGGGTCCGGGAGGCCGATGAGGCGGACGATGTCGGCGTGGATCAGCATCCCCTCGAACGTCCCGGAGTTGGTGATCGCGAAGCCCTCGCGGCCGAACTGCTTGCCGCTGTAGGGCAGGGGCACGCCGAGGAACTCGTTGAACTTGGCCTGCCAGTAGAACGGTGTGCCGTCGAAGTCGTAGCGGCGACCATGGATGACCCGGAACCGCTCCATCCACGGGGCGAACTGCGCCATCGCGTCTGGGAGGATCTCGACGTCGTCGTCCATCAGCCACACCCAGTCGGCGCCCAGCTCGAGGGCGACCTTCGTGCCCTCGCTGAACCCGCCGGACCCGCCGGTGTTGGTCGCGAGGCGGTGGTTGACCAGCACGCCCTCGGGGAAGTCGCCTGCCGCGGCGGAGATGACGCCCTGCGTGTCGTCGGTGCTGGCGTTGTCGACCACGACGATCCGGAACGGCGGCGCGTCCATGACGGCGGCGCTGGCCAGCAGCTCCCGCAGGAAGGTCGACCGGTTGTACGTCACGATCGCGATGGCGATCTTCCCGGCAGCCGAATTCACCCGATCACCCTATCGTCCGCGCCCCGAGGTTCCATCCTCCCGCGCTGGTCGCCGGCCGGCGTCGTCGTTCTCACGCGGGTGGCGGTCAGAACAGGCCTGCGTCGCCCGTCACCGGGACCTCGCTGGTGGGGGTGCCGTCGCGGTAGTCGGCGCGCTCGGTCTCCGACCGCACGATGAGGGCGTCGATCGCGGCCTGGAAGCTCTCGAGCGAACGGTGCTCCAACGGGCCGAGGAGGTACGTGGCGAGGGCGGCACGCGCCTCGGCGTGGACGTCCGGCGCCCGGCGGGTGACGACGTCGATGAACTCGGCGATGCCACGACCGTCGCGCCCGATCGTGGTGCCTGCCCCGGTGGACGGGTACTCGGCGCGGAACCTCTCGTCGTCGAGGTCGGTGTGGTTGAAGACCGCGTACGGCTTCTCGCTGGCCAGGAAGTCGCTGACGACGCTCGAGATGTCGGTGACGATGGCCGTCGCCCGGTTGAACCACTCGTTGATCGATCCGCCCTTGACGACCCGGTGGTCGATGCCGGTGCGGGCGGCCGCGTCGTCGAGCAGGTTGCCGATGCGGGCGAGCACGGCCCGGTACTTGGCGTCGCGCTGGCCGGTGAACGGGTGCGACTTGAACACGACGCGCACCGGCGGCTCGGCGGTCAGCAGCGCCTCGACGACGCGCACGCCGACCGCCGAGACCGACGAGTACTCCTGGTCGAGGTTGACGCCCTCCCAGGTCGGCGCGTAGAGCACCGTCGGCACCTCCTCGTCGCCGAGGCGCGGCTCCTGCGTGATCGCATGCACCTGCGGACGCCCGACGAACCGGTACTGGCTCTCGTGGATGCCCAGCCCCGAGCGCCGGTAGCGGTCGGCTCCGGCCGCTCCCGCCACCCACAGCTCGTCGTACGCGCGGGAGAACGGGTTGTTGGACGCGCTCTTGTCGCTGTCCCCGTGGCCGATGAAGGCACTCATGAGGGTGGGCAGCCGCAGCAGGTGGATGTTGTTGCCGGTGTTGGACGGGTAGAGCGCGATCTTGGCGCAGCGGAAGTCGAGCATGAGGAGCTCGCCGGGATCCTTGAGCTCGAGGACGGGGATGGACGTCGACGCGACCCGGGGGAACAGCTCCGGGTCGCGGAGCACGATGAAGACCCGGCGGTCGAGCGACTCGAGGGCCTCGAGCCAGGTGTTGATCTGGTAGGCCGCGGTCGGCGGCCCACTCAGGTGGACGATGACCTCGGGCTGGTGGTCGTCCAGGAAGTCCTGGATCTGCCGCAGGGGGCCGGTGAACCCGGTCGCCCGCTTCTCCTGCCGCATGGCCCAGGAGCCGCGCATGTCGGGCACCGACGCCCGGACGACCACGGCGCTGCCGATGCTCGACAGGATCACGACGAGCCACCACGGCGCGCCCAGCAGTGCCGGCATGAGCACGATCAGCTGGCTGAACGTGACCTCGGCGATGCGCCGTGGGGGCGCGTCGTGGATACGGGGCGAGCCCGGGATGTTGCGGGTGCGCATCGGTTTGATCGGGCCGATCTCGCGATATTCCTCGTGCAGCGACCGGGCGCACAGCACGATCGCGTGGATGATGCCCCACGCGGCGAGCACGCGCCAGGCCCAGACGGAGTCGACGCGCTCAGTGACGACGAGACCGACCACCAGGCGCAGCGCGAAGCGCATCGGGACGCCGAGCGACGCCTGGGCGAGCAGGGTCGACGGGGGTGACTTCCTCCGCTCGAAGAACAGCTCGCCGACGGTCGAGACCGTGATCAGGACGAGTGCCCCGATCTCGAGCCCGAACGTCGCGCAGAGCACCGCGAGGAACAGCCCTCCGACGGTCGCCGCGAAGGCCGGCAGCTCCCGGGAGCGACCCAGTCTGGACATCGCCGCGCGGGCGGCACGAACGGGCGAGACCATATCGACGAAATTATCACGGTCGGGGCACTCTTCTCCTGAGGTAACGTCGTGCCGTGCTCCGCCCTCGGAGGCTCTCGATCCCGGCCTCGATCGCCCATCCGGTCCGTCTGCTCCCGCTGACGTTCCTCGCGCTGATCAGCGTGGGCACCCTCCTGCTCCTGATGCCGTTCGCCCGGCTCGGCCCGTCCACACCGGACTTCATGCCGGCGGTCTTCACCTCGACGTCCGCCGTCACGGTCACGGGGCTCGCCACGGTCGACACCTCGACGTACTGGTCGCCGGCCGGGCAGGGAATCATCCTCGCGCTGGTCGAGATCGGGGGTCTCGGCATCGTGGCGCTCGCGACGGTCCTCGGCCTGTTCATCGGGGGCCGGCTGGGGTTGCGCACCCGCCTGGTGGCCCAGGCCGACATGCACGTCGTCAACATCGGGGAGGTGCGCCCGTTGTTCAAGCGCGTCGCCGTCACGATGCTCTTCTTCCAGACGGTGACGGCGGTCGTCCTCACGGTCCGCTACCGCGCGAGCTACTTCGACGACCTGCCGACGGCGCTGTGGCACGGCGTGTTCGACGCGGTCATGGCGTTCAACAACGCCGGGTTCTCCCTCAACAGCGACAGCCTCGTCGGCTACGCGGGCGACGGACTCATCATCATCCCGATCTCGCTGGCCGTGTTCGTCGGCGCCGTCGGCTTCCCCGTACTGGCCGAGCTCTTCACCGGCTGGCGCAACCCGGCCCGTTGGACGATCCACACACGGCTCACGGTGTGGGGGTCGATCGGCCTGCTGATCTTCGCGGCGCTGACCTTCCTGCTGCTGGAGTGGAACAACCCGGACACCCTCGGCGGTGCCGGTTCCTGGCACAAGGTCGTCACCGGCATCGAGGGCGGCATCATGCCGCGATCGGGTGGCCTCAACAGCTTCGACTGGGGATCGGTCCGCCCGGAGACCCTCAACATCGGCATCATCATGATGTTCATCGGCGGCGGCAGCGCCAGCACCGCGGGCGGAATCAAGATCACCACCTTCCTCCTGCTCGCGTACGTCATCTGGGCCGAGCTGCGGGGCGACCCGGACATCACGGTCGGCAACAGGTCCGTCGGCCCGCGGGTCGTCCGCACGGCGCTCACGATCGCGCTGCTGGCCGTCATGCTCGTCACCGTGACGACGTTCCTCGTCATGCTGATGACCGACTTCGAGTTCGACGAGGTGCTGTTCGAGTGCACGTCGGCGTTCGCCACGGTCGGCCTGAGCACCGGCATCACGCCGGACCTCCCGGCCAACGCCCAGGGCGTCATCATCGTGCTGATGTTCCTCGGCCGGGTCGGGACCATCGCGGCGGCCGGAGCCCTCGTGCTGCGGCGTAGGATGCCGCGGTACCACCTTCCCGAGGAGCAACCGATCATTGGCTAAGGACCGCACCACCTCGCAGACCCCGCCGGTCATCGTGCTCGGACTGGGTCGCTTCGGCACGGCCGTGGCCCGATCGCTCCAGCACCTCGGACATGACGTGCTGGCCGTCGACGAGCGCGCCGACATCGTCCAGAAGTACGCCAGCGACTTCACGCACGTCGTCGCCGCCGACACGACCGACACCGAGGCGCTTCGCCAGATCGGTGCCGAGCAGTTCCAGATCGCCGTCGTCGGCATCGGCACCGACATCGAGGCCAGCGTCCTGACGGTGCTGGGCCTGCTCGACCTCGGCGTCAAGGAGGTCTGGGCCAAGGCCATCAGCGGCAAGCACGCGGCAATCCTCGAGCGCGTCGGGGCGACCCACGTCATCCGCCCCGAGTCCCAGATGGGCAAGCGGGTCGCGCACATGGTGACGGGCACCATGACCGACTTCATCGAGTTCGACGAGGGATTCGCGATCGCCCGCACCCGGTCACCCGGGCGGGCCGCCGGCAAGACGCTGCAGGAGGCCGCCCTGCGCGCCGACTACGGGGTGACGATCGTGGCGATCAAGTCGCGGGGCAGCGACTTCACCTACGCCCAGGCGACGACACCGGTGCACGACGGCGACGAGCTGATCGTCTCGGGTCCGACGAGCAAGGTCGAGGCCTTCTGCGCACTGTCCTGATGCCAGCGTCGTCATGACGCAGGGCAGCCTCACCATCATGAGGTCAGGCTGCTCTTCGTTGAAAGCGCCACGTTTTCTGGGCAGGGTGGACGGATGACCTCCACTGACACGCAGATCCCGTCCGCCCTCGCCACCACCTCCGAGATCGCCGCCGGCGTCGCCCAGTTCCTGAGCCCGGTCGTGCGTGACCTCGAGGCCCTCGTCGTGAACGGCAAGCAGGCGCACTGGCACGTCCGCGGTGGCAGCTTCGTCGGTGTCCACGAGACCCTCGACAACGTGGTCGCCCACGCCCAGGACTACGCCGACACCGCCGCCGAGCGTGTCGTCGCCCTGGGCCTGCCGCTCGACGCCCGCCTCCAGACGGTCGCCGCGCAGTCGACGCTCCCGGTGCTGCCCGACGGCTTCCAGTCCTGGCAGGACACCGCGGCCTCGGTCGTCCACCAGATCGATGCCGTCCTGGTCACGGTGCGCGCCGCGGTCACCGGTCTCGACGACATCGACCTGAGCAGCCAGGACGTCGCGATCGAGATCGAGCGCGGCCTCACGAAGGACCGCTGGTTCCTGCAGGCGCACATCTCTGCCTGAGGCACGCCAGCACGTGTGATGGCTCACCCTCGCTTGAGTGAGGTTAGGCAACCCTCTATTATTGGAGGGTGAGATCCCATCGCCGCCGCCTCCCGATCGAGCACGCACTGATCGCCGGGGACCTGCGCGACCTGCCGAGCATCATCACGGCCCTGGCGTGGCTTCCAGCCGACGCCTACGGCCAGGTGCTGGTAGAAGCGGGCCCTGACGACGACCTGCCGCTGCTGGCAACGCCGCCTCGCGTCTCGGTCCACCGCATCGAACCTTCGCCGCAGGGCGAGGGCGTGGCAGTCGGTCGGGCGGTTGCGGCCTGGGTGGAGGAGTGGATGCCTGGCGAGCACGACGAGCGCCGCAGCGTCTCGATCTGGGTGGGCGAGCGGGTGGACCTGAGCCGGGCCGAGATCCCAGGCCTCGTCGAACGACTCTGAATCAGAGACACCGTTCCGGCGCTCGGCGAGCGAGCCGGTGGTCGCGGCGACGAAGCCCCGCGACCACGGACGGTTGACCGGCCAGGACGCCACCGAGGACCAGGGTCACACCGATCAGTTGGGCCGTGCCGAAGGTCTCCTGCATCACGACGACGCCCAGCAGTGTCCCGATGACAGGATTGACCAGGCCGACCAGCGCCGTGGCGCCGGCCGTCATCCGGCTGAGTCCGTGAAACCAGCAGACGTACGCCAGGCCCGTTCCGACGATGCCGAGCCACAGGAACCCGATGACGCCCCGAGGCTCGATCGCGGGGGGAGCCCCCTCGACGACCGCTGCGACCGGCAGCAGGACGAGGCCCGCGGAGGTGAGCTGCCAGCCGGTCAGGGTCAGCAGGTCGACCGGTCGCTCCCACTTCTTGAGCAGCACGAAGCCGACGGCAGACGAGGCCACCGCACCGACAGCGGCGATCAGGCCCAGCGGATCGATGCCGGCATCGGCACGAAGCACGAGCAGGGCGACACCCACCACGCCGATCGACCCGCCGATGAGGCCGCCGGGGGTCGGGCGTTCGCGGATCAGCGCCGCCGCCAGCGCCATCACGGCCAGCGGCGACATGGCTGTCACGGTCGACGCGAGCCCACCGGGCAGGCGATAGGCGGCGACGAAGATCAGCACGAAGAACAGACCCATGTTGCAGGTGCCGAGCACCAGCGACCGCCACCACCAGGAGCCGTGGGGAAGGCGTCCGCGCGCGACGAGGATGACAAGACCGATGGGCAGGGCCCGCACGACGGCGGCGAACAGCGGGCGGTCGGGCGGGAGGAGCTCGGCCGTGACCGTGTACGTCGTGCCCCAGGCGATCGGCGCCACCAGGGTGATCAGCAAGGTCTGCCAGGCGCGCGAAATAGTTTCCATGGAAGATACTATATCTTCCATGGAAGGTAGGATCAATCCATGACCCATCCAGATCACGTCGACACCATCGTCGGCCAGTGGGCGGTCGAGCGTCCCGACCTCGACTCCTCGCCCCTTCACGTCATCGGCCGGGTGTCACGCCTGGCGCAGACGATCGACGACCGGCTGCGACCCGTCTTCGCTGCGCGGGGCCTGGGAGAGGGCGACTTCGACGTCCTGGCGACGCTGCGCCGCAATGGCGCGCCGTACGAGCTGACGCCGTCGGAGCTCGGTGCTCGCACCATGGTGACGTCCGGGGCCGTCACGAAGCGCACCGATCGGCTCGAACGTCTCGGACTGGTTGAGCGACGTGTCGATGAGCGCGACGCCCGGGTGCGGCGGGTGCGTCTCACCGCAGAGGGCGTCGCCCTGATGGACGAGGCGTATCCGGTGCACGTGACCAACGAGGCGCGGTTGTTGGCCGACCTCTCGGACCAGGAGCGCGCGGATCTGGAGCGGCTGCTGCGCCGGCTCGCCGAGTCGCTCGACGTGGCGGGCACGCCCGAGGTTCACACCGGCTGAGCGCCAGCGATGTACGGGGTTGAGCGACCCGTAGGTAACATTCGGTCGGTGACCACGCCTGACGAGACATCCGCCTCCTACCGCTACACGAGCACGCTCGCGGGTGACATCGAGCGGCGTTGGCAGGACCGGTGGGACGCCGAGGGCACCTTCGAGGCCCCCAACCCCACGGGCGATCTCGCGGGCGACGTGACCGGCGAGAAGTACTTCATCATGGACATGTTCCCGTACCCCTCGGGCGCTGGCCTGCACGTCGGCCACCCGCTGGGCTACATCGCCACCGACGTCGTCGGCCGCTACCGCCGCATGCAGGGCGACAACGTCCTGCACGCCCTCGGGTACGACGCCTTCGGGCTGCCGGCGGAGATCCACGCCGTCCAGACCGGCGAGCACCCCCGCACCAACACGCTGGCCAACATCGCCACCATGCGCCGCCAGCTGCGCCGGCTCGGGCTCGCCCACGATCCTCGTCGCAGCTTCGCGACGATCGATCCCGACTTCGTGCGGTGGACCCAGTGGATCTTCATCCAGATCTTCGAGTCCTGGTACGACGAGGACCAGCAGAGGGCCCGCCCGATCAACGAGCTGCGGGCCGAGTACGCATCGGGCGCCCGCACGGCCCCCGACGGAGCGGCCTGGGACGATCTCGCGCCGCTGGAGCGACGCATCCTCATCGACTCGCGCCGGCTGGCGTACGTCGACGAGTCGCCGGTCAACTGGTGCCCGGGCCTGGGCACCGTGCTGGCCAACGAGGAGGTCACGGCCGACGGTCGCAGCGAGCGCGGCAACTTCCCGGTCTTCCTCCGCAACCTGCGCCAGTGGAAGATGCGCATCACGGCCTACTCCGACCGGCTGACCGACGACCTCGACCGGGTCGACTGGCCCGAGTCGGTCAAGAACATGCAGCGCAACTGGATCGGACGCTCCGACGGTGCACGCGTCCGCTTCGAGGTGCCGACGGCGGACGCCTCGTTCGACGTCTTCACGACGCGTCCCGACACACTGTTCGGCGCGACGTACGCGGTGCTCGCCCCCGAGCACGAGCTGGTCGGGACGCTCACGATGAGGACGTGGCCCGACGGCACACCGCGCTCGTGGACGAACAACCTGGACAGCCCGGCGGAGGCGGTCACCGCCTACCGCGCGATGGCCGCGGCCAAGACCGACGTCGAGCGCCAGGAGAACAAGGACAAGACCGGCGTCTTCACCGGCTCGTACGCGACCAACCCGGTCAACGGCGAGCAGGTCCCGGTGTTCATCGCCGACTACGTCCTGACGGGCTACGGCACCGGCGCGATCATGGCGGTACCCGCCCACGACACCCGCGACCACGAGTTCGCCACCGCCTACGGGGTCCCGATCGTCCCCGTGATCCAGGCACCCGACGGCCACGAGGGTGCGTTCACCGGCGACGGACCGATCATCAATTCCGCCGATCCCGACGCCGGCGCAGGCACCGGGGGCCTCGACATCAACGCGATGTCGGTCGCCGACGCCAAGGTCGCCGTCGTCGACTGGCTGCAGCAGAACGGCCGCGGAGAGGGCACCACGACGTACCGTCTGCGCGACTGGCTGTTCAGCCGTCAGCGCTACTGGGGCGAGCCGTTCCCGATCGTCTACGACGAGTCGGACCAGCCGATCGCGATCCCCGACCACCTGCTGCCCGTCGAGCTGCCCGAGGTCCCCGACTACTCGCCCAAGACGTACGAGCCCGATGACGCCGGCAGCAACCCGGAACCGCCACTGGCCCGCGCCGACGACTGGGTGCACGTGACGCTCGACCTCGGTGACGGTCCGCGCGCCTATCGGCGCGAGACCAACACGATGCCCAACTGGGCCGGGTCGTCCTGGTACGAGCTGCGCTACACCGACCCCCACAACACCGAAACCGTGACCGATCCGGAGAACGAGCGCTACTGGCTCGGCCCGCGGACCCCGGGCAGCACCGGCGGCGTCGACCTGTACGTCGGCGGCGTCGAGCACGCCGTCCTGCACCTGCTGTACGCGCGCTTCTGGCACAAGGTGCTGTTCGACCTCGGCCACGTGTCGAGCGAGGAGCCCTTCCACCGGCTGCTCAACCAGGGCTACATCCAGGCGTACGCGTTCGTCGACGAGCGGGGTGTCTACGTCCCGGCCGAGGAGGTCGTGGAGGCCGACGGCGGCTGGACGTACGAGGGCAGGCCCGTCACCCGCGAGTACGGGAAGATGGGCAAGAGCCTCAGGAACATGGTCACGCCCGACGAGATGTACGACGCGTACGGCGCCGACACCTTCCGGGTCTACGAGATGTCGATGGGCCCGCTCGACGTGTCGCGGCCGTGGGAGACCCGCGCCGTCGTCGGCTCGCAGCGGTTCCTGCAGCGCGTCTGGCGCCTGCTGGTCGACGAGGACACCGGCGAGCTGCGGGTCGACGACGCCGACCTCGACGCCGCCACGCTCCACGCGCTGCACACGACGATCGAGGGCGTCCGGGTCGACATGGAGCACCTGCGGTTCAACACCGTCATCGCCAAGCTGATCGAGCTGACGAACCACCTGACCAAGGTCGGGGTCAGCAGCCGTGCCGTCGTCGAGCCGCTCGTCCTGATGCTGGCGCCGCTGGCGCCGCACGTGGCGGAGGAGCTGTGGTCGCGCCTCGGGCACGCCGACTCGCTGACGCATGCGGCATACCCTGTCGCCGACCCCGCGCACCTGACGTCGGCATCGGTCACGTGCGTCGTGCAGGTCCTCGGCAAGGTGCGCGGCAAGATCGAGGTCAGCCCCGACATCTCCGACGACGAGCTGACGGCGCTCGCCCTCGCCGAGCCCAACGTCATCACGTCGATCGACGGCCGCGAGATCCGCAAGGTCATCGTCAAGGCCCCGAAGCTGGTGTCGATCGTCGTGTAGGCCCTGCTGTGACCTGCGGCACACATCGATAGGCTGTGTCCCATGATCGGCATCGTGACGGACTCGACCTCCTCGTTGTCCCCGGACGATGCGGAGCGCGAGCACATCACGGTCGTGCCGCTGCAGGTCATCATCGGCGCCGACGTGTTCACGGAGGGCCGCGACGTCACGGCCGACATGATCGCCGAGGCGCTCGCCGGGTTCGTCCCGGTCAGCACCTCACGGCCCACCCCGGACGACTTCCTGGCGGTCTACGAGCAGCTCGCCGCGGACGGCGCCGAGGCGATCGTCTCGGTGCACCTGAGCAGCCGCATGTCCGGCACGTTCGACTCCGCCCTCCTCGCGGCGAAACAGGCGTCGGTGCCCGTGACCTGCATCGACTCGACCCAGGTCGGCATCGCCACGGGCTTCGCCGCGGGCCGGGCCGCGCAGGCGCGGGACGCCGGCGACGACGCGGTCGGTGTCGCCGACGCGGCCCGACGGGCGGGGGAGACGTCGACCGCGCTGCTCTACGTCGACACCCTCGAGTACCTCAAGCGGGGTGGTCGCGTCGGCTCCGCGGCGGCGCTGATCGGTTCCGCGCTGGCCGTCAAGCCGATCCTGACGATCGCCGACGGCCTCGTGGTGCCGCTCGAACGGGTCCGCACCAAGGCGAAGGCGTTGGCGCGGGTCGAGGCCCTCGCGGTGGAGAAGGCCGGGGCGTGCGACGACGGATTCGACATCGGTGTGCAGCACCTGGCCAGCCTGGCGACCGCCACGGCCGTCGCCGCCCGACTGGCCACCGCCCTCGGGCGCGAGTCGATCCCGGTCGACGAGGTCGGTGCCGCGATCGGCGCCCACGTCGGCCCGGGCATGATCTCAGTGACGATCACCCCCCGCTGAGCCGCCGCGTCGGCCCCGGGGTGAGGGTGTCCACCGGTCGACAGGTGACCGGGGTTGTCCACACCCTCGGCCGCGGGTGCTCGCCCGCACCGGTCCGGCTGCCTACCGTCGAGACGTGAAGACCACCCGCCGCGACGACATCGACGAGACCAGGGCCGACATCGCACGACGCCGCCTGGCGCAGCTGGCGGCCTCGTTCGACGCCGAGCTGCCGCCGGCAGAGGAGGACGACCCGTCTCCGCGGCGGCGCATCGAGATCCCGCACGTCCGGGTCCTGGCCACGGTCGCCGTCGCCGCGTCGGTGCTGCTGGTGTGGTGGTTGCTGACAGGTCGGCCGCAGAGCAGCGGTCCGGTGGCCCCCCTGGCCTTCGCGTCGTCCGCGGCACCGAAGGCGTCCGGGGCGGGGGAGCCGGCGGGTGATGCGTCCGCGGCACCCGAGCTCATCGTCGACGTGGTCGGCAAGGTCAACCGGCCCGGCATCGTCACCGTCCCGAAGGGGTCACGCGTGTTCGAGGCGATCGAGGCCGCCGGAGGGCTGAAGGGCCGCGTCGACGTCACGGCCATCAACATGGCGCGCGAGCTCACCGACGGCGAGCAGGTGCTGGTCGGCATCGAGCCGGTCGTCGTGCCCGGTGCCGGGGCGCCGGTGCCGGGGGCAGGCCCCGGTGGCGCTCCCGCCGGCGCCAAGGTCAACCTGAACACCGCGACGGCCGAGCAGCTCGACACCCTCCCCGGGGTAGGGCCCGTCACGGCGCAGGCGATCCTCGGGTGGCGGCAGGCCAACGGACGGTTCGGATCGGTCGACGACCTGCTCGACGTCAAGGGCATCGGAGAGGCCACGCTCGCCGAGCTCAAGGACCTCGTCGTCGTGTGACGCACGATCGTCGCCTGGCGCCGGGGGCGCTCGCCGCATGGGCCGTCGCCGCCTGGCTGGTCGGCGCCGACTCGATGACCGGCATCGCCGTCGCGCTGGGGGCGATCGTCGTGGCAGCGGCAGCAGGCCCCCGCGGGGGTCTGGGCCGGGTGGTGGCGGTGGCAGCGGTCTGCGTCGCGGCCGTGGCCGTCTCCTGCGCGTGGCGGGTCGCGACGGTCGAGCAGTCCCCGCTGGGGGCGCTCGCCCAGCAACACCGGTTGGTGACGATGGACGTGCAGGTCGTTCGCGACGCCCGCACCTTCCGCCACCTCGGTGCCGAGTCGACCGTCGTGCAGGTCATCGTGCGCCGGGTCGTGGGACCGGGCCTCGACCTCAGGCTGCGCGACCGTGCGACGGCCTTCGTCGACGGCGCTGCGGACGCCGGCGACCTCGTGGTCGGCCGTCGGCTGGTCGTGCGCGGTCGCCTGGCCCCGTCGACGACGTCGGACGAGAGTGCGGTCATCGACGTCGTCCGCCGCGGCGAGTCGGACCGGGCCGCGTGGTGGTGGGAGGCCTCGGAGCACGTCCGCGACGGGGTGAGGCGCTCGGTCTCGCACCTGTCGGACGAGCCGCGTTCGCTCGTCCCCGCCCTCGTCGACGGGGACGACAGCCGGGTCAGCGATGCCGTGGAGGAGGACTTCCGTCGCAGCGGGCTCACCCACCTGATGGCCGTCTCGGGCACCAACCTGACGATCGTGCTGGCGGTGACGATGGCTCTGGCGCGGTCGGCCGGGGCCAGCCGCCGGGGTCTGTGGGGCGTCGGGGTGCTCTCGATCGTGGCCTTCGTGCTGCTGGCCAGACCAGAGCCGAGCGTCATCCGGGCGGCCGCGATGGGGGCAGTCGGGGTCGCGGCCCTGGGCTTCGGCTCCCGGGGAGGGGTGCGGGCCCTCTGCTGGGCAGTGATCGGTCTGCTGTTCCTCGACCCCTGGCTCGGCCGGTCGCCGGGGTTCATCCTCTCGGTCAGCGCCACGGGCGGGATCCTGCTGCTGGCCCCGCTGTTCGCCGATCGTCTGCAGACGTGGATGCCGAGGTGGTGCGCCCTCGCGGTCGCCGTGCCGCTGGCCGCCCAGCTCGTGTGCACCCCGGCGATCGCGGCGTTGTCGGGCGAGGTCTCGCTGGTGGCGGTGGTCGCCAACCTGGCGGCGGCGCCGGCCGTCGCCCCGGCGACGATCGCCGGACTCGTCGGCGGCCTGCTCGCGCTGGTGTGGGAGCCGGCCGGCCAGGTGTGCGGTGTCCTGGCCGGAGCGAGCGCGAGCTGGATCCTGACGGTCGGTCACACGGCCGCGGGGCAGGACGCCGCCTCCCTCGAGTGGCGGGCGCCCTGGCAGCTGCTGCTGGTGGTCGTCCCGTTCCTGACCTGGGCGGCGGTCCGTCTCTCGTCGCGGCCGGTGATCGCCTCGGGCATCGTGCTGGGACTGCTGCTCGGCATCTGGCGTCCGCCCGAGACGGGCTGGCCGCCGCCCGGATGGGTCATGGTGAGCTGCGACGTCGGTCAGGGGGACGCATCCGTGCTGCCGGTCGCACCCGGGGAGGCGATCGTCATCGACACCGGCGCGGAGGATGCCCCGGTCGATCGCTGCCTCACCGAGCTGGGGGTCCAGACGGTTCGGCTGCTGGTCCTGACCCACGGCGACGCCGATCACGTCGCCGGCTGGCGGGGTGTCGTGGACGGGCGGCGGGTCGACCAGGTCGTCGTCGGCACCTCCGACGGGCCCCCGATCCCGGGCGTCCCGCGCCACGTCGCGGCGGCAGGGGAGTCGTTCGCCCTGGGCGAGACGTCCGCCGAGGTGCTGTGGCCGCCGGTCGACGAACCACCCGCCGGCGATCGCAACGCCGTCAGCGTCGTGCTGCGGGCCACGGTGCGCGGTGTCCGCCTGATGCTGACCGGCGACGTGGGTGCCGAGGCCCAGCGACGGCTCCTGCGGCTCTCGCCCGACGTCTCGGCCGACGTCCTCAAGGTGCCGCACCACGGCAGTGCCGACCAGGATCCGCGCTTCATCGACGCCGTCGGTGCCCAGGTCGCGACGATCAGCGCCGGTCAGGACAACGACTACGGCCATCCGACCGCCGCACTGCTCGCGATGCTCCGCGACCGGAGCACGCAGTGGTGGCGCACCGACACGGACGGGGACATCGCGATCGTCGTGCGTGACGGGGAGGTGAGTGTCACGACGCGCGACTAGGCTGACCGGGTGGCCTCGGCATTCGGCAAGATCCTGCTCATCACCGGCAACGCCGAGTTCCTGGCCGACCGGATGCGCGCCAAGGCCGTCAAGGTCGTCGCCGCCGAGCAGCCCGAGTGTGAGGTCGCCACCACGACCGCCTCGGGCCTCCAGCCCGGCGAGCTGGCCGGGCTCACGAGTCCCTCGCTGTTCAGCGACGCCAGTGCCCTCGTGCTCACCGAGCTGCAGGACCTGCCCGACGTCGCCCAGGCCGAGCTGCTCGCCTATGTCGCCGAGCCGTCGGCCGACATCGCGGTGATCCTGGTCCACGGTGGTGGTCAGAAGGGCAAGGGCCTGCTCGACAAGCTCCGCAAGGTCGGCAGCGTCAGCGAGGTGAAGGTCGAGCAGCCCAAGTACGAGCGCGACTACGCCCGGTGGGTCTTCACCGAGGTCCGCGACCTCGGTGCCAGCATCGACGAGCAGGCCGCCACCTACCTGGTCGCCGCCGTCGGCCAGGACCTGCGCGCCCTGGCGGGTGCGGCCGACCAGCTCGTCGCCAATCTCGAACCGGGCGCGGTGATCTCCACGTCGCTCGTCCAGCAGTACTTCGGCGGGCGGGCCGACGTGCGCGGCTACGAGATCGCCGACGCGACGATCGACGGTCGCATCGACGTCGCCCTCGAGCAGGCGCGGTGGGCCGAGACGGCCAAGGTCGCACCGGTGCTCATCACGAGTGCCCTCGCGACGGGTCTGCGGTCGCTCGCCAAGCTGTCCAGCGCGCCCGACGGACTGCGCGACAACGAGCTCGCCGCCCACATCGGGGCTCCGCCGTTCAAGATCCGGTCGATGCGTCAGCAGCTCCGCAGCTGGGATGCCAAGGGGCTGGCCGCAGCCATCTCGGCGGTCGCCCAGGCCGACCTCGACGTCAAGGGCGGTGCCGCCGACCCGGCCTTCGCCGTCGAGCGCATGGTGCTGCTCGTCGCCGCCCAGCGGCGCCGCTGATGGCGGTGCTGTCCCGGCCCGCCGCCGCCAGCCCCGGCACGGGCCGGCTCGACGCGATCGACCTCGCGCGCGGTCTCGCCCTGGTCGGCATGATGTTCGTGCATCTCGGCCCCCGCTGGGTCGGCGAGGACCCGCCGTGGGGGCAGATGATCGCGAGCGGCCGGGCTGCACCGCTGTTCGCGATGCTGGCAGGGGTCGCCCTGTCGATCGTCCACCGTCGCGATCCCGACGGGGCCGGGTCGGTGCGGGCGACGTGCGTCCGGGCCTTCGTCCTGCTGCTGATCGGGCTCGGGCTCGGGTCGCTCGACGACATGCCCGTCTACGTCATCCTGGCGTTCTACGCCGTCCTGATCGTGGTCGCCCTGCCCTTCCGCGGCCTGTCCGCCCGCTCCCTGGTCCTGCTCGGCCTCGCATGGGCCGTCATCGCGCCGGTGCTGCTGCTGTGGCTCCAGATCGAGCACGTCCCGGTGATCTCCGACCAGGCCGAGCTCTCCGACGTGTGGCCCCCGTGGTCGCTGCTGACCGAGCTGCTGGTGTGGGGGGCCTATCCGGCCGCGGTGTGGATGGCCTACCTCCTGGTCGGCCTCGGAGTGGGCCGCCTCGACCTCCGCCGGGCGCGGGTGGCCCTGGCCGTGGCCGGCGGTGGCACCGTCCTGCTGGCCGGCTCCCTGGTCGCCGGCGGCATCGCCATCTCCCGCGGAGTGTTCGACGACGGCTACGGGAAGGGGCGGCGCCAGCTGTTCGTCCGGTCCTCCTACCCGTACGAGCTGCCGACCTGGCGTGAGCTGTGGCTGGTGGGCGAGCACACCTCACGTCCGCTCAACGTCCTCGGCGCGATCGGATCGGCGCTGCTGGTCATCGGCCTGTGCGGGCTGGTCGTCCGCGTGCCGTGGGCGAGGCTCCTCCTGCTGCCGCTGCGCCGCGCCGGGGCCATGACGCTGACGCTCTACACGGTGCACGTGCTGTGGTCGTGGCGCCTCGCGGTCCACGCCAACGACACGCAGGACCAGACGTATGTCCTCGGCAGCACCGGCGACTGGCTGCTGCAGGTGGTCGTGCTGCTTGGGGCGGCGACCCTGTGGCTGCAGCTCGCCCGCCGTGGTCCGCTCGAGGCGGGCATCCGCCTCCTCTCCACCGGCGGCCTGGCGTCGCCAGGTCATCCCGCGGATGAACGAAGAAACGCCCCGGCGTGAAGCCGGGGCGTTGGTCCTGGCTCAGCTGAGCCGGGAGGCGGACGTCAGAGCGACGCGGCCTTCTTGGCGATGGCCGACTTGCGGTTGGCGGCCTGGTTCTTGTGGATCACGTTCTTCGAGGCGGCCTTGTCGAGCTTCTTGGTGGCCTCGCCGGCGAGCTTCTTGGCGTCGTCGGTGTTGCCGGCCGTGACGGCCTCCTCGAAGCGGCGGACGGCCGTCTTCAGGGCGGAGCGCACGGACTTGTTGCGCTCGCGGGCCAGCTCGTTCTGGCGGTTGCGCTTGATCTGCGACTTGATGTTCGCCACGGGTCAGACCTGTTTCTCTAGGTGGTGTGGAAGCTGCACCGCGATGGTGCAAAAGAAGGGTGGACATGCCGAGGCACGCGACCGCCAACTCTATCAGCCAGCGGGCCGCCCCCTCAAATCGATGAGTTGCTTAGGTGGCGGCGGTCCCGGCCGATGGGGCCACCAGGACGGGGGTTCTCACCACGGAAGGTGATCCATGAAGGTGCTCGGACGTGTCATGGCTGCTGCGCTGCTCCTCGTGTCTGCCACGGGAGCGGTCACCACCACGCTGGAACGGGACGGCACGTCGTGTGCCGATGAGGCCGAGTGGGTCACGGTGGACGGCACCTCGATCTGCGTCCATCACGACGAGGCCCCGCCCGGTGTCGACGTGACGGACCCCGTGTCCACCTCCGAGCTGATCGACCGCGAGGGCGTCGGACCCACCGTCCAGGAGGCGGCGGAGGACCTCGGCCTGCCCACCACACCGGCGTCGAGCGCCACGTCCCCTGACGTGCCCTGCGACGGCGACGGCTCCAGCGGCTACCGCATCCAGGCGATGTACGTCGTCGAGGCGGGCAAGGCGAACCGGTTCGCCGCCCTGCGCGACACGATGCGCATCTGGGCGGCCGGCACCGACGACGTCGTCAACCGGTCCGCCGCCCTGACCGGCGGCGTGCGTCACCTGCGCTACGTCACGACGGCCGGGGGTGGCGGCTGCGTGGCGGACGTCCTCAACGTCACGGTGCCCGCCGGGTCCCTCGCATCCTTCGGGTCGACGATCACCGCGATCCAGGCGCTCGGCCACACCAGTGCGAGCCGCAAGTACATGATGTGGACCGACGCGACGTCCCTGTGCGGCGTCGCGACGATGTACACCAGCGACGCCGACTCCCAGTCCAACCCCAACAACGGGAGCTATCCGCAGTACGCCCGCATCGACGCGGGCTGCTGGGGCCTGGGCGACGGCGCCGGACAGCACTCCGTCGAGGCGCACGAGGTGCTGCACACCCTCGGCGGCGTGCAGTCCACGGCGCCGCACGGCACGCGGGCCGGTCACTGCTGGGACGAGTCGGACACGATGTGCTACTCCGACGGCGGCGGATTCGCGATGCAGCAGATCTGCCCCACCAACACCGAGTTCTTCCTCGACTGCCGCAACGACGACTACTTCTCGACCTTCCCGGACCCGGGCAGCTATCTCGACTCGCACTGGAACTCGGCCGACTCCCGCTTCCTCGTCGGCGGCGGCAACGGGACGGGTGGCGGCTCGGCAGGATCGCCGACGGTGCTGGGCGCGACGATCGCGGTCAACAACCCCGCCGTCCCGGGACTGCTGACGCAGGTCTCGGTCGTCCCCGCGCTGCCGGCCGGTCGCACCCTGGCGTCCGTGCGGTGGAGGTCCTCGCGCGCCGACTGCTCGTTCGATGCCCCTGAGTCCGTGCAGGCGGCCGTGACCTGCGGGGCGGGGTCGTCCGCGGCCGCGACGGTCACCGCGACCCTGGTGGACTCGACCGGCGCGACGAAGTCCGTGTCGAGCCCCCTGACGTTCGCGACCGGGACGGCACGGCCGGTGACGATCACCCTCTCGGCGGCTTCGCAGTCGTCGGGGCCGGCCTCGGTCTGCACCGCTGCCGCGTTCCCCGTCGTCGCCACCGTCGTCGACACGGCCAGTGGCCAGCCCGTCAAGGGGTTGTCCGTGGCCTTCACCCGCAAGACGGCCGCCCTGACGGCACCCGCCGCGGCCGGGAGCGCACTCACCACCACCGCGGGGACGGCGACGATCTCGGGGACCGTCTCGGCCGCGACCGACTACGTGGCGACGACCGTCGCGACCCCGGTGTATGCCGCGGGTGCGGCCGTGACACGGAGCGTGGTGCCGGAGCGTTGCAGCACGACGCTGACGGCCGCGGCCAGCAGCTCGGCGACCTACTACGCGGACCCCGTGACGCTCAGCGGCCGCCTGACCCGCACGGTCTCCGGCGCCACGGTCCCCGTGTCGTCCGCGACCCTGACCGCGCGACTGTCGTCGGTGGCCTCGGGCGTCACGACGCTGACCACCTTGGCGACGGTCAAGACCGATGCCGACGGCGGCTGGTCCGTCGTCGTCAAGCCGACCAGGTCGGGCACCCTGTCGGCCGTCCTCCCGGCGTCCGCGTCCTACGTGGGGTCGACCGCGACGGTGGGCCCGGTGACCGTCAGCATCCCGGCGACGTCCATGACGGCGACGGTGGACCGCACGGATGTCGGCTACGGCAAGACGGTCACCGTGACCGGTCTGCTCCAGCGGGTCGCCGGGACGACGACGACGGTGCTCGCGGGCTCGGCGGTGTCGGTGGTCGTGACCCCGACCGGCAAGTCGCCCGTCACGGTCGCATCGGGGCGGACCACCACCACGGGGACGTTCACGGTCCCGGTCGCGCTCACGGTCAGCGGCACGATGTCGGTGAAGTACGCGGGGGTGGCCGGCCAGCCCGCAGCGACGGTCGTCATCGGCCCGGTCGTGGCCGGGACCTATCAGACCGCCCTGACGATGACGTCCGGCGCGACCACCGCGGTGGTCGCCGCTCCCGTCACGGTCTCGGGCACCCTGACCCGCAGCTACGGCGGCATCACCGAGGGCGCCAAGGGCGTCCGCGTGCAGGTCTGGTTCCGGCCGGGCGGGACCGGCACGCCGGTCCTGGCGGCCTCGACCACCACCTCCACGACACTGACCACCGGGGCGTGGACGACACGGGTCTACGCCAAGTCCACCGGCACGTACACCGCGGTCGTGTCCGCGGTTGCCGGTTACCAGGACGCCAGCAGCCCACCGGTCGGGCTGACGGTGTCGTGAGCGGCCGTCGGTCCGGGTGAGGGAGCACCCGGACCGGCGCCGCGCACCCGCTGGGCGCGAGCATGCCCCGGGGGATGGGAGAATGGCTCATCATGAGCACCAGCCCCGTACCCCAGCCCGGGGCCACCGACCCGAAGGTCCTGCGCAACTTCTGCATCATCGCGCACATCGACCACGGCAAGTCGACGTTGGCCGACCGCATGCTGCAGCACACCGGTGTCGTCGACGGCCGTGACATGAAGGCCCAGTACCTCGACCGCATGGACATCGAGCGCGAGCGCGGCATCACGATCAAGAGCCAGGCCGTCCGCATGCCGTTCGTGAAGTCGAGCGGCGCCGATGCCGGCACGGTCTACGTCCTCAACATGATCGACACCCCCGGCCACGTCGACTTCACCTACGAGGTCAGCCGCAGCCTCGAGGCGTGCGAGGGGGCCGTCCTGCTCGTCGACGCGGCCCAGGGCATCGAGGCGCAGACGCTCGCCAACCTCTATCTCGCGATCGATGCCGACCTCGACATCATCCCGGTGCTCAACAAGATCGATCTGCCCGGCGCGCAGCCCGAGAAGTACGCCGAGGAGATCGCCGGCATCATCGGCGGCAACCCCGACGACGTCCTGCGGGTGTCGGCCAAGACCGGTCAGGGCGTCGAGGAGCTGCTCAACCTCATCGTCGACGAGATCCCGCCGCCGAAGGGCGATCCCGACGCACCGCCGCGCGCGCTGATCTTCGACTCGGTCTACGACACCTACCGCGGCGTCGTGACGTACGTCCGCGTCGTCGACGGCAAGCTCAGCCACCGCGACAAGATCAAGATGATGTCGACCGGTGCGGTGCACGAGATGCTCGAGGTCGGCGTCATCTCCCCGGAGCCCGTCAAGGCTCCCGACCTCGGCGTCGGCGAGGTGGGCTACCTGATCACGGGCGTGAAGGAAGTGCGCCAGTCACGGGTCGGCGACACGGTGACGTCCAACCTCCGCGGCGCGACCGAGCCCCTCGGCGGCTACAAGACCCCCAACCCGATGGTCTACTCGGGCCTCTACCCGCTCGACGGCGACGACTACCCGACGCTGCGCGACGCGCTGGAGAAGCTGCAGCTCAACGACGCCGCGCTGGTCTACGAGCCGGAGTCGTCCGGCGCCCTCGGCTTCGGCTTCCGCATCGGCTTCCTGGGTCTGCTGCACCTCGAGATCGTCCGCGAGCGGCTCGAGCGCGAGTTCAACCTCGAGCTCATCTCGACGGCCCCCAACGTCGTCTACCGCATCGAGATGGACGACGGCTCGGAGATCACCGTCACCAACCCGTCCGAGTACCCGTCGGACGGCAAGATCAAGGACGTCTTCGAGCCCGTCGTGCGCGCGACCGTCCTGAGCCCGTCGGAGTACATCGGCGTGATCATGGAGCTGTGCCAGGCCCGTCGCGGACAGCTCATCGGCATGGACTACCTGTCCGAGGACCGCGTCGAGATCAAGTACACGCTGCCCATGGGCGAGATCATGTTCGACTTCTTCGACGCCCTGAAGAGTCGCACCAAGGGCTACGCGTCGCTCGACTACGAGCCGACCGGCGAGCAGGCGGCCGACCTGGTCAAGGTCGACGTGCTGCTGCAGGGCGAGGTCGTCGATGCCTTCAGCGCGATCGTCCACCGCGACAACGCGTACGGGTACGGCGTCTCGCTGGCCGGCAAGCTCAAGGAGCTGATCCCGCGCCAGCAGTTCGAGGTGCCGATCCAGGCCGCGATCGGCGCGCGGGTCATCGCGCGCGAGAACATCCGCGCGATCCGCAAGGACGTGCTCGCCAAGTGCTACGGCGGCGACATCAGCCGCAAGCGCAAGCTGCTCGAGAAGCAGAAGGAGGGCAAGAAGCGCATGAAGATGGTCGGCCGCGTCGAGGTCCCGCAGGAAGCCTTCATCGCCGCCCTCTCCACGGGCGACGTCGACAAGTAGCTGCGGCCGTCGGTTCCGCTCAGCGCGCGCCGAGGGCTGCGGTCACGGCACGGGCCGCCCGTTCGCCGGAGGCCAACGCCCCCTGGATGTACGGGGTGTCGCGGTGGTCGCCGCAGACGAAGACGCCGCCACCGACCTCGATCGGCTGCCGCAGGTCCAGCGGCGGCTCCGACCGTGGGAGCGCCCGGGTCACGTCGTGGCGCACCAGCAGGTCCCAGCCACTGACGTCGGTGCGCCACAGCCGGGCGGCCTCGGCGAGCGCCGCGGCGTCGGTCAGGCCCGCGCCCGCGAGGGTGGTCACCTGCACCAGGTCGCGACCGGTCGGGGCGTAGCTGGGGGCGGCGGCTGAGACGACGGCCGTGTTGACGACCGGGCCGCGGAGGCCGTCGACGAGCAGGAGGCGGTCCTGCGGCATGCCGGTGGGGGTGCTGAACCACCAGGTGACGAGCCCGCTCATCGGCTTCTCGGTGGGCACCGCGCCCAGCGCGGCCGCGTCGTGCGCATCGGTCGCGACCACCACGGCGCGGGCGTCGATCGATCCGGCCGGGGTGCGCACCGTGACGCCCGAGGTGGTCGGGTCGACCCCGAGCACCCGTGTGCCGGTCTCCGCGGGCCGCTGGAGCCCCGACGCGAGCTGGGCCGGCAGCGCACGCATGCCGTCGCGGGGGAGTGCTGGCGTGCCGAGCAGGAACCAGCGGATCAGCAGGCGGACGACCCGCGCCGACGTGGCGCCGGTGTCCTCGGCCAGCACCCCGGCGAGGAAGGGCTCGAGCACGTGACGACGCAGCGGCCCGCGGACCCCTGCCGCGTCAAGCGACTGGGCGAACGTGAGGTCCTCGCCTCGCATGATGCGCTTCTCACCGGCCAGCACGGGTGCTGCCCAACGGGCCAGACCGGCGAGCTCACGGGGATTGATCAGTCCGCTCCTCAGGGTGGCTGCCAGCAGTCGCGGCTCGCGTCGGGGGTCACCGAGCGTCGCCACGGTGTCGCCCCTGCGTACCCGCACCCCGGCCGCGAACGGCTGCAGCTGCAGGGCCTCGAGGTCGACGAGCTGCTTGACGGCCGGGTAGGCCGGGTTGAGCAGCTGGAATCCGACGTCGCACAGATGTCCGTCGACCACCTCGGTGCGCACGCGTCCGCCCACCTCGTCGGCCGCCTCGAGGAGTCGTGCATCGATGCCGCTGCGCTGCAGCCGTGCCGTGCAGGCCAGTCCCGCGAGTCCCGCTCCCACCACGACCACGTCCGCCTGATCCGCCATGCGTCCACGATCCCACCGACTGCACGGATGGGCATCCTGCACGGGCGGGGTCGTTCAGGCTGGACGTTGTCTAGGCTGGGCGCATGGCGGTCCTGGAGTCGGTCAACGTCGGTCGCACGGTCGACGTGCCGTGGGGACAGCTGAGGCGCAGCGCGATCGACAAGCGTCCCGTCGGCGGCCCGGTCCACGTCGGCACGCTCGGCCTCGAGGGCGACGAGATCGCCGACCTCGTCAACCACGGTGGCGCCGATCAGGCGGTCTACGCCTATGCGGGCGAGGACCTCGAGGACTGGGCGGAGCAGCTCGGTCGTGACCTGGTGCCCGGCCAGTTCGGCGAGAACCTCACGACTCGCGGCATCGACCTGACGTTGGAGGCCCACGCCGGCGACCGGTGGCGCATCGGTGGAGCGCTCCTGGAGATCGCCGGCGTCCGCATCCCGTGCTCGGTGTTCCAGGGGTTCCTCGACGAGAGGCAGTGGGTGAGGAGGTTCACCCAGCGACGCCTCCCGGGGCCGTACCTGCGCGTGCTCGAGGAGGGGCCGATCACGGCCGGCGACACGATCGAGGTCGTCGAGCAGCGCGACCACGGCATCACGGTCGACGTCCTGTTCCGGGCGCTCACCACGGAACGGCAGCTGATCCCCGAGCTCGCCGCCGAGCCGCGCATCGCCTCGTTCGTCGCGCGGCGGTTGGGTGAACGTCGCAACGACCCGGCGATGTGACCGACAGGTAGGTTAGGGTGATCGGCACCACATTCCCCCAGTACGTTCGTGTGAAGGATCACCACATGCCCGCAGCAGTCGTCACGCCCGAGCAGCTCGCGATCATCGAGGGACGCCCGACCAGCGTCTCGTCGATGTTCTTCGATCGTGTGAAGAAGAGCGGCCCCCGCGAGGCCTACCGCTACCCCGACGACAACGAGGTCTGGCAGTCGCTGACCTGGTCCCAGACGGGCGAGCGGGTCACCCGCCTCGCGGCCGGCCTGGTGTCACTCGGCATCGAGGCCGAGCAGCGGGTCGCGATCGCGTCCGGCACCCGCCTGGAGTGGATCCTGTCCGACCTGGCGATCAACGCCGCCGGTGCCGCCACGACCACGGTCTACCCGACGACGATGGCCGGCGATGTCGCCTACATCCTGGCCGACTCCGACAGCCGCATCGTGTTCGCCGAGGACGACGAGCAGGTCGCCAAGCTGCGCGAGAAGCACTCCGAGCTGCCGTCGATCGTCAAGGTCGTCGTCTTCGACGGCACCTCCGACGGCGACTGGGTCATCAGCTTCGACGACCTCGAGAAGCTCGGCGAGGGCTATCTGGCCGACCACCCCACCGTGATCGACGAGCGGGTGGCGGCCACGACCGGCGACTCGCTCGCCACGCTGATCTACACCTCCGGCACCACGGGCCGCCCCAAGGGCGTCCGCCTGGCCCACGACGGCTGGGTCTACGAGGGCTACGTCATGGTGGCGGCCGACATCCTGTCCGAGGACGACCTGCAGTTCCTGTGGTTGCCGATGGCGCACTCGTTCGGCAAGGTGCTGCTGACGACGCAGCTCGCGATCGGCTTCGCCACCGCGATCGACGGCCGCGTCCCGCGGATCGTCGACAACCTCGCGATCGTCAAGCCGACCTTCATGGGCGCCGCGCCCCGCATCTTCGAGAAGGCCTACGGCCGCATCATCGGGATGACCGAGACCGAGGGCGGCGCCAAGCTCAAGATCTTCAAGTGGGCCGAGAGCGTCGGCATCGAGCACTCGCGTGCCGTGCGGGCCGGCAAGACGCCGTCGCCGGTGCTGAAGGCCAAGTTCGCCGTGGCCGACAAGCTCGTCTTCAGCAAGGTCCGTGACCGCTTCGGCGGCCGTGTCCGCTTCTTCATCTCGGGCGCCGCAGCGCTGTCACCCGACATCGCGGAGTGGTTCCACGCCGCGGGCGTCCTGATCCTCGAGGGGTACGGACTGACCGAGACGTCAGCCGGCGCCTTCGTCAACCAGCCCGACAACTTCAAGCTCGGCTCGGTCGGCATGGCGTTCCCGGGCAGCGAGGCCAAGATCGCGGCCGACGGCGAGGTCCTCATCAAGGGCCCCCACGTCATGCGCGGCTACCACAACCTCGAGACGGAGAGCGCGACCTCGGTCACCGACGGTGGATGGCTCCACACCGGTGATGAGGGACGCATCGACGAGGACGGCTTCCTGTTCATCACCGGTCGCAAGAAGGAGCTCTTCAAGACGTCCGGCGGCAAGTACGTCGCGCCGCCGCACATCGAGGGCATCTTCAAGGGCATCAGCTCCCTGACGAGCCAGATCGTCGTCCACGGCAACGAGCGCAACTTCTGCTCCGCTCTGATCACCCTCGACCCCGACGCCGTCGCCGAGTGGGCAGCGGCCAACGGCCAGGCCGGCAAGAGCTACACCGAGGTCGTCCGGTCGCCCGAGATCCAGGCGCTGATCCAGAGCCAGATCGACGAGCTCAACAGCAAGATCAACCGGTGGGAGACGATCAAGAAGTTCGCGATCCTCGACAACGACCTGTCGATCGAGTCCGGCGAGATCACGCCGAGCATGAAGGTCAAGCGCAACGTCGTCGAAGCCAACAACAAGGCCATCCTGGACGGCTTCTACGCTTAGGCAGTGAACTCGACCGAAGGCCCGCTCTCCCACCCGGGGGAGCGGGCCTTCGTCGACGGGGCGCAGCGACCGTTCGGTCTCTACGTCCACGTGCCGTTCTGCACCGTGCGGTGCGGCTACTGCGACTTCAACACGTACACCGCCGACGAGCTGGGCGAGGGGGCCACCCGCGCCTCGTACGCCGACACCGCGATCAGTGAGGTCCTGCGCGTCGGTGCTGCGATGGGCCGGCGACCGGTCGAGACCGTGTTCTTCGGTGGCGGCACACCGACACAGCTGCCGTCGGCCGACCTGGTGCGTGTCCTCGCCGCGATCGACGACGTCCTCGGGCTGGCCGACGACGTCGAGGTGACGACCGAGGCGAACCCCGACTCGGTGACGCCCGAGTCGCTCGCGACGCTGCGAGCGGGCGGGTTCACCCGCATCTCGTTCGGCGTCCAGTCGGCCGTGCCACACGTCCTGGCGACGCTGGAGCGCACCCACGACCCGGCCAACGTGCCGCAGGCCGTCCGGTGGGCCCGCGAGGCAGGGTTCGAGCAGCTCAGCGTCGACCTGATCTACGGGACTCCCGGGGAGTCGATGGACGACTGGCGGGCGAGCGTCGAGCAGGCCATCGCGCTGGAGCCCGACCACATCAGCGCGTACGCGCTGATCGTCGAGCAGGGAACGGCGTTCGCGCGCAAGGTCCGGCGCGGCGAGGTCGTGATGCCCGACGACGACGAGACCGCCGACAAGTACCTGCTGGCCGACGAGCTGTTCGAGGCGGCGGGACTCGGCTGGTACGAGCTGTCCAACTGGGCCCGCGACGAGGCCGCCCAGTGCCGCCACAACGTCCTCTACTGGCGCAGCGACGACTGGCACGGGATCGGACCCGGCGCGCACTCGCACGTCGCGGGCGAGCGGTGGTGGAACGTCAAGCACCCGGCGGCGTACGCCCAGCGCCTGGCGGCGGGGGAGTCGCCACGCCTGGACGGCGAGAGCATCGACGTCGCGACCGCCGAGGTCGAACGCATCATGCTCCAGACCCGTCTGCGGTCGGGCCTGGACGTCACGTCTCTCGGGCCGGATGCACGCGCCGAGGTCGTCGATCTGCTCGACCGGTCCCTCGTGACGCTGTCGGACGACCGCCTGGTCCTGACGCGCGAAGGTCGCCTGCTGGCCGATGCGGTCGTGCGTCAATTGATTTTGTGATTCTCCTCACGTCACACCGAGTTACTGCTTAGGCTCCGAAGTAGGGAGTGGGTCTATGGGAGTGGACCCAGCAATATCGTCGGGGGAGAAACGGCGAGGGAGCGATGTGCAACGCGCATCGGCTGGTTCGAGTAGTGGGAGCGCTCGTTGCAGCCATTTTGGTATTTTCAGTGACCCCTGCAGAGGCTGCGGGCGGCAGCTCGACCATCTGCAAGGGCTTCAAGGACTGCGTCAACGAGGAGCGCAGTCACGCGGGCTATGCATCTCAGTACCGTCAGTCGTTCTGGAACATGCGGGCGGGTCACAACTGCACCAACTACGTGGCCTACCGACTGACGCACGGCCGTCTGGTCGCCCGTCCGCCGGGAGCCGTCGACGCCGGAACGTGGGGTGCCGCCGCCCGGGCAGCGGGTGCCAAGGTGTCTCGGACCCCTCAGGTCGGGTCCGTCGCCTGGTGGAAGCCCCGGTACCACGGCGCCTCCTCGCGGGGCCATGTCGCCTACGTCGAGGCCGTCAGGTCCGACGGGTCGATCCTGGTGTCGGAGGACAACCTGAAAGGTCAGTTCATGTGGCGCAAGCTGTCCAGGTCCGGCGGCTCGTGGCCGTCCGGCTTCATCAGGTTCAAGGAGTCGAACGGGTCGCCGGCAGGCACGCTGCTGTGGGCGAACGCGACGGTCGGTGGCCTGCTGTCGCTGTCAGGGACGGCGAACGAGCCGGACGTGGGCGCCGGTGACCGCACCTACCTCGTGACGGTGGGTGGGCCCCGGGAGGCGGCGAACGTCGAGAGCTTCCAGTTCACGACACCGTTCTTCCGCTTCATCCGCACCAAGACGCTGCGGACACGCGGCACCGCGCCGATCTACGTCTATGCGATCAACACCCCCGGCACCGCCGGTTCGGACGCCCTGCTCGGGCAGGCGATGGTGACGATCCTGTAGGTCAGGTGGCCGGGTCGGGAGCCGTCACGAAGTCGATGAGCTCCTCGACCCGGCCCAGGAACTCGGGCTCGAGGTCGGTGTAGGAGTCGACCCGGCTCAGGATGTGCTTCCAGGCGCGGGCGATGTCGGCCTGGTCGGTGTGCGGCCAGCCCATCTCACGGCAGATGCCGTGCTTCCAGTCCTGGCCGCGCGCGATGACGGGCCAGGCGTCGATGCCCAGACGGCCCGGCTTGACCGACTGCCAGACGTCGACGTACGGGTGCCCGACGACGAGGACGTGCGGACGTCCCGACACCTGCTGGGCGATCCGCGTCTCCTTCGACCCGGGGACGAGGTGGTCGACCAGGACGCCGAGCCGGCGGTCGGCGGTGGGCGCGAACTCGTCGACGATCGCCGCCAGGTCGTCGATGCCGCCCAGGTACTCGACAGCCACGCCCTCGACGCGCAGGTCGTCGCCCCACACCCGCTCGACGAGCTCGGCGTCGTGCCGGCCCTCGACGTAGATGCGGCTCGGCAGGGCCACCCGCGCACGGGCACCGTGCACGGCCCGCGATCCAGACGCGGTGCGGGTCGCGGCGGCCTTCGTCGCCGCCGACGGCGGTCGCAGCACGACCGGCTTGCCGTCGAGCAGGAACCCGGGGCCGAGCGGGAAGGACCGGCGGACGAGCTTGCGGTCCTCGAGGATCATCATCCCGAGATCCTTCTCGACGGCCATCACCTCACCGCAGAACCCGGTCGACGCGTCCTCCACGACCATGCCGCGTTCGACGGCGACCTCCTCGGAGCGTCCGCGCGGCGGCTTCTTCCAGTCGCCGGACAGGACGTCGCTGCCGTACCGATCAACCATGGACTGCTCCGAGCAGTCGTTGGTGGAGGTCCTCGACGTCGCCCTTGGTGCGGGGGGTGTCGCCGGTGCCGATCAGGCGCACGTCGCCGTCGAGCAGCCCC
The DNA here is from genome assembly GCA_046598255.1 of Aeromicrobium sp. Lineage (GTDB taxonomy): Bacteria > Actinomycetota > Actinomycetes > Propionibacteriales > Nocardioidaceae > Aeromicrobium. The sequence goes on along the minus strand of JBKJIW010000010.1, from coordinate 18,599 downwards.
AGGGCCAGGTCGACCGCCACGGGCCAGCTCGCCGGCACCACGTCCGGCAGCTCGTCGGCCCACAGGTCGCCGATCGCGACGTAGCGCAGCGTCTCGTCGAGGCCGATGTACGTCACGGTCATGACGAGCTCGCCGCCGACCGGTCCGTCGCCGAGATGGGCCACCTCGACGAAGAAGCTGCCACCGAGATCGGCCGCCCACACCGACGACATCTCGCCGCCCTGCGACTCATGCGCGATGACCGTGCCGTCATCGACCGTCACGCGGCGCGGCGTGAACGTGAGCGATCGCTCACCACCGTTCACGAGGACGTGCCCCTCAGCCGTCTCCCTGATTGCCTCCACGTCGTTAGACTGGCACTTGCGCACGGAGAGTGCCAAAGCGACGCGCTGGGAAAGTCCGAGTTCGGTGCGACCCGAGGTGAAGAAGGAGCACGATGTCCGACGACCGCAGGCTCGACGTCCTCCGCGCCATCGTCGAGGACTACGTGGCGACACAGGAGCCGGTCGGCTCCCGCTCGCTGCTCGAGCGTCACCAGCTCGGCGTCTCGCCGGCGACGGTGCGCAACGACATGGTCGCGCTGGAGGACGAGGGCTACCTGACCCAGCCCCACACCAGCGCCGGCCGCATCCCGACCGACAAGGGCTACCGGATGTTCGTCGACCGGCTGGCGACGGTCAAGGCGTTGTCGCCCGCCGAACGCCGGGCCATCGAGACCTTCCTGACCGGGGCCGTCGACGTCGACGACGTCGTGCAGCGCAGCGTCAAGGTGCTGGCCCAGCTGACCAACCAGGTCGCAATCGTCCAGTACCCGTCGCTGACCCGCTCGACCGTCCGGCACATCGAGCTCGTCGCGCTCGAGGGGTCCCGGATCCTGCTCGTCGTCATCACGAGCAGCGGCCGGGTCGAGCAGCGCATCATCGAGCTGGTCGCCACCCCGAGCGACGACCTCATCGTCGACATGCGGTCACGCATCACGCGCGCCACGGTCGGCGAGCGGCTGCCGGAGGCTTCCCTCAGACTGGCCGACATGATCGAGACGTTCGCGGCAGACGACCGGCCGATCGTCACCTCGATCGTGACGACGTTGACCCAGACGTTCACCAACGAACGCTCCGACGAGCGCATCGCCGTCGGCGGCACCGCCAACCTCGCCCGCTTCGGCAGCGACTTCGACACCGCGATCAAGCCGGTGCTGGAGGCGATGGAGGAGCAGGTCGTCCTCCTCAAGCTGCTCGGCGAGGCGACGAGCGGGCTGTCGGTCCGCATCGGCAGCGAGACCGGTCACGAGGGCCTGCTCAGCACCGCCGTCGTGTCGTCGGCCTACGGCGCGGACGACCTGGCGCTCGCGACCCTGGGCACGGTTGGCCCCACCCGCATGGACTATCCCGCAACGATGGCCGCTGTCGGCGCCGTCGCCCGCTACGTCGGCCGCACGCTGGCCGACAACTGACACGCTCTGAACGCAGGCAGGTAAAGGACTCATGGCACAGGACTACTACGCAACGCTCGGCGTCGGTCGCGACGCGACGGCTGACGAGCTCAAGAAGGCGTACCGCAAGCTGGCGCGCCAGTTCCACCCCGACGTCAACGACGCCCCGGACGCCTCCGATCGCTTCAAGGAGGTGACCCTCGCCTACGAGGTGCTGTCCGACCCGCAGAAGCGTTCGGTGTTCGACCGCGGAGGCGACCCGATGGGCTCGGGTGGCGGCTTCGGCAGCGGAGGCGGTCAGGGCCAGGGCTTCAACTTCGACGACATCATGGACGCGTTCTTCGGCCAGAACGGTCAGCGCGGTCCGCGTCCCCGTCAGCAGCGGGGCCAGGACGCACTGCTGCGGCTCAACGTCGAACTCGCGGAGGCCGCGTTCGGCGTCACCCACGAGATCAAGGTCGACACCGCCGTCACGTGCACGACGTGCGAGGGCAGCGGCGCCGCCAACGGCTCGCAGCCGGAGACGTGTCGCACGTGCCACGGTCACGGCGACGTCCAGCACGTCCAGCGCTCGCTTCTCGGCGACATCCGCACGTCCCGTCCGTGCCCGACGTGCCACGGCTTCGGCACGGTGATCCCCGATCCGTGCCCCGAGTGCTCCGGCGAGGGTCGCGTGCGGTCGCGCCGGTCGATCTCGGTCACGATCCCCGCGGGCGTCGACCAAGGCACCCGCATCCAGCTCAGCGGCGAGGGAGAGGTCGGCCCCGGTGGCGGACCGGCCGGTGATCTCTATCTCGAGATCAACGTGACGCGGCACCCGGTCTTCCAGCGCAAGGGCGACCAGCTCTTCTGCCAGGTCACACTGCCGATGACGGCCGCGGCGCTCGGCACCCACCTCGACCTGCCGACCCTGGAGGCCGACGTGCCCGATGCCGCGGAGGGCGACCAGACGGTCGAGCTCGACGTGGCGCCCGGCACGCAGTCCGGCGACACGATCACGATCAAGGGCTTCGGCGTCCCGCGCCTGCGGGGCTCGGGCCGGGGCGACCTCAAGGTGCAGGTCGTCGTCGAGACCCCGTCACGCATCGACGAGCAGCAGAGGGCCCTGCTCGAGCAGCTCGCGAAACTGCGCGGCGAGGAACGTCCCGAGGCGCTCATGGGCGCCAACCACAAGGGCGTCTTCGGCAAGATCAAGGACGCCTTCAAGTGAGCTCGCGAACTGAAGCGACAGAGAGGCAAGTGTCGCCCGCGGCAGTTCCTGACTGCCTGTTCTGCCAGATCGTCGCCGGGGAGATCCCGGCGACGATCGTCGCGGAGACCGACCACACGGTCGCGTTCCGCGACATCAACCCGCAGGCCGACGTCCACGTGCTGGTCGTGCCCCGCACCCACCAGCCCGACATCGGCAGCCTCGCGGCGGCCGAGCCGGACATGACGATCGCGCTGCTCGCCGAGGCCCGTCGCATCGCCGGCGACGAGGCCGGCGGGCAGTACCGCCTCGTCTTCAACACCGGTGCCGATGCCGGGCAGACCGTCTTCCACGCGCACGCACACGTGCTGGGCGGAGAGCTGCGCTCCCCGTTGCCGGGCTGACCGGTCGCGCGCAATTCGCACGCTGTCGCAGGACTTGCGTACGATTGACCGCACATGACTGATGACAACCAGGGCACTCCGTTGCCCACCCACACCTTCACGATCCCGTCGAGCGTCGCGGCCGTCGCGCTGCTCGGGCCCGCCGACGAGTTCCTCCGCCTCATCGAGGACTCCTTCGAGGCCCGCATCCATGCCCGCGGCAACACCATCACGGTCACCGGTGCGCCGTCCGAGGCTGCGCTGGTCGAGCGGTTGCTCGACGAGCTCGTCACGATCGTGCGCACCGGCCAGCACCTCACCCGCGAGACCGTCGAGCGCAGCGTGTCGATGCTGCGCACCGAGACGCGCGAGAAGCCGGCCGAGGTCCTGAGCCTCAACATCCTGTCCAACCGCGGCCGCACGATCCGGCCCAAGACGGTCAACCAGAAGCGCTACGTCGACGCGATCGACCAGCACACGATCGTGTTCGGCATCGGCCCGGCCGGCACCGGCAAGACGTACCTCGCGATGGCCAAGGCCGTGCAGGCGCTGCAGGCCAAGGAGGTCAACCGCATCATCCTGACCCGGCCCGCGGTCGAGGCCGGTGAACACCTCGGCTACCTGCCCGGATCGCTGAGCGAGAAGATCGACCCCTACCTGCGTCCGCTCTACGACGCCCTGCACGACATGGTCGATCCCGAGACGATCCCCAAGCTGCTGAGCAGCGGCGTCATCGAGGTCGCGCCGCTGGCCTACATGCGCGGCCGGTCGCTGAACGACGCGTTCATCATCCTCGACGAGGCGCAGAACACGACGCCGGAGCAGATGAAGATGTTCCTGACCCGTCTGGGCTTCGGCTCCAAGATGGTCGTCACCGGCGACGTCACGCAGGTCGATCTCCCGGGCAGCACCAAGAGCGGTCTGCGGGTCGTCCAGGACATCCTGGAGGACGTCCGCGACATCCACTTCTCCTACCTGTCGGCGTCCGACGTCGTCCGCCACAAGCTGGTCGGTCAGATCGTCGCGGCCTACGGCGAGTTCGAGGAGCTTGCGACTCGGACCCGACAGCGGAGCGAGGAGATCGGCGCACGAGCCCGCGAGGCAGGTGCTGATTCCCATGAACGTCGACGTACTCAATGAGTCGGGGGCCGACGTCGATGTCGTCGGTCTCACCCGGCTCTGCCGGTTCACCATGCGCCGCATGCGCCTGCACCCCGCCACCGAGCTGACCCTGAGACTGGTCGATCCCGACACCATCGCGGTGCTCAACGAGCAGTGGATGGGCAAGAAGGGGCCGACCGACGTCCTGTCGTTCCCGATGGACGAGCTGACGCCGGGCACCGCCGACCAGGAGAGCCCGGAGGGCTATCTCGGCGACATCGCCCTGTGCCCCCAGGTCGCGGAGCAGCAGGCGCCCGCTGCCGGCCACACGGCCCGGGACGAGGTCGACCTGTTGACCGTCCACGGCATCCTGCACCTGCTCGGCTACGACCACGCCGAGCCGGTGGAGCACCAGGAGATGTTCGGCATCCAGGGCCGGTTGCTGCTCGAGTGGCAGCAGGCTGCTGCCGGGCTCGACCCCGAGCTCGCGTGAGGCGTCACCGATGAACTGGATGCCCCTCGTGCTGTCCGTGGCCCTGGCGATCGTGGCGGGCACGCTCGCCAGCGTCGACGCCGCCATCTCGGCGTTCTCGAAGGCGCGGGCCGAGGAGCTCGACGACGAGGGACGCTCCGGCGCCTCCCGCCTGGTGCGGATCCTCGAGGATCCCGCGCCCTACCTCAACTCCGTGCTGCTGATGCGGGTGCTGGCCGAGACGGCGAGCATCGTGCTGGTCGCGCTCGTCGTGGCCGACCAGCTCGACGGGCTGTGGCCGCGCTTCGGCGTGGCGGTCGCGATCATGGTGGTGGTCAGCTTCGTCCTGATCGGTGTCGGGCCCCGCACGCTCGGACGTCAGCACGCCGAGTCCATCGCGCTCGCGTCCACGCTGCCGGTCATCGGCATCACCAAGCTGCTCGGACCCGTTCCGCAGCTGCTGATCCTGCTCGGCAACGCCGTCACACCGGGCAAGGGCTTCCGCGAGGGGCCGTTCGCCTCCGAGGTCGAGGTGCGCGAGCTGGTCGACCTGGCGGCCGCGACGTCGATCATCGAGTCCGACGAGGGGCGCATGCTCCAGTCGGTCTTCGAGCTCGGCGACACGATCGTGCGCGAGGTCATGGTGCCGCGCACCGACCTGGTGTTCGTCGAGCGCACCAAGACGCTGCGCCAGGCGATGTCGCTGGCGCTGCGCAGCGGTTACTCCCGCATGCCCGTCGTCGGGGACGACCTCGACGACGTCGTGGGCATGGCCTACCTCAAGGACGTCACGAAGCGGGTCTTCGACAAGCACGCGTCCGAGACGACCGAGCGCATCGAGTCGATCGTCCGTCCGTGCCTGTTCGTGCCCGACACCAAGCCGGCCGACGACCTCCTCAAGGAGATGCAGGCGCAGCGCACCCACGTCGCGATCGTCGTCGATGAGTTCGGCGGCACCGCCGGCATGATCACGATCGAGGACATCCTCGAGGAGATCGTCGGTGAGATCACCGACGAGTACGACACCGAGCCCGATGCCAGCCAGCAGCTCGCTGACGGCTCGTGGCGGGTCAGCTCGCGCTTCGAGGTCGACGACCTCGAGGACCTGTTCGACATCCCGATCGAGGACGAGGACGTCGACTCGGTCGGCGGTCTGATGGCCAAGCACCTGGGCAAGGTGCCGATCCGGGGGAGCGTCGTCGAGGTCGAGGGGCTACGTTTCGAGGCCGAGGGACCGTCGGGTCGCCGCAACCGCATCGGCCACGTGGTCGTCAGCCGCGTGGCGCCCTCTCCCGACGACGACCTCCTCGACCGCCGATCGCACACACCACTGCCGAAGAAGGGTTCCGACCATGGATCTGACTCCTGAGGACGCCAAGCTCGTGACCTTGGCGCGCAGCTCGCGTGCCCGCACCAACGCCGAGCACGGTGCGGCGGTGCGCGACCAGGACGGTCGCACCTACGTCGCATCGACCGTGAACCTGCCCTCGATCCGTGTCGACGCCCTCGACCTGGCCGTGGCGATGGCCGTCTCGTCGGGAGCCACCGACATCGAGGCCGCCGCACTGGTGGGGGAGATGGTCCCGGAGCCGATCGTCAACGGCACCGCCGTGCGGGACGTCTCCGGCCACGGCATCAGCGTCCACCTCGCCGATCCCGCCGGCACCGTCGTCCGGACGAAGACGACATGAGCGAGACTCCCGCCAGCATCCACCGGTCCGGCTTCGCCTGCTTCGTCGGACGCCCCAACGCCGGCAAGTCGACGTTGACCAACGCCCTCGTCGGCGGCAAGATCGCCATCACGTCTTCCAAGCCGCAGACGACCCGGCACGCGATCCGGGGCCTGGTCAACCGCGACGACGCCCAGCTGATCCTGATCGACACCCCGGGTCTCCACAAGCCGCACACCCTGCTCGGCGAGCGCCTCAACGCCCTCGTCCGCTCGACGTGGTCGGAGGTCGACACGATCGGCATGTGCCTGCCCGCCAACGAGAGCGTGGGTGAGGGCGACAAGTTCCTGATCAAGGAGCTGGCCCAGCTGCAGAACACCCGGGGCGGCCGACGCAAGCCGATCTTCGCCATCGCGACCAAGATCGACCTCGTCAAGCCCGACCGGCTCCGCGACCACCTGCTCTCGATCCAGCAGGTCAGCGCCGACCTCGGGCTGCAGTTCCAGGAGATCATCCCGGTGTCGGCCGTCGCCGATGACCAGATCGACCTGCTCGCCGACCTCCTCATCGGCACGCTGCCCGAGGGGCCGAAGCTCTACCCCGAGGGCCAGCTCACCGATGAGCCCGAGGAGACGCTGATCGCCGAGATCATCCGCGAGGCTGCCCTCGAGGGCGTCCGCGACGAGCTCCCGCACTCCATCGCGGTGGTCGTCGACGAGATGGTCCCGCGCCCTGATCGCCCGGAGCACAAGCCGCTGATCGACGTCCGCGTCAACGTCTACGTCGAGCGCGACAGCCAGAAGGGCATCATCATCGGCAAGCAGGGCGTCCGCCTGCGCCAGATCGGCAGCGACTCCCGTGCCCAGATCGAGAAGATCCTCGGCACACCCGTCTACCTCGACCTGCACGTCAAGGTCGCCAAGGACTGGCAGCGCGACCCCAAGCAGCTCCGCAAGCTGGGTTTCTGAGGCGGTCGGACTGTCTGTGCTGACGTGATACGTCAGCCGGTGCGGGGTTGTTGCTTGATGAAGCGGGGATGTCTTCGGGGTTGTTGCTGCGGGTCGACGCGCTTGGGCGGGATGATCTCGACGACACCGTCGTCGGCCATTGCCGCGGTCCATTCGCCTTCGTGGACGAGGAAGTGGTGGAAGTGGCAGAGCAGGGCGGCGTTGTCGAGGTCGGTGGGTCCGTTCTCGGACCAGAAGTTGAGGTGATGCGCTTCGCACCAGGCTGGTGGCCGGTCGCAGCCGGCGAAGACGCAGCCGCCGTCGCGGATGGCGAGGGCGAGTCTCTGGTGGCGTTCGTAGAGGCGCCGGGCGGTGCCGTGGTCGAGCACCTTCGAGTCGCTGTCGAGGTACAGGGCGACGAGGTGGGTGGGGGCACCTCCCACGAGCGCAGCGAGTAGGGGGATTGCAGGCCAACCGTTGGGCCTTGGTCGCTGACATCGTCGTGCCCGACGTGTTGGTCGCGGTGCCTCGGCCGGTGCGCAGGTCGTCGATGTCGATCGTGACGGCGACGGTGGCGGCGAGTCCTCCGGAGACCGGGAGCGACCCGGTGGGCAGGTGGTTGATGAGCTCGGCGAACGCGTGGCCCATCTTGCGGTCGCGGGAGAGGTTCTTCCAGTCGTCGAGGTCCAGGCCGTGCCGGGCCGCGGCGAGGTGGTTGCGCCGGGGAGCGATGATGCCCTCGATCGCTGCCCGCAAGGTGTCCGCGTCGGCTTCAGGGAGCACGAACGAGCCACCGGTGGTGCCGTCGCCACGGCGCTTGAACGACAACCGGGTCGCGTCCCAGGCCTCGCGTTCCTCGGCGCGGACCTGCTCCCCGAGGTGCTCGTCGTACCCGTCGGGGTCGATGACCTCCAGGACCCTGTTCGCCAGACGCTTCAGGTCATCCAGCGGGTGCTCGGGTGCCAGGCGGATCAGGTGCGCCTCGGCATCACCGCGCTCCTGGTCGCCGCACCAGTCGGGCAGGGCGTCGATGGCCTTCATGATCACCGCTGCCTGGTCGGTCGACAGACGCCCGGCCGCCCACGCAGCCTGGGTCGCCTCGGTCTGGCCGGACATGACCCGCGACAGGGCGACCATCCTGGCGGCCTCGCCCTTGCTGATGCCGGTCAGGTTCGACAACCACGCGGTGGTCGAGGTCGCGCCGTCGTCCTTGGCCAGCCCCATGTCGTCAGCGCCACCTGCCAGCCGCGACAACGCGGCGTCCATCGACGTGCGGGCACGGACCACCGCGACGGTCACCTCACGGAGCTCGGGGCCGGTCAACGTCCACGGCTCGAGGCGGGCCAGGTCATCGGCGAGCGTGGACAGCTGATCGATGATCACCGCAAACCCCCCCCCGAGATATGACTAGAACGTATGTTCGAGTTTATCGAAGAAGGGACGCCAGATCAAGAGATCGGAACAAGATTTCTGCTGCAATACCAGTCTGGAAACCCGACGGCACACCTAGCGTCCCCAGCCTAGATCAAGCCCCGGACACCCGTGGTTCGTGACGGTCTGAGGCGTCCCCGCCGTAGGCTCGGGGGCATGGACCAGCAGGGTGCCGTCGACACGCTGAAGGAGATCGCCTTCTGGCTCGAGCGGGCTCGCGCCTCGACCTACCGGGTCGAGGCCTTCCGCACCGCGGCGGCAGCCATCGACCACCTGACGCCCGACGAGATCGCCGCTCGCGTCCGTGACGGCCGGCTCAAGCGGGTCGCCGGCATCGGCGACCGCACGTTCGGGATCGTCCGGCAGGTCGTCGACGGCCAGGCGCCCGACTACCTCGCCGAACTGCGGGAGGCGGGGACTGCACCGCTCGCGGCCGGGGGAGCAGACCTCAGGTCGCAGCTGGTCGGAGACCTCCACAGCCACTCGGACTGGTCGGACGGCGGTTCGTCGATCCAGGAGATGGCGCGGGTGGCCCGCTGGCGCGGCAGGGCGTACCAAGTTCTCACCGATCACTCGCCGCGGCTGACGATCGCTCACGGGCTCAGTGCCCACCGGCTCGCCGAACAGCTCGACGTCGTCGCCGAGGTCGATGCGACGTACGACGACTTCCGGCTGCTGAGCGGCATCGAGGTCGACATCAACGACGACGGCAGCCTCGACCAGACCGACGCGATGCTGGAGCGGCTGGACATCGTGGTGGCCAGCGTCCACTCGAAGCTCCGGATGGAGCGAGGTGCCATGACGCGCCGCATGATGATGGCGGTGGCCGACCCGCACACCAACGTCCTCGGGCACTGCACCGGCCGGCTCGTGCAGGGCGGACGTGGCAAGCGTCCACCGTCGTCGTTCAACGCCAAGGCGGTCTTCGCCGCCTGTGCGGAGTTCGACGTGGCGGTCGAGATCAACTCCCGGCCCGAAAGGCAGGATCCGCCGGACGAGCTCATCGCCATTGCACTCGCGGCAGGGTGTCTGTTCACGATCAACACCGACGCCCACGCGCCGGGGCAGCTGGACTTCCTCGATCTCGGCGCGGAACGGGCCCACGCCGTTGGCGTGCCGCCGGACCGGATCGTCACGACCTGGCCGGTCGACCGCCTCCTGGAGTGGTCGTACGCGAAGCGGTGAGCGTCAGCCGACAGCGGCGGACAGCTCGCGGACGTCGTCCGACGTCACCTCAGCCGCGACCCGTCCGGTCACCTCGTCGTACGTGTCGATCAGCGCACCGAGGTCCTTGACCATCCGGCGAGCCCGAGCCGAGCTGTTGCCGCAGTCGGCCCGGCACTCGCCGGCTGCCGTGCGGTGGGCGATGACGAGGGCCGTCAGTGCGAACGCCTCCGCGGCCTCTAGCTCCGGCGAGAGCACGAACGGGAACATGCGCGACATGGCGGTGTGGAACTCGACGTGCTCGCGGTCGAGGTCGGGGGGCGAGAGGGGCGAGACGGGTGCGGCCATGGCCTCGGCGAACGCCTGCCGGACGTCGTCCTCGGTGCCGTCGCGACCGATCCACGACTCGGCCCGCTCGACCGCGGCCAGCGCTCGCGCCCGCCCGGCGGGCTCGATCAGCGTGATGACCTGCCGCGCCTGGGTGATGCGCAGGCGCGCGCGGAGCTCGGGGGAGTCGTCGGTCGTCCCGAACAGTCGGCCGATCAGCGGCACCAGCTGCGAGCGATCGCTGTCGCGCAGCAGGTCGTTCGTCGTGCGGGCCTCGTGGGCCAGCAGCGGATGCGTGCACTCGGGGCGGTCGCTCCACTGCTCACCGGCGAGCAGCGAGACGTACTCCATGACGCAGGCCTCGCCGTGCTCGGCGTCGTGGGAGCCGGCTGACAGCGTCGGCAGGAAGTCGGGGGTGGTCATGCCCCCCATTCTCCCGCGTGGGGTCAACCTGCGTTGGCCAGCCAGACCTTGCTCGTGCGGCAGGGCTCGGAGACCTGGTCGTAGAAGTAGCTGGACGGCTTCAGGCCGTCGACGCCACCGCCGCCGATCGTGACGGTGTCACCCAGCTCGCGGACGGTTCCCTCGATGCGGACGCGCAGCGGCTCGGGGGTCTCGATGTTCGTCCCGTGCGGCCAGATCACGACGACGTCATCGGCTCCACCTCCGGGGGCCAGGCCGAGACACCCGCCGACGTCGACGAGCTGGCCGGTGATGACGGCATCAAGGCCGCCCTGCGCGTCGTCGCCGACCAGCACGAGGGTGTCGCCACCAGCATTCACGACCTTCTCACCGCCGTTGCGCACGACCACGATCGCGATCAGCACCGCGGCCAGGACGGCGACGAGGACGGTGCCGGCGATCTTGCGACGACGAGAGGATGCGGCGGTGGTGGACATGGCCCCATTCTCGCAGGCAGCGTCAGGGCATCGGCATCAACAACGCGGCGAGGGTCCCGCCGAGGTCACGCGCCGCGTCGAGATCGGCGCCTGCCACGTCACCCATCACCTCGAGCACCGGGGCGGACTGCGTCCAGGGCAGCGCGCCGACGATCGACTGGACCGACCGCACGGCACCGTTCGTGTCGAAGCGTCCGTGCACCCAGAGCCCGTACGGCCTGCGGCCACCCGCTTCGTGGCCGCCTGCCGATCCGTCGTCCGCCAGTGCGCCACCCAGCTCCAGGAACTGGCAGTCGAAGAAGTGCTTCAGCGCTCCCGACATGTAGCCGAAGTTGGCGCTGGTGCCCAGGAGGAACCCGTCCGCCGAGAGAGCGTCATCGACGGTCGTCTCGAGGGCGGCACGGACGACCACGTCGACTCCGGCGATGGACTCGTCGGAGGCGCCCGCCACCACCGCGCCCAGCAGACGCCGCGTCGCCGGCGTGGGGGAGTGATGGACGATCAGCAGCCGGGGCATGGCGACAACGTACCCAGTCCCGCCGCGACCGTCCGCACAGGATTCGCCCTATCAGGCCTGCGGGTTTGTGACAATGTGCCTACCATCGGGCATGGAGTTCGAGACCGTAGTGCGGGCCATTCTCGGCAACATCGAGAAGGTCATCGACGGCAAGCCCGAGGCCGCAGAGGCCGCCCTCGTCGTGCTCCTCGCCGAAGGTCACCTGCTGATCGAGGACGTGCCCGGCGTCGGCAAGACCGTGTTGGCCAAGGCGCTCGCGCGGTCGGTGAGCTGCTCGGTGCGCCGCATCCAGTTCACGCCAGACCTGCTGCCGTCCGACATCACGGGCGTCTCGGTCTACAACCAGGTCGACCGCGAGTTCGAGTTCAAGCCGGGCGCGGTGTTCGCCAACATCGTCATCGGCGACGAGATCAACCGCGCCTCGCCGAAGACGCAGTCCGCGCTGCTCGAGGCGATGGAGGAGCGGCAGGTCACCGTCGACGGCACGACGTACCGCCTCGCCAGCCCGTTCACCGTCGTCGCGACCCAGAACCCGTTCGAGATGGAGGGCACCTACGCCCTGCCGGAGGCTCAGCGCGACCGCTTCATGGCGCGCATCTCGATGGGCTACCCGGACGCCGCCGCCGAGCTGGCGATGGTGCAGCAGCGCGACGCCGAGAACCCGTTCGACGGGCTCTCGCCGGTCGCGACGGTCGAGGACATCACCGCGATGATCGCTATCGCGCGGGCGGTGCATGTGTCGTCGGCGGTCGAGCAGTACGTCGTCGACATCGCGCAGGCCACCCGCATCGACTCCGACCTGCGGCTCGGGGCCAGCCCGCGGGCGACGCTGCAGCTCATCCGCGCGGCCAAGGCGCGGGCGGCGGTGCAGGGACGCGACTTCGTCCTGCCCGACGACGTCGACGCGCTGGTGCCCGTCGTGCTGCCGCACCGCCTCATCGCGATGCGCGGTGTCGCGTCGGTCGAGGACGTCGTCGCCCGCATCGTTGCCGAGACGCCGGTGCCCGCCGGGGCCGTCCACCAGAGCTGACGTGTCCAGGGACCGAAGGGGCCGGCTGCGTCGTGCGGCGAGCTCCGTCGTCATCACCCGGCGCGGGATCGGCTTCCTGATCGGTGCGCTCGTGACGTTCGTCGCGGCACCGGTGATGTCCCTGCCGGCCCTGCTCTACGCCACCGGACTGCTGCTGGGCCTGGTCATCGTGTCGGGCGTCTTCGTGCTGGTCGGGCACTCCCAGGTGCGGATCGAGCGGTCGTTCACACCGGCGGTCGTCGCGCCGGGCACCCTGTCGCGCACGACGGTCCGCATCACGAACCTGTCGATGCTGCCGTGCCTCGAGGCCCGGTGGTACGACCACCTGCCCCACGGCGTCTCCGGTGAGTCGTCCGGCGTGCTCCCGGCCCTCGGCGGCAGCCGCAGCGCCGACTCGCGGGCGACGTTCTCGTACTCCCTGCAGGGGCTGCGCCGGGGTCGCCATGCCGTCGGACCGCTGCGGGTCGACGTGCAGGACCCGTTCGGACTGGTCTACCGCCGGCACGCCTTCGGGGATCCCGAGCTGCTCACCGTGCTGCCGCGACGCGTCGACCTCCCACCCATCGCACCGCGGGGTGCCAGCGACGACGGGGCGACCCGCCCCGCCCCGCAGAACGTCGGCGTGGGAGACGACGACATCATCGCTCGCGCGTACCTCCCGGGTGACGCCCTCAAGCGCATCCACTGGAAGGCGACGGCGCGCCGGGACCAGCTGATGGTGCGCCAGGAGGAGCAGCGGGTCACCCCGCGCGCGGCCGTCATCCTGGACGCCGAGCCGGCCAGCCAGGGGACGGCCCGCGACCACAAGGACAGCTGGGAGCACTCGCCGGCGTTCGAGTGGTCGGTCGTCGCGGTCGCCTCGATCACCGCCCACCTCGTGCGCGCCGGGTACGTCGTCGCACTGCAGTCGAACGGCACCTCGATCGACCGGGTCATCGCCGAGGGACAGGACTCCTTCGAGGACGCCTTGATCGACCTCGCGGTCGTTGAGCCTGAACCAGTCGACCGGCCGGGACGGCACGAGTCGGAGGGCGCGGTGTTCATCGTGCTCGGACGTCTGACGGTGGAGCGGGCCCGGCAGTGGGTCACCACCTTGTCGACCTCCCACGCGATCCTGGCGCTCGTGGCGCACGGCACGCCGGCGGCTGCGCTCGACCTGCTCGACGGGGCCCGCTGGAACGTCGTCCGGTACGCCCCGGGCGACGACATCGCGGAGACCTGGACCCACTTCGACGGGACGCCTGCCCACCATGCTTCGCGCTGACCCCGAACGCCGTCTGCCGGCCCGCAGCGCGCGGGAGACGTGGTTCGACCACGGCCTGCTCGCGCTGGCACTCGTCCTGCTGCTGTCGGGGTTCAGCTCGATCATCGAGGGCAGTGACTGGTGGGTCACGACGCTGCTTGTCGCCCTGCTGACAGGCGTCACGTGCGCCGTGCTCCGCGGGCTGGGTTTTCGCGTCGTCGCGCCGTTCGCGGTGGTCGTCGAGCTGCTCGCCCTGACCTGGATCTTCGTGCCGGAGACCCTGCTCTCGGTCGTCCCGACCCCGCAGACGTTCACGGCGCTGGGCGATCTCATCTCGGCCGCCCGCCAGATCATCGTCGAGGAGCAGGCGCCGGTCGGTGCCGCCCGGCCGATCGTCCTCGTCGTCGCCAGCTCGTTCGGGCTGATCGTGATCGTCGCCGACGCGCTGCTCCAGACCCGCCGCGCCGCGCCGCTCGTCGGGGTCCTGCTGCTCGCCGTGTTCGCGACGCCAGCCCTGATCTCCGGCGAGACACCGCCTGTCTGGCTGTTCGTCGCCGTCGCAGCCGTGTGGCTGGTGCTGCTGCGATCACGCACGGCCGCGCCGGGACCCACCACCCGGCGCGGCTCGGGCCCGGCGGCCGTCCTCGGCAGCGCCGCGCTCGCCGTGGCCGTCCTGTTCCCGGTCATCTCCCCGGACGTCAGTGCGGTCGCGGCGAGCTGGGGCAAGCCGCCGTCCGCGGTCTTCGGTCGGGGCATCAACCCGATGCTCGAGCTCGGCCAGAACCTTCGACGCAACGGCACCGCCCAGGCACTGACCTACACGACGACCCTCGGGGAGGCGCAGTACCTCAAGGTGGCGACCCTGCGCGACTTCACTGGTCGCACCTGGCGGCCCACTGACACCGTCGGCACCGACCTCTTCGAGGGTCAGGTGGCGCTCAACAGCAACGTCCCGGTCGAGCGTGGCACGACGACGATCACGATCGAGCAGCTGCGCAGCAGCCTTCTCCCCGTCCCGTACCCGGCGCTCGGCACCGTGTCCGGCCTGGACGGGGCCTGGCGGTTCCAGCGGGTCGGCATGACGTTGACGTCCCGCGACAGCGACTCGCGGGGGCAGACGTACTCGATCGACAGCCTCGACCTCCAACCGACCGCCGAGCAGATGAGGTCGTTGCGGACCACCATCGGCCCGGCGCTCGAGTCATACCTGGAGCTGCCCGCCGACATGCCGCCGGTCATCGCCCAGACGGCGCGCGCGGTGACCGCCGGAGCCGACAACGACTACGACCGGGTCGTGGCGCTGCAGAAGTTCTTCCGGGACGGCGACTTCCGCTACTCGGAGACTGCTCCCGTGGCGGAGGACTACGACGGCAACGGGGTCGACGTCATCGCGAAGTTCCTCCAGGAGAAGGCCGGGTACTGCGTCCATTTCTCGTCCGCGATGGCCGTCATGGCGCGGACCCTCGGCATCCCGTCGCGCATCGCGGTCGGATACGCACCCGGCGACGCGACCAGCCTCGTCGACGGCGAGACGACCTACGAGAACACCTCGGACGACCTGCACGCCTGGACGGAGATCTACTTCCAGGGCGTCGGCTGGATCCGGTTCGACCCGACGACCAGCATCGGCGACGCCACGGCGTTCGCCGAGCCCGTCCGCGACACCCCGGAGGTGGCTCCGACGCCGGACACCCCGCTGCCCCAGCCCGCGCCGCAGCAGGGAGCCGACCGGCTCGACGACAGCGCGGCGGCGACACCCCAGCAGGGTGCCACCGCGTCGCGCACAGCGTTCGTCACCCTGGCCGGGGTGCTGATGATCGGTGCTGCGCCGTGGCTCGTCCGCGCGCTGCGCCGCCGCTGGCGGCTCGGACGGGGACGCGCGGAGGTCGAGCCGCTGTGGCGCGAGCTGGAGGACGTCGCCCGCGACCTCCGGATCCCGGCATCCGCTTCGGACACGCCCCGTGGGTTCGCGGCGCGGCTGGCCGGCCGGGCCGGAGTCGACACGGCCTCGCTCGAGTCACTGCTGCGGCGGGTCGAGCAGGCCAGGTTCGCCCGCGATGCCCCGCCGGACGGTGACGGCGTCGCCGACCTCGAGGCGGTCGTCAGGTCCCTCCGGGATGGGGCTACCAGCCGACAGCGCCTGCTCGCGGCGCTGATCCCACAGTCGTTGACGGGTCGCGCGCCGGTCGTCCGTCTCGTCACCCCCCGCGAAGCATGACGCCCGCGGAGTCCCCGACGTCGGATGACGCCGCCGGGGTCACACCTCGGGGTCGGGCGGGGTCCCGTCACCGAAGGGGTTGCCACCGAACGCCTCGCGGCCGTGCGGGGTCAGCCAGACCGCCGGGTCGGGGCCGACCGGGACGATCTGCGTCGGGTTGATGTCGGTCTGGACGACGTAGTAGTGCTGCTTGATCTGCTCGAAGTCGGTCGTGTCGCCGAAGCCCGGCGTCTGGAAGAGGTCGCGCGCGTAGCCCCACAGGGCCGGCATCTCGGTGAGCTTCTGGCGGCTCGCCTTGAAGTGCCCGTGGTAGACCGCGTCGAATCGGGCCAGGGTCGTGAACAGACGCACGTCCGCCTCCGTGATGGTGTCGCCCATCAGGAAGCGGCGGGTGGTCAGCCGCTCCTCGAGCCAGTCGAGCGCCGTCCAGAGGCGCTCGTACGCCGCCTCGTACGACTCCTGGGAGCCGGCGAAGCCGCACCGGTAGACGCCGTTGTTGACCTCCGTGAAGACGCGCTTCATGACGTCCTCCATCTCGTCGCGCACCTCGTCCGGCCACAGGTCGGGAGCCCCGTCGCGGTGGAACTGCGTCCACTCGGTGGAGAAGTCGTGGGTGATCCACGGGAAGTCGTTCGTGACGACCTGGCCCGTGGGCACGTCGACCATCGCCGGCACCGTGATGCCGCGCGGGTAGTCGGGGTAGCGCTGGAGGTAGGCCTCCTGGATGCGCTCGATGCCGAGCACGGGATCGACGCCGCCGGGGTCGAGGTCGAAGGTCCAGCTGCGCTTGTCGTGCGTCGGACCGCAGTAGCCGATGCTGATCGCGTCCTCGAGGCCGAGCAGGCGGCGCACGATGATGGTGCGGTTGGCCCACGGGCAGGCCCGCGCGACGACGAGGCGGTAGCGGCCGGCCTCGACCGGCCAGATGTCGCCGCTGGTCGGGCCCTCGGTGGGGGTGCGACCGCCGGCGGTGATGCGGTCGGGGATGTAGTTCATGTCCCGATCGAACTCGGCGCCGGCCTTGACGTACGCGCCGGTGGTGGACAGGTCTGTGGGGGTGCCAGTGCTGCTCGCATCGTTCGCGCGGGTCTCGGAAGCCATGCTGCTAGCCTAGGCGGGTGCTGCAGATCCGCTCGCTTCTTCTCTGCCGCGTCGAGGTCCTCTAGGTCGGACCCCTCGGCGCGGAGTTTGTCACGTCCCGGCCGCACGTCAGCCCAGACAGATCACCCAGACAGACACCCCGAGGACATCCGATGACCAGCTACGCCAACAGCCCGCAGCGTCCCAGTGGCATGCCGCACCAGCGGTACGAGCCGTTCGTCCCCATCGCGCTGACCGACCGCACCTGGCCCGCGCAGACCATCACCGAGGCGCCGCGCTGGTGCGCGGTCGACCTGCGTGACGGCAACCAGGCCCTGATCGACCCCATGACCGCGCCTCGCAAGCTGGCGATGTTCCAGCTGCTCGTCCGCATGGGCTACAAGGAGATCGAGGTCGGCTTCCCGAGCGCCAGCCAGACCGACTTCGACTTCGTCCGCCTGCTCATCGAGGGCGGGCACATCCCCGACGACGTCGTCATCCAGGTGCTGACGCAGTGCCGCGAGTCGCTGATCGAGCGCACATACGAGTCGCTGGTCGGCGCCCAGCAGGCCATCGTCCACTTCTACAACTCGACGTCGACGCTGCAGCGACGCGTGGTGTTCGGCCTCGACAGGGACGGCATCACCGACATCGCGACGCAGGGTGCGCGGCTGTGCATGAAGTACGCCGAGATCCACACCCCCGACACGCAGATCTTCTACGAGTACTCGCCGGAGTCGTACACCGGCACCGAGCTCGACTACGCGCTGGAGGTCTGCTCGGCCGTCATCGACGTCATCGACCCGACCCCCGACTGGCCGCTCATCATCAACCTGCCGGCGACCGTCGAGATGGCCACGCCGAACGTCTACGCCGACTCGATCGAGTGGATGCACCGCCACCTGCCGCGGCGCGACAGCCTCGTCCTGTCGCTGCACCCGCACAACGACCGGGGCACGGGCGTGGCAGCGGCCGAGCTGGGGTACCTGGCCGGCGCCGACCGCATCGAGGGCTGCCTGTTCGGCAACGGCGAGCGCACCGGCAACGTGTGCCTGGTCACGCTGGGGCTCAACCTGTTCAGCCAGGGCATCGACCCGCAGGTCGACTTCAGCGACATCGACGAGGTGCGCCGCACGGTCGAGTACTGCAACCAGCTGCCGGTGCCCGAGCGGCACCCGTACGGCGGTGACCTGGTCTACACGGCGTTCTCGGGCTCGCACCAGGACGCGATCAAGAAGGGCCTGGAGCACCTGGCCAAGGACGCGGCGGACGCCGGCCGCGACGTCGACGAGATCGAGTGGGCGGTGCCGTACCTGCCGATCGACCCACGCGACGTCGGGCGCACCTACGAGGCCGTGATCCGGGTGAACAGCCAGTCCGGCAAGGGCGGCGTCGCGTACCTGATGAAGAGCGAGCACCACCTCGACCTGCCGAGGCGGCTGCAGATCGAGTTCAGCGGCGTCGTCCAGCGCCGCACCGACGACGTGGGCGGCGAG
>JBKJIW010000050.1:0-16211 GCA_046598255.1 Aeromicrobium sp. | reverse complement strand
TCCCGGCGACGTGCTGGCGGCGTGACGTCGTGTTCCGCCACGGTTTCCAGCCGGCGTACGAGGTCGTGCTGGACCTGCACCTCCAGCTGCAGATCCTGGCCGAGGGCGGCACGATGCTGCTCGACCCGACGGTCACCTTCGAGTATCGCCGGCACTCCGCGAGCGTCTCGTCGTTCACCGCCCACGACGCGACCCGGTTCCAGGAGGAGAAGCGCTTCTTCGCCCAGACCCGGCAGGACGTGCTCACCCGTGGCTGGACCCGGGCCGCACGGATCGCCCGCCTGCACCTGTCGTCACGCCTCCACGCACTCGCGCGGCTGCCGGGGACCCTGAAGGCCCGTGACCGCCGAGGCGTGCAGGAGCTCCTGCGTCACGCGTTCAGCAACCGGCTCACCGATGTCGACCGGAGCCACTGAGCCGCGCCAGCGCCGCACCGTGCCAGGCAAGACCGACCAGCGGGCCGACGATGAGCGCCAGCGGTGCCCGTAACTCCAGGTCCGCGGGGCCGACGACCAGCACCAGCACTGCCACGACGAGCGACAGGGTCGACCCCACGGCGTTGGCGGTGTGCTGGTTCGTCGCGACGAGCGCAGGTGTGGTCATCATGACCGCACCGAGCACGCCGGACGACACCACCAGCAGAGCCAGTACCCAGCCGTCGAGCACGAACTCCTCGCCGAAGACGGTCCGCAGGATCGGCGGGCCGATCACCGCGGCAAGCGGGGCCCCCACGGCCGCCACGGCTGCGCAGCCGCCCAGGAGCACCAGCAGGAGCCGGGTGCGGTCGCGTACGGGGTCGGCAAAGGCGGTGACGAGCAGGCTCTGCAGCGCGAGCAGCGGCAGGATCAACGGGGCCCGCGTCAGCAGCACGACGAGCGTGAGCGCGCCGACCGTCCCTGCGGTGGCATCACCGGCGAAGGCCGACATCAGGACCGGGAAGCCACTGACGAGGGCCGCGACCGCTGCCGTGGCCGCGACGGTCCGGGCCGTGTTGCGCACGAGGGTGCCCACCGAGTCGGCGACGTGCAGCAGCGGGCGGATCAGGCCCAGCCGCGGCAGGGCAACCAGGGACAGCACCACGACGTAGGCGGCAGCGACGGCCACGCCGAGCAGGCCCAGGTGCGCCGAGACCAGCAGCACGACGCTGACCGCGCCGGCACGAGCCATCTCTTCCACGACGAGCATCGCCGAGTACACGCGCCAGCGGCCCGCTCCTGCGAACGCGCCGGCCAGCACGCCGGTGAGGCTGAAGCCGATGGCCCCCACCCCGACGAGGAGACCAAGCTCGAGCCGCCCGCCACCGAGCGTGGCCGGTGACCACCACGGTGCGCTCGCCATCAGCACGAACCCGGAGGCGAGGGCCAGGAACGCACCGAAGCCCAGCAGCGAGGACTGCCCGGGACTGCCCGATCGGCGCTGGGCACTGACGGCCCGCGAGCTCTCCTGCTGTGCACCCGCCAGCACGGCGATGACGAACGAGAAGGCCGACCAGAAGACGCCGAAGACCGCGTAGTCCACCGATCCGAGCACCCGCGCCGACCAGCCCAGGATGACGAGCCCGGACACGGCGAGCACGGCCGTTCCCGCGAGGACCAGCTGGACCCCGCGAGGATCGTCATCACGCAGGTCGTCGCCCGTCACGCACACCTCGGCTCATGCTGCTCGACCCGAGAAGCGGGTCGTCGCTGCGGAAGCCTACCCGGCGGCCTCCCGGTTCGCCGTTCGCCGGGGCCTACCGGTAACCTCGTCGACGGAGGATTCGCATAGTGGCCTAGTGCGCTCGCTTGGAAAGCGGGTTGAGTGAAAGCTCTCAGGGGTTCGAATCCCCTATCCTCCGCCATCACGACGCGCCAGCCTGGCCGGGACATCACGGCCGGGCTGGCCCTCGCAGGCCTTCCCTGACACGGGGCCGCAACGGCATAGCATCACAGGATGAGCCGCCAGCCGATCACCTTCGCCGACCTGCCGGATCCGTACCATGACTACGCCTTCTTCGGTGTGCCGTCACATCACGACGGTTCCCATGAGCGCAACCAGGTGGCCAAGGGCCCGGTCATCCGCGCCTACATCCAGTGGGCCATCGCCAAGACGAGGCTCACGGTCGAGACCCCCGTGTCGTTCGCCGAGCTGTTCTGCGCCGACGGCTACTACACGATGGTCGCGCGCCGCCTTGGAGCCACGACAGCCGTCGGGTACGACAACGGCCGCGATCCGCACTTCGTGTCGGCCGCGCAGATCGCCGAACGCCTCGAGCTCGACCACGTGTCGTTCGTGCTGGCAGACGTCCAGGACCCACAGGGGATCGAGACGGCCGACATCGTCGCCAACGTCGGCGGCCTCTACCACGTGGCGAACCCGCTCGAGATCCTCCAGCAGAGCTACGAGATGGCCAACAAGTTCCTGATCGTGCAGTCCGCGGTGTCGCTGGCCACCACCGACCCGGACTACTTCGAGACGCCCGCCCCGGGGTGGGACTGGGGCTGCCGCATGAGTCGCCAGTCGTTCGACAAGGCGATCCGCGGCTTCGGCTGGAACATCCTCGACTCCCACTTCAACATCCTCGAGGGCAACGAGCGGCCCGAGGACCGGGGCAGCGTCTACTACCTGATCGCCAAGCCCGGCGCCCTCGACCCGAGCATCTCGAACGACCTCACACACCGCCGCTGGTGGCGCCGCACCTGACCGATGCCGCTACCGTCGCCCCATGACGATCCACGACCGGAGCCTGCGCGACCTGCGGCGCGCTTGGAGGACGCTTGAACAGCCGGCGCTCTCCGACCTGACCGGCACGTTCGAGGCGTCCTACGTCGGCGCCCCGTTGCGGGCGATCGCACCGCGGGGCCTGGCCCTGGTCGGCCTGCCCCGGTGGTTCGGCAAGCGCTTCGCGGTGGGCGCCGACGATTCGCACCGCCTCGACGGCGTCAACCTCGTGCGGACGCGAGGTGGCGCAGGACTGGACGAGACCCTGCCGATGACCGCCGCGATCGGCCCGTCGTTCGCCGACGACGAACCCGCGCTGGTCGTCTCGTACCCCGCCGATGCGCGGCGTCCCTGGCGTTGGGTCCGCGACGAGTTCCGGCCGTGGCAGGACGGCGTGCTGCTCGGGATGACGTTCGTCGACCTGCCGGGCCTGCGCCGCTCGCCGGGGACGCCCTTCGTGCTGGCCCGCTCCACGGTCGACTGACCGACACACCGCGCTCACGGTGCGGCAACGAAGCCGCGGTCGCTGAGCAGCGGCACCGACCACCCCTGCCCGACCTCCGCCGCCACCTCGACGTCCTCGGCGAAACCGCGACCGATGAGCTCCTGGCCGCTCGCGCATGCCTGCAGGTGACCGAGCTCGCGACCCTCGATGAGCCGGTACGCATCGGCCGCCATGGCCGCCTCCGGCGACAGCCCCGGCCAGTCGTGGTCCTCGAGTGCCGCCAGCACCGCGCCTGCGCCCCAGAGGTCCTCGATGGCCGGCCGCAGCGATCCGTCCGGCCACCGCTGACCCGCCGCGATGACGGCGATCGTCGCGGTCTCGGCGTCGTGCTCCCGGGCGATCCAGTCGGCCACGGCCCTCGCGTTGCGCAGGCATCCGCCGACGACCGTCGTCGCTCGACCCGTCAGCAAGTGGGCGATGGTCGAGCCGTTGGGCGACGGCAGCACGAGCCGCTCGGGGGCCTCGACGCCCCGCAGCGATGCGGGCGACAGACTGATCCGGCCGGACCCTGCTTCGTCACGTCCCACCGCCAGCACCGCCCTGCGTTGAGCCGCGTAGGCCGCGACGTCGTCCGCCCCGGCCGGATAGGGCAGCACGACGGTCCCGCCGTCGGCGGCCACGCTCAGCGTCGTCGTGAACGACAGCACGTCGACGACCACGGCGACGTCGGCACCGCCGGCCACCTCAGCCGCACCCGTCGGGCCCCACTCGAACCTGACGAGGTGCTCGGACTGTGCGCCGAGGCCCGGTGCGAGCCGGTCAGACACGTTCGGGCAGATCCTCCTGCGCCACCACGGACCGGCCCCGCTCCCAGGCGATCACCGCGCCGAAGGCGACGATGACGACCATCCAGCCGACGACGGCGTCGAGGAGCCAGTGGTTGCCGGTGCCGATGATGACGACCGACATCGTGAACGCGTACGCCAGGCCGATGCCCTGCACGATCCTGGGCACGCCGGCCATGATCAGCACGATCGCGACCCACAGCGACCAGCCGGCGTGCAGCGACGGGAACGCCGCGAGGTCGTTGGTGATGTCGCCCATGCCCTTGGGCGCCGATCCGTTCTGGCTCCACCACCCGTGACTGGAGTTGAGGCTGAGGATGTCGTGGTAGCCCCCGACGAGGCGCGGCGGCGCGGTCGGCATCAGCAGGTAGAACGCCAGCCCCATCAGCGACGCCCCGACCAGCGCCCGGCGGGCGGTGACGTAGAGCGACGCGCTGCGGCGGTAGGCCCAGATGAGGATGCCGAGCGTGACCAGGTAGTGCGTCGTGGCGTACCAGAAGCTGCTCGCGACGCCGATCCAGTCGTGGGCGTAGAACAGGTCGTTGAGCCACGACTCCACGTCGATCCGCCAGGACTTCTCGAAGGTGAGGATGTCGAGGGCGCGGCCGCGGGCGGGGGCGAACGCCGTGTCGGCGAAGGTGCGCGAGACGACGTATCCGACGTAGAGGATGGCGATCAGGGCGACCTCGACGCCGGCCCGACCGACCGCGGGAAGGACCCCGGACTCGCGCGCGCGTGCGCGCCGAAGCTCCCGAATGTTCTGCGTCGCCTGCGCCATGGCGCCTCCTGTCCACGCCCGGTCGTCACGTGGTCGACTACACCCAGGCACATCGTCGTTCGTCATTCTCGGCGTTGCTCGTCGCCGAGCACAACCAGAGTTCACCCTGAATTCTTCCCCGAGTACCCCTGATCGGCTGTCTGAAGCCGGCCATGACTGGATCTATCGACGCCGTTTGAAGAGGTTCTTGACCAGCTCCCGCGCGATCGTGCGGCTGGCCTCACCGACGGCACGGTCGATCGGGGACATCCGCCGCGACCGTGAGGTCGACCTCGACGACGACCGCGTGGACGCCTTGGGCGCCTGCTTCTCGAGTCGGTCGGCCTCCTTGCGCAGGCGCTCGTCCTCGGCCGCCTGGTCTGCCGCGGCAGCCGCCGCCACACCCTGCTCGCCCAGCATCTCGCTGGCCGAGGGCGGATCGACCGCGGTGCCGTACTTCGCCAGCAGGGGGGACGCTGCGACGGCGGCGGCCATCTGGTCCGACGGCGTGGGCTCCATGGACCCCTGCGGCGCCCGGAGCCTGGTCCAGGCCACCGGGGTCGGCGCACCCTTGTCGCTCATCACGGTCACGATCGCCTCGCCGATGCCCAGCGACGTCAGGACCTCCTCGAGGTCGTACGTCGTGTTCGGGTACGTCGACACCGTGGCCTTCAGCGCCTTGGCGGCGTCCGGCGTGTGCGCCCGGAGCTGGTGCTGGACGCGCGAGCCGAGCTGTGCGAGCACGTCGCTCGGGACGTCCTTCGGCGTCTGCGTGACGAAGAAGATGCCGACCCCCTTCGAGCGGATCAGCCGGACGGTCTGGGTGATGGTCTCGAGGAAGTCGTCGGAGGCGTCGGCGAACAGCAGGTGCGCCTCGTCGAAGAAGAACACCAGCTTCGGCTTGTCGGAGTCACCCACCTCCGGCAGCTCCTCGAACAACTGGCTGAGCAGGTACATCAGGAAGGTCGAGAACAGGGCCGGCTTGTCCTGCACCCCGGGCACCTCGAGCAGCGACACGATGCCGCGACCGTCGGGCGCGGTGCGCAGGAAGTCGGCGACCACGATCTCGGGCTGCCCGAAGAACTCGTCGGCGCCCTCGTCGGAGAACCCGATCAGCTCACGCAGGATCACCCCGACGGTCGCCGACGACAGTCCGCCAAGTCCCTTCAGCTCGACCTTGCCGGCATCGCTGGTCAGATGGGTGAGGACGTCCCGCAGGTCACCCAGGTCGATCAGTGGCAGGGACGCGTTCCGGGCGTAGTGGAAGACGAGGCCGAGCGACGACTCCTGAGTGGCGTTGAGGCCCAGCACCTTCGAGAGCAGCGTCGGCCCGAAGGCATCGATGGTCGCGCGGACCGGAAGGCCCGTGCCGATCCCGCCGAGCGCGTAGTACTCGGTCGGCGAGGCCACTGACGTCCAGTTCTGGCCGATGCTTCCGGTGCGCTGCAGCAGCTTGTCGTTCGATGTGCCGGCCGTGGCGATGCCCGACAGGTCGCCCTTGATGTCGGCGGCGAACACCGGCACTCCGTTGGCCGCGATCTGCTCGGCCAGGACCTGCAGCGTCTTGGTCTTGCCGGTGCCGGTGGCCCCGGCCACCAGACCGTGCCGGTTGAGCATCGCGAGCGGGATGCGGACCTGCGCGGACGGGACGGGGACGCCACCGTCGACCAGTGCGCCCATCTCGATCGCGGTGCCCTCGAACGCGTACCCCTCGGTGACGAGGCGGACGATCTCACTGGGCGGCGCGGAGGGGGCGGAAGCCGGCGGTGGCGCGGCCGGGGGGGCCGCCGACGCAGCCGCAGCAGCCGCAGCCAGCTCCGTGGCGCGCTGCTGGGCAGCGGCCGCAGCCGCCTGGGCCTCCGCGGCGACGCGGGCCGCCTCGTCCGCGGCGGCCTGGGCGTCATCGCTCGTCGTCATGGCGACAGGCTACCGCCGGGGACGCGATCGATTGTCTACACTGAGCGGGTGATCTTCAGGCGGGTGAGCGAGGGGCGCCCCTATCCGGAGCACGGGCTGACACAGAGCGCGTGGGCCGAGATCTCCCCCTCCCAGGTGCGGCTCGACGACCTGACGACGACCAAGACCCAGCTCGACCTGGAGCACCTCCTCGACGACGACTCCACCTACTTCGGCGACCTGTTCGCCCACGTCGTCAGCTGGCGCGGCGAGCTGTTCCTGGAGGACGGGCTGCACCGCGCGCTGAGGGCCGCGCTCCAGCAGCGCAACATGCTCCACGCGCGCGTCCACTCGATCGGCAAGCGCGCATGACCCGGGGCATCCGCTTCCTGACGCTGGCCGTGGCGGCCGTCGTCTTCGTCTTCGGTGGCATCACCGGCGTGCGGCTCCTCCTCGCGAGCCCCGATGACGCCGCGGTCGCCGGCCCGACCTGCACCGACACCGTCGTCGCCGCCGGCAGCCCGCTCGACAGCAACGTCGTGACGGTCAACGTCTTCAACGCGTCCACCCGTTCGGGTCTGGCCAACCGGGCCCTGATCGACCTCCAGGCCAATGGCTTCCTCGGCGGCCAGATCGGCAACAGCACCAGCGCGGCCAAGCCGAACCGGGTCGCCATCTTGACCAACGACCCGGAGGACCCGCGGGTCAAGCTCGTCGCCGCCCAGTTCCGCGACGACGTCGAGATCGCCCCCCTCGACCTGCCGGTGACCGACGGCGTCACGGTGATCGTCGGTGACAACTACCGAGGCCTCCGGAAGACCTCGATCACCACCATCGAGACCGACCGCGAGATCGACGTGTGCGTGCCGGTCGTGCCGCTCGCCTGAGCGGCCGGCACGGGTCGACCTACTCGGCGTCGCGACCCCAGCCGGCAAGTCGGCCGTGCTTGCCGACGGCCCGCAGACGAGACTCTGCCTCCTCGCGCACCGAACGCTCCGCCACGATCAGCAGGTCGTCGTGGGTGGCAATGCGATCGGTACGGTGCGGGACGAACGTCGCGTCCTCGCGGACGATCAGCGAGATCGAGGCACCGACGGGCAGTCGCAGCTCGCCGACCTCGACCCCGGCGAGCCGCGACCCACGCGGGACCCTGATCTGCAGCAGGTCGGCCGAGATCCGCTCCAACGGAGCCGCCTCGACCTCGACGTCGCGCGCCTCGTCGGTGAGGACGCCGCAGGCCGCGGCGAGCTGCGCCATCGGGGCCGCCTGCACGAGGGTGTAGATCACGACGGCCACGAACACGACGTTGAAGAGGTCACGCGATCCGGGCACCCCCGCCGACAGGGGGATCGTCGCGAGGACGATGGGGACCGCCCCGCGCAGGCCCGCCCACCCGACGAAGATCTGCTCGCGGGCGCTGCGTCCGAACCACACCGCGCACGCCATGACAGTGAGGGGTCGGGCGACGAACGTCAGGATCGCTCCGACGACGATGCCGTGCCAGACGTGCCACCACTGCAGCTCGTTCGGACTGGCGAGCAGGCCCAGCATCACGAACAGGCCGATCTGCGCCAGCCAGCCGATGCCCTCGACGAACGACCGCGTGGCCACCCGGTGGGGCAGGTCGGCGTTGCCCAGGATGAGTGCCGCGACGTAGACCGCCGCGAACCCACTGGCGTGGATGCCCGCCGCGGCGCCGTACGCGAGCACTGCGAAGGCGAACACGACGAGGGGATAGAGACCCGATGCCGGCAGGGCGACACGCCTCAGCAGGAAGGCCCCCAGCCACCCCACCGCGAGGCCCATCAGCGCGCCCACGACGAGCTCGAAGGCGATCAGCCCCACCAGGTAGCCGATGCCCTTGTCGGCGACCTCGCCGGCGCTGATCGCGACGACGAGCACCACGATGGGGGCGTCGTTGAGACCCGACTCGGCCTCGAGCGAACCGGTCACCGACGACTTGAGCGGGACGGTGCGCAGCACGGAGAACACGGCCGCGGCGTCCGTCGGGGTCAGCACCGCCGCGAGCAGCACCGCGAGCTCCCACTCCAGGCCGAGGAACAGGTGCGCGCCGACCGCGACCACCACGACGCTGATGGCCGAGCCGAGGGTCGCGAGCAGGAGCCCGTAGCCGAGGTTGGGTCTGACATGCTCCCACTTGGTCGTCAGACCACCCTCGGCCAGGATCAGCACGAGGCCGCCGAAGCCCAGGGCGTGCGCCAGGTCGGCGTCGGCGAACTCGATGCCGAGCCCCGAGCTGCCCAGCAGCAGCCCCAACCCCAGGTAGACCAGCAGCGACGGCAGTCCGATGCTGACCGAGAGCCGCACGGCGAGGATCGCCAGGATCAGGACACCCGCACCCACCAGGAGGTACCGATCGAGATCATGGACGTCCACGCGGCCTCCTTCAAGGGCTCGACCGGACCCTGATTCTATCGGCCCGGACAGGGTGCACTGACCAGTTCGGGTGGCGGCAGGAGGCGCACTCCGATTGGCTGAGCCCGTGGATCGACGTGGTGTGCTCACCCTGATGGCCCTCGGCGCGCTCGCGGCGTGCTCCGGGGGCAACGGGACGGACGACGGGGCCGGCAACCGGGCGGGCAACGACCAGGAGGACGACGTGGAGACGATCGACTACGGCACGGACCCGTCCCAGTTCGGCGAGCTCACGCGGCCGGCCGGCACGTCGAAGGGCATCGTGGTCGTGATCCACGGCGGCTTCTGGCGGGCCGAGTACGACCTGTCGCTCGGCCGCCCCCTCGCGAAGGCTCTCGCCGCCGACGGCTGGACGGCGTGGAACGTGGAGTACCGGCGGGTCGGCAACGGCGGCGGATGGCCCGGGACGTTCGACGACGTCGCCGCGGCGATCGACGCCCTCGCCGACATCGACGGGCTCGACACGTCGCGGGTCATCACGCTCGGTCACTCCGCCGGAGGCCACCTCGCCGTGTGGGCCGCCGGACGCCCCCAGCTCGCCGGGTCCCCCTGGGCCGCGCCGCGGGTGCCGGTCACCGCCGCTGTCTCCCAGGCGGGCGTGCTCGATCTCGCGGGCGCAGCCGCCGCTGACCTCGGCGGAGACGCGGTGCAGGCGTTCATGGGCGGCACCGTCGACGACCGCTACGCGCAGGCCGACCCGACGGCACTCATCCCCTTGGCGGTCCCGGTGCGCTGCGTCCACGGGACGTCCGACGACACCGTTCCCCTGAGCCAGTCCATCGACTACGTTGATCGCGCACGGGCCGCGGGGGCGGATGCCGAGCTGGTCGAGGTCGACGGTGACCACTTCGTCGTCATCGATCCTTCGTCGGCCGCATGGGCCAGAACCCTGGAGACCCTGGAGGCGTTGTGATCTACGGACTGCTGGTCCTGACGTGCCGCCTCGCCAACCTGATCGGCGGTCACCGGACGGCGCGGTCCGGCGCCGGTCGACTCCCCAGCACCGGCGGCGCGGTCCTCGCCATCAACCACACCAGCTACGTCGACTTCACCTACGTCGGCATCAACACCCTGTCCGTCGATCGCCGTCGCATCCGGTTCATGGGCAAGGTCGAGCTGCGCAAGAACCCCTTCGTCCGCTGGCTCATGTGGGGGTGCAAGGTCATCCCGGTCGACCGGTCGGCCGGCCACGACGCGTACCTGGCCGCCGTCAACGAGCTGCGCGCCGGAGAGATCGTCGGCATCTACCCGGAGGCCACGATCAGCCGGAGCTTCGAGATCAAGGACCTCAAGACCGGCGCCGCCCGCATGGCGCTGGAAGCAGACGTGCCGATCATCCCGAGCATCGTGTGGGGATCGCAACGCATCGCCCCCAAGGGCGGAACGAAGCACCTCGGGCGGACGAAGACCCCGGTGATGGTGGCGGTGGGTGACCCGATCGCACCGACCGGCACCGCCGACGAGCTCACGGCGGCCCTGCACGAGGCGATGACGCGGCTGCTCCACGAGGTCCAGGACGAGTACGGCCCCCACCCGGTCGGAGCGCCGTGGGTGCCGGCACGGCTCGGCGGGTCGGCACCGACCAAGGCTGAGGCCGACCGCCTGGACGCCGAGGGTCGCTGACCGGCAGCTACCCGCAACCGCCCCGCAACCGTGCCGGACTATCGTCGACATGACGGGGGTCACGGCCGACCTCCCGGGAGGGCGAGCATGACACTGACCATCAGCCAGGACGTCGGTGCGACCGACGCCAAGCTGATCACCGAGACGATCGGCGCCAATTTCGCCGCGACCGCTGCCGTGCACGCCGACCGGGAGGCGTTGGTCGACGTGGCGAGCCAGCGGCGCTGGACGTACCGCGAGCTGCTCGCCGAGGTCGACGTCGTCGCTCTGGGCCTTCTCGCCCTCGGCGTGGGCCAGGGCGACCGGGTCGGCATGTGGGCGCCCAACTGCGCCGAGTGGGTCTTCGTCCAGTACGCGACCGCCCGCATCGGTGCGGTGCTCGTCAACGTCAACCCGGCCTACCGCACGCACGAGCTGTCGTACGTCGTCGGCCAGTCCGGCATGCGCACGATCGTCGCGGTGCCGGAGTTCAAGGGGTCCAGCTATGCCGCCATGATCGACGAGGCACGGGCAGAGCACCCGTCGCTGGTCGACGTGGTGCTGATCGGCCAGGAGTCGTGGCACGCGTTGCGCGACGCCGGAGCACAGGGGGACCGCGCCGTCCTCGAGCAGATCGGTGCGGACCTGACGCCCGACGACCCGATCAACATCCAGTACACGTCGGGCACGACCGGGTTCCCCAAGGGCGCGACGCTCTCGCACCGCAACATCCTGAACAACGGCTGGTTCGTCGGCGAGCTCCTCGACTACTCCCCCGATGACCGGATCTGCATCCCGGTGCCGTTCTACCACTGCTTCGGGATGGTCATGGGCAACCTCGCGGCCACCTCGCACGGCGCCTGCATGGTCATCCCGGCTCCCGCGTTCGACCCCGCCGCGACGCTGCGGGCGACGGCCGAGGAGCGGTGCACGTCCCTGTACGGCGTCCCGACGATGTTCATCGCGATGCTCGCCGACCCGTCCGTCGACGGCCTCGACCTGTCGACGCTGCGGACCGGGATCATGGCTGGATCCACCTGCCCCGTCGAGACGATGAAGCAGGTCATCGAGCGGTTCGGGATGGAGGAGGTGTCGATCTGCTACGGCATGACCGAGACCTCGCCGGTGTCGATGCAGACCCGCACCGACGACTCCGTGGAGCGCCGGGTGTCGACCGTGGGGCGCGTCGGTCCGCACCTCGAGGTCAGGATCGTCGATCCCGTCACGGGCGACCCCGTCCCCCCCAACGAGCCCGGTGAGCTGTGCATCCGCGGCTACTCGGTGATGCTCGGCTACTGGGAGCAGCCCGACAGGACCGCGGAGGCCATCGACGCCGACGGCTGGATGCACACCGGCGACCTCGGAGTGATGGACGACGAGGGCTACGTCGCCATCACCGGCCGCATCAAGGACGTGGTGATCCGCGGCGGCGAGAACATCTACCCGCGCGAGGTCGAGGAGTTCCTGCTGACCCATCCCGACATCCTCGACGCGCAGGTGATCGGCGTGCCCGACGCGCGGTACGGCGAGGAGCTCATGGCATGGCTGCGCATGAGGCCCGGCGCCGCCGACCTCGACGCGGCGACGCTTAGGGAGTTCTGCTCCGGCCGGCTCGCGCACTACAAGGTGCCGCGCTACGTCCACCTGGTCGACGAGTTCCCGATGACCGTCACCGGCAAGGTGCGCAAGGTGGAGATGAGGGCGGCTGCCGTCGACCTGCTCGACTGATCGCCTCATCCCTGGTGGCGGGACGCCTTCTCGACGTACATCCGACGGTCGGCGCGCTCCAGCAGGGACGTCACGGAGTCACCGGGTTCACGGGCGGCGACGCCGGCCGACCACGAGCCATGAGATCCCGCGCTCAACCGCGTCACGATGTCCTCGGCCTCGGCCTCGCCGGTGCCGGGCAGCACCAGCACGAACTCGTCGCCTCCGATGCGCCCCACGGCATCGGTGACCCGCAGGCTGGCCGACCAGTGCCGGGTGATGGCCTCGAGCAGCTGATCGCCGGCCCGGTGCCCGGACGTGTTGTTGACCTCGCGCAACCCGTCGATGTCGACCGCGACGACCGCCACCTCCTGGCCGCGACGGACGGCGCGCGCGAGCTCGCTCTCCAGGAGCTGGGTGACGCCCCGACGGTTGAGGACGCCGGTCAGCGGATCGGTGCTCGCCAGGCGCTCCAGCCGCTGCTTGATGCGGGCGAACACCTCGGTCGCCACGAGGGTCTGGACGACGAGGGACAGGGCGAACGCGGCAGGGTCGAGTCGTCCTGGTGCAGGATCGCGACGAACCACCACAGCGTCCCCAGGTAGAGGACGATCCGGACGGAGACCGGGCGCAGGAACCAGATGACGTACACGCCGACGATCGGCAGCGCCGTCCCGTTGGAGTACGCGCCGAGGGTGAGGTGCGTCGTCCAGGTGAGGCCACCGACGACGGCGAGCTGCGCGCCGGCCATGACGAGGGCCTCGCCCCGCGTGAAGCGTCGGCCGCGGACGATCGCCCACACGAAGAAGGTGACGGCGACAACCGCCAGGAGGGAGATGACCCACCGCGGGTTCTTGCCCGGAACCCAGAGCAGCGCACTGGTCACGAGCAGCACGGAACCGCAGCCGTACATGACCGCCGTCGCGACGGTCAGTGGCGGCACGCCGCGCCATGGCGCCGTCCACCACGCGGATCTCCAGTCCATGTGCACTCCCTGCCGGAAGTCAGGGAGCGCACCCGCACGGTCGCAGCACGCAGAGCGAGAATGACTCGATCGGACCAGTCCGTCAGGATGAGGCCGCGGACCGCACCGACGCCATGCGGACGACGGCCTCCGTGAGGATCTCGGGTGTCGTGGCCAGGTTGAGACGCACGTGGCCTGCACCGCCGCTGCCGAACGGCAGCCCGGAGTTGACCGCGACGCGGCCGTGCTCAAGGAACGCCGCCGCCGGGTCGTCGCCGAGGCCGAGCTCCCGGCAGTCGAGCCACGCGAGGTACGTCGCACTCCCCCGACCCCATCGGACCGCCGGCAGGTGCTCGGCCAGCAGCGAGCCCAGCAACGAGCGGCTCGCGTCGAGGTCGCCGTGCAGCGCATCGAGCCACGACCGCCCCTCCGTCAGAGCGACGGTGTGGGCGAGAACACCGAGGTGGCTGGGTCCGTGGGAGACGACCTCGGGCAGCCGCGCCAGGTCGGCCACGGCCAGACGTCCGGGGATCATCAGCGCCGCCTTGGCGCCGGCGAGGTTGAAGGCCTTCGACGCCGACGTCACGACGATCGCGTCCCCGGTGCCGTCGATCGACAGGTACGGGACGAAGGCATCCGAAGGCACCAGCGGACCGTGGATCTCGTCGACGACGACGCGGACGCGATGGCTGGCGGCGAGCTCCGCCACCGCCCCCAGCTCCTGCGCCGAGTGCGCCACCGCCGTCGGGTTGTGCGGATTGCACAGCAGGTATGTCACCGGCCGACCACCAGCCGCAGCACGGTCGAACGCCTCCGCCAGCGCGTCGACGTCGAGCCGTCCGTCCGGGCCGAGCGGCGCCTCGACGACACGCCGGCCGGCGTGCTCGGTGAACCCGAAGAACGGTGGATAGACGGGCGGGTTGACCACGACCGGGTCGCCGGGCCCCGAGACGAGTCGGATCGTCTCCGCGATGCCGGTCATCACGTCGGCCGCGTATGCGATCGCTGCCGGGTCGACCGTGTGCCAGCCCCACCGATCGGCCGCGAAGCCGGCGAGCGCCTCGGCGTACCCCGTGCCGTGCGGATACCCGGTGTCTCCCTCGTTCACGGCCCTGACCAGCGCGGCACGGACGGGCTCGGCGACCATCACGTCCATCTCCGCGACCCACAGCGGCAGCACGTCCTGTGGGTACTCGCGCCACTTGATGCTCGTGCGCCGGCGAAGACTTTGCTCGTTCAGGTCGCGCAGGGGATGTGAGGCAGTCATGATGCCATCATCGGCCGCGACGTGACCCTCGTCCTGTTGCGCCGCGAGTTCGAACATGTAACCCTGAGTTACATACCGAGTGAACATCTGTTCACTGAACTGGTGGTCTGATGACGGCACCGTTGATCGAACGTTCCACGGCCCTGCGTCGCCTCCGCCAGCTCGGCAAGGCCATGACCACGCCGCTCTCGCCGGACGACTACCTGGCGCTCATCAATCCCCTGTGGTCGCAGCGCGAGCTGCGCGGCCGCATCGAGCGTGTCATCCCCGAGACCGAGAACGCGGCGACGCTCGTCATCCGTCCCGGCTGGGGCTGGCAGTTCGACCACGCACCGGGCCAGTGCATCGGCATCGGCGTCGAGATCGACGGACGCTTCCACTGGCGCTCCTACTCCCTGTCGTCCGTCCCGCTGGTCGAGGGCAAGACCGTCAGCATCACCGTCAAGGCGATGCCCGAGGGCTTCCTGTCCGACCACCTCGTCAACGGCCTCGAGCCGGGCACGATCGTGCGCCTCGCCTCGCCGCAGGGTGACTTCACTGTGCCGGACCCGCCGCCCGCCAAGATGCTGATGCTCGTCGGAGGAAGCGGCATCACTCCGATCATGTCGATCCTGCGCACCCTCGACCGTCGCGAGTCGATCCCCGACACGGTGCTCGTCTACTCCGCCCGCCACGAGGACGACATGATGTTCGTCCACGAGCTGCGCGTCCTGGCACTGCGCTTCAAGCGCTTCGCGTTCGTCGAACGCTTCACCGATGCCGACGGCATGTTCACCTCCGACCAGCTCGATGACGTCGTGCCCGACTGGCGCGAGCGCGAGACCTGGGCCTGCGGTCCGGCCCCGATGCTCGACGCGTTCAGCGAGCACTTCGAGACCCACGGCCGGCAGGACCACCTGCACGTAGAACGCTTCACCCTCAACCTCGCCAGCGGCGGTGAAGGTGGCTCCGTCACCTTCGGCGTCGGGGGC
The DNA here is from genome assembly GCA_046598255.1 of Aeromicrobium sp. GTDB lineage: Bacteria > Actinomycetota > Actinomycetes > Propionibacteriales > Nocardioidaceae > Aeromicrobium. The sequence continues at coordinate 621 of JBKJIW010000050.1, read as the reverse complement.
CCCACCGTCGAGGTCGACGGTGCCACCACGTTGCTCGAAGCGGGAGAGAAGGCCGGCGTCAACATGCTGTTCGGCTGCCGCATGGGCATCTGTCACACGTGCGACGTCCCGCTCGCGTCCGGCCGCGTCCGCGACCTGCGCAGCGGCGAGGAGCACGGTGAGCCGAACGAGTACATCCAGACGTGCGTGTCCGTCGCCGCCGGCGACTGCACGTTGACCGTCTGACCCCGCATCCCTGAACTCCCACCTCCAGCGAAGGAGCACCCCATGGCATACGCCGACGTGCGTGAGTACACCCACCTGACCGACGAGGAGGTCGAGGCCATCGGCCGCGAGCTCGACGAGATCCGGGCGGAGGTCGAGGCCTCACGCGGCCAGGCCGACCGCGACTACATCCTGCGGACCATCACCCTGCAACGCCGCCTGGCTGCTGCCGGACGCATCACCCTGTTCGCGAGCTTCTTCCCGCCGGCCTGGCTGCTGGGGACCGCCCTGCTCGGATCAGCCAAGATCCTGGAGAACATGGAGCTCGGCCACAACGCGATGCACGGCCAGTGGGACTGGATGAACGACCCCGAGATCCACTCCAGCAACTGGGAGTGGGACACGACCCAGCCCGCC
>JBKJIW010000020.1:0-34005 GCA_046598255.1 Aeromicrobium sp. | reverse complement strand
GCACCTGCTTTGCAAGCAGGGGGTTCGGGGTTCGAGTCCCCGTGGCTCCACCAACAGATAAAGACCCCCATCCGCGGTTCCGGGATGGGGGTCTTCTCTGTTGGTGAATGGGCATTCGACTCCCGGCCAGAGGATCTCGGTACGTCCTCCTCGCGGAGCTCGTCGGCCACTGGATCGCCGAGGGTGGCGGCACTCGAGGACCAAGCAGCGCCACCCCTCAGTTACCCACACCTGTGTATACACCTGTGGAAAATGACACTGATGTGATTCCGCAGGTCAGACGGCAGATGACCGGCCCCGCAGGGGCGCCAGCACGGTGGTGATGTCGGCCAGGATCTGGACGCGGTCGTCGTGCCCGAACGTGAACGGCAGCGCGAACGCGACGTCGTCGACGGTCCGGAAGCCGAGCTTGCGCATCGGTCGGTCGGGGGTGGTCACGCGTCAAGCCCATGGTTCCGCGCCCGAATCGCGACTGACACCGTTCCGTAACGCGCGTGGATCATCCTGAGACGGACAGTCGCTGCAGGACTGTCCACACCCCCCGAGAAGGAACGATCACATGAGCGCAAATCCCGTACGCCTGCAAGCCATCACCGAGGTCGAGGCGTACGTGCCCCCGGCTCCGAGCTTCAGCGCCGACGAGACTCCCGGCGAGATCTTCGGCTCGAACGTCTTCAGCAAGGTGGTCATGCAGAAGCGACTGCCGAAGTCGGTCTTCAAGTCGGTCATGGCCACGATCGAGAAGTCGCAGATCCTCGATCCGCTGATCGCCGACTCGGTGGCCTCGGCGATGAAGGACTGGGCGCTCGAAAAGGGCGCGACCCACTACGCGCACGTGTTCTACCCGCTCACCGGCTTCACGGCCGAGAAGCACGACGGCTTCTTCGACCCGGTCGGTGACGGCACGGCCCTCGCCGAGTTCGCCGGCAAGACGCTCGTGCAGGGTGAGCCCGACGCGTCGAGCTTCCCGAACGGCGGCCTGCGCAACACGTTCGAGGCCCGCGGATACACCGGGTGGGACGCGACCAGCCCGGCGTACATCCTGGAGAACCCGAACGGCAACACCCTGTGCATCCCGACCGTCTTCATCTCGATGACCGGCGAGGCACTGGACCACAAGACGCCGTTGCTGCGCGCGCAGCAGGCGATGGCGATCCACGCCGAGCGCGTGCTCAGACTGTTCGGGCACGATCCGGCCGCGGTCGTGTCGTACCTCGGCCCCGAGCAGGAGTACTTCCTGATCGACCGGCACTTCTTCGTCGCCCGCCCCGACCTGCTCAACTCCGGCCGGACGCTCTTCGGCGCGAAGCCGCCCAAGGGACAGGAGTTCGACGACCACTACTTCGGCGCGATCCCTGAGCGCGTGCTCGGCTTCATGGCCGACACCGAGCGGGAGCTCTTCAAGCTCGGCATTCCTGCCAAGACCCGTCACAACGAGGTCGCGCCCGGCCAGTTCGAGATCGCCCCGATGTTCGAGGCGGCCAACGTCGGTGCCGACCACCAGCAGCTGCTGATGACGACCTTCAAGACGATCGCCCGCAAGCACGGCATGGAGTGCCTGTTCCACGAGAAGCCGTTCGAGGGCGTCAACGGATCGGGCAAGCACGTCAACTTCTCCCTCGGCAACGCGACGGAGGGCAACCTGCTGCTGCCGGGCGACACCCCGCACGAGAACGCCCAGTTCCTGGTGTTCTGCGCCGCGGTCATCCGCGCGGTCCACCAGTACGGCGGACTGCTGCGGGCGTCGGTCGCCTCGGCCAGCAACGATCACCGCCTCGGCGCCAACGAGGCCCCGCCGGCGATCATCTCGATCTTCCTGGGCGACCAGCTCGCCGGAGACTTCGAGCAGCTCGCCAAGGGTCCGGCCACGTCGTCGAAGAGCCGCGGAACGATCCAGATCGGCGTCGACACCCTGCCGGTGCTGCCGACCGATCCGGGTGATCGCAACCGCACGAGCCCGTTCGCGTTCACCGGCAACCGCTTCGAGTTCCGGGCGCCGGGATCGATGCAGTCGGTCGCCGGACCCATGACGACGATCAACGCGATCATGGCCGAGGCCCTCGACCACATCGCGACCAAGCTGGAGACCGCCGTCGAGCTCGGCACCGAGTTCAACACGGCCGTCCAGGAGCTGCTGACCGAGCTCATCACCGATCACGGCTCCGTCGTGTTCAACGGCAACGGCTACTCCGACGAGTGGCAGGTCGAGGCGGCCGAGCGCGGTCTGCCGAACCTGCGGACCACGCTCGACGCGCTGCCCGAGCTCATCAAGCCGGAGGCCGTCCAGCTGTTCGGCCGCTACGGGATCTTCAACGAGTCCGAGGCCCACAGCCGCTACGAGATCGGGCTGGAGCACTACACGCAGAGCATCCACGTCGAGGCGCTCTCGACGCTGGAGATCGGTCAGACCTCGATCCTGCCGGCCGGCGTCCGCTACCAGACCGAGCTCGCCGCGAACGTCACGGCGCTCACGTCGGCGGGCATCGAGGCGGACATGGACCTGCTCCACGAGATCACCAAGGTCATCGGCGAGCTGCGGATCGGCATCGGTGCGCTCCGCAACGCCCTGCAGGGCGAGCACGGCGACGACGCGATGGCCGAGGCCACGTACGCGCAGCAGTCGCTGCTGCCCGCGATGGCGTCCGTCCGCGCGGCGGCCGACGCGCTCGAGGCGATCGTGGCCGACGACCTGTGGCCGCTGCCGACGTACCAGGAGATGCTCTACATCCTCTAGCTCCAGTGGGTTCCATCAGCGGATGACATGGCGAGGGGCCCGGACTGATCGGTCCGGGCCCCTCGTCGTCTCCACACCGTGCTCGCTAGACCGTGAACTGGTTGACCAGCGTCTTCAGCTGGGTCGCCATGCCCGCCAGGTCGGTCGCCGACTGCAGGGTGTTCTGCGCGCCCTGACGGGTGTCGTCCGCCGCGCTCGCCACCTGGGTGACGTCCTGTGCGATGCCGTCGGCACCGGCCGCGGCCTCGGTCACGCTGCGCGCGATCTCGTTGGTCGTCGCCGTCTGCTGCTCGACCGCCGAAGCGATCGCGGTCTGGATGTCGTTGATCCGGCCGATGACCTCCGAGATCTCCGAGATCGCCGTGACCGCGCCCTGGGTGTCGGACTGGATGGCCTCGATCTTCTGGCCGATCTCCTCCGTCGCGCGCGCCGTCTCCTTGGCGAGCTCCTTGACCTCGTTGGCCACCACCGCGAAGCCCTTGCCGGCGTCCCCGGCGCGGGCGGCCTCGATCGTCGCGTTGAGCGCCAGCAGGTTGGTCTGCTGGGCGATCGAGGTGATGACCTTGATGACCTGCCCGATCTCGGCGCTGGACTCGCCGAGGTTGGCGACGGTCCCCGAGGCGTCGCTCGCGACCGTCACCGCGCTGGTGGCCACGGTGGCCGCCTCGGTGGCGTTCTTCGCGATCTCCCGGATGCTGGCGGTCATCTCCTCGGCGGCGCTCGCCACCGTCTGGATGCTGGTGGACACCTGGACCGACGCTCCGGAGGCGCTGCCGGCGCGGTCGGACGTCAGGGTCGCTCCCTCTCCCATGCCCTGCGACAGGATCGTGAGCTGCTCGGCGGCGATGGCCAGGGTGTCGGCCGTCGAGCCGATGTCGGCCATCGACGTGCGCAACGTGGCGAGCAACGACTCCAGGCCGCCGGCCAGCTGTCCGATGGCGTCGTCCCCGGTCACGGTGATCGTCTGGGTCAGATCGCCCTCGCTCGCTGCGCGGACCACGCCCAGCACCAGGTCGACCTTGCGCACGAGCTCCTCGGCGGCGAGACGGTCGGCCGCCTCCTTGTCGATGCGCTGCACCGCCTGGGAGACGAGGCGACCGACGTTCCGCAGGGCATCGAGACGCTCGGCGGTCGGCGTCAGGGTCTCGGTGGCGAAGAAGTCCATGGTGGCGACCACGTCGCCGTCGACGATGATCGGGAAGACGACGCCGGACTTGACGCCGGCCCGTTGGGCGACCGGCGCGCGGACGCAGTCGGTCATCTCGCCGATGTCGGGGGTGAAGAACAGGTCGCGGGTCTTCCAGGCGCGTCCGGACAGTCCGACGCCTTCGGAAAAGGAGGCCGCGAGGGTGACGGCGTGGAAGTCGGGCCCGGCGTCGCCGGACTCGAGGGCGAACTTGAGGGTCCGGTCGGAGGGGTCGATGCGCCAGTAGGAGCCGTATGCCCAGCCGAACTCCGCCCGCACCGTGTCCAGCGCCGTGCGGACCGCCTCGTCCACGCTCGCCGCGGTGCTGACCGTGCCGAGCACGGAGTTCACCGCCGCGCTGTCGGCGAGGGTCTCGCGATCGGTCTGCTCCTTGTTGATGCGCTGCACGGTCTGGGAGACGAGGCGTCCGACGTTCCGCAAGGTCTCGAGACGCTGGTCGGACGGGATAAGGGTCTCGGTGGCGAAGAAGTCCATGGTGGCGACCACGTCGCCGTCGACGATGATCGGGAAGACGACGCCGGACTTGACGCCGGCTCGTTGGGCGGCGGGTGCGCGGACGCAGTCGGTCATCTCGCCGATGTCGGGGGTGAAGAACAGGTCGCGGGTCTTCCAGGCGCGTCCGGAGAGGCCGACGCCTTCGGCGAAGGAGGCGGCGAGGGTGACGGCGTGGAAGTCCGGGCCGGCGTCGCCGGACTCGAGGGCGAACTTGAGGGTCCGGTCGGAGGGGTCGATGCGCCAGTAGGAGCCGTATGCCCAGCCGAACTCCGCCCGCACGGTGTCCAGCGCGATCTGCGCGGCGTCGTCGAGCGACGTGGTGCCCGACAGTCCGCTCAGCACGGCGTTGACCGCCGCGCTGTCGGCGATGGCCTCGTTGCGTTCCTGCTCGGTGCGCAACGTCTCGGTCACGTCGCTCCAGGTGGCCATCGCACCGACGAAGGCGCCGTCCTCGTCATGGATGGCGGAGATCGAGAGGTCGAGGGTGGCCGGTCCCACGGTGATCAGGGCGCGGCGCGGCAGCTGGCTCTCGTCGGCGAGGATCGTCCGCTGGAAGGACGGGTCGCGGTGGAAGATGTCCAGGCTCGAGCCCACGATCCCTTCAGGACTGACCGGGATCCAGTCGGCGAGGGCGCGCATGCCCTCGATCGTCGCCTGGTTGGCGTACGTGATGGTCATGTCGCGGTCGGCCAGCATGACCCGTGTCGGCAGGCTGTCGAGGACGCTCGGCAGAGCCGCGAGGTCGACGCCTTGCTTGGCGGCGGGCTTGGGCCTGGTGCGTCCGTTGGTGCTCGGGGGTGCGGCGAGTTCGGTCACGGTGTTCCTCCGGTGGTGTCGAGTGCGGTCGGGACGTCGACCGCGCGGTCTGCATCGAGGACGAGCAGGATCGCGTCGGACATCGACATCACTCCGGTGACGACGTCCTGGATCCTCGACGGCAGGTTGGTGGGGGCGGGCTCCCTGGAGAGCCCGCTGGTGTCGATCACGTCACCTATGTCGTCCACGAGGAGGCTGATGACCTCGCCGCGGCTGCGGACGATGACGTTCATGGGGCGTTCCGAGGCGGGCCGGACGGGCAGGCCCAGTCGGCAGCGCAGGTCGATCGCGGTCACGATCTGGCCGCGCAGGTTGATGAGTCCGTGGACGGCCTCGGGGGCGCGGGGCACGACCGTCATCTCCTGGTAGCGCAGCACCTCCTGCACACCCTCGACGGCGATGCCGAAGAAGAGTCCGTCCACCCAGAAGGTGCAGTACTGGGCCGTGGGGGCGAGCGTCGACGTGTCCATCACGCACCGACCGGGACCAGGGTGACGACGGCGTCCAGGTCGACCAGGTCGGTGACCCGGTCCTGGATGACGGCGGTGCCGAGCACGCCACGGCGTCGTCCGACGTCGTTCAGCGTGACCGCGACCTCGACGACGTCGAGCACCCGGTCGATGACGATGCCGACGAGCTCGCCGCCGGGGCCCTCGTGCACCACGACCGACATCTGCTCCTGCTGGTCGGCCGAGTCGGGCAGCCCGATCGCCGGCGCGAGGCGCATGAGGGGAAGGATCCCGTCGCGGTACTGGACGACCTCCCGGGTGCCGCTGTGCTCGACCATGTCGTGGGCGAACTCCTCCAGACGGGAGACCTCCTTGAGCGGCAGCGCCGCCCGGCGACCGTCGGACACCTCGAGCACCAGCAGGGCGACCTGGTCGGCACCGGTGGCACGGACGTCGACGGGCTGCTGGGGAACGGGACCGATGGCCTGGGTCTGCGCCATGCCCGCGACGTCGAAGATCAGGGCCACTCGGCCGTCGCCCATGATCGTGGCGCCGGCGTACATCGACAGCGCCTTGAGCTGGCGTCCGATGGGCTTGACCACGATCTCCTGGGTGTCGTGGACCTCGGCGACGCAGAGCCCGAAGCGGATGTCGTCGGACTGGAGCACCACGATCGTCAGCGACTCGCCCTGCGGCTGGTCGAGGTCCAGCGCCTCGGCGAGCGAGACGAGCGGCAGCAGGTGACCGCGCAGCCGCAGCACCGGCGCACCGGCGATCGTCACGACGTGGCGCTGCAGGTCCTCGCCCTCGAACCGGACGAGCTCGACGAGGTTGGCCTGCGGGATGGCGTACTTCTCGCCGCCCTCACCGACGACCAGCGCCGGGATGATCGCCAGCGTCAGCGGGATCCGCACGCGCACGGTGGTGCCCTGGCCGACCTGGCTGGCGAGATCGACGCTGCCACCGATGCGTTCGATGTTGGTGCGCACGACGTCCATCCCGACGCCCCGGCCCGAGACGTTGGTGACCTCGGCGGCGGTGGAGAAGCCGGGTCGGAAGATCAGTCCGAGCACGTCGCGCGTCTCCATGCGGGCGAGCTGGTCGCGGGTGATGACACCGCGCTGCACGCCGACCTCACCGATCACGGCCGGGTCGATCCCCTTGCCGTCGTCGGTGATCTCGACGACGACCTGCCCGCTCTCGTGGAACGCCCGGAGCAGGAGGCGGCCGGTCTCGGACTTGCCGGACGCGGCTCGATCAGCGGGACGCTCGATGCCGTGGTCCATCGAGTTGCGGACCAGGTGCGTCAGCGGACCTTTGAGCGCCTCGAGCAGCGATCGGTCGAGCTCGGTGTCGTGGCCCTCCATCTCGAGCTCGACCTGACGTCCCAGCTGATGGGCCAGGTCGCGCACGATGCGGGGCATCTTCGACCACATCTGGCCGATGGGCTGCATCCGCGTCTTCATGATGCTCTCCTGCAGCTCGCTCGCGACCAGGTCCAGACGCTGCGCCGCCCGCACCAGCTCCACGTCCTCGAGCAGCTCGGTCTTCTGCAGCACCTGGTTGCGGGTCAGGACGAGCTCGCCGACGAGCTGGACGAGGCTGTCGAGCAGGTCGATGTCGACGCGGACCGACGAGTCCGCCACCCCGCGGCGCTCCTCGACCTCGACCTGCTCGACAGCGACGGGGGCAGCTGCCGGCACCGGCACCGGCACTGGCGGCAGTGACGCGACGGGCTCGGGCTCAGGCTCGGCGATGGCGGCTGGGGGCTCGATCGGGGTCACGGTCACGTCGGCCGTGGCCTCCTCAGCGGCGGCATCAGCTGCGTCGCCGTCGAGGACCACGGTGATCGCGGCGACGACGGCCTCGACATCCACGTCGTCGGCGACGTCGGAGGCGGTCTCCTCGACGACGGCCAGCAGCAGCCGGACGGTGTCGACCATGCGCAGCAGCACCTCGGTGGTGTCGCTGGTCATCTCGATCGAGCCGTCGCGCAGGCGGGACAGCAGGTTCTCGCCCGCGTGGGTCAGGGCCTCGAGGTGGTTGAACGCCAGGAAGCCGCTCGTGCCCTTGATCGTGTGGATCGTGCGGAAGATGCTCGACAGCAGCTCGCGCGATCCGGGCTGCTGCTCGAGCTCGACCAGGTCACGGTCGAGCTGGTCCAGGTTCTCGTGACTCTCCACGAGGAATTCCTGGACGATCTCGGCGTCGTCGTTCATGCGGGCCCACCCTCCATCTGGTGGAAGGCCCATCGGCACGGCTGCCGATCAACTGAGGAATCTGCTCAGACCGAGCTACTCGGGTCGTGAACGAAGCTGCTCGGCCAACGAGGCGACGGCCTCGTCGCTCGGTGAGGCCGAGGCGACGTTGGTGTCGGCGAGCTCACGCAGCAGCTCGGCGCGGTGCACCGCGACGGACCGTGGAGCGTCGATGCCCACGCGGACGACGTCGCCGCGCACCTCCAGGACGGTGATCGTGACATCGTCGCCGATGACGATGCTCTCACCCACACGACGACTCAGGACCAGCATGCGCCCACCGTACCGTCAGGCGACCAGTGCGGCGCGCACCGAGAGTGCCGGGTCGTCGAGGATCACCTGGCAGGCCTCGCGGGTGACGAGGTTGACCAGGATGGGGGCCAGCAGGTTGGCCGTGGTCGTGTCGAGCGACTGTCCGGCGTTGAGCACGAGCAGGACCAGGACGTCCTCGGCGGACGTGATGCTGAGATCGGTGACCGTCTCGTCGTCGATCTCGGGTGCGTACGCGGGGAAGAACGTCATGGGCGGCATCACCAGGAAGCGCAGCTCGGGATCGTCGAGAGATCGCAGCTGGCACAGGCTGCTGTTGCCGCCGCCGCCGCCGCCGCCGTCGCCGTCGAGCTGGACGAGGGCGAAGCGGCGCAGGTCGGGGAAGCCCGGAAGTGAGCGGACGAACTCGATCACGGGAATGTCGGGCATGGTGCTCCTGACGCGCTCGATGGTGACGGAGGGCAAGGCCGAGGACAGGGCCGAGGCCGAGTCGATCATCGCAGAAAGTCCAGCAGGCTGGGCTGCATGACGCGCGACGTCGCGGACAGGGCGGCCTGGTAGGCGACCTCCTGCATCTTGAGGTCGATCGTGGCCCGCGGGAGGTCGGTGTTCTCGATCTCCGACAGGGACGAGGTCAGGTCGAGCGTCGAGTTCTTGGCCGCCTGCGCGGCCTGGTCGAGCCGGTTGTACCGGGTGCCGACGTCGGCGAGTGCCGTCGTGATCCGGTCCATCGCGCCGTTCAGCGCCGTGATCCCGGCGCGCATGCCGGTCGCGTCGGCGGAACGGAGATCGGCGGCCAGGGCCGTGAGGCCGTCGAACAGCGAGCTGCCGGCCGGTCCGAAGACGGCGTTGCCGTCGGTGTCGACCCGGATCGTGACGCCGTCGGCCACGGTGCGGTTGACCGATCCGGGCGTGCCGACGTACGTCCCGGCGGCGTCGTAGGCGGCGGTGCCGGCGGTGATGCCACCGAAGATCGGCCGCCCGAGGTAGCTGGTGTTGGCCGACGCGACCAGGGCCGCGCGGATCTGGTCGACCTCGGTGGCGAGGGCCTCGCGCGACGCCGTGCTCCCGGCGCCGGTGTTCGCGCCCTGCAGCGCGAGGTCGCGGGCGCGCCGGACCTGGTCGGTCATCGAGGTCAGGGTGTTGTCGACCTGGCCGAGCCACCCCATGCCGTCCTCCGCGTTGCGGACGAACTGCGCCTGGTCGCTGATCGACGACCGGATGCGCATCGCGGAGGTGGTGTCCGTCGGCGAGTCCGAGGGGCGGTTGAGGACGCGGCCGGTCGACAGCTGCTCCTGGGTGCGGGCCAGCCGAGCGAGGGTGGTCTGGATGCCGCCGAGCGAGCGGTCCATCATCATCGACTGCGTCACGCGGGTGATGCTCATCAGTGCGTCAATCCTGTCCGGTTGATGAGGGTGTCGAGCACGGAGTCGAGGGTGCTGATGACCCGCGACGCGGCCTCGTAGGCGTGCTGGGCGGCCAGCAGGTTGAGGGTCTCCTCGTCGAGCGAGACACCCGAGATCTGTTCCTGTGCGCCGTCGACCTGACTGGTCAGGCTCTGCTGGTTGAGCGCCAGGCGCTTGACCGAGGCGACCTCGGTGCCGAAGCCGTTGACGAGCTGCTGGTACGCGGCCTCCGCCGGATCGGTGCCACCGAGCAGGCTGGCGGTGGTGGCGTCGAGGCCGCCCCCGGGGACGCTGGACGCCGCGACCTGGTCGGGTGAGGTGAGGGCGAGGCTCAGGGAGCCGGCGACGTCACCGGGGGTGAAGGTGAAGAAGGCCGTCCCGGCCGTCCCGTTCTTGTCGTACCCCGCGGTGTGCAGCAGGTTGACCCGGTCGGCGAACGACTGCGCGACGACGTCGAGCGCGGCGGCGTACGCGGGCAGCGTCGTGTTGAGCAGGTCCGTCACGGCACCGGCCTCACCGCGCATCCCGCTCGGCAGCGGTGTCGTGCCCGACGTCGATGCGATGGAGAAGGTCACGGGGTTGCCATCGGCGGCGCCGGACGGCAGCACCCCCGAGGTGATCTGCAGCTGCGCCGCGTCCCGGCCCGTCACGAGCGGGACACCGTTGACAGTGACGTCGAGGCCACCGTCGGCGCGCGTGGTGGCGACACCGCCCGTGAGCTCGGCCAGCCGCATGGCCAGACGGTCCCTCGCATCCATGAGGGCGCCGGTGTCGGTGCCGTTCAGTGTTGCGGCGGCGATGGTCTCGTTGGTGCTGGCGAGGTCGGACGCCACGGCATTGACCTCGCCGACCTTCGACTGCAGCGTGAACCGCTGGTCGGACGCCTCGGTGGCGATATTGCGGGCCTGTGCCCGGAAGGACTCGACGACGGTGGTGGCGCGAGCCAGCAGCTGGCTGCGGGCGGCACCGCCGGCGGGGTTGTTGGCCAGGTCGTGCCACCCCTGGCGGAAGTCGGCGAGTGCCGCGGCGACACCGGTGTCCCCCGGCTCGCCGATGCCGGTCTCGACCCGGTCGAGCACCGCCTGGCGGGTGTCGAGGTAGGCCTGGTTGCCGTGCTCGCGGCGGGCGCGGACGTCAAGGAAGGGATCGGTCATCCGATCGATCGCGGACGCGCGCACTCCCTCTCCGGCGAGGTCGGAACGTGACCAGAGAGCGGGTGTCGACGAGGCGCCGAGCGTCTCGGCGAGGGCGCGTCGGCGGGCGTATCCCTCGGTGGAGACGTTCGCGATGTTGCTGCTCGCCACATCCATCGCGACACGGTTGTACCGCAGCGCGGTGAGCGCGGTGTTGAGTGATCCGAGGCTGCCGGACACGTCACAGGCTCCTGTCCACCAGCCGGTGGCGGGCACCCTCGACGACGGCTGTGCCGTCGGGGCTGTAGCTGTCGGCGGGGTCCGCGTCGCCCAGGGACAGCAGGGTCTCGCGGGCCGCGCGGTACCCGACGGTGATGAGGTCCCGGTTGGCGCTCGCCAGGTCGCTGATCTCGCGGGTCAGGGACACGAAGGCGTCCCGGTGGTCGGTCATGATCGTGCGCCAGGGCTCGTCCACCGACTCGGCCAGCGCGCGCAGACTGGGGTTGCTGGCCAGCCCCGCCTGCTCGGCGGCGCGGTCGGCGGCGACGGCGCGCAGCACCTCGGTCTGACGGATGCGCTCGAGGACCGACTCGACCTCGTGGGCGCACTCGCCGAGCCAGCGGGTGCGGCCGCTGGCGAGCATCAGGCGCTCCTGCTCGAGCTTGAACAGCAGGGTGCCGAGCAGCTCGCGCTCTCGCCAGAGGATGAGGGACAGGTCGTCCATGGCGTCGCACCCTTCGCCTCGGAGCACCCCGTGGTCGGAGCGCGTTCCATGACCCATCGGCGCCCGGTCCCCCGACCTGAGGACTTCGCTCTGGATTCCACCGGGTGTGTGCCCCGAGGTCGACCGGCCACTGTGGCAGCGAGGTGCGCGTCGAGTCCACGGTATTTGTTTATTTGATCCTCATGGGCCATGCGCCGGTTGACCGAAGGTCCCGAAACGCCCGGACCTAAGGACACAACTCCGGGTAGACCGGCTCTTACCGCAGTGACCTACACCACAGTGATCGGCGGGAGGGAGACCCACATGAATAAACAATTGACTGATGACCTCATCACGAGTCACATGTCGCTGGTTGGTCACATCGTACGAGAGACGATGAACCGAGTGCCCGTGCACGTCAATCGCGACGACCTCACCTCGGCCGGACTCACGGCCCTGGTGCAGGCGGGCCAGGCGTTCGACGCTGACCGCGGGGTGCCGTTCGCGAGGTACGCCTCGACCCGCATCCGCGGAGCGGTCCTGGACGAGCTGCGCAGCATGGACTGGGCATCACGTTCGGTCCGTCGCCGCGCTCGCGACCTCGATGCCGCCCGTAGCGAGATCGCCTCGGCCACCGGCCGCATCCCGTCGAACACCGACGTCGCCGCCGTGCTCGGCATCAGCGCCGAGGAGGTCGCGGCCAACGCCGAGGACGTGGCCCGCGCCCAGGTGCTGTCGTTGCAGGGTTCGGGCGACACCCCGCTCGACGTCGTCATCACCAGCTCCACCCCCACCCCCGAGCAGCTCATGGAGGACAAGGAGCGTCTCGACTACCTGGTCGAGGCGATCGCCGAGCTGCCCGACCGGTTGCGGACAGTCGTCCAGGACTACTTCCTCGTCGAGCGGCCGATGGCGGAGATCGCCGTGGAGCTGGGGGTGTCGGAGTCTCGGGTGTCGCAGATGCGCGCCGAGGCACTGTCTCTCCTGCGGGGCGCGCTGACCCAGGCGCTCGAGCCGGAGCTGATGGCCGCGCCGAGTCGTCCCGACGGCTGCGCGAGCCGCCGCCGTGAGGCGTACTACGCCGCTGTGTCGACCCGTCACACCGTCAACGCACGCCGGCCGATGATGGCGGTCGTCACCGACCAGACCGCCTGAGCGGCAGACAAAAAATTCTTGCGCCGACTCCTCAGGCATCATCGGCCGCGGCCGATCAGATGTTCGTAGGAGCCCAAGGACGGACTCCGCAGTGACTCTATCCAGGAGGGAAATATCATGAGTCTTCGTATCAACCAGAACATCGACGCCTTCAACGCGTACCGCAACCTGTCGGTCACCCAGGGGCAGATGTCCCGTTCACTGGAGAAGCTGTCCAGTGGCTTCCGTATCAACCGCGCTGCCGACGACGCCGCCGGCCTCGCGATCTCCGAGGGTCTGCGCTCGCAGGTCAACGGTCTCAAGGTCGCCGTCCGCAACGCCCAGGACGGTGTCTCGGTCGTGCAGACGGCAGAAGGTGCCCTCACCGAGGTGCACTCGATCCTGCAGCGTGTTCGTGACCTGACGGTCCAGGCCGGCAACGACTCGAACAACGCCGCCGCCCGCACCAACATCAAGACCGAGATCGACGCCCTCGGCGACGAGCTCACCCGTATCGGCACGGCGACGAACTTCAACGGCACGAAGCTGCTCGACGGCTCGGCGTCGGCCCTCACCTTCCAGGTGGGCGCCAGCGACCAGGCCAGCGAGTCGCAGGTCGTCGTCGACCTGTCGTCCGCCGACGTGGGAGCGATCGGCACGGCGATCAAGGCGCTCGACGTCACCTCGGCGGCCAACGCCCTGACGTCGATCACCACGGTGGACACCAACATCAGCACGGTGTCGACCGAGCGCGCCAAGCTCGGTGCGTCGCAGAACCGCTTCGAGCACACGATCAACTCGGTCAACGTCGCGGTGGAGAACCTGTCCGCGTCGGAGTCGCGGATCCGTGACACCGACATGGCTGCGGAGATGATGAACTTCACCCGTTCGCAGATCCTCTCCCAGGCCGGCACGGCGATGCTCGCGCAGGCCAACCAGGCCCCGCAGTCCGTGCTGAAGCTGCTGCAGTGATCTGAACGGATGAGGCGGGGGTGGCCAGCACGTCGCCGGCCACCCCTGTCACCTGCACCACCGGAATCCCCAGGAGGTAGTCGCCGTGGCCACCAGCTCGACCACCAGCATCAGCGGTCTGTCCAGCGGACTCGACACCGCGACCATCGTCAACCAGCTCATGCAGCTGGAGGCGGCCTCCCAGACCAAGCTCAAGAGCCGGATGTCGGCGGAGCAGACCCAGCTCAAGGCCACCCAGTCGCTCAACGCCAAGGTGGCGGCCCTGGCCACCGCCGCCGCCAACCTGGCGAAGCCGGCCACGTGGGCCTCGGTCACCGCCACCAGCTCGACCAGCACCGTCGCCGTGAGGTCCACCGTCGACGCCGCACCGGGAACCCTGCGGTTCACGGTCGACCAGCTCGCCACCGCCCACCGGATCGCGTCGGTCTCGACTGCGGCACTGACCGACGTCGTGACCTCCGGGTCCACCCACGTCACGCTCACGGCCCACGACGGGACCGTGACCGACATCGACACCGGCGACGGCACCCTGCAGGGCCTCGTGACGGCCATCAACGCGGGCGGCACGAACGTGCGGGCCTCGACGGTCTCGCTCGACGGCGGCCAGCAGCGCCTGCGGCTGCAGTCGCTCACGACCGGCGCCACCTCTGACTTCACGCTGACCAACACCGACGGCTCGCCGTTGCTGGGCGGCGCCACGGTCACCGCCGGGACCGACGCCGCGATCACGATCGAGGGCGACACGATCCACTCCTCCACCAACACGTTCGCCGGTGTCCTGCCCGGCATCGACGTGACGGTCGGGACGACGACTCCGGTCGGTACCACGGTGGACGTGGCCCTGGCACGCAGCACGAGCACCCTGTCCGACTCGATCAAGGCGTACGTCGACGCGGTCAACTCCGTGATGGACGACATCGACACCCAGTCGTCGTGGAACGCCACCACCAAGACGTCGGGGGTGCTCAGTGGCGAGCCTGCCGTCCGCGCCCTACGCAACGAGCTGCTGAACGCGGTGTACCCGAAGGACGGCTCGTCGATGGCCTCGGTCGGCGTGCAGCTCAACCGCAGCGGCAAGCTCGTGTTCGACGCCGACCGGTTCGCCGCGGAGTTCGCGAAGTCGCCCGGCACCGTGACGGCTGCCTTCACCTCGGCGTCGACGACGGACCCTGGCTTCGCCGAACGGATCGGCGCGGTCGCGAAGGCGGCCAGCGACTCGCTCACCGGCACCCTCACCGCCTCCATCAACGGCGGCACGACGGGCGTGAAGCGGCTGCAGGACAGCATCGACGCGTGGGACATCCGGCTGGCGCTGCGCCGCACCACGCTCAACAACCAGTTCACGGCGCTCGAGACCGCGATGAGCAAGATGCAGAGCCAGTCGACCTGGCTCGCGTCCCAGCTGAACAGCCTGTCGTCGAGCTCGTCCAGCTCACGGAATTGAGGAGCGCCATGACCCACGACCCGCGCAGCACCTACCTTCAGGCGGCCGTCGAGACCGGCGGTCCGGACCGGCTGCTCGTCATGCTGATGAACCGGCTCCAGCTGGACGTCGGCCGCGCCGTCGAGGCGCAGCTGGCAGCGGACCACCAGGCGGCCCACCTCCACCTGATCCACGCGCAGGACATCGTCATGGAGCTGCGGTCGAGCCTGGACCTGGAGGTCTGGCCGGACGGGGCGGCCCTCGGCGCCATCTACGACTGGTTGACGATGCGGCTCGTGCAGGCCAACGTCCGGCGCGACGTGACGATCACCCAGTCCTGCGTGCCGCTGGTCGGACAGCTGACCGACACCTGGCGTGAGGCGGCCATGGCTGCCGCCGGGATCAGCGCCTGACGATGGGCCGCACATGGATGCAGGCGTGGGAGCGTGAGCTGGACCGGCTGGAGCTCGACGTCGAGACCGCCGAGCGGATGCTTCGCGAGGGCGGACCGGTCGTCACGCCGGAGTGGACGGCCCCTTCGATGCCCGAGGGTGCGCTTCCGGAGGAGATGGTGTTCCGCGCCCAGACGATCCTGCAGCGTCAGCAGGTCGTGCTCGCCTCCTTCACGCACGCGCTGGCCGCGACCCGCGACCAGCACGAGCTGACCCGCAAGATCCGTGACAGCATCCCGGCCGCCCACGAGCGTCCCGCGTACGTCGACGTGTCCGTCTGACCTGCGTCAGCCCGTCCGCTCCGGCTCGTCAGTGCGTCAGCAGGTCGGTGAGATCGCCGGCGATGCGACGCAGGGGCAGCACCCGGTCGGCCAAGCCGGCACCGGCCACGGCACCGGGCATCCCCCAAACGACGGACGTCGACTCGTCCTGCACGACGACCGTCGCCCCCAGGTCGTGGAGCGTGCGGCAGCCCTCGAGGCCGTCCTGTCCCATGCCGGTCAGGATCAGGACGGTCGCGTTGCCGCGGTACACCTGTGCGGCCGAGTCGAGCAGGACGTCGACGGCCGGGCGGCAGAAGTTGACCTGGTCGCCCTGGTCGAGGACGGCATGCACCTCACCGGCGGCCGTCCGCCGGACCCGCAGGTGATGGTCGCCCGGCGCCACCAGCACCTCTCCCGGTCGTACGACGTCGCCGTTCGCGGCCTCCCTCACGCGCAGCGGCGAGACCCGGTCGAGGCGGGCGGCGAAGATCGTGGTGAAGAGGGCCGGCATGTGCTGGACCACCAGCACCGGCACCGGCAGGTCGGCCGGCAGGGCCTCGAGCACCGAGGACAGCGCGTCGGGTCCGCCGGTGGAGCAACCGATCAGCAGCACCTCGGGGCGCGTGGTCATCGGCGTCTCGCGCACGACCGGGGCGACGACGGTCGCCGCCACCATGCGCCGCATGCCGGTCAACGCCTTGATCCGGGGGATCAGCTGGTGCCGCACGCTCGCCATGCTCTCGGCGATGCTGCCGGTGTTGGACGGCTTGGTCACGTAGTCGGACGCCCCGAGCGTCAGGGCCTCGAGCGTCTTGCTCGCGCCCTTCTCGGTCAGCGTGCTGAACATGATGACGGGGAGCCGGGGATGCCGGGCACGGATGCGGACGAGGGCGCCGAGGCCGTCCAGCCCGGGCATCTCGATGTCCAGCGTCACCGCGTCGGGCCGCAGGGCGTCGACCTGGGCGATGGCCTGGTGGCCGTCGGTGGCGCATCCGACGACCTCGATGTCGGGATCGGCGGAGAGCACGGTGGTCACCAGCCGGCGCACCAGGGCGGAGTCGTCCACGACGAGAACTCGGATCACGTGTTCCCCATCGGCCACCGGTCCGCACAACTGAGGAGGGGCGACTTCCGCTTCGCATCACGGTTCCGCTCAGGATGTCCGAGCCCCGTCCGATGGGTCGTCCGTGACCATCTCAGCCCCCGCCTTCGAGTTCGTCTCGTCGCTCGTGCGACGCGAGACGGCCGTCATCTACGACCTCGGCAAGGAATACCTCGCCGAGGCGCGACTGCTGCCCCTGGCCCGCGAGGCCGGTTGCGCAGACGTCGATGCGTACGTCGCCCGTCTCCGGACGGACTTCGGTCTGCGTCAGCAGGCCCTCGACGCCCTCACGATCAACGAGACCTCCTGGTTCCGCGACAACTCGCCCTACCAGGTGTTCACCGAGACGATGCTGCCCGCGATCCTCGAGACCCGCA
Source organism: Aeromicrobium sp. (assembly GCA_046598255.1). Classification (GTDB taxonomy): domain Bacteria; phylum Actinomycetota; class Actinomycetes; order Propionibacteriales; family Nocardioidaceae; genus Aeromicrobium. The sequence goes on along the minus strand of JBKJIW010000020.1, from coordinate 16,811 downwards.
GGACGACCCGCCACGTCTCGATCTGGTCGGCGGCGTGCTCCAGCGGCCAGGAGGCGTACAGCTTGACGATGCTGCTCGACAAGCACCTGCCGGCCGGCTGGACCGCGAGCATCCTGGCGACCGACGTGTCGACCGCGATGCTCGAGCGGGTCAAGGCCGGCCGCTACGGACAGGTCGAGATGAACCGCGGCATGCCCGCGACCGACCTGGTGCGCTACTTCACCCGGGTCGGTAGCGAGTGGGAGGTGTCGGCCGAGCTGCGCTCGATGGTGCGGACGCAGCACCTCAACCTCGCCGCCCCCTTCCCGGCGCTGCCGACGTTCGACATCGTGTTCCTGCGCAACGTGCTCATCTACTTCGACATGGAGACCAAGCGCGACATCCTGCGCCGGGTCCGCGACCAGATCGCGCCGGACGGCTTCCTGCTGCTCGGCTCCTCCGAGACGACCCTTGACATGGACGAGCACTGGACCCGCGAGCCGTCCGGCCGTGTGCAGGTGCACCGTCCTGTCCCCGCCACCGTCCCCGCCACTGTTCACCCCCACCTCGCCGTGGCCCGGGCCTCGGCCACGACAGGAGCCTGACCATGCACGCCTTGATCATCGACGACTCACGAGCCATGCGATCGATCCTGCGACGGATCCTCGTCGACCTCGGTTTCGAGACGGCGGAGGCCGCCGACGGCCAGCAGGCCATCGACCACCTCGAGGGCGGGCTCCACCCCGACCTGTGCCTGATCGACTGGAACATGCCCGTCATGGACGGCTACACCTTCGTCGGCCGCGTCCGGGCCAACCCCGAGTGGCGCGACATCACCTTGATGATGGTGACCACCGAGAGCGAGCACGGCCAGATCGTCAAGGCCCTGGCCGCCGGCGCCCACGAGTACGTCATCAAGCCGTTCACGCCCGACGCGATCGCCGACAAGCTCGAGATGCTCGGCGTCACGGCGAACGTGGTGCCGGCATGAGCGTCATGACGGAGCCCTCCGTCGCCGACGTCCTCGCCGTCACCGAGGAGGTCTGGACGTCGTTCCTCGGCAGCGACGAGCCGCTGATGCCGGGTCCGGCCTTCGCCGGTCCCGTGGCGTGGTCCTCGTCCGTCTCCATCTCGGGGGACTGGGAGGGCGCCGTGAGCCTCGAGCTGTCGGCCGCCGCCGCCGAGGCCCTGACCCGCCGGATGCTCGGCGTCGACGACGCGACAGAGGAGGACCTCGCCGACGCCGTCGGGGAGATGGTCAACATGATCGGCGGCAACGTCAAGGGGCTCCTCGAGGGAGTCAGCTCCCTGTCGCTGCCGCTCGTCGCTGGCGGCCACGTCGCTCGTTCGTCCGACGCCGTCGAGGTGTGCCGGTCCGACCTGACGTGGCTCGGGGAGCCCGTGCGGGTGAGCGTCCACATGTTCCGTCCCGTCCGACCGTAGAACCGACCCAAGGAGACTGACCGTGAAGATCCTCATCGCCGATGACAGCCGTGTCATGCGACAGATCGTCATCCGCACCCTGCGCCAGGCCGGCTACGACGGCCATGACGTCGTCGAGGCCGCCAACGGCCGCGAGCTGGTCGACATGGTGCACAGCGAGGCGCCGGACCTGGTGCTCTCGGACTGGAACATGCCCGAGATGAACGGCATCGATGCCCTCGGCGCGCTGCGTGACGCCGGCTCCCAGGTGCCGTTCGGGTTCGTGACGTCGGAGGGGTCGCAGGAGATGCGGGCCCGGGCGGAGGCCGCTGGTGCCCTGTTCCTCCTCGCGAAGCCCTTCACGCCCGAGGGGTTCGACGAGGTGCTCTCCGGCGTGCTGTCCGGGCAGCGGTGACGGCATGACGATCGGACTGCCCGCGACGATGGACGTCCGGACGCTGCTGTCCGACCTGCTCGGCCGCGACGTCACCCTGACGACCACCTCCCCGTTCGACGCCGACACCGGTCGTCCGACGACCTTCGCCGTCTACGTCGACGACTCGCTGATCGTCCGGGCCGTCATCGCGGTCGACCTGCCGCTGTCGGCCCACATCGGCTCCTCCATCGGGTTGATCCCCGTCTTCGGCGCCGAGGACGCGATCGAGACCGGGCGCCTGCCCGGGGCCATGGCGGAGAACCTGTACGAGGTGCTGAACATCGCCGCCTCGCTGTTCAACGTGCCCGGCGCCCCGCACGTGCGGCTCTACGCCGTGCACGAGGCCGGCGTGGCAGCACCGCAGGACGTCCAGGCCCGGGCCATGGTGCTCGGCCAGCGTGAGGACCTCGAGATCGCGATCGCCGGGTACGGGTCCGGGCAGCTGTCCATCGTCCTGTCCTGAGCCGTCTGGTCCTGATCAGCTAGCAGACCTGCCGCGCGACTGTCCGGCGATCGCGCCAAACAGGGCCTTTCGGTCACATCTGCCCAGAACTCCTCATCCCGCGTGCAGCGCCGTCGATGAGCACCTCGAGCCAGGATGGTTCACCCCGCCGAAGGACCGGCACCGCCCACCACAGGGAGGCAAGTCGTGTCCTTCACCTCGGACCCCGTGTCGTCCGTGCTGCACTCGGCACTGGACGGACTGGCCCTGCGCCAGCGCGTCACCGCTGACAACATCGCGAACATCGACACCCCCGGCTACCGCGCCAGCTCGGTCGACTTCGAGAGCTCGCTGCGCTCCGCCGTTGCCGACGGCCGCGGAGGCATGGTCACCGCGTCGGCCACGGCGACGAACACCCCGGTCGGTGCCAACGACAACAACGTCGACCTCCGCAAGGAGACGATGGTCGCGATGCAGTCGCTGTACCAGTACCAGATCATGACCCGCGCCGAGACCGACCGCATGGACCTGGTCAAGACCGTCGCGACGGGCGTGTGATGGGCGCCTTCGACATGCTGCGCATCGCCAACAGCAGCCTGGGCATGCACCAGACCTGGCTCGACGCGCTCGCCGACAACATCTCCAACGTCAACACCGTGCGGTCGACCAGCCAGACGGCGTACCAGGCCAAGCACGTGATGGCCCAGTCGCTCGCCGGCGGAGGAGTCGGCGTCGCCGGCATCGCGCTGGGCGACCCGACCGGACGCCTCGAGCTTTCGCCGGACCACCCGCTCGCCGACGCCGACGGCTACGTCCGTGCTCCCGAGGTCGACATGTCGGCCCAGATGAGCGAGCTGATCATGGCGCAGCGGGGCTTCCAGGCCTCGGTCCAGACCACCAAGACCGCGCAGGACACCTACAGCAGCGCGCTGCAGATCGGAAAGAGCTGATGCCTGTCTCGGGAATCGGTGCCGTCGGCTTCACGCCGTTCGTGCCACCACAGGTGGGGGCCGCCGCTGCCGCGTCCACGACCGGCTCGTCGGGCGTCGCCGCAGCCTCGAACGGTCAGGCCTTCGGCAACCTCGTCCTCGACGGGCTCAACCGCCTGGAGGGTCTGCAGGACAAGACCGACCAGCTCGCCGTGAAGGCCGCCACGGGTGACCTCACGAACATCCACGACTACACGATCGCGGCCGCGGAGGCCACGACCACGACCCAGGTCACGATGGCCGTGCGCAACAAGGCCGTCGAGGCGTTCAACGAGATCATGAGGATGCAGGTCTGATGAAGGACTCGATCCAGCGCATCGGTGCGCGCCTCCAGCTGTCGTTCCGCGACTTCACGATGGGCCAGAAGGTCATCGCGATCCTCGGGTCGCTCGCCCTGCTGCTGGCCGCGTTCATGGTCTATCGCTGGGCCTCGACGCCCAGCTACGCCCCGCTCTACAGCAACCTGTCCGCCTCGGACGCGTCCGCGGTCGTCGACAAGCTCGACAGCGAGGGCGTGCCGCACCAGATCAGCAACGGCGGCGCCACGATCATGGTCCCGCAGAGCCAGGTGTACGAGACCCGGATCGCGCTGAGCGGCGAGGGCCTGCCCAGTGGCAGCGACAACGGCTACTCGATCTTGGACAACCAGAGCCTCTCGACGTCGAGCTTCAAGGAGCAGACCGACTTCAAGCGGGCGATGGAGGGTGAGCTCGACAACACCATCGAGGCGATCGACGGCATCAAGACGGCGGTGGTGCACCTCGCACTGCCGCAGAAGCAGGTCTTCGCCGACAAGCAGGAGCCGGCGACGGCATCGGTGCTGGTCAAGATGGCCCCGGGCGGGACGCTCGCCACCGAGCAGGTGCAGGCCATCACGAACCTGGTCGCGTCGAGCGTGGACGGCCTCAAGCCCGAGGCCGTCACGGTGGCCGACTCCAGCGGCCGCGTGCTGTCGGCAGCCGACGGTGCCTTCGGCACCGCCGCGAGCGGCCGGTTCCAGCAGATCGACGACTTCCAGAACCAGATGACCGCGCGGATCCAGACGATGCTCGACCGGGTCGTCGGTCCCGGCAACGCGACGGCGCAGGTGACGGCCGACCTCGACTACGACAACACCAAGACGACGACGACCCGCTACTTCCCCCAGGACTCGGCGGTCGTCCTGTCCGGATCGACCAGCACCGAGACCTACTCGGGCGCCGGTGGCACGGGCGCCGGCTCGACGGGTGTCGTCGGCGCCGACGGCCAGATGGACACGAGCGCCGCCGGGGGCTCGGGCAGCTCGAGCTACAAGAAGTCGAACAGCACGTCGGACAACGCGGTCGACGCCACGGTGGAGGAGCGGGTGGCCGCGCCCGGCGGGGTCAAGGGACTGCACGTCGCGGTCGTGCTCGACGCGGCCAAGGCCGCTGCGGCCGACCCGACGACCGTCAAGGAGCTCCTCAGCGCGGGCCTGGGCATCAACGCCAAGCGCGGCGACACCGTCCAGGTCTCGGCGATCGCCTTCGACCGCAGCGCCGAGGAGCTCGCCGCCGCCGATCTCAAGGCCGCCGACGCCGCAGCGAGCGGTGCCCAGCGCATGACCATGATCCGCACCGGCATCATCGGCCTCGTCCTGCTGCTGATCGTGGCCATGGCGTGGATGAAGATGCGCCGCCGGGACAAGGCGCGGATCGAGGCGACGTCCTACGTCGTCGAGCAGCTGCGCAAGGACGCCATCGACCGCACGGCGACCCAGCCGGTGATCGACCAGACACCCGCGATGGCCGCCCTCGAACGGTCCGACAACGGCATGACCGACCAGATGCGCGACGAGATCGCCGACCTGGTCGAACGTCAGCCCGAGGACGTCGCGGCCCTGCTGCGTGGCTGGCTGGTGGAGCACCAATGATGACATCGACGCTCGTCGGACCCGGCGTCCGCAAGGCCGCGATCCTGCTCATCCAGCTCGGTCGTGAGCGGGCCGCGACCGTCATGGCACACCTGTCGGACCCCGAGGTGGAGGCCATCTCGGCCGAGATCGCCAAGCTCGAGTCGATCGGCAGCCCCGAGACCGAGTCGGTGCTCGGCGAGTTCCGGGAGATGCTGATGGCCCGGATGCACATCGCGCAGGGCGGGATCGCCTTCGCCCAGCAGGTCTTGGAGCAGTCGCTGGGTGCCGAGCGGGCCGCCGAGGTCGTCGAGCGGCTCAACGCGGCCGCGGTGCAGAAGCCGTTCCAGTTCCTGCACCGCGCCGACCCCGCCCAGCTGCGCTCGTTCATCGCCGACGAGCACCCGCAGGTCATCGCCCTGGTGCTGGCCCACATGACGCCCGACAAGGCGTTGATGCTGCTGACCGGCCTGCCGCCGCTGCAGCAGGCGCAGGTCGCGCACCGCATCGCGGTCATGGACCGCACCTCCCCCGAGATCGTGCGGGCGGTCGAGAGCACCCTCGAGCGCAAGCTGTCGTCGATGCTGCAGCCGGCGGAGATGTCCCGGGTCGGCGGCGTCGACCCGTTGATCGACATCATCAACCGGTCCGACCGCTCCACGGAGCGGCAGATCGTCGAGGGACTCGAGGCGCTCGACTCGGCGCTGGCTGACGAGATCAAGTCGCGCATGTTCATGTTCGAGGACATCATCCAGCTCGACGACCGCTCGGTGCAGCTCGTGCTCCGCCAGGTCGAGGCGGGGGTCCTGGCCCTGGCGCTCAAGGGTGTCGAGGCCGTCGTGCGGGACAAGATCATCCGCAACCTCTCGGAGCGCGCGGGCGAGACGCTGCTCGAGGAGGTCGAGCTGCTCGGCGCTGTCCGTCTCGTGCAGGTCGAGGAGGCCCAGCAGACCGTCATCCGCGCGATCCGCCAGCTCGAGGAGCAGGGGCAGATCATGATCCGAAGGGGCAATGACGATGAATTCGTCGACTGACACCGCCGTGGTCCGGGGCGCTGCGGCCGCCGGAGCCTCCACCCTCGTGGCGCCCGAGCTGCGATCGGGCACGTGGACGAGGCTCGGCGACCGTTCGGTGCTCGGTGATGCGGTGACCGAGCAGACCCTCAGCTCCCTGGCCGAGACGGCGCAGGCCGCCGCCCGGGCCCAGGGCTACGCGATCGGCTGGGCCGAGGGCCGGCGCGAGGCCGCCGCCGTGGCCCGCGGGGTCGCCGACCGCGCCGTCGCACAGGCCCGCGAGCAGGAGCTGCACCGGACGACGGAGCACCGACGTGCGGTCGAGGCGCTCCTGCAGGCGGCGCTCCTGCTGCACGACAGCGTCGAGACGGCGTGCACGAGCGTCGAGGACCGAGCCGTGCGCCTGGCGATGGAGCTCACCGAGCACCTCGTCGGCCACGAGCTCGCGGTGGCCGCCGATCCCGGTGCCGACGTGATCGCCCGCGTGCTGGCCCTGATGCCGCGCGACCCCGTCACCCTGCTGCACCTGTGCCCGGCCGAGGTGCCGACGGCGGCGGTGCCCGAGCTGGCCGCCCTCGGCGTCGAGGTCGTCGCCGACTCGTCACTGCCCCCCGGCGACGCCCTGCTGGTCGCCGACGACCACGTCGTCGACCTGCGGGTGTCCACCGCCCTGGCCCGGCTGCGGGAGGTGCTCGCATGAGCCTGCTCACCGACGACACCCGCCTCCGTTCGATCGAGGCGGTGCGCCCCGTCCGCCTCGGGCGGGTCGCCGAGCTGTTGGGACTGCACGTCCTCGTCACGGGCCTGGACGCCGGCGTCGGCGACCTCGTGGAGGTGACCGGTTCAGCACCCGTCCTCGCTGAGGTCGCGGCGAGCTCCGGCGCGGGTCTGGTCTGCCTGCCGCTCGGCAGCACCACCGGCCTGCGCATCGGCGAAGCCGTCCGGCACACCGGTGGTCCGCTGCGCATCCCCGTCGGTGAGAGCCTGCGCGGCCGGGTGCTCGACGGCCTCGGGCGTCCCATGGACGGCGGTCCGGCGCTCGACCACCTGCCGCTCGTCGCGGTCGACCACGCCGCGCCGTCGGCCATGAGTCGTCCGCGCATCGAGGAGCAGCTCGGACTCGGTGTCAGGGTCATGGACGCCCTGGTGCCGTGCGGTCGCGGACAGCGGATCGGCATCATGGCCGGCTCCGGCGTCGGCAAGTCCAGCCTCCTGTCGATGATCGCCCGCGGCACCGACGCCGAGGTCTCGGTCATCGCCCTCATCGGTGAGCGTGGCCGCGAGGTTCGTGAGTTCCTCGAGAACGACCTGGGCACCGAGGGCCTGGCACGCTCCGTCGTGGTCGTCGCCACCTCGGACGCCCCACCCGTCGAGCGGCTGCGTGCCGCGTTCGTCGCGACCCGCATCGCCGAGTGGTTCCGTGATGCGGGACGGCACGTGGTGCTGATGATGGACAGCCTCACCCGCATCGCGACGGCCCAGCGCGAGATCGGCCTCTCGGCGGGCGAGCCCCCCGCGACCCGGGGCTATCCGCCCAGTGTCTTCGCCCTGCTGCCCCAGCTCCTGGAGCGCGCCGGCACCTCGCCGACCGGGAGCATCACGGGTCTCTACACCGTGCTCGTGGAGGGCGATGACATGCAGGATCCGATCGGTGACACGGCGCGCTCGATCCTCGACGGCCACGTCGTGCTGTCCCGCCGGCTCGCCACGGCGGGTCACTTCCCCAGTGTCGACGTCCTCGAGTCGATCTCCCGGCTCACCTCCGCCGTCACCACGCCTGACGAGCGCGCCGACGCCGTGGCCCTGCGTCGGCGGCTCGCGGCGTACCGCGACGTGCGGGAGCTCGTCGAGATCGGGGCGTACGTCGCCGGTGCCGATCCCGATGCCGACGCGGCCATCGCGAGCATGGACCGGATCAATGACTTCCTGCGCCAGCGCATGGAGGACTCGACCCCGGTGCCGGAGACCTGGTCCCGCCTGCACGACCTGGTGTCGTCGTGAGTGCGCGCGACGACGCGGGCATGCGGGCCGTGGCCCGGGTGCGGACGGTCCGTGAGCACGACAGCCGCGTCGGCCTGCAGAGCGCGCAGGTCGAGCAGCGCCAGCACGAGGCCGAGCTCGACCGACTCCGCCGCTCTCTGGGGCTGGTGCCCCGCTTCGACGCCGGGTCGAACGCCGCGTTCATGGCCCACCGCGCATCGCTCGCCGCCCTCAGCAGTGCGGTCCTGGTCGCCGAGGAGCGGCTCGCGCTCGACCGCGCCATCACGGCGGAGTCGCTCGTGCGCTGGCAGCAGGACAAGACCCGTGTGTCGGCCGTCGAGATGCTGCTCGAGCGCCGTGCCGCCGAGCGCCGTGCCGAGGCCGACCGTGCTGAGGCCCGTGCTCTTGACGACATCGCGTCCCAGGCCTGGCAGCGCCGCCACGAGGGGCACGGTGAGCCGCGATGACCGTCACCGACGTGGCGAGCCGCATCGCCCAGATCCAGAGCCAGCTCGCGATGTTGGGGCCGGTGCCAGCCTCGGTCACCGGGAGCTCCGCGTCGTTCGCGACCGCGCTCGACGCGGCTGGTGCGCCGACCGCCGCCGGCGCGCCGACCGGCGGTGTCACGGGTGACTCCGTGGTCCAGGAGGCCAAGAAGTACCTCGGTGTCCCCTACGTGTGGGGCGGCGAGGATCCCCAGAAGGGCCTGGACTGCAGCGGCCTCGTCCAGCTGGTCTTCAAGAACCTCGGCTACGACCTGCCGCGTCTCGCCGGGCCGCAGGTGCTCGCCGGCACACCCGTCGCGAGCCTCGCGGAGGCCAAGCCCGGAGACCTGCTCGGGTTCGGCTCGCCGATGCACCACATCGGCATCTACCTGGGCGACAACATGATGCTCAACGCCCCCCGCCCGGGCAAGAACGTGCGCATCGAGGCGGTCTACGAGAAGCCGACCCACATCGGGCGCATCATCCCCGGCGCAGGTCAAGGCCAGGGCCAGGGCGTCGGGTCGCCGGTGGCCTCGCCGGCGCTCGCCGGCACCTCCGGCGTCACGTCCGGGTCGGTGCCGAGCACCACGCCGTACGCCGACCTGTTCAACCGGGCCGGTGCGAAGCACGGCGTCGATCCTGCCCTCCTCTCGGCGGTCGCCAAGCAGGAGTCGGGGTACAACGCCGCAGCCGTCAGCCCTGTCGGCGCACGCGGCCTGATGCAGCTGATGCCCGGCACCGCGAAGGGCCTCGGCGTGACCGATGCGTTCGACCCTGCGCAGGCTGTCGACGGCGCGGCCAGGATGTTGCGCAACCTGATCAACCGGTTCGGACAGGTCGATCTGGCCCTCGCCGCGTACAACGCCGGACCCGGCGCGGTCATCAAGTACGGCGGCATCCCGCCCTACAAGGAGACCCAGCACTACGTGCGCACCGTCCTCGACACACTGAAGGCCACCTCATGACCGTCATGCCCCTCATCGCTCCCTCGACCCCCGGTGCCTCCTGCGCAGGCGGTCCGACGATCGCCGTCGATGGCAGCGTGCCTGCTGACTTCGCCGCACTCGTCAGCCAGGCGCTCGCGGCGGCTGACCCGGCCCCCGCAGCGGTCCCTGCCACCCCCGTCATCCCCACCCCCCTGGCCACCCTCCCCACGGCACCGTCGCTCCCTGCGACGACCGGCTCGTCGTCATTTCCCCTGCGGACCACCGGACTCCCTCCGGTGGCTCCCGACGACGAGCCGGAGCCTGCGACGACCGATGGACGCGCGTCCGCACCGACCGATCTCCTGCCGCTCATCGGCCTGCTGATGCCGCCGGTGCCGGCGCCGACGCCTCTGGCGGTCGCGGACGCCCCGGCCCCCGTGCCACCGACGGTGTCGCCCCTGACGTCGGACGTGCGCGGTGCCGACTCCACGACCCCGCTCACCGCCGCCGGACACGCATCCCCCGCTGACGTCTCGTCACCGGGCGATCCCGCACCGGCTTCGTCTCCTGCTCCCGCTCCTACGGACGGCCCGCTGCCGTCGTCCGCTGCCGGACCGATGGCGAGCCCTCTGGCCGCCGCGCCCCCGCCGGACGCCCCGCCGCCGCCAGCGGTGGGCGCTCCGGCCACGGGCGTCGCAGTCGCCGCGGCGGTGGTCACGTCGACCACCACGGCGACGGTGCCGTTGCCGGCGTCACCGGTCACCGCCCAGGTCTTCCCGGAGGTGACCCGCCTGGTCTCCACCGGCACCGTCACCGGCACCCACAGGGTGACCCTCCAGCTCAACCCCGCCGCGCTTGGCGAGGTGCGCGTGACCCTCACGATCCGCGCCGGCGTCGTGCGCGTCAGTCTCGCGGCATCGTCCGAGGCACAGGCCTCGCTCCTGCAGGGGGCGCCGGAGCTGCGCCGACTGCTCGAGCTGACCGGCGCGAGCGACACCAGGATCGTGGTGCGTGATCTCCCGACGGGGACCGCACCGCCCATGACCGCATCGCCCCCCACGTCGACCGACACCGGGACGGGCGCCCTCGGGCAGCCCGACCCGGGGCAGATCGGACGCGGCAACGGGGGCGACCGGTCGCAGGACCAGCACGCAGGGACGCGTGATGGTGCACCTTCCGCCAGGGACGGCGACCACGACGAGGCCGTCCGGCCCCGTCCGATCGACCCGACCACTCGCACCCGTACCTCGGGCGTCGACGTGACGATGTAGAGGAGGGACACGTGACGATCTCGCCAACCGAGGCCGTGACGGGCGGTCTGTTCACCCCGCCCACGACCGACACGGGCAACGGCGCCACGAAGGCCAAGGACGACAAGCAGACGTTCCTGTCGCTGCTGGTCGCGCAGCTGCGCTACCAGGATCCGTCGAAGCCGACGGACTCCAGCGCGTTCCTGGCCCAGACAGCGCAGTTCACGGCGCTGGAGAAGATGCAGGCCGTCGCCGACCAGACCAGCCAGCTGCTGTACGCCCAGACGGCGTTCGGGGCCAGCAACCTGGTCGGGCGCAGCATCACCTACGCCGCGGCGGACGGCACCACGACGTCCGGCACGGTCAGCGGCGTCACGTTCGGCGGCGCCGGACCGATGCTCTCGGTCGGCGGCACCCAGGTGCCGCTGTCGAACGTCCAGTCCGTCACCGACGGAACCACCCCCGTGGCCCCCGCCACACCCTCGACGGCCGTGTAGGCCACCACCCCCCTTCGGAAGGAACCACCATGCTTCGCTCACTCTTCGCCGGCATCAGCGGCCTGCGCGTCAACCAGACGATGCTCGACGTCACCGGCAACAACATCGCCAACGCCAACACCACCGGGTACAAGGCCAGCACCACGGTCTTCCAGGACACGCTCAGCCAGATGCTCACCGCGTCGTCCGCCGCCAACGCCAACCGCGGCGGCACCAATGCCGTCCAGATCGGGCTCGGGGTCTCGGTCGCCGCGACCAGCATGAACCTGAACCAGGGCTCCAACCAGACCACGGGGCGGGCCACCGACCTGATGATCTCGGGCGACGGCATGTTCGTGGTCCAGAAGGGCACCGAGACGCTCTACACCCGAGCCGGCGCGTTCTCGTTCGACAACACCGGCACGCTCGTCACCCCGGGTGGCAGCCGCGTGCAGGGCTACGACCTCGACGCCGCGGGCATCCGCACCGGCGGCCTGGTCGACATCACGCTCGACACGGCCGCGGTGCTGCCCGCCGTGCCCGTCGGCGTGACCCTGACGACGTACTCGATCGGCAGCGACGGGAAGGTGCGCGGCATCTTCTCCGACGGCATCCAGCGCGACATGAAGCAGATCGCGATGGCCGACTTCAACAACCCCATGGGTCTGGAGAAGGTCGGGGAGACGTCGTTCCGGGCCTCGGCGAACTCGGGCGCCGCGATCCTCGGCGCCTCGGGCGAGGGTCGCAACGGCAGCATCGTCGGCGGATCGCTCGAGATGTCGAACGTCGACCTGGCGGCCGAGTTCACCAACCTGATCCTGGCCCAGCGCGGCTTCCAGGCGAGCTCGCGCGTCATCACGACGTCCGACTCGGTGCTCGAGGACCTGGTCAACATCAAGCGCTGACCCACCGCGGACGACGGTGCATCCGCAGGAGGAGTCGGCTTCGGCCGGCTCCTCCTCCGCACGTCCAGGAGAGTCCGCGAACCGCTCAGGTGACGGGGCCTGTGGCCGATCAACTCTCTGTCAGGCCAAGGACGGCCCGACGCAGATCTGCACAAGGATGGTGCGAAGTGATTACTTTGACGCGACTCTCGGGGTCGGCGTTCGTGTTGAACTCCGACCTGATCGAGCGCATCGACAGCTCGCCCGACACGGTCATCACCCTCGTCGACGGGACGAAGTACATCGTCGCGGAGGACATGCGCGAGGTCGTCGACGCGATCAGCAGCTATCGCGGCGCACTCGTCGCCCTCAGCGGGCGCCTGGCAGAGACGCCCGAGCCGGCCGAGCGGCACAGAGGTCTCGCCGCCGTGACCCCCTACGAGGGTGCACGCAGCTTCGGGGACATCTGATGGATCCGGCAACCCTGATCGGCGTCCTCCTGGGACTGGTCGTCATCGTCGGCGCCAACGTCATGGAGGGCGGCAACCCGACCGCCCTGCTGCTGCTGCCCTCGATCATCCTGGTCTTCGGGACGACCCTGCTCATCACCTTTGCCGGCGGCACGATCCCCGATGCCAAGAACGCGGTCAAGTCGCTCAAGCGGTCGGTGCTCGGCAAGGTCCGTCCGGCCTCGGAGGTCGTCCCGACGATCGTGTCCCTGGCCGAGCGTGCCCGCAAGGAGGGCCTGCTCGCACTGGAGGACTCGCTCAAGGGCATCGACGACCCGTTCCTGGTCAAGGGCGTGACGATGGCCGTCGACGGCACCGACCCGGACGAGGTGCGCCAGATCCTGGAGGCCGAGGTCTACTCCAAGCGCATGGAGGACAAGGTCTCGTCGAAGTGGTTCGGCGACGCCGGTGCGTACGCCCCCACGGTCGGCATCGTCGGCACCGTCATGGGCCTGGTGCACGTGCTCGAGAACCTGTCCGCCCCCGAGGAGCTCGGCCACCTGATCGCCGCGGCGTTCATCGCGACCCTGTGGGGCGTCATGTCGGCCAACGTCATCTGGCTGCCGATCTCCAACCGCATCAAGCGCATGAGTGACCTCGAGTGCGCGCGCATGGAGATCGTCATCGAGGGTGTCGCGGCGATCCAGGCGGGCTCGACGCCGCGCGTCGTGGCGCAGAAGCTGCGCTCTCTGCTGCCGTCGGACCAGCAGGCCGAGCCCGAGGCGGCCTGACATGTCCGGCGGAGGTGGAGGCGGAGGCGGGGGCAAGGCGGGCAGGCGTCTCCCCGAGGAGGAGCACGTCAACCATGAGCGGTGGCTCGTGACGTACGCCGACATGATCACGCTCCTGATGGTGCTGTTCATCGTGCTGTTCGCGATGAGCACGGTCGACCAGCGCAAGTTCAACGCGCTCAAGCAGGGCCTGTCCGCCGGCTTCGGCGCGGCCCCCTCGATCACCGACGGGTCGCAGGGCGTCATGGCGGAGTCCGGCGCGGACGGCGTGCTCGCGGCGATGGCGCCGACCCAGGTCCAGCCCCAGACCCCCGCCGACAAGGCTGCGGCGGAGGCGGTAGACGCGGCGGTGACGCAGCACGACCAGAAGCAGCTGCAGGCGCAGTACGCCGAGGCCCTGGCGGAGGCCAAGCGGCTCAAGGCCGTCAGCGACAAGGTCCTGCAGCTGCTGCGCGAGAAGAACCTCGAGAACGACATCCGGGTCGGCGTCGACGACCGCGGCCTGGTGCTGAGCCTGGTGTCCCGGCACGTCGTGTTCGAGCCCAACATGGCCGATCTCACGACCCGCGGCAAGGAGGTGCTGGACATCCTCGCGCCGGTGCTGCGCGACATCGAGAGCAAGCTCGAGATCGACGGCCACACGAACCAGGAGGCGGTCAAGCCGAAGTACTACCCCACCGACTGGGAGCTGTCGTCAGCCCGCTCGATCACGGTGCTGCGGCACCTCAACGAGGTCGGTGACGTCCCGAACGACCGGATGACCTCGGCCGCCTTCGGCCACGAGAAGCCTCTCGTCGATCCTGCGAAGCCCGACTCGCAGCGGGTCAACAAGCGCGTCGACATCGTCGTGCTGTCGCCGTTGTCGGCCGAGGGCCGCGCGCTGCTGAAGATCGTCTTCGAGAAGCTGCCCGACACCGCGAGGCCCGACACGCAGGAGACCGAGGACACCGAGGACACGCAGAAAACCCAGACCGAGGAGGGAACGTCATGAGCGTCACCACCATGCCGCAGACCGAGGCTGAGGAGGCATCGGGCGGAGGCAGGAAGAAGCTGGTCATCATCGTGGTCGCCGTGCTGCTGCTGGGCGCCGTGGCCTACTGGTTCTTCCTCAAGCCCGCCGGTCCGCCACCGGCCCCGGTCGCGGGAGCCACCATGACGATGGCGGCACCGATCCAGGTCAACCTGGCCGCCGGCCACTATCTCAAGGTCGGCATCGCGGTCGAGATGACGGACCAGGCCCACGAAGCCGATCCGAGCAAGGCCGTCGACGCCCTGATCACGACGTTCAGCGACCTGCCGCTGTCGGAGGTCACCACCGCCGAGCAGCGTGACCAGCTCAAGGAGGATCTGCTGACAACCCTGAAGAAGCGTTACCACGGCGAGGTGATGGAGGTGTTCTTCACGGACTTCGTGACCCAGTAGGACCGGTTCTCCTCAGGTGGCGGCGAGCCGCGCCGATACCTGCCCATGTGAACGTTCCTCCAGCGGCAGCTCCAGCGACGCGTCCGGGCTCGGCGTCCGGTCGTGCGCGGCGGCGATCCCGAACGGTCGAGCCGGCCCCGTACGACTTCCACCAGCCGATCCAGCTGTCGCGCGAGCACTCGCGGATCCTGCAGATGGGCTTCGACGGCTTCGCCCGCCAGGCGACCACGGTGTTCACGTCGTCCCTGCGGACGGTGTGCCAGGTGACCCTGGCGTCGATCGAGCAGCGGACGTACTCGGAGTACATCGACTCGCTCGACGCCGCCACCTACATGACGAAGTTCTCCGCCGACCCCATGCCGGGGACCGGCGTGCTGGAGATCCCGCTGACAGCCACGATGTCGTGCGTCGACCACATGCTCGGCGGGCCCGGCGCGGCCGACCAGCCGCAGCGCCCGCTGACGGAGATCGAGAGCGGTGTCATCCGGGGGTTCGTCGCGCGGCTCCTGAGCGAGATGCGCTACTCGCTGGCGGGCATCGTCGCGCTCGAGCCGGAGGTCATCGGCACCGAGTACAGCCCCCAGTTCGCCCAGGTGGCGGGCGTCGCCGACGTCATGGTCGTGGTGTCGTTCGAGCTGCACATCGACGAGCGTCCCCACCGCATGACCGTGTGCCTGCCGTTCAGCGGGCTGCTGCCGCACCTGACCCTCGCCGCGGCTCCCGCACCGGTGTCCGACCGCGAACGGGCCCAGCGGGCGCACGCTGCCGACCTGCTGCACCGTCAGTTCGCCCGGGTGCCGGTCGAGGTCGCGGTCCGGTTCCGTTCGACGCTGCTGGGCCCGGCCGAGCTCGGCGACCTGCAGCTCGGCGACGTCGTCCGGTTGTCGCACCCGAGCTCGGCCCCCCTCGACGTCACGGTCGACGACACCACGTTCGCCCACGCGACGGCCGGGGCGCAGGGCCCCCGCCTCGCGGCCCTCATCGTCGGCACCCCCCTCAAGGAGATCTCATGACCCTCGCCCCTGACGTCGTCGCCACGGTGTTCGACGTGGCGGCCAGCGCCGCCGCGGCAGCCGCCGCCGTGCTGCCCGCCTCGGACGCGCTGACGGTCGGCCAGCCGCGCACCGGCGGGGACGACGTCACCGTCTCGTTCGCCGGGGCGGCCGTCGCCGAGCTCGACGGACCCGTGGCCGGACGGATCGCCGTCCTGGTCGTGCAGGACCTCGTCGACGCCCTGGCGGCGAGCCCCATCGGCGGGCTCGATCTCGCCGCTGCCACCCAGCCCGCCCTCGACGCCCTCGCCGCGAGCCTCGGCGCGACCGCCGGTGCCGCCCGCACGACCGGGCTCGACCTGGTCGTCGCCGACATGGGCGGCCCGTTCACGGTGGTGCCGTTGGTCGGCGGTGCCGGGGACCCCGCGATCCACAGCGCCGCGCTGCTCGTCAGTGACGTGACGCTCGAGGCCGCACTGGCGGCCCGCCAGGCATCACCGGCCGCCGGCGCGATGCCGGGTCAGCCCGTCGAGGACTGGTCGGCCCAGCGGCTCCCACCGACCCCGCACGGTCAGGGCCCGACCGCACCGGCGGGAGTCTCCCCGCGCGGCATCGAGATGCTGCACGGCGTCATCATGGAGGTCACGGTCGAGCTCGGCCGCACCCAGATGAGCGTGCGCGACCTGCTCGCCCTGACGTCCGGCACCGTCCTCAAGCTGGACCGGGCAGCTGGCAGCCCGGCCGACCTGCTCGTCAACGGCCGCCTGATCGCCCGAGGCGAAGTCGTCGTGGTCGACGAGGACTTCGGCCTGCGCGTGACCGAGATCGTCGACGATTCCGTGGCCGGCTGATCCATGCTCGAGCTCACCGTCCGCCTGGTCGTGTCCCTGGCGATCATCGTCGGCATCCTGCTGCTGCTGACGAAGGTCGGCTCGCGCCGCTTCCAGGGCCGTACCGGGGCGCTGGTGCGCGTCGTCCACCGCCAGCCGTTGAGCCGCACGTCGG
>JBKJIW010000061.1:0-79893 GCA_046598255.1 Aeromicrobium sp. | reverse complement strand
CGCCCCTGCCCCTGCCCCTGCGTCAGCGGTTGAGGAGGTTCTTCCAGAAGCCGCGACCCGGCTCCTTCTCGTGCCC
This sequence comes from Aeromicrobium sp., assembly GCA_046598255.1. GTDB lineage: Bacteria > Actinomycetota > Actinomycetes > Propionibacteriales > Nocardioidaceae > Aeromicrobium. The sequence goes on along the minus strand of JBKJIW010000061.1, from coordinate 79,817 downwards.
CGCGCAGCGATCCTCCGCGGGGACGCCGGCCATCACGCCTGCCACGTGCTGGCCGCAACCAGTCCAGGTGATCTTCTTGCAGGTGCGACACATCACTGCTCGACACATGGGATTCCTCTTTCGACCGGGTGGGCAACCAAACCCCAGGGGGTATCAAGCCAGTGACAGGAACAGCTTCTCCATCGACTCGACGTCCATGCCCTCACCGTCAGGGTCGTCCAGGCACTGGCGCAGCCCCGTCGCGATGACGGCGAAACCGGCCCGGTCGAGCGCCTTGGACACCGCCGCGAGCTGCATCACGACGTCCTTGCAGTCGCGACCCTCCTCGATCATCTTCACGACGCCGCCGATCTGCCCCTGCGCGCGGTTGAGCCGCTTGACGACCTGGTCCATCCGATCTCGGTCGAGCTCCATCATGCGCCTCCTGCTGCTGCCGGGTGTCTTCGAACACCACCACGATACCCCCAGGCGTATCAATGACCCGGGTCGCCGACCTGCCCACAGGGCGAGGACGTCTGGCCCTGTTCGCGACCCGGAGCAACGGTCACGCTGGCAGCAAACCACCTGCCGAGAAGCACGGACGCATTTGACGTCGATTTGATGTTCACATGACGCGCCGGTGAGTCGCACCCTGCCACAGTGATGTCACCACCCCACCGATCAGACCCCACCAGCTGAGGACTCCCATGCCGAACGACTTCTACGGCCTCCCGCTCCACCCGCTCATCGTCCACGCGACGGTCGTCATGATCCCCCTGGCCGTCCTGACCGTCATCCTGGCGGCGGCGTGGCCGCGGTTCCGCACCTGGGCCGGGCCCCTGCCGGCCGGGATCAGCCTGGTCGGCCTGATCCTCGTGCCGCTGAGCACCTCGACCGGCGAGACGCTGGAGAAGCACGTCGCGGCATCAGCCCTCCTGGAGAAGCACACCCAGATGGCCGAGGGCCTGCTGCCGTGGATGATCGCGCTGTTCGTGTTCGCCGCGGCCGGCTACCTGATCCACTACCGCAGCACCAAGGGCCAGTCGATGGCCAAGGCCGTCACGACGGCGGTCTCCGTGATCGCGATCGTCGCCGCGCTCGGTGCAGCCGTGCAGGTCGCGCGCATCGGACACAGCGGTGCCAGCTCCGCGTGGGACGACACCGACATGAGCTCGACCTCCCGCCCGTGACGCACGCGCAGGAGGCGCACGGCAGCGGGATGGCCGCGCGCCTCAACTGGCTGCGCGCGGGCGTGCTCGGCGCCAACGACGGGATCGTCTCGACCGCCGGGCTGGTCGTGGGCGTCGCCGGCGCCACGTCGTCGAAGGGAGCCATCTTCACCGCCGGGCTCGCCGGTCTGGTCGCCGGCGCCGTCTCGATGGCCCTCGGTGAGTACATCTCGGTGAGCAGCCAGCGCGACAGCGAGAAGTCGCAGCTCGCGCTGGAGCGCCGCGAGCTGGCCGAGCTGCCCGACGAGGAGCTCGCCGAGCTGGCGGGCATCTACCGGCGCAAGGGCCTCTCCGAGGCGACGGCGTGCCAGGTCGCCGTCGAGCTGACGGCCCACGACGCCCTCGCGGCCCACGCCGACGCCGAGCTCAACATCGACCCGGACGGCCTCACCAACCCGTGGCACGCGTCGGCGGCCTCCGCCGTCGCGTTCACGCTCGGGGCCCTGCTCCCGCTCGCGGCCATCCTGCTCGCACCGGCCCATGTCCAGGTCGCCGCAACCGTCGTCATCGTGCTCGTCGCTCTCGGTCTCGCGGGCCTGCTGAGCGCCCGCATCGGCGGCAGCGACGTCCGAGCTGCCGTCACCCGGGTGGTCGTCGGCGGCGCAGCAGGGCTCGCGCTGACCTACGCCATCGGCAGGGTGTTCGGCACGGCCGTCGGCTGATTCCCGCCTCCGCGCCGGCACACCCGGCGGACCCGGTGCGCAGCAGGTCCGGGGCGCTGCCGACGACGTCCTGCGGCAGAATGCGGACATGCTGCACATCCGCGTCACGGTGCCCCACGACCTGACGAGCTCGGTGATCGACTGCTTCTCCGGAGACCAGGCCGTCAGCGGCCTCGCCGTGCTGCGCGACGCCTCGCTCCACCCGCCGGGCGACATCGTGCTGGCCGACGTCGCCCGCGAGGCCGTCAACGAGGTCGTCGACCGGCTCGACGACCTCGGTGTCCCCGAGGTCGGGACGATCCACATCGACCCCGTGACGAGCTGGGTGTCCAAGGACGGGCGGACGGCCGAGCGGGTCACCCCCGGCAGCAGCGCCGATGCCGTCGTGTGGGCAGACGTGACCCAGCGGGCCTACGACGAGTCGGAGCTCAACTGGACGTACCTGGCGTTCATGACGATGGCCACGATCCTCGCCTCGATCGCGATCGTCGTCGACTCGCAGATCCTCGTGATCGGCGCGATGGTGCTCGGCCCGGAGTTCATCACCATCGCCGCTCTCGGGCTGGCGCTGGTGCGGCGCCGACCACGCCTGCTGCGGCGGGCGGCCGGCACCCTGGCCGCGGGGTTCGCCGTGGCCATGGTCGTCGCCACCCTCGCGGCCCTGCTGGGCCGTGCGCTCGGCTGGATCGTGCTGGAGGACGTCACCGGCCCACGTCCGGGCACCGACTTCATCTACTCCCCCGACAAGTGGTCGTTCGTCGTGGCCCTGATCGCCGCCGCAGCCGGCGTGCTGTCCCTGACGTCGTCGAAGGTCGGCGGCCTGTCGGGGGTCTTCATCTCGGTCACGACGATCCCGGCCGCTGGCAACATCGCCCTGGGCCTGGCGTTCGGGGCGGGCGGCGAGGTGCTCGGCAGCGGGCTGCAGCTGCTGCTCAACATCAGCGGCATGATCCTCGCAGGATGGGCCACTCTCGCGGGCCAGCAGCTCGTCTGGGACCGCAAGGCCCGGCGACGCGCACGCCTGCGGCCCGCGACCGACGAGGGCGCCGGATCCTGACGGGATCTTGACGCGCGACCCCTGGATCCTTGACACGGCACCGGCCTACCGTCGCGACATGAGCACCATCGCCAGAGACCGTCCCCGTCCCCGCCCCACCCGTGGTGCGCGACCGATCACCGACTTCCTCGAGCGCGGCGGCGGAGGCATCGCGCTCGTCGTCGCCGCAGGATCCGTCGCCGCCGGACTCGCCACGGCGATGCGCCTGATCCTGCCGTCCTGACCGTCTTCAGCCCGCCGCCCGCTCCACTCTCAGAGCGAGCGCCGGGCAGGCCAGCGCCGCGGCCCGGGCAGCGCGGACGAGTGCCGGATCGACCTCGCGTCCGTCGATGATCGGGAACCCCCACTCGTCCAGGGTGATCTTCTCGGGCAGCAGCCTCGAGCACAGCCCGTGACCGTCGCAGCGGGTCCAGTCGACGTCGATCGTGGTCATGCGCCACCTCCGGGCAGTGGCAGCACGTGGGACGGCGTCAGGCCACACGAGCCGTGGGCGAGATGCCGGGCCAGCTCCGGAGCCAACGTGTCGAGGGCCGATCCGATGAACTGGGCCGAGCCGTCAGGGTGCGTGCAGGCTCCTCGGCCGCGGACGAGACCGAGGCGTCGGCGCGCCGACGCCGTGCGGTCCGGTCCGGCACCCGACGCGATGGCGGCGAGATCGTCCGCGAGCGAAGGCAGCCCGAAGAAGCACGGCCCGCACTGTCCGGCCGACTCCGCAGCAAGCCAGCGCGCGACCCGGACGACCTCGTCGACGAGGCACGTCCCAAAAAAGGGTCGGGCCAGGACGCCGGCGCCGAGCGATGCGCTGGACGCGCGCAGCTCGGCCCGATCGACGGTGAGCCCGACGACGTCCCTGACCCAGGTGCCGTGGTAGCCGCCGACCAGGACGGGGCCCCCTGCACCCGGCATGAGCACGGTCAGCGGGGTGCCGTTCGGCACCTCGATGACACCGGCACGGGCGACGTCTCCGATCAGGGTCAGCAGGCTCGTCCCGGGCTCGCCCGGCGCACCCGTGCGGGCATAGTCCTGGACGCCGAGTCGGCAGAGCAGCGCGACCTGCGCGAACGTCTCGACGTTGGACGCGAACGTCGGCCGGTCGGCCAACCCGCTCACATGGGGCAGGACCCGGCGGCCGGTGGGAACGGCGGGCCCGTCGCCCAGTCCGCGGATCACGGCGCGGATCTCGCCGCCGACGAAACCGTCGGACGTCCGCACGACCCGGACGTCATCGGCGTCGGTGCGCTCACGACACGCCAGCAGCAGGGAGTCGGCCGACTGCGTGTCGTGGATGGCGATCGTGATGTGCCGCGTCCCGAGAGCGTCCGCCACGATGAGGGCGCCGTCGATGACCAGGTGCGGCGCGTACGTCATCAGCACGCGGTCCTTGCGGCTCGCCGGCTCGCTCTCGCTGCCGTTCAGGAGCACCTCCGTGCGCGAGCCCTGCGGCATCGCCTCGAGCTTGACCGCGACCGGGAAGGCAGCGCCCCCGCGGCCCAGCAGGTTGACCTCGCGCAGGGCCCCCTCGAGCCACGTGCGCCGCCGCAGGGCTGGTGCCCCGTGGATCTGGAGGTGGTGAGCGTGATCGACCCGACCACGGCCGATGACACCGGCGAGCAGACGCGGGGTGCCGATCACATGGATCCCGGCGCGCTCACCGGCAGCGGGGTGGGCGGCCGTGACGGTCATGAGAAGCTCCTGGTGCTGACGAAGGCGCGGGCAGTGGAGAGCGGCTGGGCGTGGACGACCTGCTCGGAGCGCAGGCGCACCACGAGGGCCGCAGCGACCGCGACCCCGCAGGCGACGTAGATCGCCGTGGACCACCAGGCGCCCGTGTCGGTGCCGGCGAAGATGCCGTGACCCATCGACAGCGCCCAGCCGACGTAGGCCGCGAGGTGGACGCCGCGCCACCGGCGTGCCGCCGTCGCCGAGGTCGCGAGGCGACCCCGCAGGGCGCCCGACACGGCGACGAGCGTGAACAGGTAGACCGCGATGGTGCCGACCCCGAGTGCGACCGGTCGGTACCCCGCGGTGAACGGCACCAGGGTGCCCGCGATCGAGACGGGCACGTAGCTGTCGACCACGATCAGCACGACGTGCGCCAGCAGCATGCCCAGGCCGACGACTGCGGCAGAACGGTGCGCCATCTGGGTGAGGAACCGGCGGTCCAGGCTGGTCGCGTCGTGGGCGCGCGGGTGGCGGGCCGCGAGCGCACCGAGCACGGTCGAGGCGGTGAACGCCATCAGGGCGACCATCCCGGCCGCCCGGGCGAGGTACCAGATCGTCATCACGCCGCCTCGACGACGCTGGAGGACGGCCACGCACCCACACGGTGCACGCCTCCGTCGAGATCGACCAGACGGGCCGCCAGGCCCAGCTCGACCAGATGATCGACGGCGGCCCCGCCCAGGACGATGGCGGCCGTGCTCGCAGTGTTGGCCTCGACGGCAGTGGGCGCCCAAACCGTGGCGGTGCGCCATGGCCCGTCGGTGGGCAGGCCGGTCCGGGGGTCGATGACGTGGTGCGCCTCCCCCTGCGTGGTGCGCCAGCGTCGGGCCGTCGTCGAGGACGTCGCGAGGCCGCCACGGGTCAGCCCGATGCGCTCACCGGGCTGGCCGGTCTGCTCCCGCACGAGCACCTGCCACGGAGCGACCTTGCGACCCGCGACGCTGACGTCACCGCCGATCTCGACGAGCACCCCGGTGCCGAGGGTGCCGGCGATGCGGTGGGCTGCCGTGTCCGCGGTCCAGGACTTGGCGGTGGCACCCAGGTCCAGGCGCATGCCCTCGGGGACCCCGATGCGGCACAGCTCTCGATCGATCCGGACCCGCCGCCAGTCAGCCGGGACGACGGCGCGACGATCGGTCGGCACCAGGACGCCCCGGATGCGGTCGATGTCATCGACGTACCCGGCGCGCAGCAGGTGCTCGCCGATCGTCGGATCGACGGTGCCGCGACTCTCGGCGGCTGCGCGCAGGGCGAGGTCGACGAGGGTGATGGTCTGCCTGCCGACCGGGACGAGTCGTCCAGCCGAGGCGTTGATGCGGGAGAGGTCGGAGTCCGGCGCGAAGCGGTTGGCCGAGCGGGCCACGTCCGCCATGACGGACCTGAGCACCTCACGGGCCGGCGCCAGCGCATCGGGGCGGGTCACGGTGACCCGCACGCGGCACGACCAGTCGTTCCAGACCGCGGAGCCGGTCATGAGGCGTTGCTCGAGCCGTCGGTCGAGCGGCTGCTCGACGTGTCCGGGGCCGGAGAGGTGACACCGGAGCTCGACAAGCCGGACGAGGACGACGTGCCGGAGTCTGTCGTGGCCGATCCGGTGCCGTCGATCGACGTCGTCCCGGTGCCGGAAGTGGTGCTGCCCGACGTGTCGGAGGTGGTGTCCGACTCCTCGTCGCCCGCGGCGCACGCCGTGAGGGCGCCGGCCATGACGATGCTGGTGGCGGCGATCGCGGCCAGGTGCCGGCGCGACCGCGCCTGGAGGCTGAGGCGGGGGTTCGAGCCTGATGTGTTCATGCACCAAGCCTCGTCGAGGTCGCATCAGCAGCGCCTCAGTGCTGGGTCAAATGCAGGTCAAATCACCGTGTGAGTGGGCTGAGCGCGAGGAGGCTGGGGCGAGTGGAGATCGAGCCGCACCGTGTTCGTGCCGTCGTCGTTCGACAGCACGTCGAGGCGTCCGCCGGTCGACTGAGCGCAGCTGCGGGCGATGTCCAGGCCCAGTCCGGTCGAACCGCGGTCGCTGCGTCCTCGGCGGGTCGCACCCAGCGGGATGCCCGACCCGTGGTCGACGACGTCGATCCGGCACCCGTCGGCCGTGGTCGTCAGGCCGACATGCAGCGGTGACCCCTCCGGGGTGTGGGCGATGACATTCTCGATCAAGGCGTCGAGCGCGGCGGCCAGCTGGTCGGCGGTGCAGGCGACCTCGCAGCGGGTGTCGGCCAGATCGAGCGTCAGCTCCCGGCCCTGGTCCTCGACCAGGGGGCTCCAGAAGCCGGTGCGGTCGATCACGACGTCCCGCGCCTCGCAGCGACGGTTGTCGCGGTCGGCCTGGGGCAGCCGGGCGTGGCGGATGACGACGGTCAGCGTGCGCTCCAGCACCGCGACGTGCCGGGCCAGCTCTCGCGATCGTTCCGAGTCGGGGAGTGCCTCGACGTCGAGCCGGATCGCCGTCATCGGCGTGCGCAGCCGGTGCGACAGGTCGGCGACGGTCTCGCGCTCGGACTCGAGCAGGCCCTCGATGCGGTCGGCCAGGACGTTCAGCGCCGTGGACACCTCGGCGATCTCGCGTGCCCCGCTGATGGGTGCCCGGGCGTCCAGACGCCCGGCCCCGAGCTCGCCGGCCGTCAGAGCGGTCGCGACGAGCGGGCGGGTCAGTCGGCGCGACACGATCTCGGCGCCGATGGCCGAGATGAGCAACAGGAGCAGCGACCCACCTGCGATGACTCCCCACCGCTCGTACACCTCGTGGTCGACCGCCTCGTCGTCGATGTAGGCACGGACGAGGGCCCGTCCCGACGAGCTCGTCGACCGGATGTCGACGATCCAGCCGTCAGCGGCGCGCTGCACCCCCGGGGTCGACACCCGGCCGATCTGCCCGTCCCCGTCGTCGTCCACATCGGACGGACCGTCGCCGTCGCGGTCGCGGTCGCCTCCCCGCGCCTCGGGAGCCCCCACCGGCAGCGCCGCGCCGATCGAGGTGCCGTCAGGCCGGACCACCGTGACGGCCGCGTCGGTCCGGGAGTTGACCCGGTCCACGTAGTCGCTGACCTGGGCGTCGGAGTAGGAGCCCGTGCTGAGGTAGTCGGCGACGCCCAGACCGACGTACTCCGTCTCCCGCACGACCCGGTCGGACGCGGACTGCTTGAGCGCGATCGCCAACGGCACCGCGAACAGCACCAGGACCAGGGCCGTGAGGCCCGTCGCGAGCAGCAGGATCCGGCGACGGAGCGTCATGACGGGTCCACCAGCTTGACGCCCACCCCGCGGACGCTGTGCAGGAACCGTGGCTCGGCGGCCGATTCCCCGAGCTTGCGACGCAGCCACGAGACGTGCACGTCGACCGTCCGATCGCCACCGCCCCACGGCAGGTTCCACACGTCGGCCAGCAGGTTGTCCTTGCTCACGACCTGGCCGGGGCGCTGGGCGAGGTAGAGGAGCAGGTCGAACTCCTTGCGCGTCAGGGTCAGCAGCTCACCGCCCAGATGGACCTCGCGTCCCTGCGGGTCGATGACCAGGTCTGCGATCCGCAGCTCGGCCGCAGGGTCGTCGGTGCCGGCGGCGCCGCGGCGCAGGACCGCCCGTACCCGCGCCAGCACCTGGGCCGCCGAGTAGGGCTTGATGATGTAGTCGTCGGCCCCCGCGTCGAGCAGCCGGACGATCTGCTGCTCGTCGTCGCGGGCCGTGGCCACCAGCACCGGCACGTCGCTCAGCGAGCGGATCATGGCCAGCACGTCGGCACCGTCGAGATCGGGCAGACCCAGGTCGAGGATGACCGCATCGGGGGCGAACTCGGTCAGGCGGCCCAGCGCGTCCGACCCGCGGGCGACCGCCGCGACCGTCACTCCCTGGCCCGTCAGGGCACGACTCAGCGCATTCCGGATGTCGTCATCGTCCTCGACGAGCAGGATGCGGGTCATGCGCAGAGCGTAGCCGCGGGCCCCTCTGCCACAGGTCAGGACGACGGCCGTGCACGCTCCCTGAGCAGGGCGATGAACTCATCCGCCATCTCCAGGTGGAGGCGCAGCCGGTCGCGGCGTTCCTCGGCCTCGAGGATCATCGGGGCCAGCGGATGGTCGCCTGAGCGGTCGACCGGCTCCGGGGCGGCCTCCACCGCGCGCATGACGATCAGCATCTCGTCGAGGCTGTAGCCGAGGGGCTTCATCCGCCGGATCACGAGCAGCTTGTCGACGTCGCTGTCGGTGTAGAGGCGGAACCCGCCCTCGCTCCGCGCTGACGGCGACAGCAACCCGACCTCGTCGTAGTGGCGCAGGGTGCGGAACGACAGCCCGGTGCGCTCGGCAACCTCACCGATCTGCATCGACCGGGGCGTGTCGTGCCCGTCCACGTGATGCCCTTCACTCGACTCGATGTCCAACTCTACCCTTACGTAAGGGTAGAGTTGCCCACAGACTTTCGCCGACCTGCGTCGGCCCGTGCATCCTCGCATGCGCCACCACCCATTCCGTTCCCCGGCCGACCAGTGCGCACTCGCCCACACGGCCCCACCGCAAGGAGCTCCCCATGAGCCTGCACCGTTCCGCGCCCTCCACCGGGCCCGACGAACCCACCGTCATGAACGCCCTGCGATCACCCCGCATGCTGCGCACCGAGGTGCTTGCCGGACTCGTCGTCGCGCTCGCGCTCATCCCGGAGGCGATCTCGTTCTCGATCATCGCCGGCGTCGACCCCCGCGTCGGCCTGTTCGCCGCGTTCACGATGGCCGTCTCGATCTCGTTCCTGGGCGGTCGCCCGGCGATGATCTCGGCTGCCACCGGAGCCGTCGCGCTGGTGATCGCCCCGGTGATGCGCGACCACGGCCTCGACTACCTCATCGCCACCGTGATCCTCGGCGGCGTGATCCAGATGCTGCTCGCCGCCGCTGGTGTCGCCCGGCTGATGCGGTTCATCCCCCGCTCGGTCATGATCGGCTTCGTCAACGCGCTCGCCATCCTGATCTTCCTCGCGCAGCTGCCCTACCTCACCCACGTGCCGTTCCTCGTCTACCCGATGGTGGCGGTCGGCATCGCGGTCATGGTGCTGCTGCCGCGACTGACGACCGTCGTCCCGGCGCCGCTCGTCGCGATCGTCCTGCTCACCGCCTTCACCGTCGCGGCTGCCCTCACCGTGCCCTCCGTGGGCGACGAGGGCGAGCTGCCCGACAGCCTCCCGACCCTGCTGCTGCCCGACGTCCCGTTCTCCGTCGAGACGCTGAAGATCATCGCCCCGTACGCGTTCGCGATGGCCCTCGTAGGGCTGCTCGAGTCGTTGCTGACCGCCAAGCTCGTCGACGACATCACCGACACACCCTCGCCAAAGACGCGCGAGGCCTGGGGTCAGGGCGCGGCCAACGTCATCACGGGATTCTTCGGCGGCATGGGCGGCTGCGCCATGATCGGGCAGACGATGATCAACGTGAAGGTCTCCGGGGCCCGGACGCGCATCTCGACGTTCCTGGCCGGCGTCTTCGTGCTCATCCTCGTGGTCGGCTTCGGAGATGCCGTCGCCATCATCCCGATGGCCGCCCTCGTCGCCGTGATGATCATGGTGTCCGTCGGCACGTTCGACTGGCACAGCATCCAGCCATCGACCCTGCGCCGCATGCCCAAGAGCGAGACCACCGTCATGGTGTCAACCGTCGTCGTGGTCGTCGCGACCCACAACCTAGCCATCGGCGTGGGGGTCGGTGTGCTGGTCGCGATGACCCTGTTCGCCCGGCGGGTGGCCCACCTCGCCACCGTCGAGCGCGACCTGGTCGACCGGACCGACGGCACTCAGGAGGCCGTCTACACCGTGTCGGGCGCCCTGTTCTTCGCCTCGAGCAACGACCTCTACACGCAGTTCGAGTACGCCGACGATCCCGAGCACGTCGTGATCGACCTCAGCGCCTCGCACGTCTGGGACGCCTCGACGGTGGCAGCCCTCGACAGCATCACGACCAAGTACGAGCGAAAGGGCAAGGCCGCTCGGATCATCGGGCTCAACTCCGCCAGCGCCTCGATGCACGACCGTCTCTCCGGACAGCTGTCGCCGCACTGAGGTGGTCATCGACCACCGCCGGTGCCGGTAGAATGGAACCCGGTGCGCCGGGAAGTCTGGTCGGCATGATCTTGTCGACCGATCCCGAAGGAAGTCCATGAACCAGCAGCCCTCCCCCCGCAACGTCTTCGGACGCGGGTCCTGGCCCGAGGCGCAGCGCATCGGCGTCATCCTGCGCAAGGAGACCGTCGGAGGCGCACTGCTCCTGGTGGCGACGATCATTGCCCTGGTCTGGGCCAACTCCGGCGCGTCCGGGTCCTACGCGTCGCTCAGCGAGCAGCGGATCGGCCCGTCGTCGCTGCACCTCGACCTCTCGCTGTCCACGTGGGCGGCCGACGGGCTGCTCGCGATCTTCTTCTTCGTCGTCGGTCTGGAGCTCAAGCGTGAGTTCGTCGCCGGAGACCTGCGCGACCCGAGCCGCGCCGCCCTGCCGATCGCTGCGGCGGTCGGCGGCATGGTCGTCCCGGCCCTCGTGTTCGTCGCGATCAACCTCGGCGGCGGCAGCGACCTCCGTGGATGGGCGATTCCCACGGCCACCGACATCGCGTTCGCCCTGGCCGTGCTCGCGATCGTGTCGTCACACCTGCCCACGGCGCTGCGCACCTTCCTGCTGACCCTCGCGGTCGTCGACGACCTGCTGGCCGTCACGATCATCGCCATCTTCTACACCAGCGACCTCGACGTGCTCTTCCTCGGCGCTGCGCTCGTGCCGCTGGCGCTGTTCGCCGTGGCGGTCCAGCGACGCGTCCGGTCGTGGTGGATCCTGCTGCCACCTGCCGGCCTGACCTGGGCGTTCATGCACGAGTCGGGCATCCACGCGACCGTCGCCGGCGTCCTGCTCGGCTTCGCCGTTCCCGTGCTGCGCGGGCGCAAGGACACGCAGGGCGACCACCTCGGCCTCGCCGAGCACTTCGAGCACCGGGTGCGTCCCGTCTCGACGATCATCGCGGTGCCGATCTTCGCCTTCTTCGCCGCCGGCGTCACGGTGGGCGGGCTCAGCGGGCTGGCCGAGGCACTGCGCGACCCCATCACGATCGGCATCATCGTCGGGCTCGTGGTCGGCAAGACCGTCGGCATCTTCGGCACGACCTGGATCGTGGCGCGCTTCACCCGCGCGACGCTCGACGAGAACCTGCGCTGGCTCGACGTCCTCGGTGTCTCGGCCCTGGCCGGCATCGGGTTCACGGTGTCGCTGCTGATCGGCGACCTGGCGTACGGCCTGGGCTCGGACCGCGACGACCACGTCAAGGTCGGCGTGCTGCTCGGCTCGCTGATCGCGGCAGTCGTGGCCGCGGTGATCCTGGTGTCGCGCAACAAGGCCTACCGGCTCATCGAGCAGCAGGACGCGATGGACGCCGACGGTGACGGAGTCCCCGACGTGTACGACCGCCAGCCGGCGGATCCGACCCAGACGTAGTGAAGAACCAGCCATGACGACGGCTCCGTGGGAGGGTGGTCCAGTGAGAGTCATCCGTGCCGAGCTGTTCGACGTCCTCGAGGCCGCCCAGCTGTTCGCTGACTACCGCGAGTTCTACGGCGAGCCGTACGACACGGCGGCGGCCGGTGCCTTCCTCGCCGCGCGCATCGTCCGGGACGAGTCGATCGTCCTGCTGGCCCTCGACGAGAGCGGCGACGGCCTGGTCGGCGACGAGGTCGTCGGCTTCGCGCAGATCTATCCGACGTTCTCCTCGACCCGGCTCGCCAAGGTCTGGGTTCTCAACGACCTGTTCGTGGTGGAGCATGCCCGGGGCACCGGCGTCGTCGACCTGCTGCTCGACACCGTGCTGCGCATGGCCACCTCCGCTGGGGCCACGGCGGTCGAGCTGAGCACGGCCCACACCAACACGCGCGCCCAGGCCGTCTACGAGCGGCATGGCTACCAGCTCGACGAGGTCTACCGGTCGTACGAGAAGCCGACGTCGACCCTGCGGTTCGTCTGGGAGGGCCAGGTCAACGAGCGCGCCACCCACGCCCTCGAATGAGCCGGTGACCGCCGGGCGCTTCGCCCCGTCCCCGTCGGGCGATCTCCACGTCGGTAACCTGCGTACCGCCGTGCTGGCGTGGTTGTGCGCGCGCAGCACGGGGCGCGACTTCCTGCTCCGGATGGAGGACCTCGATCGCGTCCGGGAGGGGTCGGAGCAGCGCCAGCTCGCCGATCTGGCAGCCCTGGGCATCGCCTGGGACGGCCCCGTCGTGCATCAGTCCGAGCGGTCCCGCCTCTACGACGCCGCCTTGGCCTCGCTCGGCGGGCGCGGCCTGCTGTTCGAGTGCTTCTGCACCCGTCGCGAGATCCTCGACGCGCCCTCTGCTCCGCACGGCCCACCCGGCGCCTACCCCGGGACGTGCCGCGGCCTGACCGACGCGGAACGGGATGCTCGTCGCCGCGAGCGGCCCGCGGCGCTCCGCCTGCGCGCCGACGTGGCGTCGTTCACGATCCAGGACGCCCTGCACGGACCGTACGAGGGAGCCGTCGACGACGTCGTGCTGCGACGGGGTGACGGGGTGGTCGCCTACCACCTCGCCGTGGTGGTCGATGACGCCCAGCAGGGCGTCGACCAGGTCGTGCGGGGCGACGACCTGCTCAGCTCGGCCCCGCGCCAGGCCCACCTCGCCTCGTTGCTCGGCCTGCCCGCACCCTCCTACGTCCACGTCCCGCTCGCCCTCAATCCGGCCGGCCGGCGGCTCGCCAAGCGTGACGGCGCCGTGACCCTCGGCGAGCTCACCACGCGGGGCGTCGACGTCATGCGGACGATCGCCGAGTCGCTCGGCCTGGACGGATCCACGCCGGTCGAGCTGCTCGACGGCTTCGAGATCGGGTCCATCCCCCGTGATCCCTGGATGTTCTCAGTCCCCGACTGACTTCTTGACAGAGGTTGTGAGTAGTCACTAACTTACTGCCATGGTCACCGGGAAGCGGATGAAGGCAGAGGACCGCAAGGTCCTGATCCTCCAGGCAGCGATGGAGGAGTACGGGCGTGGCGGCATGCACGCGACGTCCGTCGAGGTCATCGCCGAGCGCGCCGGCGTCTCCCAGCCGTACATCTTCCGGCTGTTCGGCAGCAAGAACGACCTCATCGCCGCCGCGATCGTCCACCACACGACCGCCCTGCGCCACACCTTCCGGGAGGCGGCCGAGCATCGGGGGCCCGACACCTCCGCGCTCGAGGCGATGGGCATGGCCTACATCGGCTTCATGAACGACGACGTCAACTCCCTTCGGTGCCAGCTGCACACGTGGGCCGCGGCGTCGGATCCCGCCATCAAGGACGTCGCCCAGCGCACGTACCGGGAGGTCTGGCAGGAGATCGCCGAGCTCAGCGGCGCCACTGCCGACGAGGTCCGGGACTTCATGGCGCACGGCATGTTGCTGACGATCGTCGCCGCACTCGGCGTGCAGGACCTGTACGGGGACCCCCTCACCGTGATCAAGGAGTTCTGATGTTCACCGCCCTCACCCGCCTCGCCACGACCCGCCCCCGGCGCGTCCTCGGCGTCACCGCCCTGTTCTTCGTCCTCGCCGGCATCGTCGGCGGACCCGTCGCGGGGCTGCTCAACACCGACAACGACTCGTTCTCGGACACCAGCGCCGCCAGCGCCGAGGCCATCCGTCAGGTCGAGAAGGCGTCCGGCCAGAAGGCGTCCCCCGATGTCATCGTGCTGGTCGACACGGCCGACACGTCGGCGATCGCCGACGCCCGGGCCGTCCTGGATGCCGAGCCTGCCGTCGCAACGGTCGTGGGTGGCCCGGAGGCGGGACCGCAGTTCGTCTCGAAGGACGGCTCGCAGACCTATCTCGCCGCGATCTACCGGTCCGGGGTCGACGCCGACACGACGACCGAGCACCTGCGAGAGCGCCTCGACCGGGTCGACGGCGTGGCCGTCGGCGGCTCCGGCCCTGCCTACCAGGAGGTCAACGAGCAGGTGGAGAGCGACCTGATCACCGCGGAGCTCATCGCCTTCCCACTGCTGTTCGTCGTGTCCCTGTGGGTGTTCCGCTCAGCCGTGGCCGCCCTGCTGCCGCTGCTCGTCGGCGGGCTCACGATCGTCACCTCGATGCTCGTCATCCGTGGCATCAACGAGTTCCTCGACATCTCGATCTTCGCGCTCAACCTGATCACGGGGCTCGGCCTGGGACTGGCGATCGACTACTCCCTGTTCCTGGTCTCGCGCTACCGCGAGGAGCTCGACCGGGTCGGGCCCGGCGCCGAGGCGATCCGACGGACCGTCGCGACGGCAGGTCGCACCGTCGCGTTCTCGGCCCTCACCGTCGCCGGGGCGGGGCTGGCGCTGCTGGTGTTCCCGCTTCGCTTCCTCTACTCGATGGGCATCGGCGTCACCGTCGTCGCCCTGGCCGCGGCGGCCGTCTCGCTGATCGTCCTGCCGGCCCTGTTCGCCGTGCTCGAGCACCGCGTCAACGCCCTCGCCCCGAAGCGGTGGCAACGGGCTCGGGAGGCCGAGACGGCCGCTGAGGCGAACGGCTTCTGGTATCGCCTGTCCGCGTTCGTCATGCGCTTCCCGGTCGGCGTCGCGGTGGCCGGGACCGTGATCCTGCTGGCGTTCGGCGCCCCCTTCCTCGGGGTCAAGTTCACCGGTGTCGACGCTGGCGTGCTGCCCGAGGGGAGCCCCGCCAAGACGGTCGACCAGACGCTGCGCGGCGACTTCGTCGGCGCCGAGTCGACCCCGTTGGTCGTCGCCGTCACCGCACCGGAGTCCGCCGCGTCCGCGCTGGCCGACTACGCCACCGAGCTCGGGACGTTGCCGGGTGCCGCGGACGTCTCACAGCCCCGCTTCCTGGGGTCGGACACCTGGCAGGTCGACGTCGTCCCGACCGACGGGACGCTCGATGAGCGCACCCTCGACCTCGTGACCGAGATCCGCGACGTCGACGCTCCCGGCGCGACTCTCGTCGGCGGTGCGAGCGCCGAGCAGGTCGACCAGGTGGCGTCCATCCGCGCCAACGTGCTTCCTGCTCTGGCGATCCTCGCGATCCTGACCATCGTCACGCTGTTCATGCTGACCGGCTCGGTGATCCTGCCGATCAAGGCCCTGATCATGAACGTCCTGACGATCAGCGCGACCTTCGGCATCCTCGTCCTGATCTTCCAGGACGGCCGCTTCGAGGGGCTCCTCGACTACACGAGCCAGGGAGCTCTCGAGTCGTCCCAGCCGGTCTTCCTGTTCGCCGTGGTGTTCGGCCTGTCGACCGACTACGCGGTGTTCCTGCTGACCCGCATCAAGGAGGCCCGCGACAACGGCGCCGGCGAGCGGGAAGCCGTGGCCATCGGCCTGCAGCGCACCGGCCGCATCGTGACCGCGGCAGCCGTGCTGTTCGCCATCGCACTCGGATCGTTCGCGACGTCGCAGATCATCTTCATCAAGGAGCTCGGCGTCGGTACCGCGCTGGCAGTGCTGATCGACGCCACGATCGTCCGGGCGATGCTCGTGCCGTCCCTGATGGCGCTGCTGGGGCGGCGGAACTGGTGGGCCCCCGCGCCGCTGCGTCGCTTCCACGACCGCTTCGGCATCAGCGAGCACGACCCGGCCGAGTCCCAGCACCCTGTCCCTGAAGCGGTGCGCTGATCGCCCTTCGCGCAACGTCGCGGTGACCTGGTCGTCCAACCGACACCGGTTGGGGCGACGAGGTCACCGCCTCCGGTGACGGACGCGGCGATCCTCCTCACGACGAGGCGGGGACGGCGGGGACGCGGGTCTCGACGGATGACGCGCCCCGCACGACCGGCAGGCCGGCTGCACGCCAGGCGTGGATGCCGCCGACGATGTCGCTGGCCGGCAGACCCAGCGAGACGAGCGCGGACGCCGCCAGCGACGAGGTGTAGCCCTCGGTGCAGACGACGATCCACTCCTGCCCCTCGGTGGCGATGGCCAGGTTCGCCCCGGACCCCGGGTGCAGGCGCCACTCGAGGTGGTTGCGCTCGACGATGACCGACCCGGGGATCTCACCGTCGAGGCGGCGCTGCCACGACGGACGGATGTCGACGATGATCGCGCCCGCCGCGACCCGGGCGTGCGCTGCGTCCGGCTCGAGTCGCTCGAGGCCGCCACGGGCAGATGCCAGCAGGTCGTCGACCGAGGCGAAGCGGACGCTCACGAGGCCACCCGCAGATCCGGTGCGGGCGCCTCGGGGTCGTCCGTCCAGACCGACGCCAGCTTCGTCAGCTGGTGCCCGTCGACGTCGAAGTGGTTCATCTGCGACAACGGTGGCGAGTACGCGTGGACGCTGACGGCCGTCTCGGCGCGGACGTTGCGCACGTCATGGACGTAGTGCTCGCCGAAGACGACCGAGTCGCCCCGGGCCCGGGTCGTCTCGGCGAGCACCTCGGCGCCCGGCGTCCAGACGGCTTCGCTGAGCTCACCGCTGACGACGGTGAAGGCGCCGGAGGACCCTCCGTGATCATGCAGCTGCGTGCCCTGCTCCTCGGTCCAGCTGATGAGCCAGACGTCGACCTGGTCGTCACATCGCAGGCGCACGTGCCAGCGGCTCTCCGAGTCGGCGTGGACCTCGTGGAGGCCCGCACGGACGTCGTCGGCGACCGTGCTCGTCAGAGCGGCGAGATCGGCCAGCGACAGGGGCGCGACGGTGGTGGGACGTACGGTCATGACGCCATGGAACCCGAGGTCCAGTCCCGCGTACGGCTCGTTCACATGATGGACGCCTGTCGGCCGACGCCGCAGGTGCGGTACGACCCTCCCTCGGGGCCGATGGGCACCACCCGTTTTGTGGCCGGGCCGGGCTGTGCGTTACAGTTGCGGTCGCGGTTCGCCGCACAGCATGGCCCCGTGGCGCAGTTGGTTAGCGCGCCGCCCTGTCACGGCGGAGGTCGCCGGTTCGAGTCCGGTCGGGGTCGCCATGTGAAGAAGCCCACGTTCCTCCTCGGAGGGGCGTGGGATTTTCTTTGCCCCGCCGATGGTTGAACGTTCCATGACTTCAACCACCGTCGAATCTCCCTTCATCCTCCCCGACCCGACGCTCGACGTCCTGTTCCGCGAGGCCCGCAGCGCCAACACCTTCAGTGACGAGCCGGTCTCGGCCGAGCAGGTGCGCGAGGTCTTCGAGCTGGTCAAGCTCGGGCCGACGATGATGAACATCCAGCCGATGCGCCTGCTGCTGCTGGAGAAGGGCGAGGCCCGCGACCGGCTCGTCCCGCACATGATGGAGGGCAACCGCGCCAAGGCCGAGAACGCCCCCGTCGTCGCAGTCGTCGCAGCCGACGTCGACTTCCACACCAGGTTCGCGGACCACTTCCCGCACAGCCCCGCCGCCGGAGACCGCTTCACCGACCAGCCCGAGGTCCGCGCCGACATCGCGCGCTACAACACGGCCCTGCAGACCGGCTACTTCATCGTCGGCATTCGCGCCGCCGGCCTCGCGGCCGGCCCCGTCGGTGGTTTCGACGCAGCCGGGATCGACACCGAGTTCTTCGCCGACACCTCGTGGCGCACCCAGCTCGTCATCAACATCGGACTCCCGGGAGAGGATGCCTGGTTCGATCGCCTCCCGCGCATCTCGGCCGATGACGCCGTGAGGATCGCCTGACCGTCGGATGTGCCGCCTCGATTTTTGGCCGTCTGTGCGGTGCGATAAGGTGAACGTCGCTCGTTCGCGAGCGGTGGCCAGGTAGCTCAGTTGGTACGAGCATCCGCCTGAAAAGCGGAGGGTCGCCGGTTCGACCCCGGCCCTGGCCACAACGAAGAAAGAGTCCCGCGTGATGTTTGCGGGGCTCTTTCTTCGTTCTCTCCCGGGTCTGTTGCGCACCGGTGCTGTCGCCTGGGGGTCCCCCCTGCACGGAGCGCAGCGGAGTGCTCGGGGGCTTCGACCCCGGCCCTGGCCGAAACGGTGGTGCCGCAGAGGCTTGCTCAAACACCCCTTGCGGCGGGCCCCACTGCCCTACGCTGAGCCAGCGAAGTCCGGCCACATCTCGGGAGCCACATGTTGCGCACGCGTCCACTGCTCGTCCTGCCCGTCCTGGCGCTCGTGCTTGGGCTGACGGCGACGGCTCTGCCCGCCGACGCAGCAGCACGACGCGCGAAGGTCACGTTCTCGGCACCGGCCAGCAGCGTCGCCCTGCAGAGCTCGGTCACGCTGAGCGGCACGGTGTCCGGTGCGTCAGCCGGCGCCAAGGTCAGGCTCGAACGTCGAGAAGGCGGAGCGTGGAGGGTGATCAGGTCGACGAGGGTCAAGCGCAGCAAGACCTTCCGGCTCACGACCACCATCCAGGACACGACGAACCTGTTCCGCGTGAAGATCGTCAAGAACAAGAAGATCCGTGCAGCCGCCTCGAAGACCATCCGGATCACCGGGACGACCCAGATGGATGCCGCACGCCAGCGCATCCTGCAGCAGACCAACGAGTTCAGGGCTCAGAACGGGCTCAGGCCCCTTGCCCTGATGCCGCGGCTCAACAGCATCGCCCAGGGGTGGAGCGAGCGCATGGCCACGACCGGCGACTTCAGGCACAACCCGACGTTCACGGCCTCCTACCCGTCCGGATGGTCGAGCGCTGGCGAGAACATCGCCGCCGGCCAGTCCCCCGACGACGTCGTGAGGAGCTGGATCAACAGCCCGGGCCACCGCGCCAACCTCCTGGGCGACTACAACAGCATCGGGATCGGGTACGCGCTGGGCGGCCCATACGGCCGCTACTACACGCAGAACTTCGCCAAGTACTGAGACTCCCCGCACCGGTCGGCCGGCGGGGTCGGACCGCGGTGGACTGGAGCAGTTCTGCATCATCGAGTGCCCCCGCCTAGACTCAGCCGGATGGCATCTCTCCTCAACGGGCGCTACGAGCTCGGTGACGTGCTCGGGTCCGGCGGCATGGGGCAGGTCTGGCGGGCGACGGACACCCGGCTCGCCCGCCCCGTCGCCATCAAGATCCTGCGCCAAGGCGCCGACCAGGACGCCACGGCCCGCGCCAGGTTCCGCTCAGAGGCGCAGCTCGCCGGGTCGTTGCACCATCCCGGCATCGCCCAGATCTATGACGTCGGCGAGGACGAGTCGACACCCGAGCACGACCCGTTCATCGTGATGCAGCTGATCGAGGGCACCACGCTCAGCCAGGTGCTGCGGGAGCGCAGGACCCTGCCGGCGGACGAGGTCACGTCGATCGTCGGCCAGGTGGCCGACGCCCTCGACACCGCTCACGCGGCCGGCATCGTGCACCGCGACCTCAAGCCGTCGAACATCATCATCACGGCGGCGGGCCGGGCCGTGCTGGTCGACTTCGGCATCGCGTGGTCGGCGACCAGCGAGCCGCTGACCGCCACCGGATCGATCATCGGCACGGCGGAGTACTTCAGCCCCGAGCAGGCGACCGGACGTCCCGCCACCGCACGATCCGACCTCTACTCGCTCGGCGTCGTCGCCCATCACTGCCTGACCGGGGAGTCCCCGTTCCGCCGGGACACGCCCGTCGCGACCGCGATGGCCCAGCTGCACGACCCCCTGCCCCCACTCAGCGACCAGGTGCCGCCGACGCTGCGGACGCTGATCACCGCACTGACGCAGAAGGAACCCGACCACCGGCCATCGAGCGCGGCCCTGGTCGCCTCGCTCGCCACGGCCGACCACCCTCCGACCGCGGTGTTCGCGTCACCGGTGACCGACGAGTCGGCCACGGGTCAGATCCCCGGACCGGCCACCGTCCCGCTGGGGGCACCGGTCACGACCGGACCGGCCGCCACGACGGTGCAACCGGTGCTCGCCCCCGGGACTCCACGTCGTCCGGTCGCTCGCTATGTCGTGATGGCCGGCGCCGCCCTGGTGCTGCTCCTGGCTGTCGTCCTCGGCGTCGACGCCCTCGGCGGCGACCCGGACGGCACCTCCGCCACCGACAGCCCCACGCCGACCTCGTCCGATGGTGGCGCCACCGAGAGCAGCGGTTCCGGCACCGACACACCCACGACCGGCAGCACCACGGTCGACGCGGACGCCCTGATCGGTCTGCCCTTCGCCGATGCGGCAGCGATGCTCGACGACCTCGGCCTGGACGTCGCACGGGTGGACATCGTCTCGCCCGACCCTGCGGGGACGGTCACGGCGGTCGACCCGACAGGCGAGGTGGCTGACGGAAGCACGATCACCCTGACCGTCGCCGCCGAGGCGACACCCACACCCGATCCGACGGTCGACGCCCCGGGAGGTCCCGGCGAGCCGAAGAAGGACGACAAGGGTCGGGGCAAGAAGGGGCCGTAGCCCCCGCACCAGGTGCTACTGCGGCGGGAGGTTGTTGTTGTTGTCCTGGTTGCGGATCGCCGCGTTGCGCTGGCCGTTGGCGACCAGCGACAGGACGATGCCGATCGCGCCGGCCGCCATCAGGATGTAGCCGACGACGATCAGGTCGACCTGGGAGATGTTGTCGCGGACGGCGAACGAGAAGATGGCGCCGAGGGCGAGCAGTGCGATGGATCCACCGAAGTACATGGGTCGTGCCTTTCGTAGGGGACTCGGGCCGTACCCACTTCTGCACATCTCACGCGTGCCGGGCGGCCCTAGGGTATCCAGCATGGACCTTGGACTCGCAGATCGCACGTACATTCTGACCGGCGCCTCGGGTGGTCTGGGATTCGCGACGGCACAGCAGCTCGTGGCCGACGGCGCGAAGGTCGTGATCTCCTCGCGCAGCCAGGGGTCGGTCGACCGTGCGGTCGCCGAGCTGGGGCCGAATGCTGCCGGCGTGGCCGTCGACAACGCCGATGCGACCGCCCCGGCTCAGCTGATCGCCGTCGCCACGACGACGTTCGGCCGGCTCGACGGCGTCCTGATCAGCGTGGGCGGCCCTCCCGCCGGCCCGATCCTCGATCGCACCGAGGACGAGTGGCGCACGTCGTTCGAGTCGGTCTTCCTGGGCGCGATCCGGGTGGCGACCGCCGTCGCGGAGGAGCTCGGTGACGGCGGATCGATCGCCTTCGTCCTGTCGACCTCGGCCAAGGCCCCCATCCCCGGACTTGGCATCTCCAACGGGCTGAGGCCCGGCCTGGCCATGGCGGCCAAGAACCTCGCGGACGAGCTGGGGCCGCGCGGCATCCGCGTCAACGGCCTGCTGCCCGGACGCGTCAACACCCAGCGGGTCCAGCACCTCGACGCGATGAGCGACGACCCGGCCGCGTCCCGCACGATGCACGAGCGCACGATCCCGCTGGGCCGCTACGGCGAGCCAGAGGAGTTCGGCCGTGTCGCCGCGTTCCTGCTGTCGCCGGCCGCCAGCTTCGTGACCGGGGTCATGTTGCCCGTAGACGGCGGACTGTCACGCGCCCTGTGATGCCACCGGAGACGGCTCGCGGGGCTGCTCGACCTCCGCGCGCCGCTCCCCCGGGTGCCAGCCCGGCGGCATGAACACGTAGCCGGCCTTGTCGCGCCAACGATCGGCCGTGCGCACGTCACGCACCAGGGAGACGAACGGCCCGTACTGCAGCGTGAGCACGTTGTAGGTGTTGACCGGAACGGTCAGTCCGTACGTCGGGCGGTGAAGCTCCTTCTGGAAGGTGCCGAACATGCGGTCCCAGATGATGAGGATGCCGGCGTAGTTCTTGTCGAGGTACTCCGGGTCGCTGCCGTGGTGCACGCGGTGGTGCGACGGGGTGTTGAAGATGAGCTCGATGGGCCGCCACAGGGTGCCGACGCGCTCGGTGTGCTGGAAGAACTGGAAGACCAGGTTGAACGAGAACGCGACGTAGAGCATCCACGGCTCGAAGCCCAGCAGCGGGAACGGCGCCCAGAAGATCGCCTCGGCCCACGGGTTCCACTTCTGGCGCAGCGCCGTCGAGAAGTTGAAGTACTCGCTCGAGTGGTGCGCCTGGTGGGCCGCCCAGCCGACCCGCACCCGGTGCACGAAGCGGTGCTGCAGGTAGAACGCGAGGTCGAGCCCGACGATCAGCAGCGCCCAAGACCACCAGGTGTCTGTGGGCAGGTGCCACGGCGCCAGGTAGACGCTCATGGCGACGAACACGACGAGGGTGGACACCTTGAAGACGGCGCTCGAGACGATCGACCCGACGCCCATGATGAGGCTCGTCCTGGCGTCCTTCTTCTCGTAGCCGCGCATGTCGTCGTCCGACTCGAGCCACTTGAAGGCGGCGAGCTCGATCAGCAGGGTGAGGATGAAGAACGGGGCTGCCGCGAGGGTCGGGTTCTTCAGCGGGTCCAACAGCTCCACGTGATGCTCCTTCGACACAGTCTCGTATATGACTCTAGGGTAAGTTACCACGCAATCAGTTGAGATGGCTAGACTTTCCGCCATGTCCCGAACCAATGCCGGCACGAAGGGCGTCCCCCGCCTCGATCGGGAGACCCAGATCCTCGACGTCGCCTCCGAACACTTCGGCACCGCCGGGTTCGCCGCGACCTCCGTGGCCACGATCGCCGACAGGGCCGGCATCTCCAAGCCACTGATCTACAACTACTTCGGATCGAAGGAGGGCCTGTTCGAGGCCTGCCTCGACCGCGGTGGCTCCCTCGTGGCCGACGAGATCGAGCGTATCGCCCAGGGCGAGGCCGTCGGCGTCGAGCGGGGCATGCAGACCCTCGGCGGGATGTTCGCGCTGCTCGAGCAGCGACGCCACCTGTGGCGCCTGTTCTTCGACACGACAGCACCGACCACCGGACCGATCGCCGACTCCGTCGCCCTGTACGCCGACCGCATCGGCAAGCTCGCCGAGGAGGGAGTCGCCGAGCTGATGGCGATGGCCGGCAACGACGACGCCCTCGACGTCTCGGCCATGACGTCGGTGTGGCTCGGCATCGTCGACTCGCTCATGAACTGGTGGGTGGAGCACCCCGACCAGACCGCTGACCAGATGATGCAGCGCTGCCTGCGCCTGCTTACCGCGCTCCTAGGCGGTGCAGAACGATGACCGGCAAGCTGACCGGCCAGACGGTCGTCATCACCGGTGCGTCCAGCGGCATCGGCGCCGAGGCGGCACGGAAGGCGGCCCGTCTCGGCGCGACGGTGTGCCTGATGGCCCGGCGCGAGGACGAGCTCACCACCGTGGCCGACGCCATCAATGCCACCGGTGGCGACGCGCACGCGTACGTCGTGGACCTCGCCGACGGCGCGGCCACGGACGCCGTCGCGACCCGACTGCTGGCCGAGCATCCCCGCATCGACGTGCTGGTCAACAACGCCGCCCGCTCGATTCGGCGACCAATCGTCGACTCGGTCGACCGGGTGCACGACTACGAGCGCACGATGGCGATCAACTACTTCGGAGCGGTCCGACTGACGCTCGCGCTCGTGCCGCGATTCCTCGAGCAGGGCCGCGGCCACGTCGTGATCTCGTCCAGCATGTCGACACAGGTGCCGATCCCGCTGTTCTCGGCCTATCTCGCCAGCAAGACGGCGCTCGAGTCGTTCACCCGGTCACTGACTGCCGAGCTCGGCTCGGACGGCGTCTCAGCGACGACCGTCTACTTCCCGATGGTGCGCACCGAGATGTCCGGCAAGACCGACATCTACCAGGCGATGCCGATGCTCAGTGCCGACAAGGCAGCCAACTGGCTCATCAAGGCGATTGTCGACCAACCGACACGGGTGACCAGTCTGCAGGGAGCGGCGGCCGAGCTCGGGATGGCCACCATCCCCGGTGTCCTGACGGCCGGCATGCGGCCACTCTTTCGGCGCATGGACCGCGCACTGGAGCGACGCAGCCGCAGCTGAGCACGGCGACCACATTTGTTGGTGTCCCAATCATTGGTACGCTAGGGAACATGTCGGTCACCAACCCCCTCGCGCTCGAGGAACAGGTCTGCTTCGCGCTCGCCGTGGCGTCCCGTGAGGTCATCGCGGCGTACAAGGTCGTCCTCGAGCCGCTCGGCCTCACCCATCCGCAGTACCTCGTCATGCTGGCGCTGTGGGAGGACGACGACCAGTCGGTCAAGGACCTCAGCGCGCTGCTGCACCTGGACCCCGGCACCCTGTCGCCGCTGCTCAAGCGCCTCGAGGCCGCCGGCCTCGTCTCGCGGCAACGCTCGGACCTCGACGAGCGCGTGCTCGTGGTCAGCACGACCGATGCCGGTCGGGCCCTGCGTGGCAGCGCCCTCTCGGTGCCGCCCACGATGCTGGCCAGGCTCGGCATGTCCGAGGACGATCTGCGCACCACCAACACCGTCCTGCGTCGCATCATCGATGCCGCCCACGGGAGCGTGCACGCATGACCAGCCCCTCGACCGCCGAGCAGCTTGCTGCACTGAAGCGGGTCCAGCGCCGAGTAGGTGCGATCGGCTTCTTCGCCATCGCGATCCACGGCGTCCTCGGCCTGATCATCGTCGCCCACGTCGTCAAGGGCGAGGGTCGCGACGCCGACGCCGTGATGCTGCTGGTCATGTCGGGCGTGTTCGCCGTCGTGACCTACACGGTGATGCGGGTGATCCTGGCGGTGCGCCTGTGGTCGCCCGCCTGGATCGGGCTGTCAGTCGTCCCGACGATCATCGGCGCCGTCTGGGTGCTCTGACCTGCCGTCGGCCGTCACCGCCGCCTTGCGCACCGCGGCCGCGACCCGTTGGTGCACGTCGTGGTGGAACACGCTCGGGACGACGTAGTTGGCGTTGAGCTCCTCCGGCGACACCGAACCGGCGATCGCATCGGCCGCCGCGAGTAGGACCTCCATACCGATGCCGTGGCTCTGCGCATCCAGCAGGCCGCGGAAGATCCCCGGGAACGCGAGGACGTTGTTGATCTGGTTGGGATAGTCCGACCGACCGGTCGCGACGACGGCCGCATGGCGACGGGCGATGGCCGGATCGATCTCCGGATCGGGATTGGCGAGCGCGAAGACGATCGAGCCGGGCGCCATCTGCTCGACGTCCTCGGCAGTGATCAGGTTGGGGGCACTGACACCGATGAACACGTCGGCCCCCGGCAGCGCCTCGTGCAGCGTGCCGGTGCGCCCGGCCACGTTGGTGTGATCGGCGATCCAGGCCAGCGACGGGTCCATGCCCTCGCGCCCCCGGTGGACGACACCCTTCACGTCGCACACCGTGACGTCGACGGCGCCGGCGTGCAGCAGCACCTTCAGCACCGCGGTGCCGGCCGCCCCCGCGCCGACCAGCACGATGCGGGCCTTCGGCAGGTCCTTGCCGACCACCGTCAGCGCATTGCGCAACGCGGCCAGCACCACGACAGCCGTGCCGTGCTGGTCGTCGTGGAACACCGGGATGTCGAGGCGTTCGCGCAGCCGAGCCTCGACCTCGAAGCACCGCGGCGCCGAGATGTCCTCGAGGTTGATGCCGGCGAATCCCGGTGAGATCGCCGCGACCGTCTCCACGATCTGGTCGACGTCCTGCGTGTCGAGCACGATCGGCCAGGCGTCGATGTCGGCGAAGTTCTTGAACAGGGCCGCCTTGCCCTCCATGACCGGCAGGGCCGCGTGCGGGCCGATGTTGCCGAGGCCGAGGACCGCCGATCCGTCACTGACGACGGCGACGCTGTTGCGCTTGACCGTCAGCCGGCGGGCGTCCTCCTTGTCGGCGACGATCGCCTGGCAGATACGGGCGACGCCGGGTGTGTAGATCATCGAGAGGTCGTCGCGGTTGCGCAGCGGGTGCTTGGTCGCGGTCTCGATGACGCCACCGAGGTGCATCAGGAAGGTACGGTCGGACACCTTCAGCACGGTGACGTCGTCGATGCCCTTGAGCGCCAAGACGATGACGCCGGCGTGGTCGGTGTCGGACGCTGCGCAGGTGAGGTCGATGCGCAGGGCGTCAGCACCCGAGGCGGCGACGTCGAGCGCCGTCACGAGGCCCCCGACCCGCTCGACCGTCGTGGTCAGGTCGCTGACGGCGGAGCCTCCCGACGGCACCTCCAGCCGGATCGTGATCGAGTACGAGATGCTGGGTGCGACCGCCACGGTGACTCCTCATGGCCACGCCTGCGGCCTCGTCCTGATCGTCGCAGACCGCTCCACGGACCGGCCACCCGCGAGCGGACACAACGACCGTATGTCTCAGCGCTCGCAGGGCAGACTCCCTGCCCCGTCCCCGGTAGAGTCTGCCCAGAGCCGCCACACCCCGTGGCTCGCCCGATGGAGGAGCCCACCACCGC
This sequence comes from Aeromicrobium sp., assembly GCA_046598255.1. Lineage (GTDB taxonomy): Bacteria > Actinomycetota > Actinomycetes > Propionibacteriales > Nocardioidaceae > Aeromicrobium. Next base: position 53,083 of record JBKJIW010000061.1, on the reverse strand, counting down.
TCCTTCGACACCACGACAGAGAGCACTACCGTGACCACTTCTCAGCCCACGACGCCCGCACCCTCGCCCTTCGGCACCCACCACGAGCAGGTCGTCTTCTGCCACGACGAGGCGACCGGCCTCAAAGCGATCATCGCGATCTACTCGACGGCCCTCGGACCGGCACTCGGCGGGACGCGCTTCTACCCGTACGCATCCGAGGCCGACGCCCTCACCGACGTCCTGAACCTCTCGCAGGGCATGGCCTACAAGAACGCCCTCGCCGGGCTCGACCTCGGCGGCGGCAAGGCCGTCATCATCGGCGACCCCGCCCAGCTCAAGACCGAGGGCCTCCTGCGCGCGTACGGGCGCTTCGTGCAGAGCCTCAACGGCCGCTACTTCACGGCATGCGACGTCGGCACGTTCTCCCCCGACATGGACGTCATCGCCCGGGAGTGCGACTACGTCACCGGCCGCACCGTCGAGCACGGCGGCGCCGGCGACTCCTCCGTGCTCACCGCGTTCGGCGTCTATCAGGGCATGCGGGCATCCGCTCAGCACCTGTGGGGCGACCCGTCGCTCGCGGGCAGGCGCGTCGGCGTCGCGGGGGTCGGCAAGGTCGGCCGCCACCTCGTCGGTCACCTCGTCGACGAGGGCGCGATCGTCATCGTCACTGACCCGTACGAGCCTGCCGTCACCGCCCTGGTCGACGCACACCCGGGCATCACTGCCGTCGCCGACACCGACGCGCTGATCCGCGAACCGCTCGACATCTATGCCCCTTGCGCACTCGGTGGGGCGTTGAACGACGAGTCGATCGAGGTGCTGACCGCGAAGATCGTCTGCGGTGCGGCGAACAACCAGCTGGCACACGAGGGCATCGAGAAGCAGCTCGAGGAGCGCGGCATCACGTATGCCCCCGACTACTGCGTCAACTCCGGCGGCGTCATCCAGGTCGCCGACGAGCTCGAGGGCTTCGACTTCGATCGCGCGAAGATGCGGGCCACCAAGATCTACGACACGACGCTGGGCGTCCTCGAGCGCGCCAAGGCCGAGGGCGTGTCGCCGTCGGCCGCGGCCGATCGCATGGCCGAGCAGCGTATGCGCGAGATCGGCCGCCTCCGCTCGGTCTACCTGCCCGGCTGAGCCGGTCTCCGGGTGCGCCCACCCTCGTCGGCGACGAGGATGGGCGCATGACCGACCCCGTGTCCCCGACCACCGACGCCGAGATGATCGCGGCCGAACGACGCCTGCGTGCCGCCCTCGAGGACCCGGAGGTCGCCAGCCCGTTGGGCGACGTGCTGCGGCACCTCGGATCGTTCACCTTCGATCCCGTCGGCACCCTCGACGAGGACTGACGGCCACCCGCGCCGCCGACGCGTCGCTCGGCTCACGGCCGGGTATCGCTCGACGGTCCGGCCAGGCCCGCTCGTCCACCACGCGGATCGTCGCTGGCGACTCGATCGTCGCGATCGACGCCGACAGGAACTCGATGTCGAGGGGATCGTCGAAGGATCTCAGGTCACGCGTCGCGAGGACCGGGTTGACGACCCGCCCGCCGCCCTCGTCGCGCCGCGTGTCGGTGCCTCGACCGTCGTCGACGACCGAGATCGACCGGTCGACGTCGAGCGTCACGTCGATCGCGTGCGTGACCCCCTCGATGGCGTCGTCGAGGGCATACGCCAGCACCTCGAGCACGAGGTGCCGCGCGCCGCCCACACCATGACGCGACACGTCGCGTAGGACGGCAGCAAGATGGCCGACGTCGACCGGCTCCCGCCAGGCGTACGTCGACACGAGCTTCAGGAAGCCGCTGGGTCTTCTCGCTCGAGGTCTCGGTACTGCTCCGGAATCGGTTCGCCCGATTCGCCATGGAGCTCACGCTGCAAGGTGTTGAAGTCTGTGTCCGGAGTCCGGTACTTCAAGTCGCGCGCAACTTTGGTCTGTTTGGCTTTCGCACGGCCGCGGCCCATAAGGCTCGACCCCCTCGCAGAAAAATAGTCAGTTTGTCGTGGTCACGATCCTACCGGGAGTATGCACATAATGTCGCAGCGACCCCCGGATCGCTCGAGGTTTCCCAGGAGAACCCCGATTCCCGGCGGCTCCGCCACGATCCGCTCGGGGCACAGCCCCCGCCGGTGACCGACAGTAATCCGGCACGTCACCCCGGTCACGACAGTGGTCAGGTGCCCGCTCCCTGGGTTCACCCCGGAAGCTTCCGGGGATCTCCTGGGAATCAGCAGGAGGGTGCGGCTCAGGTGAGCGTGACGGTCCCGCCGTCGCCGTGCACGCCGGCGTCCTGCACATCGCCGGCGATCCAGGCGTCGACATCGTGCTCGGCAAGCAGGCGCAGGGCCGCGTCGGCGGCATCGGGCGCGACCAGGGCCACCATGCCGACGCCCATGTTGAGCGCCAGGTCGAGATCGGCCTGGGCCACGGAGCCGAGCTGGCCGACGAGGCCGAACACGGGCTGAGGTGTCCACGACGAACGGTCGATGCGGACCGAGACCGTCGGGGGCACGACCCGTTCGAGGTTGGCCGCGAGCCCCCCGCCGGTGATGTGCGACATCGCGTGCACCTCCACCTCACGGACGAGCGCGAGGCACGGCAGCGTGTAGAGCTTGGTCGGCGTGAGCAGCTCCTCGCCGAGGGTCGTGCCGAACTCGGGCACGTGACGGTCCAGGCTCCAGCCGGCAGTGCCGAAGAAGACGTGACGCACCAGTGAGTAGCCGTTGGAGTGAAGTCCGCTCGACCGCATCGCGATGACGACGTCACCGGGACGGACGAGCTCGGCGCCGATCAGCTGGTCGGCCTCGACGACGCCCGTCGTGGACCCGGCGATGTCGTACTCGTCGACGCCCAGCAGGCCGGGGTGCTCGGCGGTCTCGCCACCGAGCAGCGCGGTGCCGGACTCCGCGCAGGCCTGCGCGATGCCCTTGACGATGTCGGCGATCCGTTCGGGGACGACCTTGCCGCACGCGATGTAGTCGGTCATGAACAGCGGCTCGGCACCGCAGACGACCAGGTCGTCGACCAGCATGCCGACGAGGTCGAAGCCGATCGTGTCGTGCTTGTCCATGCGCTGGGCGATCTGGACCTTCGTGCCGACGCCGTCGGCGGAGGTGGCCAGGTAGGGCTTGCGGTAGTCCTTGAGCGCGGACGCGTCGAAGAGGCCGGCGAAGCCGCCGATGCCTCCGACGACCTCGGGGCGGCGAGCCTTCTCGACCCACTCCTTCATCAGCTCGACGGCGCGGTCGCCCTCCTCGATGGAGACGCCGGCGGACGCGTACGACGTCATGCGGGGTCCCCGGAGAAGTGTGAGCGGAGCTTGCGGAGCGAGCAGTTCGCTGGGGCGCTCACTGGATGACCTCGAGCGGGAGCTGGTCCTGGACCTCGAGCAGGTGTCTGCCGATCACGTCGTCCTCCGGAAGGGCCACGGGGTAGATGCCGTCGAAGCACGCACGGCAGAGGTTGTCCTTCGGGATGTTGGTCGCCTCGACCAGCTGGTCGAGCGTGACGTACGCCAACGAGTCGGCACCGATCGACCGGCAGATCTCGTCGACCGAGATGCCGTTGGCGATGAGCTCGGCCCGCGAGGCGAAGTCGATGCCGTAGAAGCAGGGCCACTTGACCGGCGGCGACGAGATGCGCACGTGCACCTCGGCGGCACCGAACTCGCGCAGCATCCGCACCAGCGCTCGCTGCGTGTTGCCGCGAACGATCGAGTCGTCCACGACGACGAGCCGCTTGCCGGCGATGACGTCGCGCAGCGGGTTGAGCTTGAGCCGGATGCCGAGCTGACGCAGCGTCTGCGACGGCTGGATGAAGGTGCGTCCGACGTAGGAGTTCTTGACCAGGCCGTGGCCGAACGGGATGCCGGACTCCTCGGCGAAGCCGATCGCGGCGGGCGTCCCCGACTCCGGGACGGGGATGACCAGGTCGGCGTCGACCGGGAACTCGCGCGCCAGGCGCCGACCGATCTCGGCACGCACCGAGAAGACCCGCTGGTCGGCGATCGTGGTGTCGGGCCGGGCCAGGTAGACGTACTCGAAGATGCAGCCCTTGGGCTCCGCCTGGGCGAACCGCTCGGTGCGCAGACCGTTCTCGTCGATCGCGACGAACTCACCGGGCTGGATCTCCCGGATGAACGACGCGCCCACGATGTCGAGGGCGGCTGTCTCGCTGGCGACGACCCAGCCGCGCTCGAGGCGTCCGAGCACGAGCGGTCGGATGCCCTGCGGGTCGCGCGCGGCGTAGAGCGTGCCCTCGTCCATGAAGACGAGCGAGAACGCACCGCGGAGCTGGGGCAGCACCTCGAGCGCCGCCTCCTCGACCGAGCGATCGGGGTAGGACGCGAGCAGGGAGGCCATGACGGCGGTGTCGGACGTGGCGGTCTCGCCCTTGCCGGAGTCACGGCCGGACTCGGCGTCGCGTGCGCGCAGCAGCTCGGCGAGCTCGGCGGTGTTGGTCAGGTTGCCGTTGTGCCCGAGGGCGACGGACCCGGCCGCGGTGGGGCGGAACGTCGGCTGCGCGTTGTGCCAGACGCTGGAGCCGGTGGTCGAGTAGCGGGTGTGGCCGATGGCGATCTCGCCCTTGAGCGACTCGAGGGTCGCCTCGTCGAACACCTGCGAGACCAGGCCCATGTCCTTATAGACCAGGATCTGTCTGCCGTTGCTGACCGCGATGCCGGCAGATTCCTGCCCGCGGTGCTGCAGGGCGTAGAGACCGAAGTAGGTCAGCTTGGCGACCTCCTCGCCGGGGGCCCAGACACCGAACACGCCACAGGCGTCCTGGGGTCCGGCGTCCTGGGGGTCGAGGTCGTGGGTGAGGCGTCCATCTCCGCGGGGCACGTGCCCCAGTGTAGGGGCGGCGGGTCGGCAGGCCCAATCTTTTGGCTGTGACGTGCGGCCAGGTGTACGCGCGGTGACGTTGCGTCTCCGGCTACGTCCGCGAGGCGTTCCAGCACTGGATCGACGGCGACGGCTGCGACACCCGCGAGGAGGTGCTGATCGCCGAGGCGGTCGAGCCGACGATCGGCGCGAGCTGCGCCCTGACCGGCGGCAGCTGGTACTCCTCCTCCGACGAGAGGGCCCGGCCGGACAAGGCCGACATCGACATCGACCACCTCGTGCCGCTGGCCGAGGCCTGGGACTCCGGCGCCTCCGGCTGGACGACGACCCAGCGCCAGCAGCTCGCCAACACCTCGGCGACGCTCGAGATCTTGTCGGCGTGACCGACTCGGTCAGCCAGTTCAAGAGCGACCAGGACCCCGCCGAGTGGATGCCCGCCCAGGAGCGGTGCCGCTACGTCGACGAGTGGGTCGCGGTCAAGATCCGCTGCCGCCTCTCGGTCGACTCAGCCGAGAAGGCGGCGCTCACGTCGCTCGCCTCGTCCTGCAGCAACGTCACCAACACGATCGCGCGCGCGATCTGACGATCGGCACGGTCTGCACGGTCAAACGGGGCGCCCTAGAGTGGCTCCATGAACTCCGACACCGTGTCCGTGCAGCGCACCATCAAGGCCCCCGCACCAGAGATCTTCGCGCTGCTGGCCGATGCGGCCCAGCACAGCGAGTTCGACGGCTCGGGGACGGTGCGTGGCACCAAGCAGTCGTCGCGACCCCTGAGCCTCGGCACGACGTTCGGGATGTCGATGCACCAGGGCGTCGGCTACACGACGTCCAACACGGTGGTCGAGTTCGAGCAGGACCGACGCATCGCCTGGAAGACGACCGGCCTCAAGGGCATCGTCGGCGGACGGATCTGGCGCTACGAGCTCGAGCCGACCACGGAGGGCACCGTCGTCACCGAGACATGGGACGTGTCGCAGGACAAGCAGAAGTTCCTCCTCAAGCGCAGCAAGCTGCCGGTGGCCAACGAGAAGGGCATGCGCCGGACGCTGGAGCGGCTCGCGGAGACCCTGGAGAAGTAGGTCAGACCCCTGCTCGAGACCACTGTCTGATCCTGAGGACCTCAATCCGCTCCTTGAGAACCCCGCCAGCTCAGGGAACTGAGCTGAGCAGGCTCGAGAAGCGGTGGGACGAACCGTCTACGCTGGCGTGACCCCCGTCACAGCAGACCAGGAGTCCCCCATGCCGTTCTCGAACGCCGACGCCACTCACCTCCCCGACTTCCTGGCTGCCCGGGCCGACGAGCGACCCGACGGTCCCTGCTGGATCTTCGGCGACGCGTCGTGGACCTGGTCGCAGGCCATGACGTCGACCCGGCAGGCAGCCGGCGCCCTCGCGGCCGACGGCGTCGGACGCGGCGACCGGGTCGCCGTCCTCGACAAGAACAACCCCGCCATCCTGCAGATCCTGCTCGGCGGCTGCCATCTCGGCGCCGCCACGACCGTCGTCAACTGGCGACTGGCCGGCGACGAGCTCGACTACGTCCTCAACGACTGCCGCGCCAAGATCGTCTTCGTGGGGCACCAGCTGCTCGCCCAGCTGGACCTGGTCCGCGACCGTCTCGAACACGCCGAGAAGATCATCGTGATCGGCGGCGACGAGGACGAGTTCGGGGCGTGGCTCGCAGCGGGCACCCCCACCGACCGCCAGCCCGGCGTCACGCCCGACGACGTGTGCATCGTGATGTACAGCTCCGGCACCACCGGACGCCCCAAGGGCGTACAGCTCACGCAGGCTGCGATGGTCGAGCACAGCCTGAACGGCGCCGGCGACACGACGTACGCCGACGGCGACATGATGCTCGTCGCGATGCCGATGTTCCACGTCGGTGGCACGTCGTACGCCCTGCTCGGCCCCGTGCTCGGGGTGCCGGGCTACATCGTCAGCGAGGTCGACGCGACGCTGATGGCCGGCGGCATCATGGCCGGGGCCACCCACGCCTTCCTCGTGCCGGCGGTCGTCGCCGCCCTGGTGGCCGCCGGGCCCGACGCGATGGCGTTGTTCGGGCGGCTCAAGGCCGTCGGCTACGGCGCCGCCCCCATGCCGCTGCCGGTGCTGCGAGCGGCGATGGAGGCGTGGCCCGACACCGAGTTCCAGCAGGTCTACGGCATGACCGAGTTCGGCGGCGTCATCACGATCCTCGATGACGAGGCCCACCGCGACGCGACCCATCCCGAACGGCTCGTGTCGGCGGGACGACCGGTGGCGAAGGCCGAGATGCGCATCGTCGATCCGACGACCCTGGAGGACGTCCCGGTCGGCCGCTCCGGCGAGGTGTGGTTCCGCACCCCGCAGGCCACGATCGGCTACATCGGACGCCCCGAGGCCACCGCCGAGCTGATCACGGCCGACGGCTGGGTCCGGACCGGCGACCTGGGCCGGGTCGACGACGACGGCTTCCTGTTCATCGAGGACCGACTGAAGGACATGATCATCACCGGCGGCGAGAACGTCTACTCGCCCGAGGTCGAGCGGGTCCTGGCCGAGCACCCGGCCGTGGCGGAGATCGCCATCATCGGCGTCCCGGACGACCGGTGGGGCGAGACGGTCAAGGCCGTGGTGGCGTTCCGCCCCGACCAGTCGGCCACCCCCGAGGAGCTCATCGCCTTCGCCCGCGAGCGGCTGGCCGGCTACAAGGCGCCGTCGTCGATCGACGTCGTCGACGCCCTGCCCCGCAACCCGTCCGGCAAGATCCTGAAACGCGACCTGCGCAAGCCGTACTGGGGCGACAACGGCCGCCAGGTCTGAGGCTTCGACCCGCTCAGCCGGCAGACGGACAGCCGTCAGCCGTCGAGTCGACCGGGGACAGAACGCGGCCCCGATGATCCAGGGGAGGAACCGGGGCCGCGCCGTCTCGACCCTACCGCGATCGTCCCCTCTCGTCCCACCCGCCACAGGCGTCCCGTGACAGTGACCTCGTCCCGACGTACCCTCGACCCCATGCGTCTCGCGTCCCGACTGCCGTCCAAGCGGCCCTTCGCCACCTCCCGCCTGCTCGTCGTCGGGCTCGCGACCGGGCTCGCCGCGTCGCTGCTGATGTCCTCGCCTGCCCAGGCAGCCTCCCCCAGGGCGCCCGGTGACTTCACCGGTCTCGGCTTCGACGCGTGCGTCGCGCCGAGCCAGTCGGTCATGGACACCTGGAACCTCCGCTCGCCGTTCAGCGCGATCGGCATCTACGTCTCCGGCAGCTCGCGCTACTGCGGCGACCGCTACCAGCCCAACCTCAGCCGGGCGTGGGTCGAGCGCAACGCCAAGAACGGCTGGCGCTTCATCCCGATCCACGTGGGTCGCCAGGCGCCCTGCTTCAAGAACAACCCCAGCAGCCGCGTGCAGAAGAAGAAGATGTCGACCGACGTCGCCACCGCCCGCGCCGAGGCGGTCGGCGAGGCGAAGGAGACGATTGCCGCCCTGCAGAAGTACGGCTTCGGGCCCGGCAGCGTGTCCTACCTCGACATCGAGTGGTACGCCCGCACGGCGGCGTGCGACACGATCGTCCTCGAGTTCGCCGACGCCTGGACCGAGTACCTCCACGCGCAGGGCTACCGTTCCGGCCTCTACTCGAGCGGTTCGGCGGCGATCAAGGTCGTCGACGAGGCGCGGCTCGCCAAGCGTCCGGGCTTCGACCTGCCCGACCACATGTGGATCGCCTGGGTCAACAAGGTCGCCGACACCAACGGCGGCCCGTACCTGTCCGCCAGCGGCTGGACCAACCACCAGCGCATCCACCAGTACCACAACGGCGTCACCGTCTCCTACGGCGGAAAGTCAGTCAACATCGACAAGAACTTCCTCGACGTCGGCCGTGGATCGGTCGCCTCGAAGGAGGGCCTGCCGTGCGGCGTGCAGATGACGTTCGTGCGCTACCCGACGCTGCGGGTCGGCGCCGACCGCGCCGAGGTGGCGGCCCTCGAGTGCCTGCTCAAGCGTCAGGGCTACCTCTCGAAGGTCGACACCGTCTACGGCGCGGGCACCGCTCGCGCCGTCGACCGGTTCCGGGCCAAGCAGGGCTGGGCGAAGAACGGCGTCACGTCCCGCGCGACGTGGACCGCGCTGCTCGCCAAGGGGACCACGCCACGGGTGCTCAAGCAGGGGTCGGTCGGCCAGGCCGTGTGGCGCCTGCAGCGCTCCCTGACCGCGGCAGGCCTCAAGCCCGGCGCCTCGGGCGTCTACGACGCGAGGACGGTCAAGGCCGTGGTCGCGTACCGCAAGGCCCGCAAGCTGAGCGGCTACACGACGACCGAGTCGAGTGTCTGGTCCCTGCTCCAGCGCGGCAAGACAACCTGACCGTTTCACCACCTCGCACGTCGTGACACAGCGCGCGACACGACGTAGCCTCGTGCCCATGCGTCTGTCGGCCTTCCCCACATCCAGACTCACGATCACCGGCCTCGTCACCGGCTTGGTCGCGTCGATCCTGCTCGTCTCACCCGCTCGCGCGGCCGGGCCCCCGGCCCCCGGCGGGTTCACGGGCCACGGCTTCGACACGTGCGTCGCTCCCACCCAGGCGACGATGGACACCTGGAACATCACCTCCCCCTTCACCGCGGTGGGCATCTACATCTCGGGAGGATCTCGCTTCTGCGGTGACGCGGCACAACCCAACCTGAGCCCTCAGTGGGTGGCGCAGAACGCCGCCAACGGGTGGCGCTTCCTGCCCATCCACGTCGGCCGGCAGGCACCGTGCTTCTCGTCCAACAGCTCGCGACCGAAGCAGAGGATGTCGACCAACGTCAGCACCGCCCGGCAGGAGGCGCGCAGCGAGGCCGCGGAGACCATCGCCGCGCTGCGCAAGTACGGCTTCGGCAAGCACAGCGTGTCCTACCTCGACATCGAGTTCTACGTCCGCACTCCCTCCTGCGATCGCATCGTGCTGGAGTTCGTCGACGCGTGGACCGAGTACCTGCACTCCAAGGGCTACCGCTCGGGGCTGTACGGCAGCGGGTCCGCCGTCATCAAGGCGGTCGACGAGGCCCGGCGCACCAAGCGCCGCGGATTCACCGAACCCGACCAGATGTGGGTTGCCTGGGGCAACGGGCGGGCGAACGCGGACGGCGGCCCCTACCTGTCCGACAGCGGCTGGAAACGGCAGCGCCTGCACCAGTACCAGCTCGACGTGCGGGTCTCGTACGGCGGAGTGTCGCAGCTGATCGACAAGAACTTCCTCGACGTCGGCAAGGGCTCGCGCGCGACCAGGCAGGTGAAGGCGTGCGGCGTCACCCAGACGTACAGCCGCTACCGCAAGCTCGAGCCCGGTTCGACGGGACCGCAGGTCAAGACCCTCGAGTGCCTGCTGCGCCGCCAGGGATACGTCTCCTCGGTCGATGAGCGCTTCCGCACCGGCACGGCCCGCGCCGTCACGGCGTACCAGCAGGCGATGGGCCTGACGCCGACCGGCACCGCCACCCGCGCGACGTGGACGGCACTGCTGTCGAGCGGCCAGGTCCCACGGGTCCTCAAGCAGGGCGCCACCGGCTCCTCGGTATGGCGCCTGCAGCGCGCGCTGGTCGCGGCCGGCACGAACCCCAAGCTGTCCGGGATCTACGACTCGCGCACCGTCGCGGCGGTTCGGGCCTACCGGGCTGCCCGCGGGCTGCCCGGCTACCCGACCGTCGAGGCGGGGTTCTGGGCCGAGCTGCAGCGCGGCCAGACCGCCTAGTCCACGCATGCCCCTGGTCTCCGCCCACCGAGGCGGCGCGGGTGACGACCACTCGTCGGAGAACACCCTCTCCGCCTTCGAGTCAGCCATCGCGATCGGTACCGACTACGTAGAGTTCGACGTCCGTCTGACGGCTGACGGCACTCCCGTGATCTTCCACGACGATGCCGTCGACGACGGCTCCGAGGCCCGGTCGATCGCCGGTCACCGCCTCGACGAGTTCACCGGCGTCGTGCTCGTGACCCTCGACGAGGTCCTCGACCTCATCCGGGGCCGGATCAAGGCACACGTCGACCTCAAGGTGCGGGGGCTCGAGATCGAGCTCGTCGCACACATCGTCGAGGCCCTGGGCGTCGACGACGTCATCATCACGACCGCCGAGGACTCGTCGGTGCGGCGGCTCGTCGCGTGGTCCCGCGACCACGCGCCCGGCCTCCTGGTGGGCCTCTCGTCGAGCCCGCGGTCGTGGGACGGACGGCCGTGGCGGCGGCGGCTCGTGCGGCTCGAGTCGGCCTTTCCCCGCACGCGGGTCTGGCTCAGCCACGCCAACCTGGTGGTCTCGCACAAGACGTTGGCCCAGTGGTGGCTGCGCGGCTACGCGCGTCGCCGCGGCCTGCCGTTGCTGGTGTGGACGGTCGACCGCCCCGCCGAGCTCGAGCGGTGGATGAACGATCCCGACGTCTGGATGGTGACGACCAACTACCCCGAACGAGCCCTCTCCGCGATCAGGTGACGTCAGCTCCGGGCCAGGCGGAGGAACTCTGCCACCGCGATCCGGCCCGTCACATAGGCCTGCACGGCGTCCTCGCGACTGATCACCGGGCCCGGCTCGCCGACCACGTCGCGGACGGGGAGCGCCTCGATCTCGTCGGCGACGTCGCCGGACGTGGCTGCCGGTGGCGGGTCCAACGGGGCGATCCGCCCGTCCTGCCGGCTGAGGGCCGCCAGGATGCCGGCTGCGTAGTCGCGGGCCGTGATCTCGCCCAGCGCGTAGGAGACCAGTAGCTCGACGGCCTCGCCCGAGGCGGGCCAACCGGCGTCGGCCGAGTGGCGCAGCGCAGCGATCACCCCATCGCGGCGTATGCCCTCGAGCCTGCCCAGATGCCCCGACCACTGCAGGGCGGGATCACGATGTTGCTGCGGCCACGTCATGCTGCACCCTTGTCCGTCCCCCGAACGATCACGTGAACGAGATGCTAGCGGTACACCCTGTCGCACAGGAAGTACTTCGCTGCCGATGAGGTGAACATCAGGTCACGTCGAGCGGCATGAGCGCCGACAGGTCCGATCGCTCGCCGGAGGCACGCACCGTCGCATCCGCCCACGACAGGCGTCCTCGACCCAGGGCGATCCAGGTGAGCGGATCCATCTCGACCACCGCCGGTGGCGTGCCCCGGGTGTGCCGGGCCCCGGCGATGACCTGGATCGCGGCGAAGGGAGGGATGCGCACCTCGACGCTGGCACCGGGCGCCTTCTCCACGAGCAACGCCGCGAGGTGCTTGGTGGCCGCCTTGAGATCGGCCCGCGTGGGCTCACCGGCGTCCAGTCGAGCGCAGACCTGCGCGAACTCCTCGGACGTCAGCGGGACGTAGCGGGCCATGCCTCAGGCCAGGTGGGCGCCGAGCACCGCCGGGAGCGTCGCCTGCCACGCCGCCTTGAGCTCGGCGACCGGGATGCTGAACTGACCGGCGACCTCGATCGCGTCGCCCCCGGTGCGGCCGATCGACGCGAGGTCGACGCCGTGCTTCTCGGCCAGGGCGACGAGCTCGTCGTGACGGTCCTCGGACACGACGACCATCGCACGCGCGGACGACTCGCTGAACAGCTCGAGGAACGGGTCCTCGAGGTCGACCATGACGCCGACGCCGTGGCGGAACGATGCCTCGGCCAGCGCGACGGCCAGGCCCCCGTCGGAGAGATCGTGCGCCGACTCGGCGACCCCGGTCTTGGACGCCTCGATCATGAGGTCGGCGAGCGAGCACTCCGCCGGGAGGTCGACGACGGGCGGGTGACCGCCGAGGTGACCGTGGACGACATCGGCCCAGGTCGAGCCGGACAGCTCCTCGCGGGTCTCGCCCAGGACCAGCACGTGGCTGCCCTCGGTCGTGAAGCCCTGCGTGACGCGCTGCCGCACGTCGTCGATGACACCGAGGACACCCACGACGGGGGTCGGCAGGATCGGCGTGTCGCCGGTCTGGTTGTAGAACGACACGTTGCCGCCGGTGACGGGGATGCCCAGCACCGCGCAGGCGTCCTTCAGGCCGTGCGTGGCCTGCTCGAACTGCCACATGACGTCGGGGTTCTCGGGCGAGCCGAAGTTGAGGCAGTCGGTGACCGCCAGCGGCAGCGCGCCCGTGACGGCGACGTTGCGGTAGGACTCGGCCAGGGCGAGCTGCGCGCCGACGTAGGGGTCGAGCTTGGCGAAGCGTCCGTTGCAGTCGGTCGAGACCGCCACGCCGAGATGGGTCTCGGCGTCGATGCGGACGATGCCGGCGTCCTCGGGCTGCGCGAGGACCGTGTTGCCCTGCACGTAGCGGTCGTACTGGTCGGTGACCCATGACTTGTCGGCCATGTTGGGCGAGCTGACGACCGCCACCAGCTGGTCGCGGAGCTCGTCCCCGGTCGCAGGGCGGGGCAGCTGCTCGGCCGGATCGGCCTGCAGCGCGTCCTGCCACGACGGACGGGCGTAGGGGCGGTCGTAGGTCGGTCCGTCGTGCGCGACCGAGCGCGGCGGCACGTCGACGACGGTCTCGCCGTGCCAGTCGATGACCAGGTGGTCGCCGTCGGTGACCTCGCCGACCACGACGGCCTCGACGTCCCACTTGTCGCAGATCGCCATGAACGCGTCGAGGTGGTGCGGCTCGACGACGGCCATCATGCGCTCCTGCGACTCGCTCATGAGGATCTCCTCGGGCGAGAGGGTCGAGTCGCGCAGAGGCACGGTGTCGAGCTCGACGTGCATGCCGCCACTTCCGGCCGAGGCCAGCTCGCTCGTCGCGCACGACAGGCCCGCACCGCCGAGGTCCTGGATGCCGTTGACGACCTGGGCCTTGAACAGCTCGAGCGTGCACTCGATCAGGAGCTTCTCCATGAAGGGGTCGCCGACCTGCACCGCGGGGCGCTTGGACGGACCGGTCGACTCGAAGGTCTCGGACGCCAGCACCGAGACGCCACCGATGCCGTCGCCACCGGTGCGGGCACCGTAGAGCACGACCTTGTTGCCGACGCCGGAGGCGAAGGCCAGGTGCAGGTCCTCGTGGCGCAGCACGCCGACGCACAGGGCGTTGACCAACGGGTTGCCGACGTAGGTCTCGTCGAAGACGACCTCGCCGCCGATGTTGGGCAGGCCGAGGCAGTTGCCGTAGCCGCCGACGCCGGCCACGATGCCGGGCATGACGCGGCGGGTGTCGTCGGCGTCGAGCGGCCCGAAGCGGAGCGGGTCCATGATGGCGACCGGACGCGCACCCATCGCCAGGATGTCTCGGACGATGCCTCCGACGCCGGTGGCCGCACCCTGGTAGGGCTCGACGTACGACGGGTGGTTGTGCGACTCGACCTTGAACGTGACGGCGTAGCCCTGGCCGATGTCGATGACGCCGGCGTTCTCGCCGATGCCGGCGAGGGTCTTGCCGAGGGGCGTCTCCTGCGGCAGGTCGCCGAACTTCTTGAGGTGCACCTTGGACGACTTGTAGGAGCAGTGCTCGCTCCACATCACGGAGTACATCGCCAGCTCGGCGCCCGTCGGTCGACGCCCGAGGATCTGGCGGATGCTCGCGTACTCCTCCTCACGCAGGCCCAGCTCTGACCAGGGCTGCTGCTGGTCGGGCGTCTCGGTGGCGTGGGCCACGGTGTCGAGGCTCTGGCGGACGGGGCTGGAGGCGTCAGTCACGTGCCTGATCCTATCGGGCCTCGCGCCCGTCTCCGACAGCCCCGCGAGCGGTGCGGAGCGGATACTCCGCAACGGCGCGTCGGACCGGCGCGCAGCGCCCGACCCCCGGGACGCACCACTGGCCGGTCAGCGCCAGGCGCCCCGGACGCGCTGCCGCGGGTAGGGCGCGTCCGCGACGGCGACCCCCAGCTCGTGGGCGGCGCGCTGCGGCCAGGCCGGCTCCCTCATGGCCGCCCGCGCCAGCATCACCGCGTCGGCGTGACCGTCGATCAGCACCTGCTCGGCCTGTGACGGCGAGGTGATCAGGCCCACCGCGACGACCGGCAGACCGCTAGCCCGCCGCACCTCGTCGGCGAAGGGCACCTGGTAGCCGGGACCGACGTCGATCTGCTGGTGCGCGACCAGGCCGCCCGACGACACGTCGACGAGGTCGACGCCGTGCCCCTTCAGCAGCGCGCCGAGGCGGCCGGTCTGCTCGACGTCCCAGCCGCCGTCAGCCCAGTCCTGGGCAGAGAAGCGGATGAACAGCGCCTTGTCGGCGGGCCAGACGGCTCGGATCGCGTCGGCCACCTCGACCACCAGGCGGACGCGGTTGTCGAACGAGCCGCCGTACTGGTCGGTGCGCAGGTTGGACAACGGGGAGAGGAACTGATGGAGCAGGTAGCCGTGGGCCGCGTGGATCTCGACGACGTCGAACCCGGCGCGGTCCGCTCGCGCTGCCGCAGCGGCGAAGTCAGCGGGGAGCTCCGCGACCTCGGCGGTCGTCAGCGCGCGGGGAACGGCGTACCCCTCGTAGGCCTCGGCCGACGGTGCCACCGCCTGCCAGCCACCCGCGGACGCCGGCACGGTGCCGGCCTGCCCGCTCAGCCCGTAGGTGGAGGCCTTGCGACCCGCGTGGGCCAGCTGCATCGCCGGGACCGCCCCCTGCCCGCGCACGAAGTCGGCGATGCGCCGCCAGGGTGCGATGTGCTCGTCCGACCAGATGCCGGTGTCCTCGGGGCTGATCCGCCCCTCGGGCACCACGGCGGTCGCCTCCGTCATGACCAGGCCGAAGCCGCCCGCCGCGTGCTGACCGAGGTTGACCAGGTGCCAGTCGGACGGCATCCCGTCCTGCTCGAAGGCGCTGTACTGGCACATGGCGGCGAGCCAGATGCGGTTGCGCGCGGTCACGCCGCGCAGGGTCAGGGGTTCGAAGAGCGCGGGCACGTGGGGTGCAACGACTGCATCCGCCGCCCCATTCCCCCCTCGACAACGCCTGGGGGCGCCCGGATGGCTAGATGCCGAACCCGTACCGGATCAGGAAGTCCCGGTCGGGGTCGCGCCCACCGTCCGGGTCCGGGACCGGTTCGGTGTCCTGCGTCGCCACGGTGTCCTCGAGGCGGACGCCCCGCGGCAGCCGGGCGTAGGGGTTGACGGGCGTGTCCGGATCGGTCGCCATGACGTCACTCCACGTCCCGGGCGATGGCGCGGACGGTGTCCGTGGCCGGACGCCGACGTCCGCCCGGCAGCCGACCGGCGAGGTGGCTGAGCGGCTCGACGGCACCGCTGAGCGCCCCGACGGCCGCGTTGAGCTCGGGGAGCGCGTCGCCCAGCAGCTCGAGTCGCGGGGCGATCGCATCGAAGGTCGCTCCGAGGGCGACGAGCTGCTCGAGCGTCCCGCCCGGCGCCAGCAGACGCTCGACGATCCCGTCGTCGGCGACGAGCTGCTCGAGCAGACCTCCCTCGGCGAGGACCCGCTCGATGGCTCCGTTCTCGGCCAGCAACCGATCCAGGGCTCCGTTCTCGGCCAGCAGCGTGTCGAGCGCCCCGCCGTCGGCCAGCAACCGGTCGAGCGCACCGTTCTCGGCGAGCAGCTTGTCGAGCGCCCCTCCCGGCGCGAGGAACCGGTAGAGCGGCCCGTCCTCTGACAGCGCCCGGTCGAGCGATCCGCCGGCCTCGAGCAGTCGCACGATCGGCCCGTCCTCGTCGGCCATGCGGTCCAGGAGCCCGTCGCGGGCCAGCGCCTTGCCGATGGGGCGGTCGTCGGCGGTCAGGTCGGCCAGCGTGTTGGCGAGGCCGATCGGGCCCCGCTCGTCCGCGAGGATCCGGCCCACCTGGTCGAGCAGACCTCCCTCGCCGATCATCTGACCGAGACGGGTCCCGTACCCGCCCTCTCGCAGGATCGGTCCGTTCGGCGACGCCAGCTGGCCGAGACCGAGCGTGGCCTGGGTCGCGGCGACCGTCACTCGCACCGGCAGAAGGACGAGCCCACGGAGATCCATGATCGAAGAGTAGGACCTCGACACCGGCGCTGTCACGGTCTTGACCCAGTCGCCTCGGCGGGCTTCCTGCGCGGCTATCGTGAGGTCCTCCAGGGGTCAGAGAACGGAGTACGTCGTTGATCGCCCCAGATAGCGGCATGCGGTCGCCTGCCTGGCCTCCGCAGTTCTCCGCGTGCTTGGTCGAATCCGCGCGGGGCATGCTCGATGACCACCCAGTCCTGGTCATCGTCGGCCCAGCCGACGGCGGCCGCAACGCGCTCGCCAGCGCCGTCGCCGGCCTGCCACCCGGGCCGGCCTGGTCTCGGCACGTGTCACGGTTCGGCGAGCACGACATCGCCTACTTCGGGCTGCGCCAGCTCTTCCCGGCCCTGCATCCGGGGGCAGACCAGACGCCGGACGCCGTCGAGGATGCCACCCGGGATCACCTGCTGGGTCTGCGCGCCCCCCTTCCTCCGATCGTCCTGGCCAACGCCGACCGGTGCGATCCGGAGTCGGTCGAGATCCTCGTCCGAGTCGCCAGCAGCGGCCACGTCCGGCTCGTCGCCACCCTCCCAGCGGAGGCCCTGGCCGGCCAGGGCCGACTGACCGAGCGCGCGGGGATCGTCGATCTGCCGCCCCTGGCAGCAGAGGTCGTGAGTGAGTTGCTCCAGACGCGGTTCGGGGTGGCGCCCGAGCCGGAGCTGGTCGACCTGCTGCTCGAACGATCTGACGGTGTGTACGCGCGGGTGTGCGACCTGGCCGACACGGCGGTCGCATCGGGTGCCGTCGTGACGACGGGGGCCATCCTGGCGCTCGACACGGCCGCGGCCTCCGACCACGAGGGCCACCCTGTCGACCGCCTGTCGTCGCGGTGGGAGCCACTCCCCCGCGGTCGCCAGGAGCTCACGGACCTCGTCCACCTGACCTCCCTGCTCGGCCTGGTCGATCTCAACGAGGCGCGGGCCCACTTCCCCGCGGACGTCGTCGAGCTGCTCCTCGCCCGAGGTGACCTGCAGGTCGCCGACGACGTCGTGCGCTTCGCCTCCGACGTCGAGGCCGGCCTGGTGCGTCGAGGCCTGTCCCATCAGCGCCAGATCGACCTGCTGCAGCGCTTCGCCACCCTGCTGCCCCGCACGCTCGCGCGACCGGGCATCGCGGTGCAGGCCGGTGACTGGTGGCTCGCCGGGGGCAGACCCCTGCCGGTGGACCTCGCTTCCCGTGCTGCCCGTGAGGCCAACCTGACCGGTCGCTACCGGCGGGCAGTGGTCTTCACCGACCCGGCCAACGTCGAGGGCCGCACGGCCGTGGCGCTGATCGAGCGGATCTACGCGCTCGTAGAGATCGGCGACTACGTCACGCTGCGCGAGCTGTACGCGGGGTTGGACCCGGCCGCGCTGACGGAGGAGGAGCTGCTTCCGTACTTCCTCTGGCTCAACCGCCTTCGGGACCACCAGGACCGCACTGCCCTGGGGGACCGGGCCGTCCTGGCCGATGATCCCGGCGTCGCGCGGCGGCGGACAGCCGTCAGGACCCTGTCAGACCTGATCGGGCAGGCCTTCCGTGGCTCCGGGGAGACGTTGGCGTCGCACCTGCGCGCCCTGACGTTCACCTCCCTCCTGTCACCGCCCAACCGTGCCATCGCCTTCACGGCACTCGCCACGGTGCTGCGTACCTCGGGGCGGCCGGCACAAGCGGTCGAGGCGGTCGAGTTCGCCCTGACCCTCCTCGATGCCGAGGGCAGTGCCGTGAGTGCCTTCCACCTCGACACCGTGCGGGAGTACCACGTGCTCGCCCTCGTCACCGCCGTCGAGCTCGACCGCGCGAAGCTGGCGGTGCAGGCGTACTCGACAGGACCGTTCAGCCAGCCCGGCAGCGGCCGGCTCACCACCGCGATGCACGCGCTCGTCCACCTCCACCGTGGCGACGCGACCCTCGCTCTGACCAACCTGCGGCTGTGCCTCGCCGGGATCCGTGAGCACGATCCACGGCACGTCCGCGGTTGGCTGCAGGCCGCTCTCGCCCTGATCCTGGTCCAGTCCGACCGGCCGACCGAGGCCGCCGAGCTGCTGGAGGCGTCCGGGTCGGGCCGGACCAGCCGAGCCCAGTGGGACCTCGAACAGCACATCGCCCAGGCCGTCGTGCTGGACGCGCTGGCCGAGCCCCAGCAGGCGCTCGAGCTGCTCGAGGCCGTCATCGACGAGGCCCGCGAGCGTCAGCTGCTGCTCGCCCAGATCGAGGCCACCGCGCTCAGCGTCATGATTCTCGGGCCTCCCCAGCTGCCGGCCCTCCTGGCCCTCGTCGATCCGCTCGTCGACCCCACCGGGACGGTGGCCGTGTGGCAGTCGTTCGCCCGCGCCGCCCGCGACCACGACCTGACAGCCCTCGTCGCCCAGGCCGACGACCTCGACGAGCGTCAGGCGAGGCTGCTCTCCGCGACCGTGGCGCAGTACATCCTCGACGTCGCACGTCGGCCCGACGATCTCGACGCCACGACCCGGTTCAGGATGCAACAACTCTCCGATCCCCGGATCGCCGCCGACATCGGCTAGGCCGCCCGGCGCGGGAGCAGGCTCAGAAGGAGCCGGCGATCGTCCCGATGACCGCGAACAGCGAGACCACGACCGAGATCGGGATGAGCCACAGCGAGGCGATCGTCAGCGAGATCGTCGTGCCGATCTTCGGCGGACCGAAGTAGCGCGCACGGGGCAGGTCACCGATCTGCTCGATCCACCGGCCGGTCATCTGAGTGCCCTGCCACACCCCTCGAAGGCGCCCGAGGACCCGCCATCCGCCGCCGCCGGCGATCTGCGTCAGCGCACCCCGGGTCTCGTCGACCTTGCCGGTCATGGCCAGCATGATCGCCAGCTCGGTCGCCAGACGCTCGGGATCGTCGACCGCCTGCAGGATGCGGCGACGGCGTCCCCAGAACAGGCCGTTGAGGGCAGCCATGACGACGCTGGCCAGCAGGACCACGACGCTCAACCCGCCGTCGGCCAGCAGCCCCAGCACCAGTGTCGCCACCACGAAGGGCACCGGCACGGAGCCGACGACGGCCGAGGGGATGCGCAGCAGACGCACGGCCACCGAGATCAACGACGAGGCGCGCTCAGCCACCTCGGTCGTGCGGCCGTCGACCCGGGACGCGAAGTCGTGGACGGCGGAGTTGGCCTGGGCGCCCAACGCACCGGAACGACGGAGTCTCACGCGCTCATCCTACGGACCCGCGAGGAGACCGTTTCGACGTCGACCGATCAGATCACGCCGCGAGCCCGCAGCGCGGCCCGCACCCGGTCGCCGAGGTAGGGCGCCAGCGTCGTGACGTAGGTGTCGGTCAGGTGGGTCTGGTCGCGGTAGACATTGACCCCACCGATGACCGATGGGCAGACGGTGCGGTCGCAGTAGAAGTCGGTCATGTCGACCAGGCTCGCGCGAGGCACCCGCGCCACCGCCTCGGCACTGCCGTCGAACTTGCGGAACCCGTCCCCGCGCGGGGTCGCACACCGATCAGGATCTGTCGTCCCGAACCTGTCGATGCACTCCTGGTTACCCTTCTGCGTCTGCGGGTTGTCGACGAGGGCGATGACCGGTGTGCCGGCCGGCACCTGGGTCGTCCACGCCTCGACCAGCCCGTCGACCGTCGCCTGCTCCTGCGTGACCCCATCCGGCGGACGACGCAGGCTCAGGCTGGTGGCGTGCGTCGTGATGACCGCGTCGTACCGACCGGCCTGCGAGAGGTGCGCGGCGAGCGCCGCCTTCCACTCGTCGCAGGTGCGGGCCTGCTCGTCGTTGTCCTGCCGCTGGACTGCCGTGGTCCAGTAGCAGGCCGCGTGACCGGC
The DNA here is from genome assembly GCA_046598255.1 of Aeromicrobium sp. Taxonomy (GTDB): domain Bacteria; phylum Actinomycetota; class Actinomycetes; order Propionibacteriales; family Nocardioidaceae; genus Aeromicrobium. Next base: position 32,574 of record JBKJIW010000061.1, on the reverse strand, counting down.
GATGTCGATCCGCCAGCCGTTCGACTCGGCGATCGCCTCGTAGGCCGAGATCAGCGCGTTGTTGTGCGAGTCCCCGACGGCCGCCAGGCGCACGGTGTAGCCGTCCTTCGGCCCGACGCTGCACATCGTGAGCTCTCCCGACGTGTAGGTCGACCAGCAGCGCGGATCGTTGCCGTCGTCGTCGAACGCCTGCGCGGCCGTGGGGACGACCGTCCCGTCGAGCTCCGGATTGGAGCAACCGTCGCCGCCCGGAGCCATCGCCGCCGCCCCGAAGCACGGTGGGGGCTCCGCCAGCAGCCGGGACAGGTCGGCGCGACTGGCATCCCGGTCCTGCGCGACCACCAGGCGTCCACCGACCGACAGGGCCAGGACCGGCACCATCGCCGCGACGGTCCCGACGAGCACCATCCGTGGGCGGACGCGGGGAGCCCAGCTGAACCGCAACGGCTCCTCGAACAAGACCGTCGACGCCCACGCCACGGCCAGGGTCGCCGCCACGATCACCAGCTTGTCGACGGTCGTCAGGTCCCGCAGGGTGATGAACGGGAGGATCACGATCATCGGCCAGTGCCAGAGGTAGACCGCGTACGAGATGCGTCCGAGCAGGGAGACGGGGGCCAGGTCGCCGACGGCCGACGCGAAGGTCGTCGCACCCCAGCGCAGCACCAGCGCCGTGCCGATCACCGGGAGCGCCGCTGCACGGCCCGGGAAGGCCGTTCCGCCGTCGATCACCAGGAGGGACTCTCCGATGGCGCCGATCCCCACGACGGTCAGCGCGACGTGGGCCCGCCGACGTGCAGGGGCCAGGCCGACGTGCGGCGGCGACGCGGTCGCGGCCAGGCCTCCGATCCCGAACTCCCACATCCGTGTGAACGTCGAGAAGTAGGCGGTGCCCGGATCCGACCCGGTCAGCATCACGCTGTGGACGAACGACGCCGCCGTGATCACGACCAGCAGGGCGACGATGACGCGTCCACGGTCGATGCGCACGACGGCCGCCAGCAGGACGCCCACGGTCATCACGAGCGGCAGGGCCAGGTAGAACTGCTCCTCGACCGACAGGCTCCAGAAGTGCTGGACCGGCGATGCCCGGTTCTCCGCCGCGAGGTAGTCGACGGCGTCGGCCGCGAGCAGCCAGTTCTGGGCATAGGCCGCCGACGCGCCGATCTCCCCGAGGAACTGGTCCCACAGGCTCCGCGGCACCCAGACGAGCACGGCGACAGCCGTCACGAGCAGCGTCAACAACGACGCGGGGAGGAGCCGACGTGCGCGCGCCGCCCAGAACGCCGTCAGCCCGATGCGGCCGGACCGCTCGACCTCACGCAGGAGATGGCCGGTGATCAGGAACCCGCTGATGACGAAGAAGACGTCGACGCCGACGAAGCCGCCGGGGAGGCGGTTCGGCCAGAGGTGGTAGGTCACGACGGCCGTGACGGCGAGGGCGCGCAACGCCTGGATGTCGCTGCGGCGCTGGTGCGAGCCGATCATCGGCGCAGCGGTGGACGGCCGGGCCCGCCGACGCCCCCCGGTGGTCACCACCGGATCAGCCTAGCCTCTGGCGACCGGCCGCCTCCGCCTCGACGGTGCGGCCCTAGGCTGCCTGCGTGGCCATCGTCCTGTCCCTCCTCTCGGCCGTGGCCTACGGCATCTCGGACTTCCTCGGCGGCATCTTCGCCAAGCGCGCCCCCGCCTGGCAGATCGCCGTCGTCGGCCAGACGTCCTCCGGTGTCTTCAGCCTCGCCGCCGCGATCGTGATCGGCGGCTCGCCCACGGGCCACGACCTCGTGTTCGGCGCGCTCGCCGGCCTGGGCGGGGGCTTCGGCACGGCGTTCCTGTACCGCGGGCTCGCGACGGCGCGGATGAGCGTCGTCGCTCCGCTGTCGGGAGTCGGGACGGCGCTCATCCCGGCCGCCGTGGGGCTCGTCACCGGCGATCGTCCCTCCGCGTGGGCTCTGCTCGGGATCGTCGTCGCCTTCCCTGCCATTGTCCTGATCTCCCGGGTCAGCGACGACAGCCCGGCCCACCGTTCGGGCATCGCCGACGGGGTCCTCGCCGGGGTCGGGTTCGGCCTGCTCTTCACCTTCCTCGGCCAGGTCGGCGACGAGGGCGGCCTGTATCCGCTCGCGATGTCGCAGGCGACGTCGATCCTCAGCGTCATCATCACGGCCATCGTCCTGCGGCAGTCGTGGGTGCCGCGGGAACGCGCCGCCTGGAACGCCGCCGTGATGGGCCCGCTCGGCGCCCTCGCGCAGGGATCGTTCCTCTACGCGACGCAGCACGGGCTGCTCTCGGTCGTCTCGGTCATCTCGTCGCTCTACCCTGCCAGCACGGTGCTCCTGGCCGCCGTCGTCCTGCGCGAGCGCATCCATCGCTGGCAAGCCGTCGGCCTGGTGGCCGCCGCCCTCGCAGTAGCCCTCGTGGCCGCAGGCTGATCGGGGCGCGGCTCAGCGGAGGAACTTGCTCGTCGTCCGGTCCTTCAGCGGCTCGCCGCCGGTCTGGCACGTCGGGCAGTACTGCAGTGACGACTGCGCGTACGTCACCTCGAGCACCGTGTCACCACACACGGGGCACATCTCCCCGGCCCGGCCGTGGACCCGCATGCGGGTGCGCTTGTCGTCCTTGAGCTCGTCGGCCGGCTTGCCGCGCGCCTCGTCGACGGCCTCGCGCAGGATCTGCTGCACCGCGTCCTCGAGCCGTCCGGCCTCGTCGTCGTCGAGCGAGTCTGCGATCGCGAACGGCGACAGCTTCGCCGCGTGCAGGATCTCGTCGCTGTAGGCGTTGCCGACCCCGGCGACGATCTTCTGGTCCCGCAGCAGGCGCTTGACCTGCATGCGACGGTCCAGCAGCGGCCGGAGCTCGAAGCCCGGAGCGAGCGGGTCGGGCCCCAGCGCGGCGATGCCCGGAACGTCCGCCGGATCCCGCACGACGTACATCGCCAGCCCCTTGCGCGTGCCGGCCTCGGTGACGTCGAAGCCGGACGTCGGCCCGTCGCCGCTGTCGACCCGCACGCGTGCCGCGATGGCACTGGCACCGAGCTTGAGCCGGGTGTCGGGCAGCCGATCGGACCACCGCAGCCACCCTGCCTTGGCCAGGTGGACGACGACATGGAGGCCACTGACGTCGATGTCGATGAACTTGCCGTGCCGTGTCACCCCGGTGACCTCGAGCCCCTGCAGTGACTCGACCTTCGGGTCGAACGTCTTCAGGACTGCGAAGGACGCCAGCTCGACCGCAGCGATCACCGATCCGGTCATCTGTGCGTCGAGGAACTCGACCAGCGCGTTGACCTCGGGCAGCTCGGGCATGGGGCGACTATCCTGCGGAGCCGACCGTCGCACCACGGTCGTGCTTGGAGAAGAAGTTCTCCATCGCCGGCCAGGTGGTCCGGCGGGCGGCCCGACCGGTGAGCACTCCGAGGTGTCCCCCGGGCGCCTGGGCGAGCTGCGCGTCGGGTGATCCGGGCACCAGGTCGAGCAGGTGCTGCACCGCGCCCTGCGGAGCCAGCGTGTCGTCGAGGCCGGCCACGACGAGCACCGGGACATCGATCTTCGACAGCTGGACGGCGCGCCCGGCCAGCTCCATCGTGCCGGTGGCGAACTCGTTGCTGCGCATCACGACGTGGTACAGCTGCCCGAACGTCCGACCCGGGTACGCGTACATCGAGCCCATGAAGCGGTCGACCGCCTCGAGCTGGGCCAGAAAGTCACGGTCGTCGGCGTGGCTCAGCATCGCGATCGGCTTGGTGAGGTACTTGTCGAGACTCGAGATCTGGAAGCCGAGGCGGGTCAGCGGCGCGGGGACTCCGCCCATCGCCCGGTAGGCCGGGCCGACGATCGGGCCCGCGACGCGGTCGAGCGGCCGGGCCAGGGCCAGCAGCGGCACCTGACGCAGGTCGAACGGGCTCGCCACCGCGGTGATCGATGCCAGCGGCAGGTCGGGATGGGCGGCAGCCGTGAAGACGGCGAAGATGCCGCCGAGGCTCCAGCCCGCCAGGTGCACCGACGGGGCCTCGGAGTGGCCGACCACGATGTCGACGGCGGCGGGAACGACCGAGTCGACCCAGTGCTCGATCCCGAGGCCGCGGTGCGCGAAGTTGACCGGCCCGTAGTCGGCCAGGTACACCGGCCGTCCCTGCTTGACGAAGTACTCGACGAGGCTGCACCCGCGACGCAGGTCGAAGGCGAGTGCCGGTGCGGCCAGCGGCGGGACCAGCAGCACCGGCAGTCCGCGGGTGGCGACACCGGGCTCGGCGCTGTAGCGGTACAGCGTGAACGAGGCCCGCCGCTCCACGATGTCGCGCGGCATCGACCGCAGGTCCGCGATGGGCCTGCGCTTGATCTTGTCGGTGAGGTTGTTGCGGGCGGCCCCGAGCTTGCGGGGGAGCCCGACGATCGGGAGTGCCACCCGGTGAGTCTGTCAGAGAGTCGGCGGATTCAGCCGGTGAACGTCAGCCAGAGCAGCGAGACGTTGAGCGCGATGACGATCGATGCCACGACGCACGCCGCCACCGTCGTGCCTCTCGCGTTGACGTGCTCGCCCATGACGTCACGGCGCGCCGTCAGGACCATGAGCGGCACGAGCGCGAAGGGGATGCCCATCGAGAGCACCACCTGCGACACGACCAGTGCTCGGCTGGGCTCTGCACCGAGGCCGAGGAGCACGAGCGCCGGCACCAGGGTGACGAACCGGCGCACGAGGATCGGCAGTCGGACCCCGAGGAGGCCCTGCATCACCTCGGCGCCCGCCGCGCTGCCGACCGAGGTCGATGCGAGCCCGGACCCGAGGAGCGCCACCGCGAACAGCAGCGCCACGCCGGCACCCAGCTCGGACGTCACGACGGCGTGCACGCCCTCCAGGGTGTCCGTGCCGTCCAGCCCCTGCAGGCTCGTGGCCGCCACGACCAGCAGCGACAGGTTGAGCAGCCCCGCCAGGATCAACGCGAGGACGACGTCGGTGCGCGTCGCCGACAGCAGCTCCCGCACGCTGCGGCCCTCGCCGCGGGCGCCGAGTCGGGTCGTGGTGAGGCTCGAGTGCAGGTAGATGACGTGGGGCATCACGGTGGCCCCGATGATGCCCGAGGCCAGCAGCACGCTCTCGGAACCGTCGAAGGTCGGGATCAGGCCGCGGGCGAGCGGATCGACGGCCGGCGGGTCGATGAACAACCCCGCCATGAAGCCGACCGCGATCAGCACGAGGAAGCCCATGATGACCCGCTCCAGCGTGCTCTGGCCTCGCACGTCACCGATCTTGAGGATGGCCATGGCGACGGCGGCGGTGATGATCGCCCCGACCACCAGGGGCAGGTCGAACAGCAGGTTGAGCGCGATCGCCCCGCCGACGACCTCGGCGAGGTCGGTCGCGATCGCTATCGCCTCGGCCTGCAGCCAGTAGGCGATGCGCGGCCCCCGCGGGAGCTTCTCGCCCATGTGCTCGGCCAGTGACTGCCCCGTGATCATTCCGAGCTTGGCCGACAGGTACTGGACGAGCACCGCCATGACGTTCGCCATGACCACGACCCACACGAGGGTGTAGCCGAACGTCGAGCCGGCCGTGACGTTGGTCGCCACGTTGCCCGGGTCGACGTACGCCACCGCAGCGATGAACGCCGGGCCGAGCAGTCCCATCCGCGGCAGTCGGACCTTCACGAGCATGGGCCCAGCATTCCCTACCCCGCCCGTCCCCGAGGAGGTGGATCCTCCACGACATCTAGGGGTGAGAGGCGCCGGATCCACCTGCTCGGGCCGGGGCAGGGCGCGGTCTCCGGGAATGACCAACGGCGCCACCCCCGGTGCGTGACCGGGGGTTGGCGCCGCTGTTGGTCAGTCGTGGATCAGGAGGACGAGTAGACGGTGCGGGAACCGCCACCGCCGCCGTTGCCCCCGCCGTTGCCGCTGCCGCTCCCGCCACCGCTGCGACGACGTCCGCCGCCACCGCCACGGTTGCCGCCGCCCTGGGGACGTCCGCCGCCGTTGCCGCGGAAACCGCCGCCGGACGGGCGTCCACCGCCACCGCCACGGTTGCCTCCGCCACCGCCGTTGCCGCCGCCGGAGGAGCGAGCTCCCTGACGGACCGACGAGGCGTGCGGGGCCTCGGTGCCGGCACCGGACAGCGCGTCGACCGTCATCGGCGACGGCGCCGTGCGCGCATCGTGGTGACGGGCCGTGACGCCGGCCTTGTTCTGCAGCTGGATGACGTCGCGCAGCGCCTCGGGCGTCGTCATCGTGACGACGGCTCCCGACTCGCCGGCGCGGGCCGTACGACCCGAACGGTGCTGGTAGGCCTTGTGCTCGGCCGGGGCGTCGTAGTGCACGACGAGACCGATGCCGTCGACGTGGATGCCGCGCGCGGCGACGTCCGTGGCGACGATGACGCTGGCCTTGCCAGTGCTGAACGCCTCGAGGTTGCGCTCACGGTGACGCTGGGAGAGGTCTCCGTGCATGTCGACGGCCTCGATGCCGTTCTGCGTGAGCTGACGGGCCAGGCGCATCGCGCCGCGGCGCGTCCGGGTGAAGACGATGCTGCGGGGGTTGGCCCGCAGCAGGTCGAACGCGGCCTTCGACTTGTCGGTCGCAGCGCTGACGAGCACGTGGTGCTCCATGGTCTCGACGGCGCTCTCGCCCGAGTCGACCTCGTGCAGGACGTGCTGCGGCAGGTGGCGCTTCACGAGCTTGTTGACGTCGCCGTCGAGCGTCGCCGACAGCAGGAGTCGCTGGCTGCGCTCGGGCGTCTTGCTGAGGATCGCGTCGATCGGCTTGTAGAAGCCGAGGTCGCACAGGTGGTCGGCCTCGTCGAGGACGGTGATCTCGATGTCGTCGAGCGTCATGCAGCGACGGTCGAGCAGGTCGGTCAGACGACCGGGGGTCGCGATGACCACGTCGACGCCGTTCTTCAGCGTGTTGATCTGCTTGTTGATCGGGACGCCGCCGTAGACGGTCGTCAGACGCAGACCCATCTTCTGGGCGAGCGGCTCCATCGCGGCGCGGACCTGGGTGGCCAGCTCGCGGGTCGGCAGCAGGATCAGCGCGCGGGGCGCCTTGGGACGGCTCGTGCGTCCGGCGAGACGGGCCAAGACCGGGAGGCCGAAGGCCAGGGTCTTGCCCGAGCCGGTACGGGCACGGCCGAGGACGTTCTTGCCGGCCAGGGCGTCGGGGATGACGGCCATCTGGACGGCGCTCGGGTTGACGATCTCCTGACGCGCAAGCGTCGTGACGATCGACTGGGGAAGGGAAAGGGTGGAGAAAGTGGGCAGCACAGGGCTGCCGGCAGGCTGATTCAAGGAACTCACAGACGTTTCGGGACGGTGCCCGCAAACCATTTCGCGCGGATTCGCGCTACTTCGTCGGGCCGGAACAGCGCAGAATTGCGCGTTCACGTATTCACATACTACCAGCCGGCCCTATCGATCGACGATTCGTCCATGTGTGACCCGGGACTCAGGCGGCGTTCCTCAGGCGAGCAGGTCGGCGTAGTCGGGGTGCTTCTCGATGAAGCGCGCGACGTACGGGCACTCGGCGATGATTCGCTGGCCGCGCGACCGGATGTCGTCCAGCGCACCGGTGACGAGCTGGCTCGCCAGGCCCTGTCCCTCGAACTCGTCGAAGACCTTCGTGTGCGGCATCGTGACGACCTCGCCGTCGGCGATGGCTTGGGTGAGGCCGGCAAGGGTGCCGTCGACGAAGATCTCGTAGCGCTGCTTGTCGACGTTGAGGGAGACGGTGGTGGTCATGCCGGTCTCAACGCTCAGACGAGCGTCAGGATTCCAAGCACCGTCACGGCGATGCCGAACGCGAACGACAGCCCGATGATGACGGCGTGCACCCGCAGGAACGTCGTCGTGGTGCCGTCGGCAGTGCGGGCGCGCTCGTCCTTCGCGACGCGGCGCCAGAACTGCGGCCAGATGGCGATGTTCCAGAGGCCGGCGACGAGCAGGAGCAGGGACCAGGCAAGAGGGAGATCCATGCCGCCCATCATCCCAGCCCACGTCCCTGGGCGGTGACCTGCTCGCCCCACCTCCGGAGGAGCGGTGGCTGCGTCGCACTTCAGCTCCCGGAAGGCCGACTGAGCAACCGCCCGGAAGGTGCCGGGTCATGCTGCCGGCGGCGACAGTTCCCGCACCCTCCCGTCGGCGCCCCGTGACGCGGCGGACGCCGGGCAGAGATCAGGAGGTGGCGAGCAACGAGGTCACGGCGGACGTGAAGAACCCCAGTCCGTCGGTGCCGGGACCGGTGAGGTCCTCGACGGCGTGCTCGGGGTGCGGCATGAGCCCGACGACGTTGCCGCGCTCGTTGGTGATGCCGGCGATGTCGCGCAACGAACCGTTGGGGTTGACGTCGACGTAGCGGAACACGACCTGCCCCTCCCCCTCGAGACGGTCGAGCGTGTCGGCGTCAGCGACGAAGCCACCTTCGCCGTTCTTGAGCGGGATCGTGATGCTCTGGCCAACGGTGTAGTCGGTGGTCCAGGCTGTGGAGGCGTTCTCGACGGTCAGCACCTGGTCGCGGCAGACGAACGTGCGGTGGTCGTTGCGGATGAGCGCACCCGGCAGCAGGTGCGACTCGCACAGGATCTGGAAGCCGTTGCAGATGCCGAGCACCGGCATGCCGCCCCGAGCAGCCGCGATGACCTCGGTCATGACCGGGGCGAAGCGGGCAATCGCCCCGCACCGCAGGTAGTCGCCGTAGGAGAATCCACCCGGCAGGATGACCGCGTCGACACCCTGGAGATCGTGGTCGCCATGCCACAGCGCGACCGGATCACCACCGGCGAGCCGCACGGCGCGCTGCGCGTCGGTGTCGTCGAGCGAGCCCGGGAAGGTGACGACGCCGATCTTCATGCGTCGACCCGCACCGCGTAGTCCTCGATGACCGGGTTGGAGAGCAGCGTCTCGGCGAGCTGGTGGATCTCGGCGAGCGTCGCCTCGTCGGCGGCCTCGACCTCGAGCTCGAAGCGCTTGCCCTGTCGCACGTCGGACACGGCGTTGAAGCCGAGCCGCGGGAGAGCGCCGTGGACGGCCTTGCCCTGCGGGTCGAGGATCTCGGGTTTGGGCATGACATCGACGATGACGCGGGCCACGGACGCTCCTTGGGTGGTGGGTGTCGTCAGTCTATCGGTGCCGCGCCGCCCTCCCCGCCGGGTGGACCCCGACCCGTACCCCGACCCCTGGGAGGTGGATCCTCCACCTCATTCGCGCGAATGAGGTGGAGGATCCACCTCCCTCGGTCAGGAGAGCTCGCGCTTGAGGATCTTGCCGGTCGACGTCATCGGCAGCTCGTCGAGGAACTGGACGACGCGCGGGTACTTGTAGGCGGCAAACTGCTCCTTGCCCCACGCCACGACGTCGGCCTCGGAGACGTCGTCAAAGTCCTTGTTCTTGACCACGACGGCCTTGATCTCCTCGCCGTGCTGGTCGTTGGGGACACCGATGACAGCCACCAGCGAGACGGCGGGGTGCGTCATCAGCACCTCTTCGAGCTCGCGCGGGTAGACGTTGTAACCACCGCGGATGATCATGTCCTTCGAGCGGTCGACGATGAAGTAGAAGCCGTCGTCGTCCTTCTTGGCCAGGTCGCCGGAGCGGAACCAGCCGTCCTTGATCGCCTCCGCAGTGGCCTCGGGGCGGTCGTAGTAGCCCTTCATGACGTTGTGACCCTTGATCGCGATCTCGCCGACCGCATCGGGTCCTGCCTCGCTGTCGGACCAGTCGTCGTTGATGAGCTTCATCTCGACGCCGGGGATCGGCTTGCCGATCGATCCGACCCGCGGCTCCTGCCCGTAGACCGAGAACGACGCGACCGGCGACGTCTCCGAGAGGCCGTAGCCCTCGAGGATCGTGACGCCGAACCGCTCCTTGAACTGCTTGTGGATCTCACCCGGCAGCGCCGAGCCGCCAGCGGCCGCCACCCGCAGGTTCGCGGCCAGCGTCTTGACGTCCACGGTGTCGTCCAGGGCGGCGAGCAGGCCCCAGTACATCGTCGGCACGCCCGCGAAGTAGGTCACGTCGTTGGCGATCATCAGGTCGAGCGCCGCCTTGGCCTCGAAGCGGGGCAGCATCACGATCGTGCCGCCGAACGCGAAGGCACCGTTCTGGATGCAGGTCTGGCCGAACGAGTGGAACAGCGGCAGGACGCACAGGTACGTGTCGGGGTTCTCGGCGTCGGCCCCGAAGAGATCGGCGCCGGCCAGCGCGTTGTCGCGCATGTTGCGGTGGCGGAGCTCGGCTCCCTTGGGCTGGCCCGTCGTGCCCGAGGTGTAGAGGATGACCGCGGTGTCGTCGTCGTCGCGGTCGACCGTCTGGAACGTCGGCGGCTGCTTGGCCACGAGCGGCGCGTAGAACTCCGGCGGCGAGATCGGCTCGGGCCATTTGGCGTCCATGCGGATCAGGAAGAACTCGGTGCAGGTCTCGGTGGCCTCGAAGCCCTCCCACGCGTTGTCACCGATCGGCAGGTCGGGGGTGCCCTCGAATGCGAAGTAGGCCTTGGCGTCGGAATCGGCCAGGTGGTAGGCCACCTCGCGCGGCTTGAGCAGCACGTTGAGCGGCACGACGGTTCCGCCGGCCTTGAGGATGCCGTAGTAGATGATCGTGAAGTACGGCAGGTTCGGCGACGACAGGGCCACCTTGTCGCCGGGCTTGATGCCGCGCTCGACCAGCAGGTTGGCCACCTGGTTGGCGGCCCCGTTGACCTGCGCGTAGGTCAGGCGGGTGTCGCCGAAGACGATCGCCGTGCGGTCGGCGTACTTCTCGACGGACTTCTCCAGCAGGGCGGCAAGATTGGCCACGATGACTCCTCAGATGTGACGACGGTCTCCTCAGCGTACTGGGAGGTAACGACGACCGTGAGGCGGCCGATCAGAAGGTCTCGCCGGTCAACTTCTCGTAGGCCTGCACGTACCGCTCGCGGGTCCGGTCGACGATGGCGGCCGGCAGCGCGGGGGGCTGCGTGTTGCCCGCGCGGTCCCATCCGCTGTCGGGAGACAGCAGCCAGTTGCGGACGAACTGCTTGTCGTACGACGGCGGGACGGGCTTGCCCGGCGCGTACGCGTCGGCGGGCCAGAACCGTGACGAGTCGGGGGTCAGCACCTCGTCACCCAGGACGATCGTGCCGTCGGGGCGAGCGCCGAACTCGAGCTTGGTGTCGGCCAGGATGATGCCGCGCTCGCGGGCGAGCCCCTCGGCGCGTGCGTAGATCGAGAGCGTGAGATCCCTGAGCGCCGTCGCCGTCTCGACGCCGATCGTCTCCACGATCTGGTCGAACGACACGTTCTCGTCGTGCTCCCCCATGTCGGCCTTGGTGGCCGGCGTGAAGATCGGCTCGGGCAGCCGGTCACCATCGACGAGGCCGGGCGGCAGCGGCACGCCGCACACCTCGCCCGTCGCCTGGTAGTCGAGCAGCCCCGAGCCGGTCAGGTAGCCGCGGACGACGCACTCCACCGGGAACATGTCGAGCTTCTCGACGATGAGCGCCCGACCTCGGACCCGTTCGGGCACCGTCGTCGACACGACGTGGTGGGGGACGAGGTCCTCGAGCTGGTCGAACCACCACAGCGACATCCGGGTCAGGATCTCGCCCTTGTCGGGGATGCCGGGGGTCAGGACGAAGTCGAACGCCGAGATGCGGTCCGACGCGACCATCAGGAGATGTCCGCCGTCGACCTCGTAGAGATCGCGGACCTTGCCCGAGTGCAGGTGGGTGGCTCCGGGGATGTCGAGTGGCACGCGCCCAGCCTAGAGCAGCGCGATGCCGGTGACGGCGCCGACGAGCAGGAGGACGGCTCCGGTGGCGACCAGGAGGCGGACCACGAGAACGGCCTCCCGCTCGGTCAGGTCGAGCCGCGCCCGCCGCGGATCGGTCGGGTCGACCAGCACCGTGACCTCGTCGCCGACCTCGAAGGGGTGCTCCAGCGGGCCCGGCACCCGCAGACGCCGACCGTCCGGGGTCCGGTACTCGATGCGCGGCGCCGTCGTCACGCGGTCACCGACGTCGAGCACGGTGCCGGTGACACGGCGCCAGTCCTGCGGGAGGTCCGAGCGGTGGGTGCTGCGTCGAACGCCCCACCAGATCAGCCACGCACCGAGGCCCACCAGCAGGGGCGGGAACAGCGAGATCGAGGACACCCCACGAGCGTAGGCCCGGAAGCCGTCAGCCGCCGAGCTCGTCCGACCACGCGACGTGACAGGTGAGGGACGCGACACGCACCACGACCACGAGACCGATGAAGCAATACCGCGGGTCAGGATCGCTCATCCGTCCCATCCCCGGTGAGTAGGCCTAGAGGATGGAGCCCGGGGTGTATGCCGCGGCGGCCGGCTCGGCCGCCACGAGCTCCTCGATGCGGGCGACGACGGCGTGGACCTGGCTGACCGCCGCTCCCGTGAAGTCGATCGGCGAGGCGACCAGGCTGGCCAGGTCGTCCTCGGACAGTCCGAGACGCTCGTCGGCAGCGAGCCGTGCGAAGAGGTCGTTCTCGGCGGCACCCTTCTCCCGCATCTCGAGGGCCACGGCGACCGCGTGCTGCTTGACCGCGTCGTAGGCCGTCTCACGGCCGCGACCCTGGCGCACCGCAGCCATCAGGACCTTGGTCGTCGACAGGAACGGCAGGTAGCGGTCGAGCTCGCGCTGGACCACGGCCGGGAACGTGCCGAACTCGTCGAGCACCGTCAGGAACGTCTCGAACAGGCCGTCGGCGGCGTAGAACGCGTCCGGCAGTGCGACCCGGCGCACCACCGAGCACGACACGTCACCCTCGTTCCACTGGTCGCCGGCCAGCTCGCCGATCATCGACACGTACCCGCGCAAGATGACGGCCAGGCCGTTGACCCGCTCGCACGAGCGCGTGTTCATCTTGTGGGGCATGGCACTCGAGCCGACCTGGCCGGGCTTGAAGCCCTCCGTGACGATCTCGTTGCCGGCCATCAACCGGATCGTCGTGGCGAGGTTGGACGGGGCGGCCGACAGCTGGACGAGCGCCGTGACGACGTCGTAGTCGAGCGAGCGCGGGTAGACCTGGCCGACGCTCGTGAGCACCTTGTCGAAGCCGAGGTGGCGGGCGACCCGCTGCTCGAGGTCGGCGAGCTTGGCCTCGTCGCCGCCGAGCAGGTCGAGCTGGTCCTGCGCCGTGCCGACGGGGCCCTTGATGCCACGCAGCGGGTAACGCGCGATCAGGTCGTCGAGCCGGTCGATCGCGACGAGCAGCTCGTCGGCCACCGTCGCGAAACGCTTGCCGAGGGTCGTCGCCTGCGCGGCCACGTTGTGGCTGCGCCCGGCCATGACCAGCTCGGCGTGCTCGGTCGCCAGACGTCCGAGACGCGCAAGCGTGGCGACGCCGCGATCGCGCATGACCTCGAGCGACGCCTTGATCTGCAGCTGCTCGACGTTCTCGGTCAGGTCGCGCGACGTCATGCCCTTGTGGATGTGCTCGGTGCCGGCCAGCGCGGCGAACTCCTCGATGCGGGCCTTGACGTCATGACGGGTGACCTTCTCGCGCTCGGCGATCGAGGCGAGGTCGACGTGGTCGATGACCGACTCGTACGCCTCGATGACACCGTCGGGAGTCTCGACCCCGAGGTCCTTCTGCGCCTGCAGGACCGCGATCCAGAGACGGCGTTCGAGGACGATCTTGTGCTCCGGCGACCAGATGCGGGCGACCTCGGGTGAGGCGTATCGGCTGGCGAGGACGTTGGGTGTGGTCACGGCTCGATTGTCCCTTGCTCCGCCGCGAGGGCGATGTCGGTGCGGTGGTGGGCGCCGCGGATGTCGATGCGGTCGATGCCGGCGTAGGCGCGCGACCGCGCCTCGGCCAGGTCGGCGCCGATCGCGGTGACGGCCAGGATGCGGCCGCCGGCGGTGACGAGCTGCCCGTCGACGATCGCGGTGCCGGCGTGGATGACGTCGACGCCCTCGATCGCGTTGGCCGCGTCGACGCCCCCGATGACGTCGCCCTTGACCGGCGACTCGGGGTATCCCTCGGCCGCGACGACCACGGTGACCGACGAGGCCCGCTCCCAGTGCGGCAGGCCCACCTCGGCCAGGCCGCCGGTCGCGGCGCCGTGCAGCAGGGCCGACAACGGCGTCTTCAGCATCGCCAGGATGGACTGCGTCTCCGGGTCGCCGAACCGGGCGTTGAACTCGATGACCCGCACGCCGCGGGACGTCAGCGCCAGACCGGCGTAGAGCAGACCCTGGAACGGGGTGCCCCGGCGAGCCATCTCCTGGACGGTCGGCACCAGCACCCGCCGCGAGACCTCGGCCACCAGGTCGTCCGGCGCCCACGGCAGCGGGGTGTACGCGCCCATGCCGCCGGTGTTGGGTCCGTCGTCGCCATCGAAGGCGCGTTTGAAGTCCTGGGCCGGCTGGAGCGGCAGGACGGTCTCGCCGTCGGTGATCGCGAACAGCGACACCTCCGGACCGTCCAGGAACTCCTCGATCACGACGCGGTCGCAGGCTGCCGCATGGTCGATGGCGACCTGGCGGTCGTCCGTCACGACGACGCCCTTGCCGGCCGCGAGCGCATCGTCCTTGACGACGTACGGCGGTCCGAAGGCGTCGAGCGCTGCGACGACCTGCTCGGGCGTCTCGCAGACGTGCGCCAACGCGGTCGGCACCTCGGCCGCCGCCATGACCTGCTTGGCGAACGCCTTGGAGCCCTCCAGCTGCGCCGCGGCCTTGGTCGGGCCGAAGCAGGCGATTCCGGCCTCTCGGACCGCGTCGGCGACACCGGCGACGAGGGGCGCCTCCGGGCCGACGACGACCAGGTCGACACCGAGAGCGGTGGCCAGTGCGGCGACGGCGACACCGTCCATCTGGTCGACGTCGTGGAGCGTCGCGACGTCGGCGATGCCGGGGTTGCCGGGGGCCGCATGGACCTCGGTCACCTGCGGGTCACGGGAGAGGGCCAGGGCGAGGGCGTGCTCACGGCCGCCGGTGCCGATCACGAGGGTCTTCACGGGACCTCACTCTAGACGGCGGCCGATGACCCCCGGGACGACAGCGGGCCCCGTCCTGGGGGACGGGGCCCGCTGGTGGTGCGGACTGTTACTTGCGGGCGACTCGCACCGCGATGGAGTCCTCAGCGCGGTCGAGTGTGGTCGAACCGACCTTGACGGCCTTGAGCGTCGACTTGCCGAGCGGCAGTTTGCCCGGGAGGGTCAGCTTGACCTTGCCGGTGCTGTTGACCCGGCCGGTCACGACGAGCTTGCTCTTCGCATAGCCCTGGATCGTGGTGCCGGCGGGCGCCTTCTTGCCGTCGATCGTGACCGCGGCGTAGAAGCTGACCGTGTTGCGGACCGAGATCTTGCCCGAGACCGGCTTGACCCGGTAGATGTCGATGTCGGTCCTGATCTTCTCGACCTTGATCGTGATGCTGCCGGTTGCCGAGCCGCCGCGACCGTCGTTGACGGTGTAGCTGACGACAGCATTGCCGCGGAAGTTCCTGGCCGGCGTGAACGTCAGCTGCGAGCCCGGGCCGCTCACCGTGCCACCGACCACCCCGGTGGCGGTGTACGTCAGCGCGTTGCCGTCGACGTCGCTCGCCGCGAGCGGCAGCGTGATGGTGCCGTTGATCTTGGACGTCACAGACTGGCTGCTGGGCGTCGCCGGAGCACTGTTCTTGAAGGTGTACTTCTCACCGTCGAACGTGATGTCCGATACGACCGTCGTGCCGTTCTCGTTGTAGACGCCGAACGCAATGACCTTGTACGGGTTGTCCTTGATCGCATTGATGATCGCGCTCAGGGCAGTCGGCGTGTTGGCGGGGACAGTGCCGAACGCGTTGCTCGACTCCCACAGATCAGTGTCGGCGACCGTGCCGCCGGCTCCCAGTGGGGTGCGCAGCGTCGTGAAGACTCCGGGGTTGGAGCCTTCACCGTCGGCGTCGACGAACAGCGGGACCTGGAAGGAAGCGGCGCCCGAGACGACGGTGAACTCGGTGCCTGGGAGCTTGGTGATGTCGAAGTTCCGGGTTGCTGAGCCGAGGTTGGTGTTGGTGTTGTCGGCGAAGCCCTTGATGACCTGCGAGCGCCCCTCGAGCTCCAGACCCGTCGAGGTCACCTTGTACTTGCCGGGAACACCGGCGTTGACCGCTCCTTGGTGCCAGCCGGCGTAGACGTTCGCGTTCGGTGCGATCTGGGACTCACGGACGTCCGTGAGTGCATGTGCTGGCGAAGCGAACAGCAGGGCGGAGGCGGCCAGTGCACCTGTCGCGATCGCTGCTCCGGCGCGGCGTCGCCGCGAGATGGTGAGAGTCATGTTCTTCTTCCTTGCGATGAATCGCCCGGACCCCCCGGGGATCGCCGGACGAGCCGACTCTCCCACTCAACATGACTTCGCGACAGGATGACAACTATCCTCGCGAGATTCCTGGGCAGTCGTATGAATCTGCCCGGATCAGAGCAGCGCGTGCCGCTCGATCGACTGCTCACGGTCGGGGCCGACGCCGATCGTCGAGATCCGCGCACCGGAGATCGCCTCGAGCGCCAGCACGTAGTCCTGCGCCGCCTGCGGCAGGTCCTCGAACGTCCGCGCACCGGAGATGTCCTCGTGCCAGCCGGGGAACATCTGGTAGATCGGCTTGGCGTGGTGGAAGCCCGTCTGGGTCATGGGCATCTCGTCGACCCGCTCCCCGTCGACGTCGTACGCGACGCACACCGGGATCTCGTCCCAGCCGGTCAGCACGTCGAGCTTGGTGAGCACGAAGTCGGTGACGCCGTTGATGCGGGCGGCGTAGCGGGCGATCGGCGCGTCGTACCAGCCGCAGCGACGCGGCCGGCCGGTCGTGGTGCCGAACTCCGCACCGTTCGTGCGCAGCCGCTCGCCGTCGTCGTCGAACAGCTCGGTCGGGAACGGACCCTCGCCGACGCGCGTCGCGTACGCCTTCACGATGCCGATGACACGGGTGATCTCCGTCGGGGCGATGCCCGAGCCGGTGCAGGCGCCGCCGGTCGTCGCCGAGGACGACGTCACGAACGGGTAGGTGCCGTGATCGACGTCGAGAAGCGTGGCCTGGCCCGCCTCGAGCAGCACCGTCTTGCCGGCCTTCAGCGCATCGTGCAGCAGCAGCGGCGTGTCGGCCATCATCGGGCGGAGCCGGTCGACATACGAGAGCAGCTCCTCGACGATCTCGTCGACCTCTACCGCGCGGCGGTTGTAGATCTTGCTGAGGATCTGGTTCTTGAGCTCGAGCGCTCCCTCGACCTTCTGGCGCAGGATCTTCTCGTCGAACAGGTCCTGGATGCGGATGCCGAGGCGGTTCATCTTGTCGGCGTAGGTCGGGCCGATGCCGCGCCCGGTGGTGCCGATCTTGCGGCTGCCGAGGAAGCGCTCCGCGACCTTGTCGAGCGTCCGGTTGTAGTCGGCGATGACGTGGGCGTTGGCGCTGATGACCAGACGTGACGTGTCGATGCCGCGCTCCTCGAGCCCGTCGATCTCCTCGAACAGGACCTTGAGGTCGACGACGACGCCGTTGCCGATGACCGGCACGCAGCCGGGGCTCAGGATGCCGCTCGGGAGCAGGTGGAGGGCGTACTTCTGGTCGCCGATCACCACCGTGTGCCCGGCGTTGTTGCCGCCGTTGAACTTCACCACGTAATCGACCCTGCTACCCAGGATGTCCGTGGCCTTGCCCTTGCCTTCGTCGCCCCACTGGGCTCCGACGATGACGACTGCGGGCATGGGATGCACCACCCTCACACATGCGACAAGCCCCGATCTCGCGGGGCTCTTACGCCCCAACGATAGCGGAATCCGCGCCCGGATGTCCTCAGCCGGACTGGCGGGCGCGGTACGCGGCCACGGCGGCGCGGTTGCCGCACGCGGTGCTGCAGAACCGACGGGACCGGTTGCGCGACAGGTCGAGCACGATGCCGTCGCAGTCGTCGTCCGCGCACAGCCCGAGGCGTGACGTCTCGTCGGCCCGGATCACGTCGACCATCGCCATGGCCGTCTCGACGGCAACCCGCACGGCCAGGGGCTGGTCGTCCTGGGTGGCGTGGAAGTGCCAGTCGAGGCCGTCGTGCCGTCGCAGCTGCGGGCGGGCATCGCCCTCGGCCAGCATCCGGTTGACGACGGCGACGGCCGCGTCACGCGATGCCGTCAGCAGCTCACGCAGCTCCGGTCGCAGGGCCCGCAGCTCACGCAGCTCGGCATCCGTGCCGGCGTGCAGCCCGGTGTAGCCGTGCTGGTCATAGAACTCGGCGACGTCGTCGACGGACGTCAGCGTGTCCGGCTCCTGGGCCGAGTTGGCGAGGTGGACGGCTGCGGACAGCACCATCTCCACGTCATGGGCAAACACCATGTTGACACCTTACATCCCGGCGCCCTACCTTCACATGTCATGGCCACGTTGACTCATGACACGACTAGTGTCCCCTCCTCCCGCGCAGCATCCGGGATCACCTTCGCCGTGGCCGGTGCGGCATCGTTCGCGATGTCCGGACCGCTCGCCAAGGGCCTCATCGAGTCCGGCTGGACCGCGGGCTCGGCCGTGACGGCTCGCGTGCTGATCGCGGCGGCGGTGCTGGCCCTCCCCGCCATCCACTCGATGCGGGGTCAGTGGCACCTGATGCGCCGCAATCTGTGCCTGGTCGTGACCTACGGCCTCGTCGCCGTCGCGGGCTGCCAGCTGGCCTACTTCAACGCCGTCGACCGCATGCAGGTCGGCGTCGCCCTCCTGATCGAGTTCACCTGTCCCGTCGCCGTGCTGGTGTGGATGTGGTGGCGCCACGACCAGAGGCCATCCCGGCTGACCGCCGCCGGCGCGTTCCTGGCCATCGGCGGCCTGGTGCTGGTGCTCGACCTGACCTCGGCCGCCGACCTCGACGTCATCGGTCTGGCGTGGGCGTTCGGTTCGATGGTCTGCGCAGCGGTCTACTGGATCCTGTCGGCCGACGAGGACAACGGCCTCCCCGGCATCGCGCTGGCCGCCGGCGGCATGACGTTCGGCGGCCTCGCGCTCCTGCTCGCCGGACTCCTCGGCGTCATCCCGCTCACGACCTCCACCGCCGAGGTCCAGCTCGCCGGATCCGCGTTCGCCTGGTGGGCGCCGCTGTTCGTGCTCGGCGCCCTGACGGCCGGCGTCGCATACGTCCTCAGCATCGCGGGCAGCCGCCGGCTGGGGTCACGGCTCGGGTCGTTCGTCGGCCTGTCCGAGGCCGTGTTCGGCGTCGCCTTCGCATGGCTCCTGCTCTCGGAGACCCCCCGTGCGGTGCAGCTGCTCGGTGGGACGCTCATCCTCCTGGGAGTCGTCGCCGTCAAGCTCGGCGAGCCCCGCGTCGGCGAGCCTGCACCGAGCGGTGTCACCCCGTAGGCTCGTCGCACCATGACCCGTCTCCTCGCGATCGCCAATGCCGAGGCCGGCAGCTCCGACGACACCGTCATCGACGCGGTCATCGCCGAGCTGAGCGGGACGACCGAGGTCGAGCTGGTCCGCACCGCGAGCCCCGACGACCTGACCGACGCGCTCGCCGAGCGTCCCGATCTCGACGGGGTCGTGGTGCTCGGGGGCGACGGCAGCCTGCACGCCGTCGTCAGCGCCGTTCGCGACGCCGGGCGCCTCGACGGGCTCGTCATCGGTCTCGTCCCCCTCGGCACCGGCAACGACTTCGCGGCGACTTTGGCCCTGCCCGACGACGCGGTCGCCTCCGCGCGGGTCATCGCGGCCGGCTCCACGAAGGCGATCGATCTCGTCATCGACGGCAGCGACACCGTGGTGGTCAATGCCGCGCACATCGGCATCGGCGCCGAGGCCGCCGCGGCAGCCCGTCCGTGGAAGAAGCTGCTCGGGCCCGTCGGCTATGCCGTCGGTGCCGCCATCACCGGCCTCAAGGGGCTCAGGACCCCCGGCGCCACCCTGCGGATCGCGGTCGACGGCAAGCCGCTCAAGCGCCGTGAACCGGTCATCCAGGTCGCGATCGGCAACGGTCGCTATGTCGGCGGTGGCGCTCCGCTGCTGCCGCGCGCCGATCCGTCCGACGGACTGCTCGACATCTCGGTCTCCTACACCGAGTCGCCGCGACGACGCATCGCCTACGCGTTCAGCGTCCGACGCGGCGAGCACCACCGCCGCGACGACGTGGTCTACCTGCGCGGCACCACCGTCGACGTCCGCGGCGACGCGCTGCGGTGCACCAGCGACGGAGAGCTCACCGAGCCGTCGAAGCACCACTCCTGGCGCATCGAGCCCGGCGCCCTCACGATGTACGTGCCGTAGCGGTCAGCGGGTCACGAGCTCCGCGTACGCCTCGGGGCTCGACTCGTGCAGGAACTCACGGCAGCGGTGCGCCTCGCCGTCGTCACCGAGGCGCTCGGACGCGTCGGCCAGCGCCGCCAACGCACGCAGGAACGGGCGGTTGGGCTCGTGGTCCCACGGCAGCGGGCCGAAACCCTTCCAGCCGTTGCGACGCAGCAGGTCGAGCGAGCGGTGGTAGCCGGTGCGGACGAAGGCGTAGCCCTCGAGGTCGCGACCCTCGGCCAGGGCGAGCTCGGCGAGGGTGACCCAGGCGAGCGCCGAGTCGGGGTGCAGCGAGGCAACCGTCTGCGGGCTGTCACCCGCCGCGAGCTCGACGGCTCCGGGATCTTCGGGCAGGAGGGTCGCGGGGGGTTCACCGAAGAGGTTCGTCATGCCGCCATCCTGTCATCCACCCGAGAGCAGCCGACCCACCGCTGCGAACCGACACCTCCCGGGAAGGATCTCCAGCGGGAGGTGCCGGTCTGGTGGAGGACCGTCAGAGCTTGGTGCCAGCGCTCCGCAGCGCGGCGCACGCCTCGGCGACACGGGTCGACATGCCGGCCTCGGCCGCCTTGCCCCAGGCGCGCGGGTCGTACTGCTTCTTGTTGCCGACCTCGCCGTCCACCTTCAGGACGCCCTCGTAGTTGGCGAGCATCCAGCCGGCGACCGGACGGGTGAAGGCGTACTGCGTGTCGGTGTCGACGTTCATCTTGACGACGCCGTAGTCGACGGCTGCCGAGATCTCCTCGGGCAGCGAGCCCGAACCGCCGTGGAAGACGAGGTCGAACGGCGCGTCCTTGCCATACTTCGAGGCGACGGCCTCCTGGGCGGCCTTCAGGATCTCCGGGCGCAACGTGACGTTGCCGGGCTTGTAGACACCGTGCACGTTGCCGAACGTCAGGGCCGTCAGGTAGCGGCCGTTCTCGCCGAGACCGAGCGCCGCAGCGGTCGCCAGCGCGTCCTCGGGCGTCGTGTAGAGGTGCTCACCGAGGCCACCCTCGACGCCGTCCTCCTCGCCGCCGACGATGCCGATCTCGACCTCGAGGATGATGTTGGCGGCGGCCGCGCTGGCCAGCAGCTCCTTCGCGATCTCGAGGTTCTCCTCCAGCGGCACGGCCGAGCCGTCCCACATGTGCGACTGGAAGTAGGGCAGCCCGCCGGCCTTGACCCGCTCGGCCGATGCCGCGATCAGGGGCCGGACGAAACCGTCGAGCTTGTCCTTGGGGCAGTGGTCGGTGTGCAGCGCGACGTTGATCGGGTACTTCTTGGCGACCTCCTGCGCGAACGCTGCGAACGCCAGCGAGCCGGAGACCATGTTCTTGACGGTCGGACCGGAGAAGTACTCCGCGCCACCGGCCGAGACCTGGATGATGCCGTCGCTCTCGGCCTCGGCGAAGCCGGCGAGGGCGGCGTTGAGCGTCTGCGACGACGAGACGTTGATGGCCGGGTAGGCGAACGACTCGCCCTTGGCCTTGTCGAGCATCGCGGCGTAGACCTCAGGTGTGGCGACGGGCATGCGGATCTCCTGGTGGAAGGCGTGGGTGCGAGGTCAGTATTCCAGCCCGTCCTTCCGGCGGTTCATCCCCCTGCCATGCGGCCTCTCACCCCGCGAGCGCCTTGACGGCGGCCCGGGCCGCGACCTGGATCGGACTCCACACCGAGGCGAACGGCGGCGCGTACGCGAGGTCGAGCATCACGATCTGGTCGACCGTCAGTCCGGCCGCGAGCGCCGTGCCCGCGACGTCGATGCGCAGGGCCGCGTCCTGCGCGCCGACGATCTGCGCACCCAGCAGCCGCCGGGTGCCGCGGTCGGCGATCATCAGCACCGTCATGGTGCCGGGATCTGGCATGTAGCCGGCGAAGTTGCTCGTCTCGATCGACACCACGACCGGGTCGAAGCCGGCGTCACGGGCCTGCTTCTCGCCCAGCCCCGTGCGGGAGATCTCCAGCGAACAGAACTTCGTGATCGCGGTCTGGACCACTCCCGGGAAGGACAGTGACGGCTCCTGCTCGAGCAGATCGGCAACGATGCTGTCGGCGGCCACCATCCCCTGCTTGTTGGCGTGCGTGCCCAGCGGCAGGTGGATGAGCTCGCCCGTGATGCGGTCCTTGGTCACCACGCAGTCGCCGACCGCCCAGATGCCCGGAAAGTCCTTGACGCGCTGCTGGTCGTCGACAATTATCCCGCCCTTGGCCCCAAGCGGCAGGCCCGCGTCGCCGGCCAGTGCCGAGCGCGCCGTGACGCCCAGACCGAGGATGACGAGGTCCGCCGGCACGGTGCCGTCGTCCGTCTCGACCGCCGAGACCCGTCCGGTGTCATCGAGCGCGAACCCGGTGACGCCGACGCCCGCCAGCAGGTGGATGCCGCGCCGCTTCATGGCGTCGGCGACCTGCTCACCCAGGGGGGCCTCGATGATCGGCATGACGGTGGGAGCCCGCTCGATGACGGTCGTGTCGAAGCCGCGGTTCACGCACGCCTCGGCCATCTCGAGCCCGATGTAGCCGCTGCCGACCACCACCACGTGCCGTGGACCGCGATCGAGCTCGTCGAGGATGACCTGGCCGTCGTCGAGCGACTGGACCCCGTGGATGCCGTCGCCGTCGATGCCCGGCAGATCGGGCCTGACCGGCTCGGCACCCGTGGCGATCACCAGCCGGTCGTACGTGATCGGGTCGCCGTCGGCGATCGACACCGTCCGTGACGCGGGGTCGATCGCGACCGCCTCGACACCCGTCCGCAGGTCGATGCCGTTCTTGCGGTGCTGCTCCGGCGTCCGGGCGACCAGGGCATCGGCCGACTCGACGTCGCCAGCGACCCAGTAGGGGATGCCACAGGCCGAGTACGAGGTCCACTCGCCGCGCTCCAGCACGATGACCTCGTCGTCATCACCGAGCCGGCGACGCACTCCGGACGCGACGGACATGCCGGCCGCGTCACCTCCGATGACGACGACGCGAGAGCTCATGTCCCGAGCGTAGGTCGCGGCCATGCGGACCGCCTCGCGAGCCGGCACCCCACGACCACTCCCCTCAGTTTTTGGACACTTGTGTCCTGATCACGCGTGTCGAATCGTACGAAAGTGTCCAAGAACTGGGGAGAGCTGGCGGGTCAAAGATCGGCGTGCTGCCGCACCCAGGCGTGCATCGCGATGGCGGCGGCCGCCCCGGCGTTGATCGAGCGGGTCGAGCCGAACTGGGCGATCGACAGCGTCCGACCGCAGGCCGCGCGGGCCTCGGCGGACAGCCCGGGCCCCTCTTGGCCGAACACCAGCACACACGCCGCTGGCAGGGTCGCCGTCTCGATCGGGACGGACCCCTCGACGTTGTCGATGCCCAGCACCTCGAGCCCCTCGCCAGCCGCCCACGCGGCGAGCTCTGCCACGGTCTCGTGGTGCCTGACGTGCTGGTAGCGGTCGGTCACCATCGCACCACGGCGGTTCCAGCGCCTCTTGCCGACGATGTGCACCTCGGCCGCGGCGAACGCGTTGGCGGTGCGGACGATCGACCCGATGTTGAAGTCGTGCTGCCAGTTCTCGATCGCCACGTGGAAGGGGTGCCGGCGCAGGTCGAGATCGGCGACGATCGCCTCCAGCGTCCAGTAGCGGTAGCCGTCGACGACGTTGCGGCGGTCGCCGTCTGCCAGCAGCTCCGGGTCGTACCGCTCGTCCGCCGGCCACTCACCGACCCACGGCCCGACGCCCACCTCGGAGGTGCCGGTCTCGACGCTCTCGCTCATACGCCGATGCCGAACTCCTCGCGGTATCCGCGGATGGCGTCGAGATGCTCGGCGTGCCGGCCCGTCTCCTGGACGTACTCGATGATCAGGTCGAACGAGATGATCGACAGCACCGGCACGCCGAAGTCGCGCTCGACCTCCTGGATGGCCGACAGGTCACCCCGGCCGCGCTCCTGACGGTCGACCGCCACGACGATGCCCGCGCACGTGGCGCCCGCCGTCTGGACGATCTCCATGACCTCGCGGATCGCGGTGCCGGCGGTGATGACGTCGTCGACCACGAGCACGCGTCCCTCCAGCGGGGACCCGACGATCAGACCACCCTCGCCGTGGTCCTTCGCCTCCTTGCGGTTGAAGCACCACGGCACGTCGAGACCGTGCAGCGCCGCGAGCTGGACGGCCGTGGCGGACGCGATCGGGATGCCCTTGTAGGCCGGACCGAGCAGCACGTCGAACTCCACGCCGCTCGCCACGATCGCGTCGGCGTAGAACCGGCCCAGACCGGCCAGCCGCGCGCCGGTGTTGAACAGCCCCGCGTTGAAGAAGTAGGGCGACGTGCGCCCTGACTTGAGGGTGAACTCGCCGAAGCGAAGCACGTCGTGGTCGAGCGCTAGCTCGATGAAGTTCCGCTGGTAGCCCTGCATGGGTCCAGCCTAGGTGCCACGGACCGGGCGCCGACGCCAACCGATCCCGTCAACCGTGCCATCAACCAACCGTGGTGGTCTTGCCGGTCTTCTTGTCCTGCTCGGACACCAGGTCGCCGATGGCGACGTTGCGGTTGCGGGTGTGGAACAGCTCCGAGCACGTCAGCATCGTGATGACGGCCTTGGTCGGACGCTCGCCGGCAGCATCGGGATCGGGCACCCGCTGCAGCGGCCAGCCGACGGAGAAGTCGACCGTGATGGACGTGCCAGAGTTGCGCAGCTTGTAGGTGTAGATCTTGGTGCGGGTCTCGACGATGATCTTGTCGCCCCGTTTGAGCTCGGGGAACTTCGCGAACAGCTCACCGTGGGTGACCCGATGGCCGGCAATCGCGAAGTTGCCGATCTCGCCCGGCAGCGCGCTCTTGGGGTCCCAGCCGACGCCGGTGGCCAGCGCCTTGTCGTCGAAGCCCTTGACGATCGGTGCCTCGTAGTCGGTGCCGAACCGCTTGACGCGCAGCAGACCGACGTCCTTGCCGTCGATGCCGTTGTCCCAGTTGGAGGCGATGCTCTGCTTGATCTCGCCCTGCTTCTGCTTCGACACGATGTTGGTGCCGTAGTACTGCCAGGCGCAGTAGATCAGGAAGCCGACACCGGCCAGGATCATGCCGACACCCAGCACGAAGATGACGCGGCGCACCGGGCCGGTACGCGGGCGCTGCGGGGGCCCGACGGGCGCGAGAGTGGCGGTCATGGGGTCGATTGTCCCACCCGTCACCACATCGCGGACCACCTGACAAAAACTTTGCGATTGATTTATCCGTTTGCCTGCACACGTGTGGAGCGGTCACGTATCGTCGTCCGTGCAGGGTCAATGTGCCTCAAGCTGTTGGCGCCTGTTGTCGCCCCACCGTTTCACCCCCCGAGAACGGTGGGGCGACTTATATCTCCGGCCAGGTCGACCGCCCTTCGCGCAGGTCCCCGGCCCCGCTCAGGTGGACGTGGTGCCGGCCGCCCGGAACGACCGGGCGAACAGCAGCGTCACCGGCACGATGGCCAGCGGGATGACGAAGGCCCACCGCAGATGGTCAGCCGACGCCGCCGCACCGATCAGACCGCCGCCGAGGATCGCCCCGACGTAGTTGGCAATGTTCATCCGCGCGATCGCGACGTCACGGGCAGCCGGCGGCACCGCGGCGGCCAGTGCTGCGAACGACAGCGGTGCGAGGATCGCCAGGCCCAGGCCGACGACGAAGAAGCCGATGATCGCGACGGCGGGCACCGGCGCGGCGACGACCGTGACCAGCCCAGCGATCCCCGTCGAGGTGCCGATGACCACGACCGCCGCCGCACCGATGCGACGCACGAGCAGGTCGCCGCCGAAGCGGGAGACCAGCGCCCCCGCCTGGTACGCGCCGTAGGCGAGGGGGGCCACCCCGCTGGAGGCATCGAGCGCATCCTCGAGGTAGACGCTGCTCCAGGTGAGGATCCCGGTGTCGGACGCGTAGAAGATCAACACGACCAGACCGAAGACCAGGACCGGCCGCCACGGCAGGTCGAGCCCCGTCGCGCCCAGACCCGGATCGTGCTCCTGCGCCACGATGAAGTGCGGCGCCGCGGTCGTCGCGACGGTCCAGGTGACGATCGCCACGACCACCAGCGAGACGCCCAGAGGCACGTCCAGCCCGGCGACCCCCGCGGCGTACAGGGCGCCGAGGATGCCGCCCACCGACCACAGCCCGTGGAAGCTCGCCATGATGCTGCGACCGTAGGCCTCCTCCACCCGGACGCCCTGCATGTTCATGCCGGCATCGACGGCTCCGACGCCCAACCCGTAGACCACGAACGCGGCGACCAGTGCGGGCCGCGTCGGCGCGAGCCCGATCAGCAGCGCCCCGAGGCCGATCGTCAGCAGCGCCAGCCGGAAGGCCGCCGCGCTCGACCGCCGTTCGGCGACCGCCCCGGCGATGACGCTGCCGACACCCGACACGACCGCGACCAGCACGAGGATGCCGGTGAGGCCGCCGTCCCCGATGTCGAACCTGTCCTTGATGCGCGGCGCCTGCGTCACGATCGCCGCGAAGACGAGTCCCTGCAGGAAGAAGCCGGCCGCGACCGCGCCCCGGATCCGCCGCACGTCCTTGTCCGTCATCCCCGCATCGTAGGGCGGTGCGGGGATCCGACGTCAGCGCATGAAGCCCAGGGGGGCCGACGAGACGCCCGGGAACACCGCCGACGTGTCGAGCGTCGGGAACCGCGATCGCAGGATCTCCATCAGCACGCTGCGGTAGTCGGTCGTGACGGCCAGGTCTCCGTCGACCTGCTGGCCGGATCCGAGGGTCGGCCAGCGGGAGTAGTACTTCCCGCCGACGACGCCCGCGCCGAGCGCGAGCACCGCGTTGCCGTAGCCGTGGTCGACGCCCCGCGAGCCGTTCTCGGTGAGTCGGCGGCCGAACTCGCTCAGGGTCACGACCGTGACCCGACCCGCGTCGGTGCCCAGGTCGGTGAAGAACGCCGCGAGGCTGGCCGCGAGGTCGCCGATGCTGTCCTCGACCCGCCATCCGAGGTCGACGTGGTGGTCCCACCCGCCGGCATCGACGGCCACGGCCTTGACGCCGACCCGTGCGCGGATCAGCCCCGCCGTCCTCTGGAGTGCCGCGCCGAGCGACGAGTACCTCGGGTAGGTGACGCCAGCCGCCGATCCGGCAGTGACGGCCGCCTCGATCTGGCCGGCGCGCGACGCCAGCGCCAGTGCACTGACCCCGGCGGCCCCGAGCGGTCCCACATGGGACGCGTACTGGGCCTGCAGGCCGGCCGCCAGCCTGTCGCGCAGTGCAACGTCCGACTGGAACGGGAGCGCCAGGTCACCGAACTCGCCGGTGGCCAGGCTGGGGGCGGGACCGATCAGCGACGTCGGCGTGACGGTCGACCCCATCTGCACCCCGTCGAACAGGTCCGGCGTGGTGGTCAGCCCCGAGATCATCCGGTTGATCCAGCCGATGCGTGCCGAGCTGCCAGGATCGGCGTCCTCCAGCAGCTCCATCGCCTCGAAGTGGCTGCGGTTGGGGGTGGGCAGGCCGATCGCCTGGAGGCCGGCGACCTCGCCGCGGGTCCACATGGCCTGCAGGGGCGCGAACGCCGGGTGCAGGCCGAAGGTCGCGTCCGGGACCAGGAGCCGGCTCCTGGCGATCGCGGTCGTCGGCCTGGCCGCGTAGTACGTCGGCTCCGCGTGGGGCACGATCATCGACAGGCCGTCCGCCCCGCCTCGCAGCGACACCACCACGAGGATGTTGCCCTCCTCCGCGCCGAAGACGGTGGACGTCATGACGTCACCGACCATCGAGGTGGTCACGCCAGCCATCGCGGCGAGACCTGCCGCCTTCAGCAGCGACCGGCGGCTTGGGCCGTAGTCGTCGCAGCCACAGTCGTCGGTCATCGCAGCATCCCTTCCGGAGCGTTCAGCACCGCACCCTGGACGACCAGCCACGTCCACTCGGAGACGGCCGCCGCGTTGGTGAACGAGCGAGTCTCGGCGAGCTTCAGGGTGTCGGCCGCGGCCCTGCGCATCGGGGCGTTCGAGGTCCGGCCCAGCAGCATCCGCGCCTGGTGGTCGACCAGCTGGCCGAGGGTGAGGGGCCACGTCGTGGGCATCGCGTCGGATCGCGGGACGGTCGAGACCTCCGTGGCACCCCACCAGTTTCCGGCCAACGCGTAGTGGATCCGCCAGCTGCGGACGATGCGCGCCGGCGAGCTCCACGTCGCCGAGGTCTCCGGGAAGCCGTCGGGGCGTGGCCAGTCGAACGCCCGCTGCCCCAGCGTGTTGCTCATCCAGACGAGCTTGCGGGCGAAGGAGCCCTCACCGCCGCCGCCGGTCGGCGCCACTCCGAGCACCCGCGCGCAGTTGACGACGTCCTCGATCGGGGTCCTGACCTTGGCGCCGGCCGCGTCGAGGAAGTCGCGGTGGCCGACCAGGGCCCGCAGCGTGGCGGCGATGTCGGTGTCCGCGTCGGTGTACGCCTTCGCGACCGCGGCGACGATCCGGTCCGACGGGGTGTCGGACACGAACCGCTGGCAGAGGCGACGGGCGATCCGAGTGGCCGTCGCGGGGTGGCGTGCCAGGTAGTCGAGGTAGGCCGAGACGACCTCGCGACCGTCCGCGGCGGTGTTCGGGTGGGAGAAGCCCATGACGGAGACCGCGCCGACGTAGTGGTCCTTGGGCTCGTACGAGGCCGCGTACCCGTCGAACACCCTGACCTTGAAGCCGGTCAGGATGCGGGCCGAGCTCTTGACGTCGGCCTCGTCGTACCCGGCCGGGCGACCGACGGTGTAGAGCTCGAGCAGCTCGCGGCCGAGGTTCTCGTTGATGCCGTTCTTGGTGTTGGTGTTGTTGTTGAGCCATCCCGACATCGCCGGGTGGACGATCGCCTCGCGCAGCATCTGGCGATAGCTGCCGAGGGCGTTGCGACGGATCATCTGGTCGAAGGACATCCGCCACGGGAAGGAGCGGTCCTCCCCCGCCGGGATGTAGAGCAGGTTGGACCAGAAGTCGGCCATGACCTCGTGGACCTGGCGGCGCGACACGATCCTGCGGGCCGTCGAGAACGCCGAGAAGTCGTATCCGAAGTCCCAGGCGCTCTTCTCCTGCGCCTTCACCCGGGCCCAGGCGGCGGACGGCGTGTCGGCCAGCAGCGGGAACCACGACGCGACGCCACGGCCGGGCGCGTCCGACAGGCGGGTCCAGGCGAGCTGACGCTCGAACCACTGCGTCCAGCCGCCGGCGGTGCGCATGTCGGCCATGGCCCGTTCGTCGACGCCGAAGGTGAACCGGCTGGCGACGTGCTGGTGGGCGGCCGGCAGGAGCGCAGGGCTCACGGCAGCAGACAGACGCGTGGCGCTCACGGGACCCCCTCCGCGCGGTCATGCAGCAGCCGCGGAGACCTCCTGCTCCGGCGGGACTCCCAACCCACCGGCTGGCCCGTCGGATCGCTGATCCACCGGGCCGATCGTCCACGACCTGACCTGCGCCCCAGCGTAGGGCCGCCCGGCCTCCCATGGGCCCACTTCGGCACAACGTCCTGGGACGACGCCGGGGATAGAGTCGGGTGGGTGAAGACCTCCAGCGCCCGCATCGCCGGGCTCGGGACGACGATCTTCGCCGAGATGAGCGCGCTGGCCGCCCGGACCGGGTCGGTCAACCTCGGCCAGGGGTTCCCCGACACGGACGGTCCCGACGACGTCGTCGCTCGCGCCGTCGACGCCCTGCACTCGGGCCGCAACCAGTACGCGCCGGGCACCGGCGTGCCGGAGCTGCGAGCCGCGATCGCCGCGCACCAGCGCAGGTTCTACGGTCTCGAGGTCGATCCGGAGACGGAGGTCGCCGTGACCACCGGCGCGACCGAGGCGATCGCCGCCGCCCTGCTCGGCCTGGTCGACCCGGGCGACGAGGTCATCGTCCTCGAGCCCTACTACGACTCGTACGTCGCGATGATCCAGATGGCGGGAGCCGTCAGGCGTCCGGTCACCCTGCGCGCACCCGACTTCCGCCTGCCCCTGGACGAGCTGCGCGCCGCCGTCTCGCCCCGCACGACCGCGATCCTGCTCAACTCGCCCCACAACCCGACCGGCACCGTCCTGCGCCGCGACGAGCTCGAGGCGGTCGCGGCGCTCGCGATCGACCGGGACCTGGTCGTCATCAGCGACGAGGTCTACGAGCACCTGACGTTCGACGGGCTCCCCCACATCCCGATCGCGACGCTTCCCGGCATGGCCGAGCGGACGCTGACGATCTCGAGCGGGGGCAAGAGCTTTTCGTTCACGGGCTGGAAGATCGGCTGGGCAACGGGTCCTGCGACCCTCGTCGGCGCCGTCGTCGGCGCCAAGCAGTTCCTGACCTACACCTCCGGGTCGCCGTTGCAGCCGGCGATCGCCCACGCCCTCGGGGCCGATGACGCCTACTTCGACGACTTCACGGCCCGGCTCCAGACGCAGCGCGACCAGCTGTGCGACGGGCTCACCGCGATCGGCTTCGACGTCTTCGTGCCGGAGGGCACCTACTTCGCCACGACCGACATCCGGCCACTCGGGTTCCACGACGGGCTGGAGTTCTGCCGGCAGCTGCCGTCACTGGCCGGCGTCGTCGCGATCCCCCACCAGGTGTTCTACGATCCGCCGACCGGCTCGGGCCGGGGCGGCGACCCGGGACGCCCGCTCGTGCGGTGGGCGTTCTGCAAGCAGGAGCACGTCATCGCCGACGCCCTCGAACGGCTCGAGGCCATCCGCCCGTGAGCTGACCCCGCCTACCGGACGACGTCGAAGACGTTCTTCTGGATGCCGTTGGGGTAGACCTCGTGCTCGACAAGGGCCAGCTTGGTCGCGTCGACGTCCGCGGCACCGAACAACCGCTTGCCCGCGCCGAGCAGCACCGGGAAGACCAGGAGGTGGTAGCGATCCACCAGGCCGGCGTCGGCAAGCCCCTGGGCGAGGGTCGCGCTGCCGTGCACCAGGATCGGCTCGCCGTCGGTCTCCTTGAGCGCGGCGACCTCGTCGATCGATGTCAGGATGGTCGCGGGCCAACGGGGGTCATCCTGCGTCAGCGTCGTCGACACGACGTAGCGGGGCATCGCGTTGTAGCCGGCGAAGTCGTCCATCGTCGGCCAGACCGGCGCGAACGCCTCGTACGAGACGCGGCCCAGCAGCAGGGCGCCGGCCTCCTCCTGCTCGCGCCCCTTCATCTCGTACGCGGCCGGGACGAACTCGATGTCCTTGAAGGTCCAGCCAGAGTTGCGGTACCCGGCCTCACCGCCCGGGGCCTCCATGACGCCGTCGAGGGACACGAACGTGGTGACGATGAGAGTGCGCATCGTGGGGCTCCTTCAGAGGTGATGGACAAACTCTGTCATCCCCGCGGCGAACCGTCACCTGTCAGCATCGCCGTCCACCGGCGGACCCACGATGGGATGCTGGTCCGGAGAACGACGACTGCTGAGGAGTCACCATGGTCAGCTTCACCACCGTGCTGGTGCAGATGGGCAACAACGTGGGCATCGAGGTTCCCGAGGACGTCGTCCTGTCCTTCAGGGCCGGCAAGCGAGTGCCGGTGACCGTGGAGCTGAACGGCCACTCGTACGCCTCGACCGTCGCGTCGATGGGCGGGCAGTTCCTGATCCCCGTCTCGAAGGCCGTCAGGGAGGCTGCCGGTGTGGTCGGCGGCGAAAAGCACACCATCAGCCTCGAGCACGACCGGTCGTCGCGGGCCCCCGAGGTGCCGGACGACCTGGCGTCTGCGCTGGCCGAGGCAGGCGTCCGCGCCGCGTTCGACGCCCTCGCGCCCAGCCGCTCGAAGGAGCACGTCCGCTCGGTCAACGAGGCGAAGGCCGCCGCGACCCGCGCCCGACGCGTGCAGAAGGTCGTCGACTCGTTGCGTGACGCCGAGGGCGTCATCAGCCCGGGGTGACGCCGTGGGCGTCACCGTCGCGGTGAGGAGGTGGATCTGGGTGGAGCCGCCTATCGGAATCGAACCGATGACCTTTTCATTACGAGGGTGTCCGAACGATATTCATACCTGCAATTGCAGTTGTTATGGGCCCATACATTCCGCTGGTTGGTGTCCTCGGGGGGCGCCGGGGGGGCGCTTAGGCCGCACCCGTCGACCGGGGTGCTGGGTCCGGACAGGCTTGCGTGCGCCGGGTCCAAGTGCTCGCCCGGGGGACTGCCCAGAGTTTTGTTGACACTTGGGCTTTGTGATTTTCAGGCCGCGTTTGCGGCTTCGTAGATTGTCTCAAACGCGACCGGGGTGAGCTTGCCGAGGCGTCGTTGACGTCGGCGCCGGTTGTACTTGGTCTCGATCCAGGTGACGATCGCGAGCCGCAGTTCCTCGCGGATGTCCCACCGTCTGGTGTCCAGGACGTTCTTCTGCAGCAGGCTGAAGAAGCTTTCCATGGCGGCGTTGTCGCCCGAGGATCCGACGCGTCCCATCGACCC